>NZ_JAIZRT010000004.1:0-832483 GCF_020420065.1 Burkholderia sp. AU31624
GGTCGAACAGTCGGTGCACATCTACAACCATGAGCGACCGCATACGGCTCTGAAATACAAAACGCCCGATGCGGTGCATCGGGCGTTCTAGCGCCTGGATACTGTCAACCTATTCCAGGACTTGACAAATGGGCGCGCGTTCGCGCCGCGGCGTCAGGCCGCCGTGACGACGAGCCGTTCCGGCGCCAGTACGCCGTTCGCCTTGCGCGCCACGCCAAGCAGCCGAGTGGCGTCATAGACGCGCACACGCCCGCCTTCGGCCGCGTCGATCGGATCGAGCGCCGACAGCGGCAGGCGCTGGCCGTGCAGGAAACGTTTCGCGCTGGTTTCATCGAGACGAACCAGCGGAAACGTCGACAGCAACGCGTCGACCGGCTGGAGCCACGCATCGCGCGACGCTTCGTCTGCATCGGACAGCGCATCGAGCGTCACCGCATGCTCGAGCGTCAGCGCGCCGACGCCCGTGCGACGCAGCATCGTCAGATGCGCGCCGCAGCCGAGCGCCTCGCCGATATCCTCCGCCAGCGTACGCACGTAAGTGCCCTTGCTGCAGGACACGCGAAACGTCACGTCAGGCAGGTCGCACGCGAGCAGGTCGAGTGCGAGGATCGTCACGTTGCGGCCCTCGCGCTCGACGGTCTGCCCCGCCCGCGCATATTCGTACAGCGGCTTGCCATCGCGCTTGAGCGCCGAATACATCGGCGGCACCTGCACGATCTCGCCGGTGAAGCGCACGAGCGCGGCCTCTACCGCCGCGCGGTCGCATTCGACGGGCCGCGTCTCGATCACTTCGCCTTCCGCGTCGCCGGTGGCCGTACGCTGGCCGAGACGCATCGTCGCCTCGTAGGTCTTGTCCGCTTCGAGCAGATCCTGCGAGAACTTCGTCGCCTCGCCGAAGCATAGCGGCAGCAGGCCCGAAGCCAATGGATCGAGCGTACCGGTGTGGCCGGCTTTCTTCGCGAGCAGCAGACGCTTCGCGCGAATCAGCGCATCGTTGCTCGACAGGCCGACCGGCTTGTCGAGCAGGAGGACACCGTCCAGCACGCGCCGGGGCACGCGCGGACGTTGGGGTGCTGCAGTCGTCATAGGCCGGTCGAGCTCAGTCGTCCTTGGCGGCCGAATCGGCCTCGTCGTCGTCCTTCGCGCGCGTCGAGTTCGCTTCCTTGATCAGGCGCGACATTTCCACGGCCTTCTCGATCGTCTGGTCGTAGTGGAAGTGCAGCGTCGGCACCGTATGGATGTGCAGGCGCTTGAACAACAGGTTGTGCAAGTGACCCGACGCGTGGTTCAGCGCTTCTTGCGTCTTGTCCGGATCGCCGGTCAACGCGGTGAAGTAGACCTTCGCGTGTGCGTAATCCGGCGTGAGTTCCACGCTCTGGATGGTCACGATGCCGATGCGCGGATCCTTGACCTCGCGCATGATGAGTTCCGACAGATCGCGCTGAATCTGGTCAGCGATCTGCACGTTGCGATTGGGGGAAGTACGTTTCCTGGACATGATCGATCCGTGATCCGTTTATCAGGATAAAGCGGCGGCCAGTGTTGGCACGCCACCATGAAAATGGGCGGGACAGGCCCAAGCCTGCCCCGCCCATGAGCCGATGCGCGAGGGTTACAGCGTACGCGCGACTTCGGTCACTTCGAAGACTTCGAACTGGTCGCCTTCGACGATGTCGTTGAAGTTCTTCACCGACATACCGCACTCGAAGCCTTGCTTCACTTCCTTCACGTCGTCCTTGAAGCGCTTCAGCGATTCGAGTTCACCCGTGAAGATCACGACGTTGTTGCGCAGCACGCGCACCGACGACGAGCGCTTGACGATACCGTCCGTCACCATACAGCCGGCGACTGCACCGATCTTCGGTACCTTGAAGACCTGGCGCACCTCGACCATGCCGGTGATGACTTCGCGCTTCTCCGGCGCCAGCATGCCCGACATCGCCGCCTTCACCTCATCCACTGCGTCGTAGATGATGTTGTAGTAACGGATGTCGATGCCGTTCGACTCGGCCAGCTTGCGCGCCTGTGCATCTGCACGCGTGTTGAAGCCGATGATGACCGCCTTCGATGCCGTTGCGAGGTTGACGTCGTTTTCGCTGATGCCACCCACCGCGCTGTGCACGATCTGCACGCGCACTTCGTCGGTCGACAGCTTGAGCAGCGATTGCACGAGTGCTTCCTGCGAGCCTTGCACGTCCGCCTTGATGATGAGCGGCAGGTTCTGCACTTCGCCTTCGCCCATCTGCTCGAGCATGCTTTCCAGCTTCGCGGCCTGCTGCTTCGCAAGCTTGACGTCGCGGAACTTGCCCTGACGGAACAGCGCGATTTCACGCGCCTTGCGCTCGTCCGGCAGCACGATCACTTCTTCGCCCGCACCCGGCACTTCCGACAGACCCTGGATTTCGACCGGGATCGACGGGCCCGCTTCCTTCGTCGGCTTGCCGTTTTCGTCGAGCATCGCGCGCACGCGGCCATAAGCCGTACCCGCCAGCACGACGTCGCCTCGGTTCAGCGTACCGGACTGCACCAGGATCGTCGCGACCGGGCCCTTGCCCTTGTCGAGCTTCGCTTCGATCACGATGCCCTTGGCCGGCGCCTCGACCGGTGCCTTCAGTTCCAGCACTTCGGCTTGCAGCAGCACGTTCTCGAGCAGATCGTCGATACCCGCGCCCGTCTTCGCCGAAACCGGCACGAACGGCGAATCGCCGCCGTACTCTTCCGGCACGACGCCTTCCGCGACCAGCTCCTGCTTGACGCGATCGAGATTCGCGTCCGGCTTGTCGATCTTGTTGATCGCGACGACGATCGGCACACCGCCTGCCTTCGCGTGGGCGATGGCTTCCTTCGTCTGCGGCATCACACCGTCGTCGGCTGCCACCACCAGCACCACGATGTCGGTCGCCTTCGCGCCGCGTGCACGCATTGCCGTGAACGCTTCGTGACCCGGCGTATCGAGGAACGTGATGACGCCGCGCGGCGTTTCGACGTGGTATGCGCCGATGTGCTGCGTAATGCCGCCCGCTTCGCCCGCTGCAACCTTCGCGCGGCGGATGTGGTCGAGCAGCGAGGTCTTGCCGTGGTCGACGTGACCCATGACCGTGACGACCGGCGGACGCGGCAGTTGCTCCGCATCGGTACCGGTTTCGCCTTCGACGAGCAGCGCTTCCGGATCGTCCAGCTTCGCGGCAACCGCGCGGTGGCCCAGTTCTTCGACGATGATCATCGCCGTTTCCTGGTCCAGCACCTGGTTGATCGTGACCATCTGACCCATCTTCATCATCACCTTGATGACTTCGGAGGCCTTGACGGACATCTTGTGCGCGAGGTCGGCAACCGATACGGTTTCCGGCACGTGCACTTCACGAACGATCGGTTCGGTCGGCGCCTGGAACGTCGAGCTGTCCTGGTGACGGCCGCGACCCTTCGGGCCACCGCGCCAGCCGCGGTCGACACCGCCGCTCGAATCGCCGCGCGTCTTGATGCCGCGACGCTTCGACGCGTCGTCCTGCCAGCCGCCCTTGCCTGCACCCGGCTTCTTGTTACGGTCGCCCGCACCTGCCGGCGCAGTCGTAGCCGGCGCTGCCGCACCGGCCGGCTTCTTCACGGCCGGACGCGCCTGCGCACCTTCCGGCTTTGCCGGCTTGTGCAGCGTGCCCTTCGCTTCGGCCGGCTTCGGCGGCTCGACCGGCTTCGGCGGCTCGACTGCCTTGACCACTGCCTTGCGCGGCGTGTTCATCATTTCGCGGATCGCACGCGCTTCGGCTTCTGCCGCTGCACGACGCTTGCTGATCTCTTCCTGCTCGGCGCGCGCCTTGTCCGCCGCCTCACGGGCAGCGTCTTCAGCCTTCTTCGCCGCTTCGCGCTGAGCCGCACGTTCGGCGGCTGCGCGTGCTTCGTCCTGTGCGGACTGCGTGCTGACCGCTTCCTGCTGCTCGGCTGCAGCAGCCTGCTGTGCGGCCGCCTGCTGCTGCGCCGCCGCAGCTTCGGCCGCGGCACGCTTCACTGCGGCCTCTTCCTCGGCGCGACGACGCTCGGCTTCAGCCGCTTCCTCGCGGGCGCGGCGATCTGCTTCCTCGCGCTCGAGGCGTTCCTGGCGCTCGCGAAGCTCCTGCGCCTGCTTTTCGAGCAGCTCGGCCTCACGGCGCGCTTCTTCTTCGCGACGCTTCAGTTCCGCATCGTCGTCCGCCTCGGCAACCTGCGCCTGACCCTGTTCCGCACCCTCGCTCACGTCGTCGCGCTTGACGAACGTACGCTTCTTGCGGACCTCGACCTGAATGGTGCGAGCCTTGCCCGTCGCGTCAGATTGCTTGATCTCCGACGTATGCTTGCGGGTCAGCGTGATCTTGCGCTTGTCGCCGTCGGTTGCGCCGTGCGACTTGCGCAAATGATCGAGCAGACGCGCCTTGTCCGTTTCGGACAGCGCATCGTCTTCACTCGCTTTCTGGACGCCCGCTGCCTGCAGCTGTTCGAGCAGCACACCAGCAGGCATTTTCAGTTCCGCGGCAAATTGGGCTACGTTGTTACTCGCCATTCATTCCTCTTAGTGCAAGGACCGATTCCTTGCGGTTAGCATCGGGTCAGGCCATACGGCCGCCATCAAATCAGTGCGCCATGGTCATTTCTCACTGGAACCAGTGTTCACGTGCTTTCATGATCAACGCCTTAGCGGCATCCTCTTCCATCCCGGTCATGTCGACCAGTTCATCTACAGCCAACTCGGCGAGATCGTCACGCGTCTGCACACCATGTTCGGCCAGCTTCGCGAGCAGCTCCGGCGTGATGCCGTCGAGGCTCTTGAGATCCAGCGCTGCGTTCTCGACCTTTTCTTCGTTCGCGATGGCCATCGTCAACAGCGCGTCGCGTGCGCGGTTGCGCAGTTCGTGCACGGTGTCCTCGTCGAACGCCTCGATTTCGAGCATTTCGTTGAGCGGCACGTACGCAATCTCTTCCAGGCTCGTGAAGCCTTCGTCGATCAGGATGTCGGCAACTTCTTCGTCGACGTCGAGACGCGCCATGAACAGTGCACGCAGCCGGTCGCGCTCTTCACCCTGCTTCAGGGCGGATTCGTCCGGCGTCATGATGTTGATCTGCCAGCCGGTCAGTTCGCCTGCAAGACGAACGTTCTGACCGCTGCGGCCGATCGCGACAGCCAGCTCGTTCTCGTCGACGACGACGTCCATCGAGTGCTTTTCTTCATCGACGACAATCGACTGGACAGCTGCCGGCGCGAGCGCGCCGATCACGAACTGGGCGGGATCCTCCGACCATAGCACGATGTCGATGTTTTCGCCACCGAGCTCATTGCGCACGGCCTGCACGCGGGAACCGCGGATGCCGACGCAGGTGCCGATCGGATCGATCCGCTTGTCGTACGCGATGACGCCGATCTTCGCGCGCACGCCCGGGTCGCGGGCAGCCGCCTTGATCTCGAGCAGGCCCTGCTCGATTTCCGGCACTTCCATCTCGAACAGCTTCATCAGGAACTCAGGCGCCGTACGCGACAGCTCGATCTGCGGGCCGCGCGCGGTGCGGTCGACCTTCGCGATATAAGCGCGCACGCGGTCGCCCACGCGCAGGTTTTCCTTCGGGATCAACTGATCGCGGCGCAGCAGCGCCTCGACACGGCCCGATTCGACGATGAAATTGCCCTTGTCGAGGCGCTTCACCGTACCCGTCATGATCTTTTCACCACGCTCGAGGTAGTCGTTCAGGATCTGCTCGCGCTCTGCGTCGCGCACCTTCTGCAGGATCACCTGCTTGGCGGCCTGCGCGCCGATGCGACCGAACTCGATCGACGGAACGGGTTCCTCGACATACTCGCCGACTTCGACGTCGGGCTTCTGCTCACGTGCCTCGAACAGCAGGATCTCGCGATCCGGCTCCTGCAAGCCTGCCTCGTCGGGCACGACGAGCCAGCGACGGAAGGTTTCGTGCTCGCCGCTTTCGCGATCGATATGGACGCGGATTTCGGCGCCTTCGTCGAACAGCTTCTTGGAAGCGGACGCGAGCGCAGCCTCGAGGGCGCCCAGCACCACATCCTTGTCGACGTTTTTCTCGCGCGCCAGCGCATCCACCAGCATCAACACTTCGCGACTCATTATTTGCGGCTCCTAAAGTCAACTTGCGGAATCAGGCGGGCTTTGTCGATATCGGCCAGCGTGAAATCCAGCATGGCCGCCTCGCCCTTCTTCCTCTCAAATTCCAAACCGATCGTTTCGCCATTCGGCGCGTGCAGAATGCCCCGGTACGTCTTGCGCCCGTCCAGCGGCTTTTTCAAGGTCACGGAAACTTCGCTGCCAGCGAAGCGCTCGAAGTCGGCCAGCTTCTTCAACGGGCGGTCGAGCCCCGGGGACGAGACTTCGAGCCGTTCGTAATCGATGTTTTCGACCGTCAAGACGTGCTGGAGCTGACGCGTGACCTTTTCGCAATCTTCGAGCGAGATGCCGGCAGGCTGATCGATATAGATGCAAAGCATGCCGCGCCCGGTGCGCTCGAGATCCACCAGCTCGTAGCCGAGCCCGGTGACCGTGGTTTCTATCAGTTCCGTCAGTTGCACTGTGTCCTCTCAGGTGTTCGCGCCCGCCGCTCGCGATTACACCCGCGGGCGCGCGCCTTAGCCGGCGCAGGAAGCGCTACCCGAGATGCCTAACCGTTTCAGCAAAAAAAAATGGGCGGAACGCCCATCTTCTTACTGGTGGTCGCACCTGAGCCGCACATTGAATCCGTACGCCCAGCGACTCCGCGATTATAGCGATTTTTGGCGCAAACGCCAAGCCAGCCGGTAAAAGCAGCGCGTCACCTGCCTTTACGGGCCCAAAAATGCGAAATCGGGCTGCACGATCAACCGGCGCCATGAAGGCAAGCCGGAGATCGGTCATGCCAGCGGCCATCCAGCACCGCGTGACATAAATACAGTCGAAAGCAATAAACGCAATGCCTCGCACCGGCTGGACCCGCCAGATGCCGATCCGGCCGGCACACCGGCGGCCTTGCGCCGCATGCCTGAATGCTCAGCGGCTGCGGGTGCGGCTGCGCTGCGGACGCTGACCGCCGCGCGGGCCGCCGCCGTTGCCGGCACCCTCGGCACGATTGCCGTTCGGGTTACGGTTACCGCCCTTGCCGCCGCCACGCTTGGGGCCCGCGCCGTCGCGCTTGGGGCCTGCGCCATACGACGCGCGGTTGCCGTCGACATCGCCACGGCCACCGCCAGCGCGATTGCCATCGCGCCCGCCTCCGCCCGCACGGTTGCCATCCCGGCCGCCGCCGGCGCGATTACCGTAGCCCGACGGCGCGACCGGCAGGCTGCCGTAGCCGCTCAGACCCGGCAGGCCCGGCCCGCCGCGACGAACACCACCACGACGGGGCTGATCCAGCTGCCCGTGCGTCGTCAGCACCGGCTCACGGCTGATGAAGCCCATCGACGTCTGCATCGGATCGGGCTGGCGACGCTCTGCCTGGCCGGCACCGGCGCGCTTGCCCTTCTCCTCGGACGGCGCCTTCAGGCCGACGGTCGCCATCAGCTTGCGCACCTGCGCGTCGTCGAGCTCTTCCCAGCGACCGCGCTTCAGGCCACGCGGCAGCGGAATCGGGCCGTGACGCGTACGGATCAGGCGGCTCACCATCAAGCCGACCGCCTCGAACATCCGGCGCACTTCGCGGTTGCGGCCTTCGGCCAGCGCAACGTGATACCAGTGGTTCGTGCCTTCGCCGCCGCCGTCGCGGATGCGCAGGAAGTTCGCCGGGCCGTCATCGAGCTCGACGCCGTGCAGCAGCTTCTGCCGCATGCCTTCGGCCAGCTCGCCGACGACGCGCACCGCGTACTCGCGCTCGACGCTGTAGCGCGGGTGCATGAAGCGGTTGGCGAGGTCACCCGAAGTCGTCAGCATCAGCAGACCTTCGGTATTGAAGTCGAGGCGGCCCACCGCAAGCCATTTCGCCGTCTTCATCGGCGGCAGGCGGTCGAACACCGACGGACGGCCTTCCGGATCCGCGTGGCTGACGATCTCGCCCGTCGGCTTGTGGTACAGCAGCACGCGCGGCGGCTTGTTCGGCAGCTTGCGCTTGACCGGCTTGCCGTTGATCCGCACCTGGTCGGTCGGCATGATGCGCTGACCGATGTGCGCGGGCTCGCCGTTCACCGACACGCGGCCGGCGACGATCAGTTCTTCCATTTCGCGGCGCGAGCCCATGCCCGCTTCCGCCAGCACCTTGTGAAGCTTCGGCGCGTCGTCGTCCGGCGACAGCACGCGCTTGTTCGCCGGCTGGCTACGGCCGCGACGCAGCATCGGCGCACGCACGCCGCTGCCGCCCGCGGAGTTGTCCGCATCGAATGCCGGCGACGTCACGTAGGCGAACAGTTCGTCCTGGGACGCATCGCCCTCCGCCTTTGCCGCGCCGCCTTCAGCCTTCGGCGCGCTGCCGCGACGACCCTGGCCGCCTTGGCCGCCCTGAGCCTTGGCCGCACCTTCGCGCTTGGCTGCCGGCTTGCGAGCACCCTTGGCCGAACCTTCCTTGCGCGGCGCACGCGTCGGCTGCTGCGCTTCGGTGGCCTCGGCCGGCTGCGCGTCAGCGCCTTCGCCGTCCTGCGGCTCGCCTTCGGCGCCCTTCGACTTGGCCGCCGCGCGACGCCGCGCGATCAGGCTGCGCGGGCCTCGCCGCAGACCGCGGCGGGGACGCTCGTCGCCGCCCTCGGTCGAAGCACCCTGCTCCGGTGCATCGTCGGCACGCGCTGCCTGTACGGCAGGCGCGGACGATTCAATATCGTGGATATCTGTCAAAACAACCTCAAAATGTCAGGTCTCGCGCCCGGCGCGGGCGCGGCAAGAAGTTGGCCGCGATCAGGCGCGACGCTGTTCAGGTTCTGCTTCGTCGTCCGGCAGCGCATCGGCACCGATGGGTGCACTGGCGCTTCGCACGGCATCGGCGAGACTGTCGGACGTGTCGTCCAGCATCTCGTCGTCCGCAGGACGGGAACGGGGGGCGTCGGCCTGGCCAGCCTCGCCGGGCATGTCGCCGGCCGCTTCCGCTCCGTCTCCGGCAACCGCTTCGGCAGCCGGTTTGCGATCTTCCTCGTTCCAATCCGCGCGCGGCGGCTCGGGCTGCACACCGGCTGGCACTGCTTCGGCGCCAGCCTGTTCCATTCGTTCCGTTTGCCCGCGAACAGCATCGAGCGTATCGCGGCTCGCGATTTCATGCGTCGACGCGACGTCCGCCGCAGGATCATCCGGCAAGCCTGCCGATTGACCGGCGGATGCCTCGTCTGTTTGCGGCGCGTCGCCCGTTGCGTCGCCGGCAACCGGCAAGCCCTCGTCGAAATCCATCGCCTGCTGCGCCAGCAGCGCGGCCTCGATGTTCGCGGCCGGCTCCTCGAGTGCAGGCAGATCATCGAGCGCCTTCAGGCCGAGGTCGTCGAGGAATTGCTTGGTCGTCGCATACAGCGCCGGGCGTCCCGGCACGTCGCGATGACCGATCACCTCGATCCAGCCGCGATCCTCGAGTTGCTTGACCACCTGCGTATTGACCGTCACGCCGCGAATCTCTTCGATGTCGCCGCGCGTGACAGGTTGCCGATACGCGATGATCGCGAGCGTTTCGAGCACCGCACGCGAATATTTCGGCGGCTTCTCGGGATGCAGGCGATCCAGATAGTGGCGCATCGCCGGCTTGCTCTGGAAACGCCATCCGGTCGCCAGCGCCACCAGTTCGACGCCGCGGCCGGACCAATCCTGTTTCAGATCTTCGAGCAACGTGCGGACCGTGTCAGCCGACACGCCGTCGGCAAAGAGCTTGCGCAAATCGCCGAGCTTCAGCGGTTCCTGCGCGCAGATCAAAGCAGTCTCGAGGACGATCTTCGCCTCTTGGGTATTCATGCAGCTAGGCCAGACCCTGTGGTCAAACGAACCGGATCAACAAACAGACGAAAGGAACGGAAGACGCGCTCGCCCGATTCTGATCGGTCATATTGATGGGAGCACGAACCGGGGGCGGCGAACCAACTTCAGGCCAGGCCCAAACCGGACGGAACAGCACGGCTCAACGACGGAACCGCGTGACTGAGCGCCATATTACGCAAAATTGCCCGGTGCGTAAAGATGAGCCGAACGGGGTGCCGCCAGCACGCCTTGCCCGCTCCGGCCCCGCTTCAGCGGTCGGCCACGCCCCGTGCCAGGAACCGCCGCAACCGCTCGACACCCGCGTCGAGACGTGCCGGATCGCACGCGTAGCACCAGCGCACAAACCCTTCCCCCTTCGGGCCGAATGCACGCCCAGGCGCGAGGCCGAGCCCCGCCTCGCGCACCAGCGTCTTGCAGAACGCGAGGCTATCTGACGCGCCAGGCAGGCGCAGAAACAGGTACATCGCGCCCGGCGGGGGCGGGACCTCGACACCCGGCAGGGTGCGCAGCGCGGCGACCAGGTGATCGCGCGCATCGCGCAGCGCCGCGACGAACGACCGCACGAACGGCTCGCCATCACGCAGCGCGACCTCACCCGCGGCCTGCACGAAGCCCGGCGCGCACGACGTGTTGTATTCGACGAGCTTCGACAGGTCAGCCATCACCGCTGCCGGCGCGATGAGCCACCCCAGGCGCCAGCCCGTCATCGCCCATGCCTTGGAAAACGAATTCACGACCACGACCCGCTCGTCGCGTGACGCGATGTCGAGGAACGATGGCGCGCCGTCCGCGCCGCCTGCGTCGAAAGCGAGCCGCTCGTACACCTCGTCGGCGACCAGCCAGATGCCGTGGCGGCGGCAATGGGCGAGCACGGCTTGCTGGTCGTCGCGCGACATCGTCCAGCCGGTCGGATTGTTCGGCGAGTTGATCAGCAGCATCCGCGTATCGGACGTCAGCGCCGCCAGCAGCCGCTCGACATCGAGCTGCCAGCCCGCATCGCCATAGCCGAGCGGTACGCATTCGACCTGCGCCCCGAGGATCTTCGGAATCTCGACGAGATTCGGCCACAGCGGCGTGACCGCGACGACGCGCTCGCCCGGACCGACCAACATCTGCGCGGCCAGCATCAGCGCGCTCACGCCCGAACTCGTCACGGCCACGGTGTCGGCCGCCGTCGCACCGTGACGGGCGCTGACGTAGGAGGCGATCGCGTCGCGCAGCGGCGCAGTGCCGAGGTTGTGCGTGTAGAAAGTTGCACCATCGCGCAGCGCCGCCGCGGCGGCGTCCCGGATGAAGTCCGGCGTCACGCGATCGGATTCACCGAACCAGAACGGCAGCATGTCCGGCACGCCAAAGCCGGCGTTCGCCACTTCCCGGATCAGCGACGGACGCAACGCGTGCACGGCGTCGCGGGCCGCCGGCGAACCGGCCACCGGAAGAGAATCTGCGGAATGCACCATCGAGAACCACCTTCGAGGAACACGATCCGCGTAGTGTACCGGCCTGCAAGCAGGGCCGGCGCACGTCGATCCGCGTCAGTCGAGGTCCTCTGCCCTCGCCGGCATCTGCCGCACGAGTTCCCAGATCGCCTGCGCAGCGGGCGACAACGACCGGTCGCGGCGGCGCACGAGTTCGACCGTGCGCTCGGTGCGTGGCGTGAGCGGCCGCGCGACGAGCGTCGAGCCG
Source organism: Burkholderia sp. AU31624 (assembly GCF_020420065.1). Taxonomy (NCBI): domain Bacteria; kingdom Pseudomonadati; phylum Pseudomonadota; class Betaproteobacteria; order Burkholderiales; family Burkholderiaceae; genus Burkholderia; species Burkholderia sp. AU31624. Next base: position 11,580 of record NZ_JAIZRT010000004.1, read on the forward strand.
GCTGGTAGCGGCAGCGACAGCCACGGCTGCACGCTCACGCCGACGCCGGCCTCGACGAGTCCGAACACGGTCGCCGAATGCCCGAGCTCCTGCATGACCGTCGCGTTGACATGATGAGCGGCCAGCGCGGCGTCGATCAGCGGCCGGCTTCCCGATGCATGATCGAGGAGCACGAGGCGCTCGCCGTCCAGCGCCGTCCAGGGCACCTCGGCACGCGCCGCGAGCGGATGGTCGGCGCGTGCGACCAGGCAGAACGAATCGGTCATCAACGATTCGCAGACGAGATCGGCCACCGTGAGCGGACCGATCACGACGCCGAAATCGACCTCGCTCGACTTCACCTTGCGCAATACGTCGCTCTGCACGTCGTCGCGCAAACCCAGCGTCACGAACGGAAACTGGCGCTCGCACGACGCAACCACGCGCGGCATCAGCCGGCATGCGATCGTCGGACTGGCCGCGACGATCACGCGCCCGCGGCGCTGCTCGCCGATCTCGCGAATCTCGCGCAGCGTGTCGTCGAGATCGTCGAGCAGACGGGACACGCTCGCGATCAGGTTCCCGCCGACATCGGTCAACTGCACGTCGCGCGTCGTACGATCGATCAGCTTCAGCCCGAGCTCGGCCTCAAGCTCGCGCACGCAGCGACTGACCGCGGACTGCGTGAGCCCGATCTCGTCACCCGCGCGACTGAAGCTCTTGAGCCGCGCGACCTCGATGAAGACGCGAAGCTGGCGCAGCGTGACGTTCATTTCTGGACCTCATCAATCGTCGATATCGATGCGCGATTTTAATGCGCGAATCCGGCTTCGATGTGCGAATCGGGCACCTGCCCCCATGTTTCGCTGCGGTGCAATACATCCGCGAACGCACGTGGTGCGGGCGAGCTGCACAAGATTGGTGATTGTCCCGATTTGCTGGCGGGTTATTTTGGCGTCTTATACGCCCCTAGCTGACTTAGCCGTTAGCTCGCTGCCAAGCGGCTCTCGAGGGAATTACCTCCGACATGGCACGCTTCGTGCATTACCTGGCGCACAGGGCGCAGGTTTGGTCGGACGGAAGAGCAGAAACGCCGCTGCCGGCCAACCGGACGCCCCCACCCGGCACTCGACGATCGAGTGCCTGAAGAGTGCGCGGCGCAGGGCAGCGCACCGGAGTTAGCTTCGCTGAGGTGAGGACATGATGCTGTTCGACGATTTGAGAGATAACGAGTGGGCGCTGGTCGAGGGTCTGTTTTGCTCTGAACCCGCACGGAGTGAGCGGCGCGGCCGCCCCCGCGTGGAAGCCCGCTCGGTGGTGAACGCCGTGCTGTGGGTGCTGTCGACGGGTGAAGGCTGGTCGAAGCTGCCGGGCCGCTATCCGTCGCCGCCGACTTGCCGCCGTCGCTTCGACGAATGGCAGGCGGACGGCACGCTCGCCGAAATCGTGAAGCGACTCGGCACGAGCGGCCGGCAGATCTCCCTACGCGGGCGCATCGGCGCAAGCGCCGCGAAGCCGCCCGCACCGCCGAGCCGCGACCGGCTGCGCGGCGCCTTCTGGACCAATCCGGAATCCTGGCGCGCGCCCGTCAAGATGGCATAACGAATACTCGATCGGGCGGCTTCGGCCGCCCGGTTTCTTTCAGCGACGCGACCTGTTCGCGACGCCCGCGTTGCCGTCGATTACCGTTGTCGTGCCGCGATACATCTATTTACCAATATTTACAGCAAGCCTGCACTCCCACGCTTACCTTAGCGAAATATCAACAGGCCGCGTCGACGGCTTGAAGGGAGCCCCGCCATGAAACCAATGTCACTGCTCGTTGCATGCGGCATTGTCATTTCCGTGGCGTTGTCAGCTCCAGCCCACGCCGACGATCGCGTGAAGCCGCCCCATCGCCAGCAGGATCATCGGAACACTCTCCGCCAGCCGCCGTCCGCCAATCCGCCCAGCCGGCAAACCGTGCCGCGTGGCGACCTGCGCGGCGACATCGCCAGCAACGCGCGAGCGCGCATCGGCTCGCAGCCGACCGACGTACCGCGTCATCCGTAGTCCTGCCAATTTCGGGATTTCGCCAAAGAAAATGCCCGCGGCGGGGAACTGCGCCGCATGCGACGAGTCACAACGTTGCCATGAGCACAGCGTGGCAACAGCAAAAGTATCCGGTACGCCCGTATCCTCGCGATACGGGCTTTTTTTTGGCGCATTGCCAGCCGCACGGCAATGCGCAAGGCGGGATGATCGACCGCTACAGGCGGCTTTCGAGAATCGCCACGGCACTCGCTTCGCTCAATGCGTAGTCGGCCATGCGGCGATCGGTCCAGGAAAGTAATTTCTCGTCGCGCTCGAGGCGCGAGAATTCGGCTCGACCGCTTTCGGTCAGCACGGCAATGTCGACCGGCGCATGGAAGCCCGGTGCGGGGGCAACGGTTTTCTGCCTGACCGTGTCCATCAGCCCGAGCGAACGGAGATACTCGAACACGCCCGGGCGGCGTGCCCACGGTACCTGGCGGTACTGCACTCGTCTCAATGCGTCGAGCACCGCTTCGTTGGAATACGTGGCCATCTCGATTCTTTCTTAAAGTGCAGCGACAATGCGAAGCGGCGCGCCGGGCGGTGTCTCCGCCCGCCGATACCGCCACCGATTCTGGACGCCGACGTTCGGCGTCGCGTCAGGGCCGGATCGTCAGCCGTCCATAAAAAGACACCATACCCCAATCAAATTGATTCTGTTCGATTCATTTGTACTTCTCTTCATCTGTTTCATGCTCTGCCGCAAACGGCGACGAATCATCTCGATCGCCGCCGTTGCGCTGTTCTGGCTGCTCGCGACAGGCTGGCTCGCCGCGCCGCTGATCGCCTGGACCGAGGCGGGCGTCGCACCCGTCGAGCACCCGGACATGCATGGACGGACCACACTGATTCTCATCGGCGCAGGGACGAAGCACACCGACGCCGGGCTGCGGCCGCCACCTGACGGAACCGCCCGTATCCACAAGGTCGCAGCGCTCTACCGCACCTGCCGGCAGCAAGCCGAGCGCTGCACCGTAGTGATGTCGGGCGGCGACCCGCAGCATCACGGCGAAACCGAGGCTGCCGTTTACGGGCGCCAACTCGTCGCCGAAGGCGTCGCGCCCGCGGACCTCGTTCTGGAACCGGATAGCCGCACAACCTACGAAAACGCGAAATTCACTGCGTCTATACTACGCTCCCAGTATGACGACGCACGCATTCTCGTCACTTCCTCATATCAGATGCGCCGCGCATTGCTCGATTTCCACCGTTTCGGGATCGATCCGCAGCCCGTTTATGCGAATCGCCGGCGTGCACAAACAGGCTGGCTGCCGCGCTGGCGCAATGTAGTCAACGCCGAGCAGGCGCTGCACGAACTGGTCGGCATCGTGCAGTTCCATGTCTATCGATGGCTCGGGTGGTTCTGACGGTTCCGGGGAAACCGGAGCGCAAATGACGGCGGCGACGTCGATGGCAGCCGCGTGACGAAGCGTGCGAAGTGTTGCGCGACTTCAACGGGGCCTTGCGTCGCGCCACGATCCGGTGCACATTGATCCGTCACTTTTGTTACACTCGACACGCACTCGATTGCAGTCGCCAGACAAAACGGCAACACTCGGGTTCATCACCACTTAGCGGAGGTAAAGCAATGAAGAAGACGTCCCTGGCTATCCTGGTAGCGATGTCGGCGCTGACTGGCGCAGCGTATGCGCAAGAGAGCACGGAAATCAAGACGATTACCGATCCGGCCAAGATCTCCGAGATCGAGCAGCGCGCACAGGCGCTGCAGCAGCAGCAAGCGGCTGAAGCCGCTCAGCCGGCGGCGCAGGAAGAGCATCACCACGGCAAGAAGGCTGCTCACCACAAGGCAGCTGCGAAGAAGGCCGGCAAGAAGGCTGCCAAGGCCGCAGACGCTGCCAGCCAGTAAGTTCGGCGGCACCGCACAAGCGAAAAGCCGAATCCGGGCAACCGGGTTCGGCTTTTTTGGTTGCGGTGCCCGTGCGCTGTGCTAAAGTCGCGCACCGAAATTTTCCACCCGTGCGCACCCCGGTGCGGAGGACAGCATGAGCAACATTCAACTCGACATCGAGTGGACCGAAGCCGCCACTCGCCAGATCAAGCAACTGATGCCCCGCGGCTCGGCTGACGCGTTCCTCGCGCTGCCGCCGATCGAGTGCCTGCCGATGGAGGGCGACGTACTTTTCCTCGGCCCGCAAGGCAAGCAGCAACCGTTCATCGTCGCCGAGCGCCAGTACCATCACGACGGCGACGCCGACTGGACGATCATCCTGATCCTCGACGTACCCAACACGTCGCACTGACGCATCCTGCGACCGGACACGTCCGGTCGCCCTGCCCGGCTCAGACGAGCTTCGACAGCACGCGGATTTCGGAATGCTCGATCCAGTCCGCGGCCGCTTCCCGATAAGCGAGAATGTGCGCGGAACGCGCATGAGCAGCCAGCGCCTCCTCGCTTTCCCAGCGCTCGACGAATACGAATCGCGCCGGCTCCTTCAAGTCCCGATGCAGGTCATACTGCAATGCACCGGCTTCGTTGCGGGTCGGCTCGACGATCCCCTCGAGCTGGGCACGCAAATTCTCCTCGGCGCCCGGCTTCGCCACGATCAGCGCCACGACCGCAATTTCCGCCATTCCCGCTCCCTCTCTATCTGGAAAAGTCCGAGAATACGCGAATCGTGCAGCGGCTGCGCCGGCACGGCGTCATGCGACGGCCCCAAAAAAATAGCCCGCGCTTCAGAGAAGCGCGGGCGAAACCGTCGCCCTACGAGGATAGGCGACGGGGCCATCGAGATCCGCACGCTGGCGCGGATCGTCATCCGTTGCGCCGACGCTTGTCGCGTCGGCATTCGAAGACGTCGATACCGATGATCAGGCGCTCGCGGCGCACCCCCGGCATCTGACGCCATCCTCCCTGTTTCAACAATTCCAACATATAAAGCAGGTTGCGTGCCAGCCACCACGAACCGACCACCCCGTTGATTTAAAAGGATAAATTTTTGACCTTCGACGATGCGACATGGGTTTTGCCGCCGTAACGCGCGGATGTTACGTAACGTCACGAGGAGGGACCGAACCTCCGGCACACATGCGCACCCGCGAGCGGCAATGAAAAAAGCCCGCCATGTGGCGGGCTTTTCATTGATGCGGAGAAACGCCGAGATCAGCGAAGCTGATTCACGAGCAGCCCCATGATCTGGCGAGCCGGCGACGACGTATCGATCGCACCCGCATCGTCGACGACCGCGATGCGCGTCTGGTCGGCCGTGAGTGCCTTCACGTTGACACGGTACTGCTTCGCCTGCTTTTCCTTCTTGCCGTGGAACAACTGGCTCCAGAAGCCCTGCTCGGCCGAGGTCAGATCCTTCGGATCGACATAGCGCACGAAATACAGGCCCTTCGTGCGATCACGATCGTCGACGGTGAAGTTCGCACGATCGAGCGCGAGACCGACGTGCAGCCACGACCGGTCGTATGGCTCGCCGAGCGTGACTTCCGTCGGGACGGCAGCATCGGCCGCATCGGTGCCTTGCGCCGACGTGCGGGAGACGTTTTGCGCGGCAATCGCTGCAGCAGCCTTCGACGATGCGTCGTCGGCCTTCTTGTCCTTGGCCACCGGTACCGTGTTGTCCTTGATGTTCGCGATTGGCGGCTCGCCGTTCTTCGCGCGCTGCTCGTTCTGTGCGAGCACCGCCATCAAACGCTTCAGGTATTCGGTCTCGAGCGCCGGATCATTCGGCTTCGGTTCCCACTTGCTCGAATCGTTGTTCGAGCCCGTGATTGCTTCGCGCATCCCCTTCTGGCTGATGAACACGTAGGTGCCGCCATTCGGCGCCGAATCGAGGCGCGTACGGTACTTGTTGCGCTCGGCCGTCACGTACGAGTTGCCCATCGCCTTCGAGATCACGCTACGGATCAGGCCGTCGTTGATCTGCGGATGGGTTTCGTTCCAGTCGGTTTCCATCACGCCCTTGTCGCGCTGGTCGACGACGAGCAGGAAGCCCTGCTCCTGCCAGAAGCGGCGAACCTGCGGCCAGACGGCGGCGGGCTGCTTGCCGTCGATCACGAGCCAGCTCTCGGTGCCGTCGCGCTGGATATGCATGCCGGCGACGGCCGGAGCAACGGTGTCCAGCGCAGGCGCTGCCTGCTGGACCTGCTGAAGCGCGGACAGGGAAGTCGCGCCGCCCTGGGGCGGCAGCGAACGCTGATCGGCCGTCTCGTCGAGCATGTTGGGCGGCACTGCGAGCGACGCTTCCTTCGATTTCGAATCGCTCTTGTAGTCCACTTTCGTGGGCGACGACGTACCGCAACCGGCGACGAGCGCGCCGGTGGCGAGCACTGCAGCGAACCGCATGGTAAGACGAAGATCAGTCATGTTCGGGGAATCCTCTTCCGCTAAATCACGGCGCTTTCCGTGGATCAACCTTGCATTTTACCGGGGCCGCGCCGCGATGTGCAAAAAAGCGACCGGCAAGAAAAAACCCGCGTCAGCTTGAGCTGACGCGGGTTCTTTGTCTGGTCGGGGCGAGAGGATTTGAACCTCCGACCACCTGCACCCCATGCAGGTACGCTACCAGGCTGCGCTACGCCCCGAAAGAAAAAAATTATAACAGACAGTTTTCCGATTTAGAACGGGTCGCATGCATTTTGTGGATATTCTTGTGAAATTTTTTGGCGTGAAGGCGCCGATGCGAGCAACGACGCGCATGGCATGGACGAATTGCGCACCACCCGACTCCGCCTCGCCTTCACCGCTTGCGCGCAACGCAGATGACCGTCAGCCCGGCGACGCGGTTGAAACGGAATATCGGTAACTCGATCCGACAGATCGACTTGAGCACGCCGTTGACGAACGGATGGTGACGACGCAATTGCGACGCCGGCTCGCTCGGCTGCCGACGCACCCGCTCGCCGAGCCGCAACGCTGCCGCAAGCGGAAACGTGAGACCGAAATAATAGGCGCCGTGCTCGACGTCGAGCCCCGAGCGACGCACCACGTCCTCGAGACTGCCCAGCGTATATCGGCGCTTGTGTTCGAGAAAATCGTCATGACCGCTCCAGAGGAACTGGAACGCGGGAACCGTGATCAGAAAGCGGCTACCCGAAGGCGCACCCTTTACATACTGCGTGAGCAGACCGACATCGTCGTCGACATGCTCGAGCACGTCCATCAGCAACACGAGATCGGCGTCGAATCGATCAATGGATCGCCGAAAGTGGATGGGCTTGCCGGACGCTTCGCCGTCGGTATCGTCCGCATAGCTCGTATCGACACACCACGCCTCCGTCGCCTGCGTACGCTCCAGCAAGTGCTTCGAGAAGAAGCCCGAGCCTGCACCGACATCGAGTATCCGGTTTGCACCAGGCACCCCAAGGAACCGACGGATCGCACTCGCCTTCGACGCGTAGTACCAGTGATCGCCCACGCCCGCACCCAATACGTCGACTTCCTTGAGATCCATGACGTTTCCCCGTGATGGCTACTGTGCTTTGGTCGATACAGCCACTGATGCCGATCTTACCTCGCTGCTGCCGCCGATCCTACCTGTCGACAACGCGCAGCCGACCCCGGCAACCCGCATTCCGACCTAATCGAAAAGGACGATGGCCGGTTCGACGCAAATCGCTACCGTGCGGTTACCCGGCGCGAGATCGATGCGCATGGGCGAACCGTCCGACTGCATGCCGATCGATCCGGCCCGGCTTTGCCGCGTCGCACGTGATACAGGAGGCAACCTCGGTCACCACCGCAGTCGCGACCTCTTGTAACCGTCTTCGACACAGGGCATTGAATGCATCAGAAAAACGAATTTTCCCGTCGACATTTTCTCCGGCTGGGCGCCGGCACGATAGGCGTGGCGCTGGGAAGCGCATCGCTTCTGTCGGCATGCGGAGGCGACTCGATTTCGGTCGCGCCGGTCACGACACCTCGGCTGAGTTCCGCATCGAATTTTCGCGACACGGCCGGGCCGGACGGAACCGGCTACGTGACAACGAGCGGCGCGAAGATGAAAAAAGGCGTGCTCTATCGTTCATCCGCGCTCGCGTTGTCGGCCGCGGACATCGCCACCGTCGGCACGCTCGACATCAGGCAGGTCTGCGACCTGCGCACACCCGCCGAGATCAAGACGCAAGCGGATGTGCCGCTGGCGGGCGCCACCTGGCAAAACCTCAACGTGCTCGGGGCTGCCAGCATCGATCCGATCCCGACCACCGGCGCCACCGCGACGGCATTCATGTTGAGCATGTACCGCGCGTTCGTCACGTCGGACACCGCGCATGCCAGCTATCACGCGCTCTTCACCGGCTTCGCCGGCTCCGGCGAAAACCTGGTGTTCCACTGCACGGCCGGCAAGGATCGCACGGGCTGGGCAACCGCCATCCTGCACACGATCCTGGGCGCGTCCGAGCAGACGATACTCGCCGACTATCTGCTGACGAACGTCTATAGCGCATCGGAAATCGCCGCTTCGGTCGCCCAGGCGCAGAAAGCCGGCGGGCAAAATGCGGCAGACATGATGACCGCGCTGCAAGGCGCGCACACCGACTATCTGCAGGCGGCATTCGACCAGGTCGCCGCGTCGTACGGCTCGATGACGTCGTATATCGCGAACGGGCTGCAACTCGACCAGGCGACGCTGAACGCAATTCGGCAGCATATGCTGGTCTGATCGACTCGCGGCAGTTGCGACGGGGGCCGGATCGCATCCTCGCTTCGACCGCCGCGGCCGCTGCCCGTCGCATCCGGCGAAACCCGCATCGGCCAAGGCTGCGGCGGATTTTCCCGATCGCAGAAACATTCGCCAACGACGGGCCGCGCAAACCAAACGACCGTTTGATCCGGCCGCCCAACCACCCCGAATCCATTGTCCCGCAGCCCGCCGGACGGGCGCACCCCGGCGCCCGTTGTTTGGTAACGCCGCTCTAGCACGCTATGCCACACTGCACGGCATCGACGCTCGCGCCGTGCAGTGGCGCGCGCCGCCGTCGATCACGACAAGACATGGAGACAGACGATGCGGAATGCGGTCCGGCGCGGCCATCGCTCGCCTTTGGCAATTTTCGACTGGATTTCCGGCCCGCCACGCGCGGCCCGCCCCCTCTCGCCCAAGCCGTCCCGCGTGTTCGGCTGCGGCGTGCTGGCGCTCGCGCTGCTGTGCGCCGGTTGCGCGGAATCATCCGCGCAGCGTGACGGCAACGCGTCGGTCACGTCGACGAAGATCGAACGCACCAAGGCCGAACGCCTCGCCCGCGAGCAGCAGGTCGCACGCACCGTGCCGTCGCTCGCATCGATCAGCCTCACGCAACCGCGTCCGTTCACGCTGCGCGACTCGGGCCAGAACGGCGCGATGACGTTCCTGCGCGACGTCGATTTCCGCATCGTCAACAATCTCGGCTTCTTCATCCATCAATTGTCGGCCACGCTCGTGCCGACGCAAGCCGGCGCGCCGATCGTGTTCGACGATCCGACCAGTTTCCAGATCGACGTGCATGAAGGCACGGTCACGCTCGACGACGCGAAGCTCACCGCCCTCTTCAACACGTACATCTTCGGCTACCGCAACGCGCCGCTGCGCAAGCTCGCCGTGTCGGCCGGCGACGGCGTGATCCACCTGCAAGGCGAGATGCAGCGCGACGGCTGGGTGCCGTTCTCGCTGACCGGCACCCTCGCGATCCGTGACGGCAGCCAGCTCGTGTTCCATCCGACGGGCGTGCGCGTATCGGGCATCAACGCGCAGCCGGTGATGCGCGCGGCCAACGTGAAGATGGCCGACCTGCTGAAAGTCCAGACGCCGATCGCGCAACTCGCCGGCGACGACCTCGTGATGTCGGTCGACAAGCTGATGCCGCCGCCGCGCCTGAAACTCACGATCACCGCGCTGCGCGTGACGCCGGCCGGGCTCGACCTGAAGCTCGACGACGGCACGCATGCCGGCTTCGCGATGCCCGCGAACGCGCCGCAGCAAGCGATGTACATTCGCGGCGGCGACGTGAAGTTCATGCGCTCGATGCCGATGAACGCGGACATCCTGATCGGTCCGGTCGATTCCACGAAACGTGACCAGACCTTCGTGTTCGACCTTTATCACTATCGCGACCAGGTGTCGGCCGGCTACTTCAATTTCGACGAAAGCGGCGCGATGGCGATCCGGATGCCGTCGTATGCGGGCCCGGCCAGCGGCGCGCTGCTCGGCAACGCGACCGCGCGCCTGAACGACAGCTTCCTCGCCGCGCAACAGAGTGCGTTGCGCGACATACGCCAGCACTGGGAAGCCTACGCACTCGCGGCGAACCCCGCCCACCCCGGCATGCAGAAGGTCGCAATGCGGCGCACGTCGACCACGCCGTTCAACGAACGGCACGTGTCGAACCGCAACCCGACGATCCATCTGCGCAACGTCGACTTCAACCTGTCCGGGGATATCGGCTTTCACGTCGAGGACCTCGACGTCGAGCTCGTCTCGAAGCGGCCCGGCGAACCCGTCGACCTCGACGATCCGAACCAGTACGACATCCGCATTCTCGGCGGCACCGTCGTCGAGTCGTGGAAGGCGATGTCGGCGCTCTTCAACAACTATCTGCTCGACTACTCACCCCGCTCCCTCAACGACCTGCAACTGAGCGCGGACGGCACGAACCTGCGCGTCCAGGGCGGCATCAAGCTGTGGAACCACGTGCCGGGCGTCTGGCTGCCGACCGACATGAAGGGCACGCTGTCCGTGCTCGACGACCGGCATCTCGCATTCAAACCGTCCCAGGTGTCGGTGCTCGGCATCCCGCAGGCGAAGCTGCTGCGTTCGCTCGGCATCGAGCTCGCGTCGCTGACGCCGTTGCAGCGGCGCGGCGCGGAACTGCGTGGCGACACGCTCGTGCTCGACCAGTACACCGTGTTCCCGCCCCCCGTGCTGAACGGCAAGCTCGGACAGGCAACGGTCGAGCGCGACGGGCTGCGTCTCACGTTCAGGCGCATGGCAGGCGCGCCCGCGCCGCAACGGCCGCAGATCGATGCACCGAGCTACATGTGGATGGAAGGCGGCGACATGAAGATGTTCAACGTGCTCGAACTGAACGTGCGCGCGCTGATCCGGAATTCGGCCGAGGCCGGCCCGATGCGTTTCGACCTGTACGGCTACCGCAGCCAGGTCGCGCAGGGCTCGGTGCGAATGCTGCCGGACGGCACGCTGGTCGTCGACATGGGGCAGAAGAACCCGCTCGCGTCACGCTGAAACGCACGCGGCACGCATGAAAAAAGCCCGGCGGCACGCTGCCAACCGGGCTTTTCATTTCATTCTTCACGCTTCGCACTCAGTCGTGCTTCAGTCCATCGATCACGTCGAGCAGCGCCTGCCGCAATGCAATGACGTCGACGGTCGTGCCTGGCTTGCCCGGTGTGCGTGCATCGGCGGCCTGCGCCTCCGGCTCGACGGCTGCTGCCGCGGCCCGCTCGCCGGCCGGCGAATCGAGCCGGTTGCGCGCGCCGTTGATCGTGAATCCCTGCTCGTACAGCAACTCGCGAATCCGCCGGATCAGCAGCACTTCGTGGTGCTGGTAATACCGACGATTGCCGCGCCGCTTCACCGGCCGCAGTTGAGTGAATTCCTGTTCCCAATAACGCAGCACATGCGGCTTGACCCCGCACAGCTCGCTGACTTCACCGATCGTGAAGTAGCGCTTCGCGGGAATCGGAGGCAAGACGACTTTCTCAACCGTAGTGGTCATCGTCGGTTAACCGTCGGTAAAGGGTGCGCGGCGGCCGCGCGGAGACGTCAGCGCGCGGGGCTTACTCCGCGCCGTTTTCGACCAGCGCCTTCAGCTTCTGGCTCGCGTGGAAGGTTACCACCCGGCGGGCCGCGATCGGAATCGCCTCGCCCGTCTTCGGATTGCGGCCCGGGCGCTGCGGCTTGTCGCGCAACTGGAAATTGCCGAACCCCGACAGCTTGACGCTCTCGCCGTTTTCGAGCGCGTCACGGATCACCTCGAAAAACGCCTCGACCATGTCCTTCGCTTCACGCTTGTTCAGCCCGACGCTGTCGAACAGCAGCTCCGCCAGTTCCGCCTTCGTCAGCGTGGGCGTCTCGGTGGACGCCGGCGCCGAAGCGTCGCGGTTCATGGCGCTGCGTTGCGCCGTCAGGAGGGCTTCGAATTCACTCGAGGTCATGTCGTTCATATCTGCCATACAGCGCGTTAAATCAAAACTTACGATCGGAAAAGGCCCCCGCGAGCGGGCGGACCTCCTCCTTAGCCGCGCAGGCGCGCACCGGCACGAGCCATCCGCTCGACCAGCGTCTGGATCGCCTGATCGACGACCTCGTCCTGTAGCGTGCCAGCCGCGTCCTGCAGCGTCACGCGGAAGGCAAGGCTCTTCTCGTGCGCGGCAAGACCACCGGAAGTATTTGATTTTGCACGAAATTCGTCGAAGAGTACAACCTTCTGAACGAATCGGCAGGCCTCTTCTGCAAGCGCCTTCTTCATTTCGTCGAAAAGTGCCTGAACCTCGACCGCCTGATCGACGACAACGGCGATATCGCGACGAACCGGCGGGAATTTCGATACGTCGGTCGGCGCGGGCAACGCACGTGCAATCAGCGCGTCCGCGTCGACCTCGAACATCACCGGCGCGTTCGGCAGCTCGTACTTCTGCATCAGGCGCGGGTGCAACTCGCCGATCCAGCCGACCGCACGGCCATCGACTTCGATGCGCGCGCTGCGGCCCGGATGGAGGGCCGGATGCTCTGCCTTCACGAAGCGTGCGGTTGCGGGCGCGAGCAGTGCTTCGAGATCGCCCTTCACGTCGAAGAAATCGACCGCGCGGGTCGCCGTGCCCCATTGCTCGTCGAGCGCCGGACCGTAGGCAAGCGCACCGACGCGCTTCGGCTGCACGTAGCCCTCGACCGTCAGCTCGCCGGCCTTCGCCGCCGTATCGGTGAGGAACACGCGGCCAGCCTCGAACACGCGCACGCGATCCGCACGGCGGTTCAGGTTGTGGCGCAGCACGGAAATCAGGCTGCCGAACAGCGTCGTGCGCATCACCGACAGCTGGCTCGCGATCGGGTTCAGCAGACGGATGGGTTGGTCGTTGCCCGCGAAATCCTGCTCCCACTCCGCATCGACGAAGCTGAAGTTGACGGTTTCCGCGTAGTCGCGCGCGGCGAGCGCGTGACGGATGTCGTGGATCGAGCGCCGCGTCTCGTTGGTCGCGCGCATTTCGCTCGTCGCGACCGGCGGACGCGCCGGGATCTTTTCGAAGCCGTAGATGCGCGCCACTTCCTCGATCAGGTCTTCCTCGATCTCGATGTCGAAGCGATGCGACGGCGGCGTGACGAGGAACGCGTCGTCTTCACGCTCGAACGGCAGGCCGAGGCGCGTGAAGATGCTGGCGATCTCGTCGGCGCCGATCTGCACGCCGATGATGCGGTTCGCGCGCGATACACGCATCTTCACCGGCGCGCGCTGCGGCAGGTTCACGGACTGATCGTCGACCGGGCCGGCCTTGCCGCCGCAGATCTCGAGAATCAGTTGCGTGATGCGCTCGACGTGCTCGACGGTCGTCGCGTAGTCGACGCCGCGCTCGAAGCGATGCGCCGCATCGGTCGAGAAGTTGTACTTGCGCGCGCGGCCGCGGATGCTGTCCGGCCACCAGAATGCGGCTTCCAGGTAGATGTTGGTCGTATCGAGCGTGACGGCCGTGCTGTCACCGCCCATGATGCCGGCCAGGCTTTCGACCTGACGGTCGTCCGAAATCACGCCGACCGCTTCGTCGAGTTCGACCGTGTTGCCGTTGAGCAGCTTCAGCGACTCGCCGCGCTTGCCCCAGCGCACCTCGATGCCGCCGTGGATCTTGTCGAGATCGAACACGTGCGACGGACGGCCGAGCTCGAACATCACGTAGTTCGAGATGTCGACGAGCGCCGACACGCTGCGCTGGCCGGAACGCTCGAGGCGCTCGACCATCCACTGCGGGGTCTTCGCATGCGCGTTCACGCCGCGGATCACGCGACCCGAGAAGCGGCCGCACAGATCGGGCGCGGCAATGCGCACCGGCAGCGTCTCGTCGAGCTCGGCGCGCACCGGGCGGATGTCGACCGGCGTCAGCGGTGCGCCGGTGATCGCAGCCGTCTCGCGTGCGATGCCGAACACGGACAGGCAGTCGGCCTTGTTCGGCGTCAGCTTGATTTCGAAGATCGTGTCGTCGAGATTGAGCGTCTCGCGGATGTCCTGGCCGACCGGCGTGTCTTCCGGCAGCACCAGCAGGCCGCTGTGATCCTCGGACAGCTTCAGCTCGCGCGCCGAGCACAGCATGCCCTGGCTCTCCACGCCGCGCAGCTTCGACAGCTTGATCGCGAACGGCTTGCCGCCCTCTTCTGCCGGCGGCAGTTCCGCGCCGACCAGCGCGACCGGTACCTTGATGCCGGGCGCGACGTTCGGTGCGCCGCAGACGATATTCAGCGTCGCGCCGGTGCCGGCGTCGACCTGGCAGACATTGAGCTTGTCCGCATCCGGATGCTTGACGACTTCGAGCACGCGGCCGACGACGATCTTCGACGTCGGCGGCGCAGCCTTGCTCAGCGATTCGACTTCGAGCCCCGCCATCGTCAGCGCGTGCGACAGTTCGTCGGTCGTCAGCTGCGGGTCGACAAAGGTTCTCAACCAGGATTCAGGGAATTGCATGGATGTCTACGTTCGAAACAGGTTAGATCGACGCCCGGGCCCCTCGGAAACGTCCGTCGGGGCGTGCACGGGCACAGGTCGGCGCGGCGCGCGGCGTTACGCGAACTGGCGCAGGAAACGCAGGTCGTTCTCGAAGAACAGCCGGAGATCCTGGACGCCGTAGCGCAGCATCGTCAGGCGCTCGAGGCCGCTGCCGAACGCAAAGCCGATGTAGCGCTCGGGATCGAGGCCCATGTTGCGAATCACGGTCGGATGCACCTGCCCCGAACCGGAGATCTCGAGCCACTTGCCGGCGTTCTTGCCTTGCTCGAACATCATGTCGATCTCGGCCGACGGTTCCGTGAACGGGAAATACGACGGACGGAAGCGCACGAGAATGTCGTCGCGCTCGAAGAATTTTTTCAGGAAGTCGGTATAGACGCCCTTGAGGTCGGCGAAGCTGATGTTTTCGTCGATCCACAGCCCCTCGACCTGATTGAACATCGGCGAGTGGGTCGCATCGCTGTCGACGCGATACGTGCGGCCCGGCGCGATCACCTTGATCGGCGGACGGTTCATGCGCGCGTAACGCACCTGCATCGGGCTCGTGTGCGTGCGCAGCAGCAACTGGCGGCCGTCGGCATCCTTGCCTTCGACGTAGAAGGTGTCCTGCATCGAACGCGCCGGATGGTTCTCCGGGCTGTTCAGCGACGTGAAGTTGTACCAGTCGGTCTCGATTTCGGGGCCGTCGGCCACATCGAAACCGATCGAGCCGAAAATCTGTTCGACACGCTCCCACGTGCGCATCACGGGGTGCAGGCTGCCTGCACCGGCGCCGCGGCCCGGCAACGTCACGTCGATCGCTTCGGCAGTGAGGCGCTGATTCAGCAGCGCGTCGGCCAGTGCCTGGCGACGGGCGGTCAGCGCGGCTTCAACCTGCTGCTTCGCGACGTTGATGCGTGCGCCTTCGGTCTTGCGTGCTTCGGGATCGAGCTTGCCGAGGCCCTTCAGCAACTCGGTCAGCGCACCCGACTTGCCGAGAAATCGTGCTTTCTCGTTTTCGAGCGTGGTGATGTCGGCAGCCTGTTCGAAGGACTGCTGCGCGTCGGCGACAATCTGGTCCAGATCCATAGATCCCATCATTTCCAACGTCATTCGGTCTTGGCGAGCGAAATCGCCCACCAAACAAAAAAGGGGCTCGGAAGAGCCCCGTTTTCGCTGCAGCGGCCGAGACTACCGGAACCTCGCTGCAACTAACCACGCAGTGCTAATTTCGCAATTAGGCTGCAACGGCGGCTTTCACCTGCTTGACGATCGCAGCAAAAGCAGCCTTGTCGAACACCGCCATGTCGGCCAGAACCTTACGGTCGAGTTCGATCGACGCCTTCTTCAGGCCGTTGATGAACACGCTGTAGGTCATGTCGTGCTGGCGAACTGCCGCGTTGATACGCGTGATCCACAGTGCGCGGAACACACGCTTCTTGTTGCGGCGATCGCGGTACGCGTACTGACCAGCGCGCATCACCGCCTGCTTGGCGATACGGTAGACGTTATTGCGGCGGCCGCGATAACCCTTGGCCAGGTTGATGATCTTCTTGTGGCGGGCCCGTGCGGTTACCCCACGTTTGACTCGAGGCATGTTTCTCTCCTTAGAGTATCAGTTAGGGGTTACGCGAACGGCAGCATCGCGCGGACGGAGTTCAGATCGGAATCATGAACTGCCGTTGCGCCGCGCAGGTGACGCTTGTTCTTCGTGGTTTTCTTGGTCAGGATGTGACGCTTGAAGGCTTGACCGCGCTTGACGGTACCGCCCGGACGCACCACGAAGCGCTTTGCAGCACTCTTCTTGGTCTTCATCTTAGGCATGACGAACAACTCCAGTTTATTAGATGGCGATGGGTGTGCGGTTGGCTTGCGCCCTGGACCCGCCCTTCGAAACCCAGTCCACTTGTGTACGGCGAACCGCTTGCGCAGCCGCCGTCATTGTTGGCGCGCCGCCCTGACCGGGCAACGCGCCGAACCTCTGCGAACCTGCGCGCGACGCGCGCGGGCCCGTTACTTCTTTTTCTTCGGCGAGAGCACCATGATCATCTGGCGCCCTTCCATCTTCGGCATCTGCTCGACCTGGCCGACTTCCTCGAGATCCGTGCGCAGACGCTCAAGCATCCGCATACCGATTTCCTGGTGAGCCATTTCGCGGCCGCGGAAACGCAACGTGATCTTCGTCTTGTCGCCTTCTTCGAGGAAGCGCACGAGATTGCGGAGCTTGACGTTGTAGTCACCGTCATCGGTACCCGGGCGGAACTTGACTTCCTTGACCTGGATGACCTTCTGCTTCAGCTTCGCTTCGTGCTGCTTCTTCGACTCCTGGTACTTGAACTTGCCGTAATCCATCAGACGGCAAACCGGGGGAACCGCTTGCGGCGCGATTTCCACCAGGTCAACATCCAGTTCTTCCGATTTACGGAAAGCATCAGCGAGTTTTACGATACCGAGCGGTTCGTTCTCGATCCCGACCAGGCGCACTTCCGGCGCAGTGATTTCACCGTTGATGCGGTGCGACGACTTATCAGTAGCGATGTTACGTTTCCTCTAAAAATTAAAAAAACGAGCCGCGCTGCCAGGGCGGTTACTTGAACGAGCGCAGGTCTTCCTGCAGACGCTCAACGAAGGCTTCGACCGGCATCACGCCAAGATCGACGCCGCCACGGGCACGCACGGCTACCGTTTGCGCATCACGCTCCTTGTCCCCCACGACGAGGAGATAAGGCACCTTTTCCAGCGTGTGCTCGCGTATTTTATAGCTAATCTTCTCATTGCGCAAATCGGCCGTCACTCTAACCCCTTGTTTTTGCAACGATTGGGCCAGAGATTGCGCATATTCGGCCTGACTTTCGGCGATATTGAGCACAACTGCCTGGAACGGCGCGAGCCAGGCCGGCATCGCACCAGCGTGGTGCTCGATCAAAATGCCGAGGAAACGCTCCATCGAACCGACGATCGCACGGTGCAGCATCACCGGACGGCGACGGCTGCTGTCATCTGCGACATACTCGGCGCCGAGGCGCTCCGGCAGCACCATGTCGAGCTGCAGCGTACCGCACTGCCACGAACGGCCGAGCGCATCCTTGATGTGGTACTCGATCTTCGGACCGTAGAACGCGCCTTCACCCGGCAGCTCTTCCCACGTGAGGCCGCACGCCGTCAGCGCGTCGCGCAGGCCCTGCTCGGCGCGATCCCAGGTTTCGTCCGTACCCGCGCGCTGCTCCGGGCGCAGCGACAGCTTGATGTCGATGTGATCGAAACCGAAGTCCTTGTACACGCTCATCGCCAGCGTGTTGAACGCGATCGACTCCGAGATGAACTGGTCTTCCGTACAGAAGATGTGCGCATCGTCCTGCACGAAGCCGCGCACGCGCATCAGGCCGTGCAGCGCGCCCGACGCCTCGTTGCGGTGGCACGAACCGAATTCCGCGTAACGCAGCGGCAGGTCGCGGTACGAGCGCAGGCCGTGCTTGAACACCTGGACGTGGCCCGGGCAGTTCATCGGTTTGATCGCGTAGTCGCGCTTCTCCGACTCCGTCGTGAACATGTTCTCGCG
Organism: Burkholderia sp. AU31624; assembly: GCF_020420065.1. Taxonomy (NCBI): domain Bacteria; kingdom Pseudomonadati; phylum Pseudomonadota; class Betaproteobacteria; order Burkholderiales; family Burkholderiaceae; genus Burkholderia; species Burkholderia sp. AU31624. The sequence continues at coordinate 29,839 of NZ_JAIZRT010000004.1, forward strand.
GTAGTTCTGCCAGTGACCCGACGCCTCCCACAGCGAGCGGTCCATGATCATCGGCGTCTTGATCTCGAGGTAGCCGGCTTCGTTCACGCGGCGGCGCATGTACTGCTCGACCTGCTGCCACAGCGCCCAGCCCTTCGGATGCCAGAACACCATGCCCGGCGACTCTTCCTGCATGTGGAACAGGTCGAGCTGCTTGCCGAGCTTGCGGTGGTCGCGCTTTTCCGCTTCCTCGAGCATGTGCAGGTACTGATCCTGGTCTTCCTTCTTCGTCCAGGCCGTGCCGTAGATGCGCTGCAGCTGCTCGTTCTTCGAATCGCCGCGCCAGTACGCGCCGGCAACCTTCATCAGCTTGAACACCTTCAGCTTGCCGGTGGACGGCACGTGCGGGCCACGGCACAGATCGGTAAAGCCGCCGTGCGAATACAGCTTGATTTCGTCGCTTTGCGGAATCGACTCGATGATCTCGGCCTTGTACTTCTCGCCGATGCTGCGGAAGTAGCCCGCCGCTTCGTCACGCGACACGACTCGGCGCGTCACGGGCTCGTCCTTCTTCACGAGCTCCTGCATGCGCTTTTCGATCTTTTCCAGATCTTCGGGCGTAAACGGGCGGTTGTATGAGAAGTCGTAATAGAAACCGTTGTCGATCACCGGGCCGATCGTCACCTGCGCGTCCGGATACAGTTCCTTCACCGCGTACGCGAGCAAGTGCGCCGTCGAGTGACGGATGATGTCGAGGCCGTCGGCGTCCTTGTCGGTCACGATCGCGAGCGACGCATCGCGGTCGATCACGGCCGACGTATCGACGAGCTCGCCATCGAGCTTGCCACCAAGCGCAGCCTTCGCAAGGCCGGGACCGATCGAGGCTGCAACCTCGGCAACTGTCACCGGATGCTCGTATTGTCGAACTGAGCCGTCAGGCAAGCGTATCGAAACCATAGCAATCTCCGTGATGCCGACAGTGGGCGGCAGACCAGGTACGCGATATAAAAATCACGCGGGAAAATGTCGCGACAAAAAAAATGCGGCCCCGCTTTCGAGGGGCCGCATTCGATACTTCACTCAAACTGAAAGGGCGAAAGGGTTCCTCGACTAGCGTCGCTCCGAAAAGGTTTCGGTCAACGTTCGCGGTGTCATAACCGTATTCGCCTTGTTCGCGTTGAGTTATTTGCTGCATCGAACACCCGGAGACCGGGCATTCTCAATTCGTTGGTAGGCTCGATTGGACTCGAACCAACGACCCCCACCATGTCAAGGTGGTGCTCTAACCAGCTGAGCTACGAGCCTAGTGAAGCTAAGATTATATGGAGCCGTTACCCGCTTGGCAAGTATTTTTATGCGGCCGCAGCAAAATAACGGTGTTCGAACCCCACATCAGGCCTTCCGCCCCGCCCGCACGACGCCTTGCACTTCGCCGAGCAGCGTGCACGCGCGCTGCACCTGCGCCGAGTTCGACACCTCGACCGTGAACTGCATGAATGCTGCATTGCGACGGCTCTGCGTCTTCACGCCCACCACGTTCATCTTCTCGCGCGCGAACACTTCGGAGATGTCGCGCAGCAACCCTTGCCGGTCGCTCGCCTCGATCATCAGGTCGACCGGATAGACGGACGCACCGCGCCCGCCGAGCACGTCGGCTGACCAGGTCGTCTGCAGCACGCGCTCCGGCGCGCGCTCGACCATCCTGCGGAACGTCGGGCAATCGGTGCGGTGGATCGACATCCCCTTGCCGCGCGTGACGAAACCGCTGATCGGATCGGGCGGCGCCGGACGGCAGCAGCGCGCGAGCTGGGTCAGCAGCGCGTCGACGCCCACGACCAGCACACCGGTCGACGCGCCATGCGCCACGCTCGCGCCGCTGCTGCGCTTCTCGAAATCGGCAGGCGCCTCGGGCGCCGGTTCGGGCGGCGGCGCATCGGACAGCGCGTGCTCGACATTGCGCAGGCTGAACTCTTCCTTGCCGACGACCGAGAACAACTCCTCGGGCGACTTGAAGCCGAGCTTCGCGGCGAGATTGTCCAGGCTGACCGACGTCTTGCCCTCGCGTTGCAGCGTCTTTTCGACGAGCGCGCGGCCATGCGCGACGTTTTCTTCCTGCTCGATCGAGTTGAACCACGCCCGCACTTTCTGACGCGCGCGCGGGCTCTTCATATAGCCGAGCTGCAGGTTCAGCCAGTCGCGCGACGGCCCGCCCTCCTTCACCGCGACGATCTCGACCGTCTGGCCGTTTGCGAGCGGCGTGTTGAGCGGCACCATCGCGCCGTCGACGCGTGCGCCGCGGCAGCGATGGCCCAGCTCGCTGTGCAGGTGGTATGCGAAATCGACCGGCGTCGCGCCCTGCGGCAACGCGATCACGCGCGCCTGCGGCGTCAGCACGTAGATGTGATCGTCGTCGAGCGACGTCTCGCGCAATTGCGCCCACGCCTTGTCGCCCGACTTTTCCGCGCCGTCCTCGACGTCATCCTTCCACGCGAGCAGCTGGCGCAGCCATGCAATCTTCTCGTCGTACTTGTCGCTTGCCGAGAACTGGCCGCCGTAGCCGCGCGCGCCGGCTTCCTTGTAGCGCCAGTGCGCAGCGACGCCATACTCGGCGAAGCGGTGCATCTCCTGCGTGCGGATCTGCACTTCGAACGCGCGGCCATCGTCGCCGATCACGACCGTGTGCAGCGACTTGTAGCCGTTCGGCTTCGGCCGCGAGATGTAGTCGTCGAATTCCTTCGGCACCGGCTGCCACAGGTGATGCACGATGCCGAGCACCGCGTAGCAATCCTTGATGTCCGGCACGATCACGCGAAACGCACGCACGTCGTACAGCTCGGAGAAGTCGAGTTCCTTGCCGCGCATCTTGCGCCAGATGCTGTAGATATGCTTCGGCCGGCCGCTCACGTCGGCCTGGATGTGCGCATCCGCCAGCTCTTGCTGCAATCGGTCGATCGCCTGCTTGACGTACGCTTCGCGCTCGATGCGCTTCTCGTCGAGCAGCTTCGCGATCCGCTTGTAGGTGACGGGATCCTCGAAGCGGAACGCGAGATCCTCGAGCTCCCACTTCAATTGCCAGATGCCGAGACGGTTCGCGAGCGGCGCGTAGATCTCGAGCGTCTCGCGCGCAACGTCGGGCGGCGGGTCGATCTTCGCGGCCGCGTAGTAGCGCAGCGACTGCAAGCGCGACGCGAGCCGGATCAGGACCACGCGGATGTCTTGCGCGAACGCCAGCAGCATCTTGCGCAGCGCCTCGATCTGCGTGCGCCGCTCTTCGGCCGCATCGCGCCCCGCGTCGGCCCCCGCGTTCTGCGCGGCACGCAGGCTGACGGTACCGAGCCGCAACAGCTTGCGCACGTCGGACACGAGCCGCGCCACTTCGTCGCCGAAACGCTCGGTGAGCTCGCGCTCGGGGTCGCTCAGGTGCGGCGTCAGCACGAACAGCGCGGCCGCCTGCATCGCGGACGGATCGACATTCAGCGTGCGCATGATCGACGCCGTGCCCGCCGAGTGATCGGCGAGCAGTTCGCCCGACGACAGGCGCACGTCGCCGGCCCGCTCGCGCACGAACGCGAGCACGTCGTCGAACGACGGCGCCGCGACGGGGGAGGCGGAAACGGACTCGGTCATTGCTCGGCCTGGCGGAATGCGATCATCGTCGGGTTGCGTTCAGTTCAGCTCCGCTGCGCAGCGACGACCACGATCTCGACGAGCAGTGCCGGATCCGCGAGCTTCGCCTCGACGGTGGCGCGCGGCGGCGTGTTGCCGTGCGCGACCCATGCATCCCACTCCGCATTCATGCCTTCGAAGTTCGCCAGATCCGAGATGTAGATCTGAACCGACAGCAGATGCGCCTTGTCGCTGTTCGCTTCGGCGAGCAGGCGATCGATGTGGCCAAGCACTTCGCGCGTCTGGCCCTTGATGTCCTGTGTGGTGTCTTCGGCGATCTGGCCGGCCAGATACACGGTACCGTTGTGGATCGCGGTTTCGGAGAGACGAGCCCCGACGTGGTGACGAATGACTGCCATTGAATGTTCCGGTCGTAAGTGGATGGAGATTCGGGCGGCGGCACGGCCCGCGTGCCGCCGAACCGCATATTATGACGCGTTTATGCGCCGCCTTCGACGAAAAACCGCCGCGCGAGAGCAATCTGGCTTGCGTCGATGAACACCGGCGCGTGGCCCGCCCCTGGGATCTCGGCGTGTGTCACATGCCGGCCGCGACGCTCCATGTCGGCCACCGTCTCGCGCGACAGCAGGTCGGACGTCTCGCCGCGCACGACCAGCAACGACGCGTTCGTCGTCTCGATCGCGCGCCACAGCGCGGCCTCGCCGAGCGCCGCCAATTCGGGCGTCGTCGCCTTGAACGGTTCGGCGATGCGCGGATCGTAGCGAACCGTCCAGCCCCCTTCGGGCAGCTCGCGCAGCAGCGGCCCGTTGATCTCGCGCCATTCGTCGGCGGTCAGCGCCCCGAACGGCAGCGACAGCGACGTCAGATAGTCGATGCCCTCCTGCCGGGTCGCAAAGCGCGGCTGCACGCCGAGATATTCGCCGATGCGCGTGAGCGACTCGGGTTCGATGCGCGGGCCGACGTCGTTGACGATCATCCGGCGCAGCGGCGAACCCGGCAGCCCCGCGAACGCCATGCCGATCAACCCGCCCATCGACGTGCCGAACCAGTCGACCGATTCGACGTCGAGCCGCGCGATCAGCGTCACCATGTCGGACACGTATTGCGGGATCGCATAGAGCCGCGGATCGGCCAGCCAGTCCGACTGGCCGCGCCCGACGACATCGGGGCAGACGACGCGATACGTATCGGACAGCGCCGCGGCGAGCCGGTCGAAATCGCGCCCGGAACGGGTCAGCCCATGCACGCAGACCAGCACGCGCGGGTTGGCGGGATCGCCCCACTCGGTATAGGCGACGTGGTGAAGGCCGGCAGCGCTCGCACACTGCACGCGCCGCTGGCGAGGAACCTGGGAATTCGCTGGGGTCGTTGGCATCGTTGGCATCCTGTCGAACGGGGGCGACGCGCAGGGCAACGCTTGCGACGCCCGATGCGAACGATTGTAAACCGCTTCAGCCGCACGGGTCCGCTCGTCGGGCACCCGACGATCGGCCTGACGGAGGACACCATGAAAAACGCCCCGCATGCCGTCGTCCGGCATGCGGGGCGTCGACGCTGCGCGTACGCGCGGAACCTTATGCGACCGCGCTGATGTCGAGCGGCGCGCCCGTCTTCGCCTGGATCTCGTCGACGCTCACGCCGTCGGCGAGCTCAAGCACCTTCAGGCCGGACGGCGTCACTTCGATCACGCCGAGATCGGTGATGATCAGGTCGACCACGCCGACGCCCGTCAGCGGCAGGTTGCATTCCTCGAGGATCTTGTGCTGGTCGCCCTTCGCGACATGCTCCATCAGCACGACGACGCGCTTCACGCCGGCGACGAGATCCATCGCGCCGCCCATCCCCTTGATCATCTTGCCGGGGATCATCCAGTTCGCGAGATCGCCCTGCTTGCTGACCTGCATTGCACCGAGGATCGCCAGGTTGATGTGGCCGCCGCGGATCATCGCGAACGAATCGGCCGACGAGAAGATCGACGAACCCGGCAGCGTCGTGACGGTCTGCTTGCCGGCGTTGATGAGATCGGCGTCGACTTCGTCTTCGGTCGGCGACGGGCCGATGCCGAGCAGGCCGTTCTCCGACTGCAGCCACACCTCGACACCTTCCGGCACGTGGTTCGCAACGAGCGTCGGCAGGCCGATGCCGAGGTTCACGTAGAAGCCGTCCTGCAATTCCTTCGCCGCGCGCGCGGCCATCTGGTCACGATTCCAGGCCATGTCAGTCTCCTTTCGCGCGTACGACGCGTTGTTCGATGCGTTTTTCGGGCGTCGCGTTCAGCACGATGCGTTGCACGAAAATCCCCGGCGTGTGGATGTGGTCCGGATCGAGCGCGCCGTTCTCGACGATCTCCTCGACCTCGGCGACGGTGATCTTGCCGGCCATCGCGCACATCGGGTTGAAGTTGCGCGCGGTGCGGCGAAAGATCAGGTTGCCCGACTTGTCGGCCTTCCAAGCCTTCACGAGCGCGACATCGGCCGTCAGCGACGACTCGAGCACGTAGTGGCGATCGCCGAACTGGCGCGTTTCCTTGCCTTCCGCGATCACGGTGCCGTAGCCCGTGTTCGTGAAGAACGCCGGGATGCCCGCACCGCCCGCGCGCAGCTTTTCGGCGAGCGTGCCTTGCGGCGTGAATTCGAGCTCGAGTTCGCCGGCCAGGTACTGGCGCTCGAACTCCTTGTTCTCGCCGACGTACGACGAGATCATCTTCTTGATCTGGCGCGTTTCCAGCAGCAGGCCGAGGCCGAAACCGTCGACGCCCGCGTTGTTGCTGATGCAGGTGATGCCCTTGACGGCCGTATCGCGCAACGCCGCGATCAGCGCCTCGGGAATCCCGCACAGGCCGAAGCCGCCCACCGCGAAGGTCTGTCCGTCGCGGACGATCCCTTCCAGCGCGGCAGCCGCGCTTGGATAGACTTTGTTCATCAGTTGTCCCTTCCTCTATGGAAACCAGCGAAACCGGTTCACGCGCCCACGTGGCCCGCAAGCCCGCCGCATCATTCTATGCATGCACGGCGATGCCTGCGTCGAGGCGCGCTGTTTTTATACCGCGGCAAACCGCCACGAGATGCCTGAAAGGGTACGATGCGGCGCGGATGCGGCACAATACGCAAAAATACATAAGCGTTTGCCTCCGCTTGCCTGCGCCATGCCCGCTCTCGATTACCAAACCGCCTTCCTCCTCGCGCCGCTCGGCCTCGTGCTGTCGCGCGACCGCGTGATCGAGGACTGCAACGACGCGCTCGCGTCGATCTTCCGCTGCGCGCGGGCCGACCTGATCGGGAAATCGTACGAGGTGCTCTACCCGTCGACGGACGAATTCCAGCGCATCGGCGAACGCATCGCGCGCGTGATGGCCGCGAACGGCATCTACTCGGATGACAGAATCATGAAACGGGCGGACGGCGAGCTGTTCTGGTGCCACGTCACCGGCCGCGCGATCGACCGCACCGCCCCGCTTGCGGCGGGCGTGTGGACCTTCGAGGATTTGAGCGCGACGCGCCGGGTCGCCGTCGAACTGACCCCGCGCGAGCGCGAGATCGCCGCGCAGCTCGCGACCGGCAAGACCAGCAAGCAGATCGGGCGCGTGCTCGACATCAGCTCGCGCACGGTCGACATCTACCGCGCGCGGCTGATGCGCAAGTACGGAACCAACAATACGCCGGAGCTGCTGCAGCGCCTGCTCGGGCAGTGAGTGACGGCGCCCGGATGACAATCGGCCGCACATGGCGGCCGATTCGGGAAACAACGGGTATGGCGTGCCGCCCCGGCGACCTTGTGCCGGCCCGGACTCGCCGACTCGACGCTCAGCCGACCTTCGCCGCGAGCGCGCGCTCGATCGTGTCGCGCAGCAACTGGGGCAGCGGCACCGACTTGCCGAGCGCGTAGTCGACCCACACGCAGCGTGCATTGCCGCGCGCATAGACATGCTGCGGATCGTCGGCGCGCGTCAGCTCGAAACCCGTGTCGAAGCTGCTGCGGCCGGGTTTTGCAGCCGACATCTTCGCGATCACGTCGCCCGGATAGTGCAGTTGCTTGAGAAATTCCATCGACGCCGTGACGATGACGGGCCCCTGCCCCTCGCCGTTGCCGCCGGCAATGCCGAGCTCCTCGAACCACGAGATCCGCGCCTGCTCCATGTAGCGGAAATAGACCGTGTTGTTCACATGGCCGAACGCGTCCATGTCGCCCCAGCGGATCGGCATCGACATCTCAAAAACGGGGGAATAATCACTCATTGCAGTCTTCTTTGTGGCGGTATGTCGTCCGCTCAGGCGAGGCCGAAGCCGTCGTCGGCGGAGATAATCGAGCCATTGATGAACTGCGACTCGTCGGCCGCGAGCAGCAACAACAGCCCGTCGAGATCCTGCGGCTTGCCGACGCGCCGGCGCGGCAGCATCGACTGCAGCTTCTGGCCCTGCTCGGTTTCCCACAGATAATGATTGATTTCGGTATCGATATAGCCCGGACAGATCGCGTTGACGTTGATCCCGTGGCGCCCCCATTCGAGCGCCATCGCGCGCGTCATCTGCACGACCGCGGCCTTGCTCATCGCGAACAGCCCGATCTGCGGAAACACGCGCAACCCGGCCACCGACGCGATGTTGATGATCCGGCACGGCGGCTTGCCGTTGCCGCTTCCGTTCGCGCGCATGATCATCCGCTTCGCGACTTCCTGTGCGACGAAAAACGCGCCGCGCGTGTTGGTGTCGAATACGAACTCGAAATCCGCCGGCGTCACGTCGACGAGCTTCTGCATCGTCGAGACGCCCGAATTGTTCACGAGGATGTCGATCGTACCGGCTTCCGTCTCCGCATGCGCGACCGCCGCCTTGATGCTCTGGACGTCGGTGACGTCGAGCGACACGACGTGCGCGGCGCCGCCCGCCGCCTCGATCTCGGCACGCAGCTCCTTCAGGCGCTCGACCCGACGGCTCGCGAGCACGACCTTCGCACCGGCCTGCGACAGCACCTGCGCAAAGCGCTGCCCAAGGCCGCTCGACGCGCCCGTGACCAGCGCAACCTTGCCTTCCAGATTGATCGACCGACCCATTTGCACTTCCCCTTTCGATATCGTTTCGCCGCCACGAGCAACATGGTCCGAGCGGCATTACCCTAGCACTAAAATAGAACGATCGTGCTAATCTAGCCGCATGCTGTTGCGGCAAGCGTTTCGTTTCGCAGACAATACGCTCCCGAATAAAAGCATTCTAACGGTTAGAGGAACGCCAATGACCCCCGCAAGCCTCATCGAGCAATATGGCCCGCGCGAATCGATGGAATACGACGTCGTAATCGTCGGCGGCGGCCCCGCCGGGCTGTCGGCGGCGATCCGGCTCAAGCAGCTGGCCGCCGAGAAAGGCACCGAGATCGGCGTGTGCGTGCTCGAGAAGGGTTCCGAGATCGGCGCGCACATCCTGTCGGGCGCGGTGATGGACCCGCGCGCGATCAACGAGCTGTTCCCCGACTGGAAGGAACGCGGTGCACCGCTCGACGTCGAGGTGACGGAAGACCGCTTCCTGTTCCTGTCCGAGAAGAGCGCGGTCACGACGCCCAACTGGGCGCTGCCCGCGAACTTCCAGAACCACGGCAACTACGTGATTTCACTGGGCAACGTCACGCGCTGGCTTGGACAGCAGGCCGAGGCGCTGGGCGTCGAGATCTTCCCGGGCTTCCCGGCCGCCGAGATTCTCTACAACGACGACGGGTCGGTCAAAGGCGTCGCCACCGGCAACATGGGCGTGGGCAAGGACGGCGAGCCGACCGAGAACTTCCAGCTCGGCATGGAACTGCATGCGAAGTACACGCTGTTCGCCGAAGGCTGCCGCGGCCATCTGGGCCGCCAGCTGATCTCGAAGTTCAAGCTCGACGCGAACGCGGATCCGCAGGCCTACGGGATCGGCATCAAGGAACTGTGGGAAATCGACCCGGCCAAGCACAAGCCGGGCCTCGTGATCCACACGGCCGGCTGGCCGCTGAAGTCGGATACCTACGGCGGCTCGTTCCTGTATCACATGGACAACAACCAGGTCGTGGTCGGCTTCGTGGTGGGCCTCGGCTACACGAACCCGTACCTGTCGCCGTTCGAGGAATTCCAGCGCTACAAGACGCACCCGTCGATCCGCGCATTCCTGGAAGGCGGCAAGCGCGTGTCGTATGGCGCGCGTGCGATCACCGCAGGCGGACTGCTGTCGCTGCCGAAGACGGTGTTCCCGGGCGGCGCGCTGATCGGCGACGATGCGGGCTTCCTAAACGCGTCGCGGATCAAGGGCAGCCACGCGGCGATCAAGACCGGCATGCTGGCCGCCGACGCCGCATTCGACGCGGTGCAGGCCGGCCGCCAGTCGGACGAGCTCAACGCGTACCCGGACGCCTTCAAGCAGTCGTGGCTGTACACGGAGCTGTACCGCGCGCGCAACTTCAAGCAGTGGATGGCGAAGGGGCTGTATCTCGGCACGCTGATGGTCGGGCTCGAGCAGAAGGTGATGGGCGGCAACGTGCCGTGGACGCTGCATCACAAGCATGCGGACCACGAGATGCTGAAGCCGGCGTCGCAATGCCAGCCGATCGAGTATCCGAAGCCGGACGGCAAGCTGACGTTCGATCGCCTCTCGTCGGTGTTCATCTCGAACACGAACCACGAGGAGAACCAGCCGGCGCACCTGACGCTGAAGGATGCGAACGTGCCGGTGAACGTGAACCTGCGCACGTACGCGGGGCCGGAGGGGCGCTTCTGCCCGGCGGCCGTGTACGAGTTCGTGAAGAACGACGACGGCAGCGATCGCCTGGTGATCAACGCGCAGAACTGCGTGCACTGCAAGACCTGCGACATCAAGGACCCGACGCAGAACATCGTGTGGGTCACGCCGGAAGGCGGTGGCGGGCCGAATTACCCGAACATGTGATGGCCGGAACGCGCCGCCACGAGCGGCGCGCTTTTTTTGGGTGCCGTAAACGAAACGGGGCGCTGCTTGATGCAGCGCCCCGTTTTGCATGCTCCGCGCAACTGCCGGCGAGACGCGCTGCGCCCCGCCCGCTTGCGTCAGGTCGCGCTGCCCGCGATCTTCGGCGTCGGCGTCTCTACATCGCCGCACTGCGCGCGATGGCGCAATGCATGGTCGATCAGCACCAGCGCGAGCATCGACTCCGCGATCGGCGTCGCACGAATGCCGACGCACGGATCGTGGCGGCCGAACGTTTCCACCGTCGCCTCCTCGCCGGCCTTCGTGATCGAACGGCGCGGCGTGCGGATGCTCGACGTCGGCTTGATCGCGATCGACACGGTGATGTCCTGCCCCGTCGAAATCCCGCCGAGCACGCCGCCCGCGTGGTTGCCGACGAAACCGCCCGGCGTCAGCTCGTCGCCGTGCACCGAGCCACGCTGCGCGACGCTGTCGAAGCCCGCACCGATCTCGACGCCCTTCACCGCGTTGATGCTCATCATCGCCTTTGCGATGTCCGCATCGAGACGGTCGAACACCGGCTCGCCCCAGCCGACCGGCACACCCGATGCGACGACGTCGATGCGCGCGCCGATCGAATCGCCATCCTTGCGCAGCGCATCCATGTACGCCTCGAGCTCCGGCACGACGGCCGCATTCGGCGAGAAGAACGGATTCTCATGGACGTGCGACCAGTCGACGAACGGCACGTCGATCTCGCCGAGGCCGCTCATGTAGCCGCGCACCTCGACGCCGAAGCGCTCGCGCAGCCACTTCTTCGCGACCGCACCCGCGCCGACGATCGGCGCGGTCAGGCGCGCGGACGAGCGGCCGCCGCCGCGATAGTCGCGGATGCCGTATTTCTGCCAGTAGGTATAGTCGGCGTGGCCGGGACGGAACGTCTCGACGATGTTGCCGTAGTCCTTGCTGCGCTGGTCGGTGTTGCGGATCAGCAGCGCGATCGGCGTACCGGTCGTCACACCTTCGAACACGCCCGACAGGATCTCGACCTCGTCGGCCTCCTGTCGCTGCGTCACGTGGCGCGACGTGCCGGGCTTGCGGCGATCGAGTTCGACCTGGATGTCGGCTTCGGTCAGCCCCATTCCCGGCGGGCAGCCGTCGATCACGCAGCCGATCGCGGGACCGTGCGATTCGCCGAAGGTCGTGACAGTGAAAAGCGTGCCGAGGGTATTGCCGGACATGATGGAACCGCCCAAAGAGAAATGGACAAACCGATGCGCTGCCCGGGCCGCAGGCAGGTCGATCGTTTGCCGGTCGAGAAAAAGAGGTAAGCCGCTATTATGCCAGCCGTCCCGGGCACGCGGGCCGTGTGAACCGTTCGGACCACACCGGGCGGCCACGGGAACGGCCCTGGGCGTCGCTTGCCGACCCGCGCCGTTCCGGTCGAACGGGCCCGTTCACGGCGGCCATGACGGCCCGGGGCGATGCCGCCGGGCCCGCCCCGCCTACTTCCGCGCGCCGCGCAGTTCGGTGACTGCCGCCTGCAGCACTTCGGGTGTCGCGACCGACGCCGGGATCGGCTCGCCGACCGCCAGCGTCAGCCGGCTCATCACGCCGCGCTTGATGGGCCGCGGCATCCGCGCATCGGAATGCCGCGAAAAATAGCTGCCCCACAGCCCGCGCAGCGCCATCGGGATCACCGGCGCCGGCGTGCGGCCCAGGATCTCCGTGATGCCGTGATGGAACGTGTTGATGTCGCCCGTCTTCGTCAGCTTGCCTTCCGGGAAGATGCACACGAGTTCGCCCTCCTTCAACGCGGCCTCGCATGCGTCGTACGCGCGCGCGAGCATCGCGGGATCCTCGTGGCGCGGCGCGATCGGGATCGCCTTCGCATGCCGGAACACCCAGCTCGCGAAGCGCGTCTTGAAGATCCGGTGGTCCATCACGAAACGGATCGGGCGCGGGCTCGCGGCGGCCAGCACGAGCGCATCGACGTAACTGACGTGGTTGCACACGAGCACGGCCGCCCCTTCCGCCGGAATCCGCTCCGCGTGCACGAGGCGAATCCGGTAGAACGTATGCACGAGCACCCATGCGACGAAGCGCAGCAGGAACTCGGGCACGAGCAGATAGATATACGCGGCGACGATCACGTTCAGCAGCGCGGTGACGAGGAACAGCCCTGGGATGTCGACGCCGGCCTTGGTCAGCCCCATCGCCATCACGGCCGACAGGATCATGAACAGCGCGTTTAGGATGTTGTTCGCGGCGATGATCCGCGCGCGGTGCGTCGGTGCGCTGCGGCTCTGGATCAGCGCGTACAGCGGCACGCTGTAGAAGCCGCCGAACATCGCGAGCAGGAACAGGTCCGCCAGGATGCGCCAGTGGCGCGCGCCGGCCAGGAATTCGCCGACCGACAGCAGATGGCCGGGCGACGGCAGCGCATGGCTCGCGAAATACAGCTCGATCGCGAACACGCTGATGCCGATCGAACCGAGCGGCACGAGGCCGATCTCGACGCGCCGCTGCGACAGGCGTTCGCACAACAGCGAGCCGAGGCCGATACCGACCGAGAACGTCGCGAGCAGGACCGTGACGACGTCGGGGCTGGCGGACAGCACGTCCTTCGCGAAATTGAAGAACGACGTGAGGAACGTCGCGCCGACGAACCATAGCCACGAGATGCCGAGCAGGCTCAGGAACACGGTGCGGTTCTGCCGGGCGAGCCCGAGGTTGCGCCAGGTCTCGCTGACCGGATTCCAGTTGATCACGAGATCGGGCTGCGGCGCCGGCGTGGACGGCACGCGCTGCGCGACGCACCGCCCCGCGAGCGCGATAACGACGACGCTCACCGCGAGCACGCGCTCGCCGTTGCCCTCGATGCCCGCGGCCGCACCGCCGATGATCGTGCCGATCAGGATCGCGATGAACGTGCCCATCTCGACGAGGCCGTTGCCGCCCACCAGTTCGTGCTCGCCGAGATGCTGCGGCAGGTACGAATACTTGACGGGCCCGAACAGCGTCGAGTGCATCCCCATCATGAACGTGCACAGATACAGCAGCGGCGCGCTGTGCGTGACGAAGCCGGCCGCGCCGACCAGCATCAGCACGATCTCGAAGGTCTTCACGAAACGCGTGAGGGTCGCCTTGTCGTACTTGTCGGCGATCTGGCCGGACGTCGCCGAGAACAGCACGAACGGCAAGATGAAGATCGCGGAAATCAGGAAGGCCGCCGTCTTCGCATCGACACCGGCGAACCGCGCGGTGTGATAGGTGACGAGCGACGTGAAGCCGATCTTGAAGACGTTGTCGTTCAGCGCGCCGAGGAACTGGGTCGTGAAGAACGGCGCGAAACGGCGCTCGCGCAGCAGGTCGAACTGCGACGCGTGCGCGCGCCGTTCGTCACGCCGCCTGGAAGTGGCTTGCGTTTGATCGCTCATGCGGAATACGCGCGCGCCGTCTGGGCAGCGCTGCGCGGGCCTCGTGTGGTCATTGAAAAAAAGGCGGCGCAGGACCAACCTGCGCCGCCGCGTGCCGGGTGGCGGCGCCCGCGCGTGACGGCGACGGGCGCGGCGTGGTTCACGACTTGTGCGCTTCGGCTTCCGATTCCGGCCAGTCGCGGATGTATGCCTTCAGCATCCGGTTCTCGAAGCTCTGCGCCTCGACGACCGTCTTCGCGACGTCGTAGAACGAAATGACGCCCATCAGCACCTTCTTGTCGAGCACCGGCATGTAGCGCGCATGGCGCTCGAGCATCATCCGGCGCACTTCGTTGACGTCCGTTTCCGGCGTGCACGTGAGCGGCTCGTCCATCACCTTGCGCACCTGCACGTCGCCGATCGCGCCGCCGTTCACGTGCAGACGCAGGATGATCTCGCGGAACGTCAGCATCCCGACGAGATCGCCGTACTCCATCACGACGAGCGAACCGATGTCGTGTTCGGCCATCGTATCGACCGCTTCGCGCAGCGGCTTATCGGGCGTCACCGTAAACAGCGTGTTGCCCTTCACTTTCAGAATATCGCTGACGCGCATCGTAGTCCCCTCATGCTTGAATGCAAAACCTCTTTCGATCCTATCGGAAAGCCTGTCAAAAGGAAAGCGCGGGCCCGCGCGGCGGGCCGCCGCCCCCGCTTGCGGAAGCGGACTACCGGCAGCACAATGGCCCCATGAACAGCGGCCAGAGGAGACGTCCATGGCGCATACGCATTCGGAGCAATTCGCCAGCTTCGCCGATTTCTACCCGTATTACCTGAATGAACACCAGAACCGGACGTCGCGGCGGCTGCACTTCGTCGGCTCGCTCGGTGTGATCGGCTGTGTCGCGATGGCGGTCGCGACCGGCGACTGGCTGTGGCTGCCTGCGGCGATCGTCTGCGGCTACGGCTTCGCGTGGGTCGGGCACTTCTTCTTCGAGAAGAACCGCCCGGCCACGTTCCGGCACCCGATCTACAGCCTGATGGGCGACTGGGTGATGTTCAAGGATATCTGTACGGGCAAGATCCCGTTATAACGCGGCCGGGCATCCCGCTCACGCGGGGCGCGGCGGCCGCGCGTGCGGATCGGGCACGGCGCCCGGCGCCTGCCCCGGCATCGCCGTCGGCTGCGCCCCCGCAAGCCGGTGGGCGGCAATCAGCGTCGCGAGCGACACGTCGAAGCGGTCGCTCGACAGCACCGCGAGCAGCGCCGCACCGTCGACATGGCTGCGGCGCCGCTGCAGTTGGTAGGTCAGTTCCGTGCGGTCGATCACCAGCACGTCGAACAGCTGCGCAAGCGTCAGCTGCTCCGGATTCGCGAGCAGGATGTAGCGCGGCGTAGTCTCGCCGCCGCCGTCGAGCCGCGCAATCCATTCCCGCTCCTCCATCGTCGTCAGCAGGCGCTGCGCGGTTTCCATGTCGCAGCGCAACATGGTCGCGAGCCGCATCGCCGTGTAGCCGCGCTTGCCGGCCGTGCGCGCTTCGGCCAGCCGCGCGAGCATTTCCAGCGCGTCGAGCAGGTCGCTGCCCGGGTAGTGGATGCGGTGGAACCGGCCGACGCGGATCGCCGGCAGCGCGGACGCCACCATCGCGCCGAGCAGCGCGATGAACCAGCTCAGGTACACCCACAACAGGAACACGGGCAGCGCCGCGAACGCGCCATAGACGGCCGTGTAGGTCGGAATGCGCCGCACGTAGTAGCCGAAGCCGCGCTTCGCGAGCTCGAACGCGACGGCCGCGAACAGCCCGCCGATCACCGCGTCGCGCCATGCGACCGTGCAGTTCGGCAGGTATACGTACAGCAGCGTGAACGCGAGCACCGTCAGCGGCAGCGAGACGAGCGCGAGCAGCCACTCGACGATCGACGTGGACGGCGCGGCGCCGGTAAACGCCAGCGACTGCGTGAACAGGTACGACGAGATCGACAGGCTCACGCCGAACAGCAACGGGCCGAGCGTGATCAGCGCCCAGTACGCGAGCACGCGCTGCGCGAACGGCCGCGGCTTGCGCACCCGCCAGATCAGGTTGAACGCCGACTCGATCGTCATCATCGTCATCACCGACGTGACGACGAGCACGATCAGGCCGGCTGTCGTCAGCCCCTTCGCCTTCGACGCGAACTGGTTCAGGTACTTGAAGATCTGGACGTTGAACTGCGCGGGCATCAGGTGATCCGCGAGGAACCCCTGCAGCGAGATCTGGAACGACGCGAACATCGGGAACGCGGTGAACAGCGCGAACGCGACCGTCAAGAGCGGCACGAGCGCCAACATCGTCGTGAATGTGAGGCTGCCCGCCACTTGCGGGATGCGATCCTCGGCGCTGCGCCGGGCCGCGAACTGCGCGAGGCGCTTGATGGTGTCGAGATCGACGCTCAACTTCGGCAAACGACTTCTCCTTCTTGATGCCGCGCGCCCGACGGCGCGCCGCCGCCGCGCTGCGCGACGGCTTCAGCCCCTATAATAGCCGCTCGATTCCAGCAGGGGCCGACTGCACCGGGCACGCGCGCGGCCGCACGCGGCTCCGTCGCCCCATGAAAGACATCCTCGTCCTCTATTACAGCCGCCACGGCGCCACGCGCGATCTCGCGCTCGCGATCGCGAACGGCATCGACAGCGTGCCGGGCATGCAGGCCCGCATCCGCACCGTGCCGCCCGTGTCGGCCGTCTGCGAAGCCACTGCCCCCGACATCCCCGCCGACGGCCCGCCGTACGCGGAACTGCGGGATCTCGAGGAATGCGCGGGCCTCGCGCTCGGCTCGCCGACCCGCTTCGGCAACATGGCCGCCGCACTCAAGTATTTCCTCGACGGCACCACACCGCAATGGCTGTCGGGCGCCCTGACCGGCAAGCCGGCCTGCGTGTTCACGTCGACGGGCAGCCTGCACGGCGGCCAGGAATCGACGTTGCTGTCGATGATGCTGCCGCTGCTCCATCACGGGATGATGATCGTCGGGATTCCGTACACGGAATCCGCGCTCACCACGACGCGCACCGGCGGCACGCCCTACGGCGCATCGCACGTCGCGCAGCACGATCGCTCGGCAGCCGCCGGGCTGTCGGCGGACGAAAAGGCGCTCGCGGCCGCGCTCGGCGTGCGGCTCGCGCGCGCGGCGGCCGCCCTGTCCAGCGCCCAGGCCGCCGAGACCGCATGAACGCCCCCGCCCGCCCTGCCGTCACGGCCCGGCCGCGCCACGCGCTGATCGCCACCGCGTGCCTCGTCGCACTGATCGCGCTGTCGCTCGCGTGGGAGCTGTGGCTCGCGCCGCTGCGCCCGGGCGGCTCCGCGCTGATGCTCAAGGCGATCCCGCTCGCGCTCGCGCTGCCCGGCGTCTGGCGGCGTAACATCTATACGATGCAGTGGGCGAGCATGCTGATACTCGTCTATTTCGCCGAAGGCGTCGTGCGCGGCATGTCCGATCGCGGGCTGTCCGCGACGCTCGGCTGGTGCGAGACCGCGCTCGCCGTCGTCTTCTTCGTGGCGGCGCTGGCGTACGTCGCGCCGTTCAAGCGCGCGGCGAAAAAGTCGCGCCCCGCGTCCTGACCCTTACGCGACAAGGTGATGATGTCCTCCGAAGCTTTCGTTTCCGCGTGCCGTGACGCGATCGGCGCCGATCATGTGCTGACCGACCCGCACGATACCGAACCATTCCTGACCGACTGGCGCCGCCGCTACAAGGGTGCCGCGTGCGCGGTGCTGAAGCCCGCGAACACAGCCGAAGTCGCCGCGCTCGTCAAGCTGGCCAACGCACACGGCATCGCGCTCGTGCCGCAAGGCGGCAACACGGGCCTGGCCGGCGGCGCCACGCCCGACGCGAGCGGCAGCCAGGCCGTGCTGAGCGTTGCGCGCCTGAACCGCGTGCGCGCGCTCGATCCGCACAACAACACGATCACCGTCGAAGCCGGCGTGATCCTCGCCGACGTGCAGGCGCGCGCCCGCGAAGGCGGCCGGCTGTTCGCGCTGAGCCTCGCGGCGGAAGGCAGCTGCACGATCGGCGGCAACCTGTCGACCAACGCGGGCGGCACGGCGGTGCTGCGCTACGGCAACGCGCGCGAGCTGTGTCTCGGGCTCGAGGTCGTGACGCCGCAAGGTGAAATCTGGGACGGCCTGCGCGGGCTGCGCAAGGACAATACGGGCTACGACCTGCGCGACCTGTTCATCGGCGCGGAAGGCACGCTCGGGATCATCACGGCGGCCGTGATGAAGCTGCATCCGCTGCCGGCCGCGCAGGTCACTGCCCTCGCCGCGCTGGAATCGCCGCACGCGGCGCTCGATTTCCTCGCCCTCGCGCAGCGCGCGGCCGGGCCGCTGCTGACCGGCTTCGAGCTGATGTCGGACTTCTGCATGCAGCTCGTCGGCAAGCACTACCCGCAACTGCGCTACCCGTTCGCGCAGACGCATGCGCAGACGGTGCTGCTCGAACTGTCCGACAACGAAAGCGAAGCGCATGCGCGCGCGCTGTTCGAGAAACTGATGGAAGAAGCGTTCGAGGCCGGGCTCGTGGTCGACGCGGTGGTCGCGGAGAATCTCGCGCAGTCGCGCGCGTTCTGGGACCTGCGCGAACACATCCCGCTCGCGCAGGCCGACGAGGGGCTCAACATCAAGCACGACATCGCGGTGCCGATTTCGTCGATCGCGCGCTTCATCGACGAGACCGACGCGGCGATCCAGCAAGCCGCGCCGGGCGCGCGGATGGTCACGTTCGGCCACCTCGGCGACGGCAATCTCCACTACAACGTGCAGATGCCCGAAGGCGGCGACCCGAAAGCGTTCCTGGCCGCGTTCCAGGCGCCGATCAACCGGATCGTCTACGACAACGTGCATCGCCACCACGGCACGATCAGCGCGGAGCACGGCATCGGCCAGCTGAAGATCGACGACGCGCAGCGTTACAAGTCGCCGGTCGAAACGGCGCTGATGCGCACGCTGAAGACCGCGCTCGATCCGCGCGGCCTGATGAATCCCGGCAAGGTCCTGCGCTGAAGCCGTCCACTCCGGAGCCCCGCCCGTGAAAGTCCGCGTCCTGTCCGACCTGCATCTCGAAAGCAACCTGCCCGATGTGATCCCGCATGCCGACGCGGATCTCGTCGTGCTCGCCGGCGACATCCACAATCACGCGGAAGGCCTGCGCTGGGCCGCCGAAACGTTCGATCCCGCGGTGCCGGTGATCTACGTGCCGGGCAACCACGAGTACTACGACGGGGAATTCGGCGCGCTGGAGTCGGCGATGCGCGATGCGGCGCGGGCGCTCGACAACGTGCATTACCTGAACAACGACGTCTACGTCGATCCCGAGCAGCGCTACCGCGTGCTCGGCACGACGCTCTGGGCCGATTTTTCGCTGTTCGGCGCCGACGAAGCCAGCCTTGCCGGTTCGATCGAGGCCGGGCAGCGCGTGATGCTCGATTTCAAGGGATTGATCCAGGTGACCTGGCCGCACGATGCGGCGCTGCATGCGGCGCCGGGCACGCCGGAGCGGGATTTCTCGCCGGCGGACGCGATCGCGCTGCATCGACGCAGTCGCGCGTGGCTCGAAGCGCAGCTCGCCACACCGTTCGCGGGCCAAACGATCGTCGTGACCCACCATGCGCCGCACCGGCGCTCGCTGGCGGAGCGCTATGCGGAAGATCTTGCGTCGGCGGGATTCGTAACGGACATGGCGGAGCTCGTGCGGCCGCCGGTCAATCTGTGGCTCCACGGCCACACGCATACGTCATTCGACTATGTGGCGGACGGCGGCACGCGCGTGGTGTGCAACCCGCGCGGCTACATCCACCGGCGCACCGGCGAACTGGAAAATACCGCGTTCACGTGGGACAAGGTCGTCGAGCTCGGCTGAACGCCGGCCCGCGCGGCCGCGTTGCGCGGCCTTTTTCGACCCGGGGCGTGACGGCCGGATCAGCGGCCGGGGCGGCGTTGCTCGCGCACCCGCACCGGCACCGGCTTCATCTGCGCCTTCGCCTTCATCGCGCGCAGCAGGTCGCGGGTCGCCGCGGCGGCCGCGGCCGCGCCCAGCAGGACTCCAAGGCCGATCATCAGGTGCGTATCCATTGCTACTCCGGGGTTGCGTATCTCGTTAATTCCCACAGTATCAAACTGTCTGACACGCGTTCGTAAAAAAATGTTGCGTGAAGGACAAATCTCGTCAGATCGCGGTCAACCGCGCTGTCATGTCGCACGCGTGTACTGCTCGAGCGCGGCTTCGTCGGCGGCGAGCGTGGCCGGCAGTTCGTCGCGCAGGAAATCGACCCAGGTGCGAATTTTCGCGTCGAGGTACTGGCGCGACGGATACAGCGCGTAGATGTTCATCACGTGCGACCGGTACTCGGGCATCACGCGCACGATGTGCCCGCTGCGCAGCCAGCCGATCGCCGAATAGAGCGGCAGGCCGCCGATCCCCATCCCTTCCCGCACGGCCACCGCGAGCGCCTCGGCGACGTTCACGCGAAACGGCGGCGCCGTGACCGGCACGACCTCGTCGCCGTTCGGCCCCGACAGCGCCCATTCGTCGAAGTGAAAGCCCGGCGCGATCATCCCGAGGCACACATGCTGCGCGAGGTCGGCCGGCCGCTGCGGCACGCCGTGCGACTCGACATAGCCGGGCGATGCGCACACGACGCTGTAGCTCACACCGAGCCGCTGCGACACGAGCCCCGAATCGGGCAGGTCGCGGCCGACGACGATCGCGACGTCATACCCCTCGTCGAGCAAATCGGGCATCCGCTGCGCAAGGGTCAGCTCGACGTGCACGTCCGGGTAGCGCTCGCGATAGCGCGCGATGGCCGGCACCAGGTAGTGCTGGCCGAGGCTCGTGAAGCAATGCACCTTCAGCTTGCCCGACGGGCGCGCATGCGCGTCGCCCGCCTCGGCTTCGGCCTGGTCGACATACGCGAGGATCTCTTCGCAGCGCTGCAGATAACGCTCGCCGGCTTCGGTCAGCGCGATCCGGCGCGTCGTGCGGTTCAGGAGACGCGTGCGCAGGTGCGCCTCGAGGTCCGAGACCGCGCGCGACGCGTAGGCGGTAGTCGAATTCATCTGCTGGGCGGCCGCGGTAAAACTTCCCGCGTCGACCACCCGGACGAACACCCGCATGTTTTGTAACGTATCCATCCCATTGCCCGTTTGAATCCGGACGGATTGTTGCACAGAGGCGAACAAGTATTGTCTCAGGATTCGTAAAAATGACTTGCACCCTTGTCCATTTATTCAGGAATCACTGAAAAATATAATCGCATCCGACTCATCTATATCCGAAAGGGAGAAAATCGTGCAGTCTCCGGCGACAAAAGGGACGCTCGCACTGGCGGTTCTTGCAGTCTCATTAATAATGGCCGGATGCGCGAGCATGGGCGACAACAAGCCGCAGTCGGCCCGCATCGAGGCGAACGCGCTCGACGCCGGCGCCGCGATCCGCGCGGCCGACCGTGACGCAGGCTGGCCCGCGGCCGACTGGTGGCGCGCCTACCGCGATCCGCAACTCGACGCCTGGATCGCCAACGCCCAGGCCGGCAACCCGACGCTCGCGGCCGCCGAGGCACGGGTGCGCGAAGCGCAGGCGATGGCGCGCGTGGCCCGCTCGGCCGAGCTGCCGCAGATCAACGGCAACCTGTCGCTGATGCGCCAGCACTGGCCGGACAACGTGTACTACGGCCCCGGCCCGCTCGCGAACACCGATACCTGGAACAACACCGGCACGCTCGGCCTGTCGTACCACCTCGACCTGTGGGGCAAGGACAAGAACGCGACCGAGCGCGCACTCGACACCGCGCATGCAACCGCCGCCGACGCGCGTGCGGCCAAGCTCGAGCTCGAAGTCAACGTCGTGCGCGCGTACGTCGGCATGTCGATGAACTACGCGCTGCTCGACCTCGCGCACGAAACGTTCGAACGCCAGCGCTCGCTCGCCGATCTGGCGCACAAGCGGCTGCAGGCCGGCCTCGGCACGCAGCTCGAAGTGAGCCAGGCGGAATCGACGCTGCCCGATTATGAGCGCCAGATCGACAGCTATGAGGAAGCGATCCAGCTCGCACGGCATCAGCTCGCCGCGCTGGCCGGCAAGGGCCCCGGCGCGGGCGATGCGATCAAGCGGCCGCAGCTGTCGCTCGACGCACCGGCTGGCCTGCCGTCGGCGATGCCGGCCGACCTGCTCGGCCGCCGCCCCGACGTCGTCGCGGCGCGCTGGACGGTCGACGCGCAGGCGCGCGGCATCGATGTCGCGAAGGCGTCGTTCTACCCGAACATCGACCTGCTCGCGACGGTCGGCGGCTTCGGCGTGACCGCGCCGTTCACCGACTTCCTGCGCGCGATGAACGGCGGCTGGACGGCCGGCCCCGCGCTGTCGCTACCGATCTTCGAAGGCGGCCGGCTGCGTGCGCAGCTCGGCGCCGCGAATGCCGGCTACGACCAGGCGGTCGAGCGCTACAACCAGACGATCGTCGGCGCGCTCAAGGACATCGCCGACCAGGTCGTGCGGATCCGTTCGCTCGATACGCAGAAGAAGGACGCCGCACGCTCGGTGGCCGCCAACGACCGCAGCTACCAGCTGTCGCGCGAAGGCTTCCGCCGCGGGCTGACCGACTACGTGAACGTGCTGGTCGCGCAGCAGCAGTTGCTGCGCGCGCAGGAAACGGCCGCCCGCATCGATGCGGAACGCCTCGCCGCGCATGCGCAGTTGATGGCCGCGCTCGGCGGTGGGGTCGAGACGGGTACCGATGTGCGGGGCGACCATCCGCCGCATGACGAATCCGCCGCGGGCGCAGCCGCGCCTGCCGCCGCGTCGGGCGCGAAGCCCGTGGCAGCCGTCGCCCGGCCCGCGCAGGTGGCCGCCGCCGGTGCGGCCGGCATGCCGGCCGCACGGTAACGCGGAGCGACGCCATGTCAGCCTCCTCCCCCGCTTCCACACCCGCCGGCGGCCCGTTCGCGGCCTGGGCCGCCGCGTTCGGCGACTGGGCCCGCACCGACGGCGCCGCGTGGCTCTATCTGTTCAAGGCGCTGCTCGCGACCTTCATCGCGCTCGGCGTGTCGATGCGGCTCGACCTGCCGGCACCGAAGACGGCGATGACGACCGTCTTCATCGTGATGCAGCCGCAAAGCGGCGCCGTGCTCGCGAAGAGCTTCTACCGGGTCGCCGGCACGATCTTCGGGCTCATCGCGACGCTCACGTTCGTCGGGCTGTTCCCGCAGCAGCCGCAGCTGTTCCTGCTGGCGATCGCCATCTGGATCGCGCTGTGCACCGCCGGCGCCGCGCGCAACCGCAACTTCCGCAGCTACGGCTTCCTGCTCGCCGGCTATACGACCGCGCTGATCGGCCTGCCCGCGTCGCAGCATCCGGACGGTGCCTTCATGAGCGCGATGACGCGCGTCTCCGAAGTCATCATCGGGATCGTGTCGGCCGGTGTCGTCAGCGCGCTCGTGTTTCCGCAGTACACCGGCGAGCAGATGCGCACGACGGTGCGCAAGCGCTTCGGCAGCTTCGTGGACTACGTCGCATCGGCGCTGTCGGGCCAGCTCGACCGCGCGCACATCGAGACGATCCACACGCGCTTCGTCGCCGACGTGGTCGGCTTCGAGGCCGCGCGCAGCATGGCCGTGTTCGAGAATCCGGACACGCGCATGCGCAGCGGCCGGCTCGCGCGGCTGAACAGCGAATTCATGAGCGCGTCGAGCCGCTTTCACGCGCTGCATCAGTTGATGAACCGGCTGCACGCGGCCGGTGCGCAGGCCGCGATCGATGCGATCGAGCCGTATTTCCGCGAAATCGCACCGCTGCTCACGCGCCATGGCGAACCCGTGCGCACGTCGATCGACGCCGCGCACTCGGCCGAGCAACTGCTCGCGTGGCGCGACGCGCTGCCGCGCCGCATCCGCGCGACGCGCGCGGAGCTCGAAACGCAGCCCGGCTTCCCGCTGCTCGACTTCGACACGGCCGCCGAGCTGCTGTACCGCTTCATCACCGACCTGCAGGAATACGCGGCGACCTATGCGTCGCTCGCGACCGCGACGCACGAGCGCGAACGCTGGATCGAGCGCTACGAGCCGCGCACCAACCGGACGGCCGCCACGATCGCGGGGATCCGCACCGCGACGGTGATTCTCGCGCTCGGCTGGTTCTGGATCGAGACCGCGTGGCCGAGCGGCGTGATGCTGGTGCTGAACGCCGCGGCGACCTGCGCGCTCGCGTCGTCGGCACCGCGCCCGACCGCGATGGCCGCGCAGATGGGGATGGGCACGGCGCTGGCCGTTTGCACCGGCTTCCTGCTGATGTTCGGCATCTACCCGCGGATCGACGGCTTCTGGCTGCTGTGCGCGGCGCTCGCGCCGTTGCTCGCGATCGGCATCTACATGACGCTGAAGCCGAAGCTCGCGGGCTACGGCATGGGCTACCTGATCTTCTTCTGCTTCCTCGCCGGCCCGGACAGCATCACGCACTACGATCCGATGAGCTTCATGAACGACGCGCTCGCGCTGCTGCTGTCGATGCTGGTATCGGCGATCGCGTTCGCCGTGCTGTTCCCGCCGACCGCGCCGTGGCTCAAGAAGCGGCTGCTCGCCGACCTGCGCCACCAGGCCGTCGCGGCCTGCCATGCGCGGCTCGCCGGCTTGCGCACGCGCTTCGAGAGCGGCGCGCGCGACCTGATGTACCAGGCGCACACGCTGTCGGCCGACCAGCCCGACGTGCAGCGCGACGCGCTGCGCTGGATGTTCGCGGTGCTCGAAACCGGCAACGCGGCCATCGACCTGCGCCACGAGCTGGCCACGCTGCCGTCCGATCCGCGCTATGCGCCGACGACGCCGTGGCGACGTGCGATCGAGACGATGCGCGCCGCGCTGTCGTCGCTGTTCGCCCGGCCGGACACCGAACGCTTCGACGCCACGCTCGCCGCGGTCAACGCTGCGATCGACGCGACCCGGCAGACGCTCGACGCGTTCACGCCGACGCGCGAGGAACGCCACCGGCTGCAGCGGATCCTGAGCCACCTGCATTTCGTGCGCACGGCCCTGCTCGATCCCGAATCGCCGCTCGCCGCGCTCAACCGCAACCGCCCCGTGCGTCCCCAACCAGGAGCCTCGTCATGATGCCGCGTGAAATCGCCATTCTCGATGCCTACATGCCCACGGTGGTGCTGATGTTCGTCCTCGGCGCGCTCGCGACCTGGGCCGTCGACCGCCTGCTCGCCTACACGGGCCTCTACCGACTCGTCTGGCACCCGTCGCTGTTCCGGGCCTGCCTTCTCGTCTGCATTTGCGGCGGACTGAGTCTTGCCGTTTACCGTTGATTCCGAACCATCATGATTCTCAGAAAACTCTTCGGCTTCGTCGCGACCGCCATCATCCTTCTCGTCGCGATCCTGATCGGGCGCTCGCTGTGGGTGCACTACATGGACGATCCGTGGACGCGCGACGGGCGCGTACGCGCCGAGATCGTCAACGTCGCGCCGGACGTGTCGGGCGCGATCGTCGAGCTGCCCGTGCATGACAACCAGCTCGTCAAGAAAGGCGACCTGATCATGCAGATCGACCCGTCGCACTACCAGATCGCGGTCGAGCAGGCGCAGGCGGCCGTCGCCGCCCGCCGCGCGGAACTGCAGATGCGCCGCGACGACGCGGCCCGCCGCGCGGATCTCGATGCGCTCGTCGTGTCGAAGGAAAACCGCGAGAACGCCGCGCACAGCGCGTCGAGCGCCGATGCGCAGTACCAGCAGGCGATCGCCGCGCTCGATGCCGCGAAGCTCAACCTCGAGCGCACGCGCGTCGTCGCGCCGGTCGACGGCTACATCACGAACCTGCAGACCTTCAAGGGCAATTACGCGGTGGCCGGCCAGGCGAAGCTCGCGATCGTCGACAGCCACTCGTTCTGGGTCTACGGCTACTTCGAGGAAACCAAGCTGCCGCGCGTGAAGATCGGTGCGCCGGCCGAGATGCGGCTGATGAGCGGCGGCGTGATGAAGGGCCACGTCGAAAGCATCTCGCGCGGCATCTACGATCGCGACAACCCGCAGAGCCGCGACCTCGTCGCGGACGTGAACCCGACCTTCAACTGGGTGCGCCTTGCGCAGCGCGTGCCGGTACGCATCAAGATCGACGACGTGCCGGCCGACGTGGTGCTGTCGGCGGGCACGACCTGCACGGTCATCATCGATCCGGACAAGCAGAAGAAGTCGTAAACGCGGGACGGCCGGGCACGCTCAGGCCGCGATGCGAAAGCGCCCGACCAGTGACTTCAACGCCTGCGCCTGCTCGTCGAGCGCATTCGCCGCGGCGGCCGCCTGCTCGACGAGCGCTGCGTTCTGCTGGGTGCCGGCGTCCATCTGCGTGACCGCGCGGCCAATCTCGTCGATGCCGGCGCTCTGCTCGTCGGATGCCGCCGAAATCTCGCCGATGATGTCCGTCACGCGCTTCACCGCGCGCACGACGTCGCCCATCGTGCGGCCCGCGTCGTGCGCGAGCGTCGCGCCATTCGCGACGCGTTCGACCGATGCACCGATCAGCTCGCGGATCTCCTTCGCCGCGGTCGCCGAGCGCTGCGCGAGCAACCGCACCTCGCCCGCGACCACCGAGAAGCCACGCCCCTGTTCGCCCGCGCGCGCCGCCTCGACCGCCGCGTTCAACGCGAGAATGTTGGTCTGGAACGCGATCCCCTCGATGGTGCCGATGATGTCGCGGATGTTCTTCGCGCTGTCGTCGATCTCGCTCATCGTCGCCACCACCCGCCCGACGACTTCCCCGCCCGTCTCCGCGACAGCCGACGCATTGGCCGCGAGCGCGCTCGCCTGCCGCGCGTTCTCGGCGTTCTGACGTACGGTCGACGTGAGCTGCTCCATGCTGGCCGCGGTGCGTTCGAGCGCGACGGCCTGCTGCTCGGTACGCTTCGACAGATCGAGGTTGCCGGTGGAGATCTCGCCCGACGCCGCCGCGATCGCCTCGGCGCTGACGGCGATCTCGCCGACGGTCGCCGCGAGCCCGGTCTGCATCTCGGCCAGCGCACGCACCATGCTGTCGCGGTCGTGCCGGCCCAGCGTGATCGGTCGCGTCAGGTCGCCGCGCGCGATGTCCGCGGCGATCGCCTTCGCGTGCGCGGGCTCGCCGCCGAGCTGCGACGCGAGACGGCGCACGACGCGCTCGGCGATCACGATCGCGAGCACGATCAGTGCAACCGTCATCGCCGCGATCATCGCGAACGACGACGAGAAAATGGTGGCGGACGCATCGAGCGTCGCCTTCGACTTCGCGCCGCGCGTCTTCACGAGTTCGGCGACGAGTTTCTCGAGCTTGCCGGTTTCGACCAGCAGCGACACGTCCTGCGTGCCGACCTGCCAGTTCATCTGCGACAGGTCGAGCGGCTGCGCACGCACGAGTTCGACGAAATCGCGCAGATGCGCGCTCCAGGTGCCGACCGCCGTCGAGAACGCGTGCAGCCGCGCCGAATCGTCGGCGTCGGCCGGATCCGCGTAGCGCTGCAGCGTGCCGAGCGCCTGGCCGATCGACGCGAGCCCCGCGCCCACGTCGGCGCCCAGTTCGTCGCGCTCCTTCGCGGTGGTCGCGGTCAGCAGCATCTTCTGGGCACGGCTCGCGCGCAGCACTTCGGCCCGAACCTCCGCGGCCGCGCGGCTCGCGACGTGGCCCTGCTCGTAGACCGACGCGATCGACGCATTCAGCCGGCTGATCTGCCAGAGCGAAAACATGCCGATCGCCAGCGTGCCGGCGAGCAGGATCGCGAAGGCGGCGCGCAACGTCGCCTTGACGGTCCACTGCCGGCGCTCGCGACGCGCCGCGCGCAGGCGCCGTGCGGCACGGCCGGCGGCAACGTCGGGGGCGGCGGCGGCCGCACCCGGCTGTGGATGCAAAGATGCTGCTTTCATCGAACTATCCCCGTATTGATCACGCGGCCGGAAAGGTCGGTCCCGGCATTCCCGCGATGGCTGGCCTTGCCGCGCGTCCTGCGCCCGCCCCGGCGGATAGCCGGTGCCGGGCGCGGCGCGCCTGTTGTCGTTGGGTCGTTCTACGGCCGCCATCGCCGTTTCTTGAGTCCGGGAAACCACGCACCGGCTCCGGGCGCGCCCTCCCATGACGGGCAGGCACGCCGCCAGCGTTATACCCGGTCAAAAAAACGCGCACCTGACGATCCATCAGATGAATGTCCGATTCACGATAAAAGTTGTCCGGACATTCTCGATACGCCACATTACACTTCTTTGACGCAGCAACGATTCAAGACGCGCCAATCCCCAGCAGAGCGCGCCCACCACCTCAACTCGTTCAGCTCTCACATGGAAACCAGCCTCGACTCCGGCTCCGCCGGCGCAGCCGCCGCCCAGCCATCCACGCCCCCCGTCGCCCGCACCGTGTACCCGGTGCTCGGCGCGATCAGCTTCTCGCACATGCTCAACGACATGATCCAGTCGTTGATCCTCGCGATCTATCCGATGCTCAAGAGCCAGTTCGCGCTGTCGTTCGCGCAGATCGGCCTGATCACCCTCACCTACCAGATCACCGCGTCGCTGCTGCAGCCGCTCATCGGCCTCTATACCGACAAGCGTCCGAAGCCGTATTCGCTGCCGGTCGGCATGGGCTTCACGCTCGCGGGGCTGCTGCTGATGTCGGTCGCGCCGAATTTCCCGATGCTGCTGGTGGCCGCCGCGCTGGTCGGCTGCGGCTCGTCGGTGTTCCATCCCGAATCGTCGCGCGTCGCGCGGATGGCGTCGGGCGGCCAGCACGGGCTCGCGCAGTCGGTGTTCCAGGTCGGCGGCAACGCGGGTTCCGCGCTCGGGCCGCTACTCGCCGCGCTCGTGATCATTCCGCACGGCCAGCACAGCATCGCGTGGTTCTCGGCGGCCGCGCTCGTCGCGATGATCGTGCTCACGCAGATCGGCCACTGGTACAAGAAGCATCCGTCGATGAAGAAGAAGGCCGCGGCGGCCGGCCACCCGACGCTGTCGCGCGGCCGCGTGATGAGTGCGATCGGCGTGCTGGTGCTGCTCGTGTTCTCGAAGTACTTCTACCTCGCGAGCATCAACAGCTATTTCACGTTCTACCTGATCGACAAGTTCCACCTGTCGGTGCAGGCCGCGCAGATCCACCTGTTCGTGTTCCTCGCGGCCGTGGCGGCCGGCACGCTGATCGGCGGGCCGGTGGGCGACCGGATCGGCCGCAAGTACGTGATCTGGGTGTCGATCCTCGGCGTCGCGCCGTTCACGATGCTGCTACCGTACGCAAACCTGTTCTGGACCAGCGTGCTGACCGTGATCATCGGCGTCGTGCTGGCATCGGCGTTCGCCGCGATCCTCGTCTATGCGACGGAGCTGATGCCCGGCAAGGTCGGGATGGTCGCGGGCCTGTTCTTCGGCTTCGCATTCGGCCTCGGCGGGGTCGGCGCGGCCGTGCTCGGCCAGCTCGCGGACGCGACGAGCATCCCGTTCGTCTACAAGGTGTGCTCGTTCCTGCCGCTGATCGGCGTACTCACCGTGTTCCTGCCGAACCTCGAAAGCAGCCGGCGCAAGCAGGCGTGACGCACCGGCCGCGGCGTGCGCGCCGCGGCCGGTCGAACGGCTCGAATGAAGGAATGAAGAAAACGGCGGCGGCTTCAGGCCGCCGTCGTCGCATGCAGCGTCAGGAAACGCTTGAGGATGCCCGACGAATAGCTGCTTGCGATCGCCGACAGGAAGTGCGAGAACGACTGCGTCGCATGATCGTCGGCCGTATCGGAGATCGTGCGCACGAGCGCGAACGGCACGTCGTGCTCCGCGCACACCTGCGCGATCGCGGCGCCTTCCATCTCGACCGCGAGCGCATCCGGCAGCGCATCGCGCAGCGCGACGACCTCGCGCTCGCTCGACACGAAGCGGTCGCCGCTGATGATGAGCCCCGCATGCAGCGTCGCACCGGCCAGGCCGAAACGCGCGGCGAACTGCGCGCCCTCTTCCTCGACGAACTGCGTGCACGCCGCCCGCAGGCCCGCGGTCAGCGCCGCGTCGGTCGCGAAACGCGTGATGCCGAGCAGCGGCACCTCGTAGCGCGGAAAGAGCGGCGACGCGTCGAGATCATGCTGCAGCAGCGTATCGGCCACGACGACATCGCCGACCCGCACCGTGCGCGACACGCCGCCCGCGACGCCGGTGAACACGACGCCCGCCACGCCGAACACGTGGATCAGCGCGCTGACCGTCGCGGCGGCCGCGACCTTGCCGACCCGTGCGAGCGTCACGACGCAGGCCGCGCCGTGCACGGTGCCGACGTGATAATCGCGACGGCCGAGCGTGACCGTCTTCATCGCGCCGTCGGCGCGCATCGCCGCGATCAGGTCGCCGAGTTCCTCGGGCAACGCGGCCAGAATACCGAGCGGACGAGCCGCAGGCGTCACATCCAGGTCGATGCCCATCATTCCACCGCCTGCAGTTTCGCGACCGCGAGCGCGAGCCACTTTTCGCCGTGCCGCTTGAATTTCACCTGCGCCTTCGCATCGGTGCCGTTGCCCTCGAGCGCGGTGACCGTGCCTTCGCCGAACTTGGTGTGGAACACCTGCTGGCCGACCCGGAAGCCGGCATCGGCGGCGCGCTGCTTGTCCGCGAACGCGGGCAGCGGCGCGGATACGGCCGGGTCGACGATCTGCTCGCGACTGCCGCCGCCCGGCCGCGCGAACCAGTCGCGCCCGTACCCGGCGTTGTCCGACCGGCCGCCCCAGCGCGAACCGGCCTCGACCTTCGGCGTCAGCCACTTCAACACGTGCTCGGGCAGTTCGTCGAAGAAGCGCGAGCGCACGTTGTAGCGCGTCTGGCCATGCAGCATCCGGCTCTGCGCGAACGACAGGTAGAGTCGCTCCTTCGCGCGCGTGATCGCGACGTACATCAGCCGCCGCTCTTCCTCGAGGCCGTCCGATTCGAGCACGCTGTTCTCGTGCGGGAACAGCCCTTCCTCGAGGCCCGTGATGAACACGGCCGAGAATTCGAGCCCCTTCGCCGCGTGCACCGTCATCAGCTGCACGGCGTCCTGCCCGGCCTGCGCCTGGTTGTCGCCGGCCTCCAGCGATGCATGCGACAGGAAGCCGGCGAGCGGCGTCATCGTGTCGGGGTTCTGCGCCGGATCGGCGGGCAATACCGGGTCGAGCACGTCGACCGCCGGATCGTCCGTCGCGGTGCCGAGCTCGGGCGCTGCGATCGCACCCGCGCGCAGCGGGATCGAACGGGCCGGCGTGTCGAGCCCGTAGCCTTCCTCGGCGATGAACGCGGTGGCCGCGTTCACGAGTTCCTGCAAGTTCTCGAGACGGTCCTGGCCTTCGCGCTCGCCCTGGTAGAAATCGGCGAGGCCGCTGGCGCGCACGATGTGCTCGACGGTGTCGGGCAGGTTCATGTGCTGCGTGTCGGCGCGCATCTTCGCGACCAGGTTCGCGAACCCGCCGAGGCTCGTGCCGGCCTTGCCCGTCACGTACGGAATCGCGGCGGCCATCGAGCAGCCGTACAGGCGCGCGGCGTCGGCCAGCTGCTCGATCGAGCGCGCGCCGATGCCGCGGGTCGGAAAGTTCACGACGCGCACGAACGCGGTGTCGTCGTTCGGGTTGTCGATCAGGCGCAGGTACGCGAGCGCATGCTTCACTTCCTGGCGCTCGAAGAAGCGCAGGCCGCCGTACACGCGGTACGGGATGCCCGACGACATCAGCGTGTGCTCGATCGAGCGCGACTGCGCGTTGCTGCGGTACAGGACGGCCACTTCGCTGCGCGCCATCCCGGTATTGATCAGCGAGCGGATCTCCTCGACGATCCAGCCGGCTTCCTGCGAATCGGTGCTCGCTTCGTACACGCGCACGGGCTCGCCGTGGCCCGCATCGGTGCGCAGGTTCTTGCCGAGGCGGTGCGCGTTGTTCGAGATCAGCTGGTTGGCCGCGTCGAGGATGTTGCCGTGCGACCGGTAGTTCTGCTCGAGCTTGATCAGGTTGCGCACGCGGAATTCGTCTTCGAAGTCGCGCATGTTGCCGACGTTCGCGCCGCGGAACGCGTAGATCGACTGGTCGTCGTCGCCGACCGCGAAGATCGCGTTCTCGCCGCCCGCGAGCATCTTGAGCCACGCGTACTGCAGCTTGTTGGTGTCCTGGAACTCGTCGACGAGGATGTGCTTGAAGCGCGCCTGATAGTGCGCGCGCAGCGGCGCGTTGTACGCGAGCAGTTCGTAGCAGCGCAGCAGCAGCTCGGGGAAATCGACGACGCCCTCGCGCTGGCACTGCTGGTCGTACGCCTGGTACAGCTCGACGAACTTGCGGTTGAAGTTGTCGGACGCGTCGACCTTGTCGGGACGCAGCCCCTGCTCCTTCGCGTTGTTGATGAAGTACTGGACGTTCTTCGGCGGGTACTTTTCATCATCGACGTTCGCCGCCTTCATCAGCCGCTTGATCGCGGACAGCTGGTCGGCCGTATCGAGGATCTGGAAGGTCTGCGGCAGGCCGGCATCGCGCCAGTGCGTGCGCAGCATCCGGTTGCACAGGCCGTGGAACGTGCCGATCCACATCCCGCGCGTGTCGATCGGCATCATCGCCGACAGGCGCGCCATCATCTCGCGCGCGGCCTTGTTCGTGAAGGTCACGGCGAGCACGGTGGGCGGCGACGCGTAGCCCTGCTGGATCAGCCACGCGATGCGGGTGATCAGCACGCGGGTCTTGCCGCTGCCCGCCCCTGCAAGGATCAGCGCCGGTTCGTTCGGCAACGTGACGGCGGCGAGTTGTTCGGGGTTCAGATTGGCGAGCAGGTCGGGCATGGAGCGGCAGCGGACGGGCGTGAGAAAAACGGACCCGCCATTATAAGTCCGACGGGAAGCTTGCCGTTCGCGATCGCTCGAACCTGCGGCAACGGCCGCAGCGCGCCGATGCGAGGACCGTCATGGCGAGCAAATATAGACGCGTCTATATCGCAAACTCGCCTTCGATATAGACGCGTCTATATAATTGTCAGATTCGGCATCCAATTCACGCATTTTTCGGCAGATTTCCAACATGAGCGACAACACGCTTGCGAAGAGCTTCGAGCCCCACACCATCGAGTCCCAATGGGGGCCGGAGTGGGAAAAGCGCGGCTACGCGGCCCCGGCCTTCGATCCGGCCCGCCCCGATTTCTCGATCCAGTTGCCGCCGCCGAACGTGACGGGCACGCTGCACATGGGCCACGCGTTCAACCAGACGATCATGGACGGCCTCACCCGCTACCACCGGATGCTCGGCGAGAACACGCTGTGGGTGCCCGGCACCGACCACGCGGGGATCGCAACCCAGATCGTCGTCGAGCGCCAGCTCGACGCGCAGGGTGTGTCGCGCCACGACCTCGGCCGCGAGAAGTTCGTCGAGCGCGTGTGGGAATGGAAGGAAAAATCGGGTTCGACGATCACCGGCCAGGTGCGCCGCCTCGGCGCATCGCCCGACTGGTCGCGCGAATACTTCACGATGGACGACAAGATGTCGGCCGCCGTGCGCGACGTGTTCGTCACGCTCTTCGAACAGGGCCTGATCTACCGCGGCAAGCGGCTCGTCAACTGGGATCCGGTGCTGCTGACCGCCGTGTCGGACCTCGAAGTCGTGAGCGAAGAGGAAAACGGCCACCTGTGGCACATCCGCTACCCGCTCGTCGACGGCTCGGGTTCGCTGACCGTGGCCACGACGCGCCCGGAAACGATGCTCGGCGACGTCGCGCTGATGGTCCATCCGGAAGACGAGCGCTACGCGCACCTGATCGGCAAGCTCGTCACGCTGCCGCTGACGGGCCGCGAGATCCCGGTGATCGCCGACGACTACGTCGACCGCGAATTCGGCACGGGCGTCGTGAAGGTCACGCCCGCGCACGACTTCAACGACTACCAGGTCGGCCAGCGCCACAAGCTCGCGCCGATCGAGATCCTGACGCTCGACGCGAAGATCAACGACAACGGCCCCGAGCAGTATCGCGGCCTCGACCGCTTCGACGCGCGCAAGGCGATCGTCGCCGACCTCGACGCGGAAGGCTTCCTCGACTCGGTGAAGCCGCACAAGCTGATGGTGCCGCGCGGCGACCGCACGGGCGTCGTGATCGAGCCGATGCTGACCGACCAGTGGTTCGTCGCGATGACGAAGCCGGCGCCGGAAGGCACGTTCAATCCGGGCAAGTCGATCACGGAAACGTCGCTCGACGTCGTGCGCAGCGGCCAGATCAAGTTCGTCCCCGAAAACTGGACGACCACCTACTACCAGTGGCTCGAGAACATCCAGGACTGGTGCATCTCGCGCCAGCTGTGGTGGGGCCACCAGATTCCCGCGTGGTATGGCGAGAACGGCGAGGTGTTCGTCGCGCGCAACGAGGAAGAAGCGCGCGCGCAGGCTGCCGCGAAGGGCTACACGGGTGCGCTGAAGCGCGACGAAGACGTGCTCGATACGTGGTTCTCGTCGGCGCTCGTGCCGTTCTCGTCGCTCGGCTGGCCGAACGAAACGCCTGAACTGAAGCACTTCCTGCCGTCGTCGGTGCTCGTCACGGGCTTCGACATCATCTTCTTCTGGGTCGCCCGGATGGTGATGATGACCACGCACTTCACGGGCAAGGTGCCGTTCCACACCGTCTACGTGCACGGCCTCGTGCGCGACGCGGAAGGCCAGAAGATGTCGAAGAGCAAGGGCAACACGCTCGACCCGATCGACATCGTCGACGGCATCGACCTCGACACGCTGGTCGCGAAGCGCACGACGGGCCTGATGAACCCGAAGCAGGCCGCGACGATCGAGAAGAAGACGCGCAAGGAATTCCCGGACGGCATCGCCGCGTTCGGCACCGACGCGCTGCGCTTCACGATGGCGTCGATGGCGACGCTCGGCCGCAACGTGAACTTCGACCTCGCGCGCTGCGAAGGCTATCGCAACTTCTGCAACAAGCTGTGGAACGCCACGCGCTTCGTGCTGATGAACTGCGAAGGCCACGACTGCGGCAGCGACAAGCCGGAAGTCTGCGGCGCGGGCGATTGCGGCCCGGGCGGCTACCTCGACTTCTCGGCGGCCGACCGCTGGATCGTGTCGCTGCTGCAGCGCACGGAGGCCGACATCGCGAAGGGCTTCGCCGATTACCGCTTCGACAACATCGCCAGCGGCATCTACAAGTTCGTGTGGGATGAGTACTGCGACTGGTATCTCGAACTCGCGAAAGTGCAGATCCAGAACGGCACGCCGGAACAGCAGCGCGCGACGCGCCGCACGCTGCTGCGCGTGCTCGAGACGGTGCTGCGCCTCGCGCATCCGATCATCCCGTTCATCACCGAAGCGCTCTGGCAGAAGGTCGCGCCGCTGGCGGGCCGTTATCCGCAAGGCAAGGCCGAAGGCGAAGCGTCGCTGATGACGCAGGCGTACCCGGTCGCGAACCTGCAGAAGATCGACGAGGTGTCCGAACAGTGGGCGGCCGACCTGAAGGCGATCGTCGACGCGTGCCGCAACCTGCGCGGCGAGATGAACCTGTCGCCGGCCACCAAGGTGCCGCTGCTCGCAGCCGGCGATGCCGAGCGCCTGCGCTCGTTCGCGCCGTACGTCCAGGCCCTCGCGCGCCTGTCGGAGGTGCAGATCCTCGCGGACGAAGCGACGCTCGACAAGGAAGCGCACGGCGCGCCGATCGCGATCGTCGGGCCGAACAAGCTGGTGCTGAAGGTCGAGATCGACGTCGCGGCCGAACGCGAGCGCCTGTCGAAGGAAATCACGCGCCTGACGAACGAGATCACGAAGTGCAATGCCAAGCTCGGCAACGAGGCGTTCGTCGCGAAAGCGCCGCCGGCCGTGGTCGAACAGGAGCAGAAGCGCGTCGCGGAATTCCAGAGCACGCTGGACAAACTGCGCGCGCAGCTCGATCGGTTGCCTGCGTAACAAAGGGTAAGGTCGTTTGCGTTCACTATAATAGGGACGTGAACATAGACTATCTGACAAGTCGATTACAGGAATAAAGGTTCGATCATGTTGAAAGTTACCAAGGCAGTGTTCCCCGTTGCTGGTCTCGGCACGCGGTTCCTCCCGGCAACGAAAGCGAGCCCCAAGGAAATGCTGCCGGTCGTCGACAAGCCGCTGATCCAGTACGCGGTCGAAGAAGCGATCGCCGCCGGCATCACCGAGATGATCTTCGTCACCGGGCGCAGCAAGCGCGCGATCGAGGACCACTTCGACAAGTCGTACGAGGTCGAGGCCGAACTCGAGGCGCGCGGCAAGGAAAAGCTGCTCGAACTGGTGCGCAGCATCAAGCCGAGCCATGTCGACTGCTTCTACGTGCGCCAGCCGGAAGCGCTCGGCCTCGGTCATGCGGTGCTGTGCGCGGAAAAGCTGGTGGCCGACAACCCGTTCGCGGTGATCCTCGCGGACGACCTGCTCGACGGCAACCCGCCCGTGATGAAACAGATGGTCGACGTGTTCGACCACTATCACAGCTCGGTGATCGGCGTCGAAGAGATCCCGCCGTCGGAGACGAAGTCGTACGGGATCGTCGACGGCAAGGAGTGGGAAGAGTCGATCGTCAAGATGTCGGCGATCGTCGAGAAGCCGGCGCCGGAAGTCGCGCCGTCGAACCTCGGCGTGGTCGGCCGCTACATCCTGAAGCCGCGGATCTTCGAGCACCTGCGTGCGCTGAAGCCCGGCGCGGGCGGCGAGCTGCAGCTCACCGACGCGATCCAGGCGCTGCTCGCCGACGAGCAAGTGCTGGCCTACAAGTACCAGGGCACGCGCTACGACTGCGGCAGCAAGCTCGGCTACCTGAAGGCGACGGTCGAATTCGCGCTGCGCCACGCGGAAGTCGGCGCGGAGTTCGACGCATACTTGCGCACACGCAACGGCGCACACCCGGCCGCCTGAACGCGGCAAGGGCACGACGGCCCGCTCCGGCGGGCCGGCCCTCACCTCACCGGCCGACGCTCAGCGCGCTTCGGCCGGCTTCACCGAGACGACGCCCGGCATCCCGCCCGCGTCGTCTTTTTTCGTCTTGACGAGCCAGCCGCCGCCGTCGCCGAACGGCAGCTTCGCGAGCGCGCTCTTCACGAGCGCCGGCGCGGCCTGCTGCGTGCCGGGATCGCGATCGCGCAGCGCGGCCGAAACCCGGTAGACGTCGGCGCCCGATTTCGCGTCGACGAAGCGCAACGTCAGCACATGGCGATACACGCGGCCCATGAACGGCAGCGCGAACGGCGCCGGCCCGTCGACCGTCACGCATGCGCTGCTCGCGGCCCCGCACCCGTCGGCGCGCGCCGCGACCGAGGCCGGCTGCGTCGCATACGCGATCGACAGCCGGTAGCGCGCGGCCGCGAGCGGCTTCGCATCGAAGCCGCGGTGCGCGAGTTCGTCACGCACGAGCGTCTCGATCTGCCGGTATTCGGCATCATCGGCCTGCGCGGCCGTCCGCACGAAATCGTAGCCGTGCGCACCGGATGCGAACGCGTTCGGCTGCCCGACCGCACTGACGCCGCTCGTCACGCCGGCGCAACCCGTCAACAGCGACGCCGCCAGCGCGGTCGCTGCCCATTCCTTTCTCATGGCTTTCCCCAAATGCCTGCCGTCGCGCCCGGCCCTGTCAGGCGGACGGCTCGTCGATCGCGGGCAGCGACACCGTCACCGCGGTGCCGACACCCACCTCGCTGTCGACCGACACGCTGCCCCCATGGCGCGTGACGACCGTCTTCACGAATGCCATGCCGAGCCCGGAGCCCGAGATTTCGGGCCGCTCGCCGGCATGGAATCGCTTGAAACGCTCGAACAGATGCCGCTGATCTTCCGGCGCAATGCCGTATCCCTGATCGCGAATCGTACAGAACATCCGTTTCGACGCGTGCTCGACCGCCAGCGTACACGTGATCACGGTATCGGACGGACTGTATTTGACTGCATTGTTCAGCAGGTTCACGAACGCGCGTGTGATCAGCGAGCGGTCCGCGCGCACCCAGCACATGTCGGTGCCGACGTCGGTATCGACGCGAATGTGCTTCGCCTGCGCCTGCGGCCACACCTCGTCGCTCGCATCGATCAGCACGTCGACGAGGCTCGTCACCTCGAGCTGGTACACCTGCGACTCCGCGCGCGCCAGCTGCACGAACTCGTCGGCCAGCGACAGCGCGCGGTGCGCATAGCGCTCGATCCGCGCGAGCAGCCCGCGCATCGCGTCGGTCTCGGCACGGTCACGCTCGATCTCGACGAGCGCGAGAATCGACGACTGCGGCGAGCGCATGTCGTGCGACAGCAAGTGCAGCGCTTCCTCGCGCTGCCGCTCGGCCGCGTGCAGTTCGGTCACGTCGACGAGGCCGGCGATCCAGCCCGTCACGCGGCCCTGCGCGTTCGTACACGCCGCGTAGCGTAGCAGATGGTCGAGCCCGTCACGATCGCGCACCTCGATGCCGCGCGCCATCGCGTCGTGCTCGGCCTCGAGCGTCGGGTCGAGTGCGGCCGGCCAGTGTTCGCGGATCGCCGCATCGTGTTCGGCGTTGCCGTCGACGGTCTTCATGAAGGTCAGCTCGCCGAGCGCGGTGCGCAGCGGCCGGCCTTCCGGCAGCGGCAGCGACAGGCGCGACCCGTAGCGCTTGGCCGCATGGTTCGCGATCAGCACGGTGCCGGCCAGGTCGGTCACGAAGATCGGCTCGGGCATGCTGTCGAGGCTGTCCCACACGAAGCGCTTCATGTCCTGCACGCGCTGCGCGGCTTGCGCCATCAGCGCCATCTGCCGCTCGAGCACGTCGCCGCCGACGCTGCGCGTGCGCGGCGCCTCGGGCAGCAGGTGCGGCTCGTCGGCGAGCCGCTGCAGCTCGCGGCGCAGATACGACATCGTCATTTCCAGACGCCGCCAGTTCCAGATCGGGTAGACGGCGATCAGCCCGAAGATCGCGGGCGCCGGCGACAGCCAGATGCGCGCCTCGAACAGCAGCGCCATGCTCGCGACGACGGCCAGCGCGGCCAGGCTCAGCGTCAGCAGCAGCGCGCGCCACGGCGACAGCATCAGGAAGCCGCCCAGCAGCACGGCGAGCGGCAGCAGCGACGCGACGAACAGCCCGGCGCGCGACGCCGGCGAGATCGCGCTGCCGGTCGCCAGCATGTCGAGCACGTTGGCATGGATATACACGCCGGCGAGCGGCCCGAACTCGCCGGATACGGGCGTGGCGAAGCGGTCGTACAGCCCCGACGCCGTCACGCCGACGACGACGATCTTGCCGCGCAGCGCGTCGGGTTTCACGCGCCCTTCGAGGACGTCGTCGAACGACAGCGTCGGATACGCGGGCGTGTTGCGGCTGAACGGGATCAGGTAGCGGCCCTCGCTGGTCGCGTCGCGCGACAGGTCGTGCGCATGCGCGCCGGGCGCACCGCCGACCGGATGCAGCTGGCCGCCCAGGATCGCGCGGTAGACGGGCACCATCAGCTGCGGCCAGCGCACGCGGCCGTCGCTTTCGTACAGCGCCACGCTGCGTACGATGCCGTCGCGGTCGACTTCGAGGTTGATGTGGCCGAGCCCGACCGCGCGCGCCGCGAGCGCGGCCACCGGCGGATCGACCGCGCGCGTGCCGTCCGCCTGCTCGGGGCTCAGCAGCACCGGCAGGAAGGTCGGCACGTGGGTCATGGCGTCCGCGAACGCGCGATCTTCCGGCGACGGTTCGGTAAACAGCACGTCGTAGACGACGGCGGCCGGCTGCGCGCGCGCCAGCGTGTCGAGCAGCCGTGCATGCACGTCGCGCGACCACGGCCAGCGGCCGAGCGCGGACACGCTCTGGTTGTCGATGTCGACGACGACCACGTCGGGTGACAGCGGCAGGCTGCGCAGCATCAGCAGCCGGTCGTAGATCAGACCGTCGACGCTCGCCGACAGCCGGCCGAGCGCGCACGCGAGGATCACCGCGATCCCGAGGCAGCCGATCGCGATCCATTCGATCAGGAAGCGGCGGCCGAGGCGCCGCCGCGGAGAAACGGAATCGGGTTTCATGCGCCGCGGATCAGCGCGACAGCGTGAACGCGCTGACCGGACTGGTCTTCTCGTAGAACTTGCCGCCCTCGAACTCCTCGACGGTCACGGCCCAGAAATAGTCGCCCGGCGGCAGGTGCGCGACGGTGATCTGGCGCGTATGCAGGCCGACCTGGTCGACGACCGGCGCGCTCAGGTCCTTCGAGCGCGACAGCACGAACCGGTAGCGCGCATTCTTGCCCGACCCGTTCGGCGACCAGCGGAACTCGTAGCCGCCGGCGCCGGGCGACGCGCTTGCGTCGAGCCCCATCACGCGGCGTTCGAACGCGTACGTCCGGGGCCGGCCCTCGAGACCGTTCGCGTCGATCGCGGCGACCCGCACGAAGTAGTTCCCGTTCGGGACGTCGCGGAAAACCGCGCGCGGCGAATCGGTGCGCGTTTCGCGGAACAGGTCGAGCAGCCCGGCGTCGTGCGCGAGTTGCACGCGGTACGCATGCGCGTCGGCGAGCGGCGCGACGTCAAAGGCGACCTCGGGCTCGTCCTGCACCTTGTCGGGATGCGCGAGCGCCGGCGCGGGCAGCAGCTCGACGG
This sequence comes from Burkholderia sp. AU31624, assembly GCF_020420065.1. Classification (NCBI taxonomy): domain Bacteria; kingdom Pseudomonadati; phylum Pseudomonadota; class Betaproteobacteria; order Burkholderiales; family Burkholderiaceae; genus Burkholderia; species Burkholderia sp. AU31624. Next base: position 70,303 of record NZ_JAIZRT010000004.1, read on the forward strand.
GCGCGCCGACCGCGCCGGACGACGTCGCGACGCTGCCGAAATTCGCATGCACGAGCGTCGGATCGGCGGGCTTCCGGCCGCCCGCGACGCCGACGGTGCCGTCGAGCACTTCGACGCGCGTCGACGCATTGCCGGCCGCGTCGTAGTTCACGCGAAAGTGCGTGCCGCGCACGCCGGCCACGACCGACGGCGACCGGATCTGGAAGCGGTCGTCGCGTTTCTTCAGATGGGTGACCTCGCTGTCGACCGAGCCGCGCGTGAGTTCGAACTCACGATCGAGCGTGCCGGTCAGCACCGTGCGGCGCAGCGCCTTCAGGTCGAGCTGGCTGTCGGGCGGCAGGCTCATGTGCGTGCCGTCGGCGAGCTCGAGCGTCACGAAGCCGTTCGGGCCCGTGCGCACGCGATCGCCCTCGGCGAGCGTCGCGTCGTTCGCGAGCGGCGCAAATGCATCGCCGGACGCGCGTTCGGCCGTGCCCTGCACCGCGATGACGCGCGCGGTCAGCTTTTCCTTGCGCAGGCGCGCCACCGGCAGCTTCAGCGCGATGCCGGGCTGCAGGTGCTTCGGCGCGGGCACGCCGTTGATCTGTTGCAGCAGTTGCCAGTCGTCCGCGCCCTGCAGATAGCGCGCGGCGACGTCGTACAGCGTGTCGCCCGCCTGCGTGCGGTAGACGACCATCTTGCCCGCCGCCGCGGGCGGCTGGGCCGCCGCATGCTGCGCGGCGAACGCAAACGCGACCGCGCAGGCTGCGCGCCGCGCGACCGTGCGCAGGTTCGCCGTGCGCTGCGTGATTCCCGTGGTCACTCCGGTTCTCCCTGCCCGACCCGTTCGAGCCGGTAGCCGTAGCCGTAGATCGGCGCGAGGCGATAACCGTTTTCGGGCCGCAGGCCGAGCTTGGTGCGCAGCATCGAGATGTGCGTATCCATCGTGCGCGACGGGATGTCGGTCGCCTGCTTCCACACCAGATCGAGAATGTGCGCGCGCGACAGCGGCCGGTCGAGGTGCTGGAACAGCAGCAGCGCGAGTTCGAATTCCTTCTGCGTGAGGCTCACGGCCTTGTCGCCGACGTAGGCCTGCTTCAGGTTCACGTCGAAACGGAATTGATCGAATTCGCGAACGGTGGCCTCGGCGTTGACCGGATACGCGCGACGCAGCAGCGAGCCGATGCGCGCGCGCAGGATCGGGCCCGACACCGGCTTGACCACGTAGTCGTCGGCGCCGGCGTTGAGGATCTGCGTGATCCCCGCCTCGTCGTCACGGCTCGTCATGAAGATGATCGGCAGGCTGTGCTCGGTCTGATTGGCGCGCACCCACTTCAGCACTTCCTCGCCGGACATGTCGGGCACGTTCCAGTCGAGCACCAGCAGATCGAACGTCTCGCGCTGCAGGCGCTTCTTCAGGGCCTTGCCTTCCTTGAACGCGTAGCACGTATGGCCAACGGCCGTCAGCGTTTGACTGACGAAATCCGTCTGGGCCGGATCGTCATCCAGTACAGCAATTCTCATAGCACCCCGCAAATCGAAATCGATTCGTCCTGTTCAGCTCCCCGCCCCACCCGGCCGCGCAGCACGTGCGCGGCTTCCGGATACCGGCCGGCGGGCCGTCGTTCGCCGCTCGCGTCACCTGCGCAAACCGGCGACCCCGGCAAATATCTCAAAAACGGGGCACGGACGAACCGGCGATTTCATCATAGTAGTATGAAATTCGCCAATAAATTGCGCGGACTACCGTCTTTTCTTCGAATAATCCTTCCTGCCGCGCAATCGAGCGTCTAATCGGCGCCCGCGATGCCCGCCACCGGCTCGGCGACGTCGTCGGCCGGCACGCGATGCGACAGCGGCTCCGGACGCGCCGGTTGTACAAGCATCCGCTGCAGCTGGCCGCGCACGCGCTCCCACGCGGCGGCCGCATAGTCCGGCTGGCTCGCTGCCCACGCCTGCGCCAGATCGAACACGCGCTCGATCGTCGCACCGCAGTAGGTCAGGCCCGAGCCGTCGTCCCGCGCGGCATCGCGCAGGCGTTCGTCGAGCCACTCGGCCAGCCACGGCATCTCGGCCGCGGCGGAATCCGCGTAGGCCTCCAGCGCGGCACGCGCGTGGCGATCCTGTTGCGGGTCGAGCTCGATACGGCTCAGTCCCGATACGCTGCGTTCCGCTCCGGACGGACTTCGAATGGTCCCTGGTCTGAAGGACATGTCCTCTCCCCGTTGTACGACGGTAGCATCAGGCATGGCCCCCGTGCCCGCCGTACGACGTACCGTGGCCGGCGCATCCGCTGGGAGCGGACGACCGGCCGGGTCAGTATACGCAGCCGATCACGCAGCGAGGTTTAAGAATTGTCAGAAAAGTGTGACCGGCGCCAGGCGCTGCCGGCACCGCGATACGGGCCGTCAGCGGCGGCGCATCAGGAACACGAAGGTCTTGTCCTGCGTCGTCGATTCGACGATCTCGTTGCCCGTCTGCTTCGCGAACGCGGCGAAATCGCGCTGCGAGCCGGGATCGGTCGCGAGCACCTTGAGGATCTGCCCGCTTTCCATATCGGCGAGCGCTTTCTTGGCACGCAGGATCGGCAACGGGCAATTGAGCCCGCGCGCGTCCACTTCCTTGTGAATCTGCATCGGCTGTCGACCTTCGAATGACGCGCCATTCAAGGCGCGGAAAGAAGCCGTGATTTTACCGCAGCGCCGCCGCGCCTGCCCGGGCCGCCAGCAGCCCGACGCCCGCGGACACCGGGCTCAGGTGCCCGAAAAGCCGCCCGCGAGCCGTTCGCGCAGGTGCCGCACGAGCGCGCGCACCGCGCTCGGCACGACCGGGCTGTACGGACGGATCGCGAAGATGTGGTCGCCGAACGCGCCCGACGGCCGCCAGCCGTCGAGCAGCGCGACCAGCCGGCCGGCGTCGAGATCGCGCTGCGCGCTGAAATCCGGCAGCAGCGCGATGCCGAGCCCGCCGAGCGCGGCCTCGCGCATCGCCTCGCTGTTGTTCGCCGCGAAGCTGCCGCGCACCGGCACGCTCACGCGCTCGCGCCGCCGGCCGTGCGGCTCGAAGCTCCAGGCGGCCGGCTCGTTGTCGCGCAGGTAGCACAGGCAGCTGTGCTCGACGAGTTCGCTCGGGTGCCGCGGCGCGCCGCGCGCGTCGAGATAGTCGCGGCTCGCGACGAGCAGCGAGCGCGTGTCGCACAGCTTCCACGCAACGTGGGTCTGCGGCGCGGTGGTCGTATGGCGGATCGCGAGGTCGAAACCCTCCTGCGTCAGCGAATGCAGCCGGTCCGACAGGTCGAGCTCGATCTGCACGCCCGGATGCTGCCGCAGGAAATCGGGCAGGTGCGGCACGACCTGCTGGCGCCCGAGCGCGACCGGCACCGTCAGGCGCAGCAGGCCGCGCGGCTCGCCGGCCAGGTCCTTCACGCGCGCGAAGTGCTGCCCGATCGACTCGAACGCATCGCGCGTGCTGTCGACGAGCGTCTGGCCCGCGTCGGTGAGCCGCACGCTGCGCGTCGTGCGCCGCACGAGCGGCACGCCGGCCGCCTTTTCGAGATCGGCAATGCGCTGGCTCATCGCGGCCTTGCTGATGCCGAGCCGCTGCGCGGCGGCCGTGAAACTGCCGGCCGCGGCCAGCACCGTCAGCGAATGGATATGCGGCCAGAGCGCCTGGACATTTTGCTGATTCATCCGGCGATTATTCAGAATTCTGAACAGTGAATCAAGCTGCGCGGCCTTCTCCCGCCCTGCCCGTTTGCCTAGACTGGGTGCTGTCCACCCTCACCCGATCCCCCAGGAGACACGATGAATCCGGTTCCCGCGTACACCTCCGACGCCGACGTCGGCCACTATGTCGACGGCGCGCCCGTCGCCGGCCGCAGCGGCCGCTTCCAGGACGTCCTCAACCCGGCGCTCGGCCGCGCGGTGCGCCGCGTGGCGCTCGCCGGCAACGACGAAGTCGAGCAGGCCGTCGCGTCCGCCCACGCCGCGTTCCCGGACTGGGCCGCGACGCCGCCGATCCGCCGCGCGCGCGTGCTGCACCGCTTCCTGCAACTGATGAACGAGCACCGCGACACCCTCGCGGCGATCATCACGGCCGAGCACGGCAAGGTGTTCTCCGATGCGCAAGGCGAAGTCGCCCGCGGCATCGACATCATCGAATTCGCGTGCGGCGTGCCGCAACTGCTGAAGGGCGACTTCACCGACCAGGTCAGCACCGGCATCGACAACTGGACGATGCGCCAGCCGCTCGGCGTCGTCGCGGGCATCACGCCGTTCAACTTCCCGTGCATGGTGCCGTGCTGGATGTTCCCGGTCGCGATCGCGACGGGCAACACGTTCGTGCTGAAGCCGAGCGAGCGCGACCCGTCGGCGGCCCTGTTCATCGCCGACCTGCTCACGCAGGCAGGTCTCCCGGCCGGCGTGTTCAACGTCGTGCAGGGCGACAAGGGCGCGGTCGACGCGCTGCTCGACCACCCCGACGTGCAGGCCGTCAGCTTCGTCGGCTCGACGCCGATCGCGGCCTACGTGCAGCAGCGTGCCGTGCAATCCGGCAAGCGCGTGCAGGCGCTCGGCGGCGCGAAGAACCACCTCGTCGTGATGCCCGACGCGAACCTCGAGCAGGCCGTCGACGCGCTGATCGGCGCCGCGTACGGCTCGGCCGGCGAACGCTGCATGGCGATCAGCGTCGCGGTGCTGGTGGGCGACATCGCGGACCAGATCGTGCCGCTGGTGGCCGAGCGCGCGCGCAAGCTGGTGATCGGCGACGGCATGTCGCCAGAAGTCGAGATGGGTCCGATCGTCACCGGCGAAGCACTCAAGCGCATCGAAGGCTATATCGAGCAAGGCGTGAACGAAGGCGCGCAACTGGTCGTCGACGGCCGCGGGCTGCGTGTGCCGGGCCGCGAGGCCGGCTTCTTCACCGGCGGCACGCTGTTCGATCACGTGACGCCCGACATGCGCATCTACCAGGAAGAAATCTTCGGGCCCGTGCTCGGCTGCGTGCGCGTGAAGGATTTCGGCGAAGCGGTCGACCTGATCAACGCGCACGAATTCGGTAACGGCGTATCGTGCTTCACGAGCGATGGCGGCATCGCGCGCGAGTTCGCGCGGCGCATCCAGGTCGGGATGGTCGGCATCAACGTGCCGATTCCGGTGCCGATGGCATGGCACGGCTTCGGCGGCTGGAAGAAGAGCCTGTTCGGCGACATGCACGCGTACGGCGAGGAAGGCGTGCGCTTCTACACGCGCCAGAAGTCGGTGATGCAGCGCTGGTCGTCGAGCATCGGCAAGGGTGCCGAATTCGCGATGCCGACCGCGAAGTAACCGCCTGACGGTACACCGCCCGCTGCGCTGTCGCGCGGGCGGCACACCAGCAACACCGGCAGGAGGCGTCAGCCGGCCTGCGTGCCGTGCGCGCCGTCGGCGGTCGGCAGGTACGACAGTTCGAGCCGGTACGCGAGCGCGACGAACAGGCTCTGCGCAAGGCCCATCGTGGCCGTCAGCGCGCGGAAGCCGAACGTCGCGCTGTCCTGCACCATCAGCGTCACCTCGGCCTCCCGCGCCAGCGGGCTCATCCGGCTGTCGGTGATCGCGATCAGCCGTGCGCCGCGCTGCACGGCCTGCTGCGCCACCTGCACGGTTTCCTCCGCATACGGCATGAACGAGATGACGATCATCACGTCGCCCTCGCGCACCGAACGGATCTGCCCGAGATGCATGCTGCCGAGCGCGCTGAACAGCCCGATGCGCTTGTCGGTGTGCTGCAGCGCATAGTCGAGATAGACCGCAATCGGAAACGCGCGCCGCGAGCCCGCGATCCAGATCGCCTGCGTCTCGGCGAGCAAGTCGACGGCCTGCGCGAGCGCCTGCGAATCGAGCGTCTGCCGCAGCTGCTGCATCCCGGCGATGCTGCCCTTGATGAATTCGTCGGCGATCTGCTCGGGCTGCAGGCTCGACGAGCCCGCTTCGATCACGTCACGTAGCCGCAGGTTGTACGCGCGCCCCGGCGCGATCTGCTGTGCGAGCCCTTCGCGGAACAGCTTCTGCATCTCGGAGAAGCCGGAAAAGCCGAAGTGCTTCGCGAAGCGCACGACGGCCGACGGCTGGACGCCGCACGCTTCCGCGAGCGACTGGATGCCCTCCAGGCCAAGCTGGTCCCGATGCGTTTCCACGTGGCGCGCAATCACCTTCAGGCGATTGCTGAGGCCGTCGTATTCCTGCGTCAGGTGCTGCAGGAACTGCTCGACGGTGGCGGGAGGTTTCTCGGATGAACTCATCGGATAGCGCGAAGTTGACGGCCCCGACGTGCGCGCGATGTTGACGAACGCGGCCCGGGGCTCACCTGGATACATGCATGAAGGGCGAATTTAATCACGTTTGCGGCACGGCCCGCGCCGCGTACTCGCTCCCACGCGCTCGATCATCACTTGCCTACGCTCCACGGCAACACTGGAAGCGATTGTCCAACGCGCTCGCGGCGTCGTAAAGATTAGGGTGTCTACCAACGCCGGCCGACGGCGCAAAGCCTTGCGCGACGGGCGCGCGGCGGCCGGCCCATGCCGCCGGTTCAACGATAGTCGACCCACACGCCGCCCGCATCGGCGGAGCGCACGCAGTTCTCGACCCAGCGCACGCCTTCCACGCCCGCATGGACGTCCGGATAGCGGATGTTCTTCAGTGCCGCGACGTCGCCGCGGTCGGCCGCATCCATCGCGAGCGCGAAGCGCGCATACAGATTCGACCAGGCCTCGAACAGCCCTTCCGGATGCCCGGCGCCGATGCGATCCTCGCGCAATGCATGCGGATGCAGATAACCCATCCCGCGATCGAGCACCTGCGCGGGCTGCCCCTGCACTTCGTAGCGCAGCTGGTTCGGATGCTCGTCCCACCACTCGACGCTCGCCTTCGAGCCGATCACGCGCACCTTCTGGCTGTGCATCGAGCCCGCGTTTACCGCGCTCGACCACACGTAGCCGACCGCACCCGTGTCGTATTCCATGATCGTGAACGCGTTGTCTTCCAGCGGCGCGCGGCTCTTCACGAAGCTCTGCCGCGAACACATCAGGCGCCGGATCTTCAGCTCGGGCGCCATCACCTCGGAGATGTACAGCGGATGCGTGCCGATGTCGCCGAGCACATAGCTCGGGCCCGCGAACTTCGGGTCGACGCGCCAGCGCGCGGCCGCGCTCGCGGCCTCGACACCCTCGCTGTGGAACCCGTGCGCGAACTGCATCTGCACGATGCGGATCTCGCCGAGATCGCCGCGCGCGATCATCTCGCGCGCCTGCTCGATCATCTGGTGTCCGGAATAACCGTACGCGACGCCGACGATCCGGTTCTTCTCGACCGACAGCCGCTGCAGCGCCTCGGCCTCCTCGGTCGTGAAGCACAGCGGCTTCTCGCAGACCACGTGCAGCCCCGCGTTCAGCGCGGCGCGGCAGATCTCGAAGTGCGTATTGTTCGGCGTCGCGATCGATACCGCGCGAATGCCGTCCGGGCGGCGCGCCTCGGCGTCGAACATCGTCGCGTAGTCGGGATAGCAGCGCTCGGCCGCGACGCCGAGTTTCACGCCGAACTGGCGGCCACGTTCGGGATCGATGTCGAACGCGCCGGCGACCAGCTGGAAGCTGCCGTCGCGCAGCGCGGCCGACCGGTGGCTGTAGCCGATCTGGCTGCCGAGCCCGCCGCCGACCATGCCCCAGCGAATCGAATGTCCAAGCAGAATCTGTCCGTCAATCATGATGAGGGTGTTCCTGGTCCGTGTTCAGTTCAGAGGGTGCGTGGTGCGGCGGATCACGCGAAGCCGGCCGATGCGAGAAACGCGCGGCTCGCGGCGACGTCGCGCAGGCTCGTGCCGGCATTGCGCGGGTCGCGCTCCTGCTCGATCGTGATGTATCCCGCGTAGCCGATGTCGTCGAGCGCCTGCCGGATCGACCGGTAGTCAAGCACGCCGGTGCCGATCGGGCACATCACGCCGCGCGCGCAGGCGGCGAAGAACGCGATGTGCTCGCCCATCACCGCGTCGTACACGGCCGCGTCGATGTCCTTGAAATGCACGTAGTCGAGGCGCGCCGCATGGCGGCGCAGCCAGGCTTCCGGATCCATGCCCGAGTAGTACAGGTGGCCCGTGTCGAGACAGAGGCCGGCCGTGTCGGCCGGAACGTCGGCGACGATCCGGTCGATCTCGTCCGCGAACTCGATGTAGCCGCCCGCATGCGGATGGATCACCGTGCGCACGCCGAATTCGTCGCGCGCGATCGTCGCAATCTGCCGGATGTGGTCGACCATCGCCGCCCAGCGTTCGTCCGACAGCCGCGGCGCGCGATCGCCGTGGCCCGCCGCGTAGTCGCGTTCGTCGTGGCCCCAGTCCATCACGACGAGGTACGGCGCCGCGTAGCGCTGGCCGTCCTGCGTGGGCAGCTTCGGCAGCCGCGTGATCAGCGCGCAGATCTCGCGCGTCTGGCGCAACAGGTTCGGCAGGTTCTCCGGCGACACCAGATCGTCGAAGATCGTGCCGGCGGTGATGCTCAGGCGCTGCCGCTCGAGCTCCGCGCTCACCACGTCGAGTTCGAGCGGGATGTAGCCGTACGGCCCGAGCTCGATGCCCGAGTAGCCGGCCTCGGCGGCTTCGGCAAGCACCTGCCGCCAGGGCGGCAGGTGCGGGTTCTTCACGTCGTCGACACCCCAGCAGCACGGTGCGCAACCCATCTTCATCGTCATGTCGGTCAGTCCGGCAGGTAGGCGGCTGCGGTTCAGCCGCGATAGAACGCAGGGCGTTCGGCCATCGCGATCGGCTCGACCGCCCCGCTCTTTTGCGCACGCACGCAGGCGTCGGCCGCGACCGCCGCCGCGTAGCCGTCCCACGCCGACGGCCCGGTGAGCGCATGCGCGCGCACGCCGTCGATGAACGCCTGCAGCTCGACGTCGTACGACGCGATGAAGCGCTCCTTCCAGTCGGTCATGATCTCGACCGACTGCCGCGCCGCATGCTTGAGCCCCACGGCCGGCGGATCGGGCAGCTTCGCGATGCCCTGCTCGCCCACCACCTCGCACTGGATGTCGTAGCCGTACTGGCAGTTCACGAAGATCTCGACGTCGATGCGCACGCCGCTCGCGGTTTCCAGCAGCACGATCTGCGGATCGGCGAGATGCGAGGACGCATGGCGCGTCTTCCTCGGATAGACGACCTGCGTGCTCACGTAGTCCTCGCCGAGCAGCCAGCGCAGCACGTCGAGCTCGTGGATCAGCGTGTCGGTGATCGCCATATCGGTCGTGTAGCGCTCGCCGACCGACTGGTTGCGGTGCGCGCAATGCAGCATCAGCGGCGCGCCGATCTCCCCGCTGTCGATCACGCGCTTCAGCGCGCGATAGCCTTCGTCGTACGGCCGCATGAAGCCGACCTGCACGAGCCGCTTGCCGTGCGCGACCTCGGCTTCGACGATCCGCATGCAGCCTTCGGCCGTCACGGCGAGCGGCTTCTCGCAGAACACCGGCTTGCCGTGCGCGATCGCGTCGAGCACGAACGCTTCATGCGTCGGCCCCCACGACGTGACGAGCACGGCCTGCACGTCGGCGGCGGCGACCACCTCGTGGCCGTCGCCGTAGATCTCCGCGTCGAGCCCATACTTCGCCACCGCGTCGCGCGCCTGCCGCGGATCGATGTCGTTGACGGCCACGACGCGCGCGCCGGACAGCGTGCGGGTCAGTCTGCGAATATGGTCCTGGCCGATCGCACCGCAGCCGATCACGCCGATTTGCAAGGTCATCTAACAGTCTCCAGTCGTTCATTGGCGGTGCGGCACGCGCCGCACCGGTCAGTCATCCGTCAGCGCGCGGTACGATCGAAATGACGATCGACGTAGCGCTGGATCGTGTCGCGCATGTAGCGCGACGATGCTTCCGCGCGGTCCTCCCACGCGAACACGCACGACGACATCACGCCGTCGAAGCCTGCCGCGCCGAGCGCGCGAAAGAACACGTCCCAGTCGATCTCGCCCTGCCCGATGTCGAGATGCTGGTGCACGCGAATCTGGTTCGAGCCCGGCGGGTTCACGATGTAGCGCTGCTGGCTGCTCTTGCGATGGTCGAAGGTGTCGGCCACGCGCACGTGCGCGAGGATCGGCGCGGCCTGCGCGATCATCGCGGCCATGTCGTCGCCGTAGTAGAACGTGTGCGGCGCGATGTACGACAGCTTCAGCGACGGCGAGCCGAGGTTCGTGACGATGTCGATCGCCGGCTGCAGCTGCTCGATCCAGTCCTCCGGATGCGGCTCGACCGACAGCACGATGCGTTCGCGCTCGAGGATCGGCAGCAACTCGTCCATCGACCGGAACCACGCGGCTTCGCACAACTCCTTCGGGTTCGCGCCCGGCCGTTCGCCGACCGAGCGCTCGGGCGATGCGCCGCGCCCGAACTCCGACACCATCAGCGCACACTCCATCTCGACCGCCACCTCGATCGCCTGCTTCCAGCAGCGCACCGCCCATTGCCGCTCGTCCTCGAACGGGCTCGCCCAGCGGTACATCGGCTGCAGCGATGCGAGGCCGACGCCGCTCGCGCGCATCGCCTGCCGGAACGCGGCCATCCGCTCGCGCGTGGCGCGGGGCATCACCCACCAGTCGAGAAAGTCGCTGCGCGGCGACAGCTCGATCTGGTCGTAGCCGAGCTCGACCACCGCGTGCGGCAGGCGGTCGAGCGGCAGGTGGCGAATCATGTAAGGGTCCAGCGCGATCTTCATCGAATATCCTCGACGATGGCGGGTAGCGGGTGCCGGACGCAGGCGACGGCACGTGCCGCCCTCGCCCGGCGATGCACGAAGGGTCAGCGGCGCTTCTTCTTGTTGCGGTACTGGTCGGCGATCACGGCCGCGACGATGATCGCGCCCTTGACCATCTCCTGGTAATACGCGTCGATGCGGATGAACGTGAAGCCCGACGTCATCACGCCGAGGATCAGCACGCCGATCACGGTGCCCGTCACGCGGCCGAGGCCACCCGACAGCGACGTGCCGCCGATCACGACCGCCGCGATCGCATCGAGCTCGTACATCACGCCCATGCCCGACTGGCCGGAGATCGCGCGCGCGGCCGTCACGGTGCCGGCGATCCCGCTCAGCAGACCCGCGATCGCATAGACGAAGATCAGGTGGCGCGTGACGTTGATGCCCGACACGACGGCCGCATGACGGTTCGCGCCGATCGCATACGTGTACTTGCCGAAGCGCGTGTAGCGCAGCACGACGTGGAAGATCGCGGCGATCACGAGAAAGATGATCACCGGGTTGGCACCGGCGCCGATGGCGGCGAACTGATCGGTCAGCATCGACACCGGCATCCCGTTGGTGAACCACTTCGCGAAGCCGCGCGCGGCGACCATCGTGCCGAGCGTCGCGATGAACGGCGGGATGCCCGTCATCGCGATCAGCGAGCCGTTCAGCAGGCCGACCAGCAGCCCGACGCACACACCGGCGAGCACGGGCCAGATGATCGGCAGGTCGGTCAGGTGCGGAAACACCGCGCGCGGGAAGTCGGACACCTGCGCGAGACTGGCCGACACGACCGCCGCGGCGGCCACGACCGAGCCCGAGGAGAGGTCGATCCCGCTGGTGATGATCACGAGGTTCACGCCGACCGCGATGATGCCGATCACGGCCATCTGCAGCACGATGATCTCGAGCCGCTCGGTGTTGAACAGGAAGCTCTGGCCGACGACGATCCAGCCGACGATCTCGAAGAACAGGCTGATGCCGACGAGCACGAGGAAGATGCTCAGCTCGGGCGGCCACTTCGTGTGCCGCGTCTTGAGGGTCATGGTCTGCGCATCCGCGACCGGGTTCAGGTTGCCCATTGCTTTGTCTCCAATCTTGGTTCGGCTCAGCGCGACGCGAGATCCATGATGCGGACCTGGTCGGCGTCCTTGCGATCGACGATGCCGGTCATGCGCCCTTCGTGCATCACCATCACGCGATCGCTCATTCCCAGCACTTCCGGCATCTCCGACGAGATCATCAGCACCGCGACGCCCTTGCCGGCGAGCGCGCTGACGAGCCGGTGGATCTCGGCCTTCGCGCCGACGTCGATGCCGCGCGTCGGCTCGTCGAGGATCAGGATGCGCGGCTGCGTGAGCAGCCACCGGCCGATCAGCACCTTCTGCTGGTTGCCGCCCGACAGGTTCTGGATTTCCTCGTGCAACCCGGGCGACTTCACGCGCAGCATGCGGCTCATTGCCTCGCAGTCGCGCTTCAGCTGCGCCTGCCGCACGAAATTGAACTTCACGTAGCGGTGGCTGAGCACCGCCGCTTCCATGTTCGCGAGCAGGTCGAGATTCAGGAAGCAGCCGGTGTCCTTGCGGTCTTCGGTGAGAAAGGCCATCCCGTGCTTCATCGCCTGCGCGGGCGTCGTGATGCGCACCGGCTTGCCGTCGATGCGGATCTCGCCCGACGTGGCCGGCACGACGCCGAACAGCGCCTCCGCGACGTTCGAGCGCCCCGAGCCGACGAGGCCGGCCACGCCGAGGATCTCGCCCGCGCGCAGCTCGAAGCTCACGTCGCGGAACACGCCGTCGACGCCGAGGTTCCGCACCGACAGCACGACGTCGCCGATCGGCACTTCCTCCTTCGGGAACATCTGCGTGATCTCGCGCCCGACCATCATGCGGATGATGTCGTCGCGCGTGACGTCGCTCGATGCATGCGTGCCGATGTACTTGCCGTCGCGGAACACCGAGAACTCGTCGGCGATCTCGAACAGCTCGTTCATCTTGTGCGTGATGTAGACGATGCCCTTGCCCTGCTCGCGCAGCTGGCGAATGATCCGGAACAGGTGCGTGACTTCCTTGTCGGTCAGCGCGGAAGTCGGCTCGTCCATGATCAGCACGTCGGAGTCGAACGACACGGCCTTCGCGATCTCGACCATCTGGCGGCTCGCGACCGTCAGCGTGCGCACGTCGGTTTCCGGGTCGATGTCGATCGACAGCCGCTCGAACAGCTCGGCCGTCTGGCGGCGCAACGCCGCGTGATCGATCAGGCCGAAGCGGTTCTTCGGTTCGCGGCGGATCCAGATGTTCTCCGCGACCGTCATGTACGGCATCAGGTTGAGTTCCTGGTGAATCATCGCGATGCCGCGGTCGAGCGCATCGAGCGGGCCGTTCAGCACGACCGGCTCGCCGTTGATCAGGATCTCGCCCTGGTCGGGCGTGTAGACGCCGGCAATGATCTTCATCAGCGTCGACTTGCCCGCGCCGTTCTCGCCCATCAGTGCGTGGACGGTGCCGCGGCGCACGCGGAACTGCACGCCGTCGAGCGCGACGACGCCGGGAAAGGACTTGCCGACACCGCGCACCTCGAGCACGCAGTCGGCCGCGGAAGAAGCCGGCGGGGCCGACGCGCCGGTCGAGCCGGCCGAAGCGGCCCGCGCATCGTCGCCGGCCATTGGGCGTGCGACTCTGGCTGTAAACATGGACGTTCCTCGACAAGTCGTGCGCGAACCCGGTCGTGCCGGGCCCGCGCCATTCAACGGATCACCGGTCAATGCTTCGCGTACTGGTTCATGTTCTCGGGCGTCACGAGCTCGAACGGCACGTTCACGTAGCGGTCGACGGGCTGTTTCTTCGCGAGCTTGAGCGCGGCCGCGACGGCCTGCTGCCCCTGCCCGGATGCGTTCTGGTACACCGACACCTTCAGCTCGCCGCTCTTCATCGACGCGAGGCCGTCCGGGGTCGCGTCGATGCCGGCGACGATCGTCTTCGGCGTCAGCTTGCGCGCGGCCTTCAGCGCGTTGATCGCGCCGATCGCCATCTCGTCGTTGTTGGAGATGATCGCGTCGAACTTCGTGCCGGAGCTGAGCCAGTTCATCGTGATGTCCTGGCCCTGCGTACGGCTCCACTTGCCTTCGCGCTTGTCGACGATCTTCATGCCCGCGCAATCCTTCGTCGCGATCACGTCCTCGATGTCTTTCGTGCGGGCGCGCGCCGATTCGTTGGACAACTCGCCCATCAGCACGAGAAGGTCGCCCTTGCCGCCGAGCAGCTTGCACACCTGGCGCGCCTGCAGCGTGCCCGACTGCTTCTCGTCGGACGCGACCACCGCGACGCCCGCCGGCAGCTTGTCGAAATCGACCGGCTTGCGGTTCACGTACACGAGCGGGATCTTCGCGGCCGTCACCATCTTGGTGATCTTCGGCGTCGCGTCGGTATCGACCGCGTTCACGATGATCGCGTCGACCTTCTGCGCGATCATGTTCTGGACCTGGCTCAACTGCTTGCCGACGTCGTTGCCGCCGTCCTCGATCTGCACCGTCGCGCCGTCCTTCTTCGCCGAATCGGCGATGCTGTTGCGCAGGATGGTCAGGAACGTGTCGTCGAACGACGCCATCGTCACGCCGATCTTCTCGGCATGCGCGAGCGGCGCAGCCAGGATCGCGGCGGCCGCGACGGCCATCAGCTTGGTCTTCATGATCAATCTGTCTCCTCATCTCCGGGGGGCGGAAGACGGCGCGTTGCGCGCCGCCGGGCCGAGTCCGATCGAATCCGATACGGACTGAAGCATCCGGATGAAACTGTAGATCACTTCCTCGAAAATTTGGAAATTTATTTCTACGTGATTTCACCTAGGGAACTGGATTTCCAAAAAGTCTAGACTCCGTTCCGTAGCCCGCTTCCTTGCGGCAGGCAGTCCCGCGTCGTGCCCCACACGGTGCGGATCGCCGCCGGAGGTTCGGTCCCCTAATCCGCCGGCATCGCCGAACGCCGGCCGCGAGCGTGACACGTGATATGAGCCTGCTGACCTTTCCGAGTGACCGCCCCATCGATCTCGCCTGCCTCGGCCGCGTGGCCGTGGATCTCTATGCGCAGCAGTACGGCAGCCGCCTGGAAGATGCGCGCAGTTTCCAGATGTATCTCGGCGGCTCGTCCGGCAACGTCGCGTTCGGCGTGGCCCGGCTCGGGCTGAAGACCGCGATGATCTCGCGCGTCGGCGACGAGCAGATGGGCCGCTTCCTGCGCGAGACGCTCGAGCGCGAAGGCTGCGACACGAGCCAGCTGCAGACCGACCGCGAGCGGCTCACCGCGCTGGTGCTGCTCGGGCTGAAGGACCGCGACACGTTCCCGCTGCTGTTCGTGCGCGAGAACTGCGCGGACATGGCCGTGCGCGCCGACGAGATCAGCGAGGACTTCATCGCCGGCTGCCGCGCGCTCGCGATCACCGGCACGCACCTGTCGACGCCGGGCACGCGCGAGGCGTCGCTGACCGCGCTCGGCTATGCGCGCCGCCATGGCGTCGTGCGGATACTCGACATCGACTACCGGCCGGTGCTGTGGGGGCTGACCGCGCGCGGCGCGGGCGAAAACCGCTACGTGCCGGACGCGCAGGTGACGCGGCAATTGCAGCAGGTGCTCGGCGAATTCGACCTGCTGGTCGGCACCGAAGAGGAATTCCTGATCGCCGGCGGCGTGCCGCACGACGTGATCGGCTCGTTGCAGGCGGTGCGCAAGATCACGAACGCGACGCTGGTCGTCAAGCGCGGCGCGCTCGGCTGCTGCGTGATCGAAGGCGACGTTCCCGAGCGCATCGACGATGCGCCGACCTATCTCGGCGAACGCGTCGAGGTGCTCAACGTGCTCGGCGCGGGTGATGCGTTCCTGTCGGGCCTGCTGTCGGGGCTGCTGCGCGGGCGCGACTGGGCCGAGTCGACGCGCATCGCGAACGCGTGCGGCGCGATCGTCGTGTCGCGCCATGCGTGCTCGGCCGCGATGCCGACGCCGGCTGAACTCGCGCACTGGTTCGACGGCAGCCGCAACCCGGTGGTCGACGCCGACCACACGCTCGCGCATCTGCATCGCGTGACGGTGCCGCGCCGCGAATGGGACGACCTGTGCGTGATGGCGTTCGACCATCGCAGCCAGTTCTACGAACTCGCGGTGCAGGCCGGCGCGGACGAATCCCGGATCAAGACGCTGAAGCGCCTGCTCGTGCGCGCGGTCGAACAGGTCGAGCGCGATCGTCAGATCGAAGGCCACGTGGGCGTGCTGATCGACGGCGGCGGCTACGGCAGCGACGCGCTGGCGTCGGCGACCGGACGCGGCTGGTGGGTCGGCCGCCCGGTCGAGCTGCCGGGCTCGCGGCCGCTGCGTTTCGACGAAACGCGCTCGGTCGGCTCGTCGCTCACGCACTGGCCGACCGAACAGGTCGTGAAGTGCCTCGTGCACTATCACCCGGACGATTCGGTCGACCTGCGCGTCGAACAGGAGCAGCGCGTGCTGGAGCTGTGGGAAGCCACGCGCGCCAGCGGCAACGAACTGCTGCTGGAAATGATTCCGCCGCGCGCGGTCACGCCGGCCGGCACCGAGGACGACGCGGTGCTGCGCACGATCGCGCGCTTCTACAACCTCGGCGTGAAGCCCGAATGGTGGAAGCTCACGCCGCTCACCGCCGACGGCTGGACGCGGCTCGCCGCGCTGATCGCCGAGCGCGACCCGCATTGCCGCGGCGCGGTGATCCTCGGGCTGAACCAGCCGCTGCAATACCTGGTCGACAGCTTCCGCTCGGCGACCAACCCGGTCGTCAAGGGCTTCATGGTCGGGCGCACGCTGTGGGCGGATGCGTCGCTGAACTGGTTCGCCGGCCGGATCGACGACCAGGCGCTGATCGACGAAGTCGCCGGCAACTTCGCGCAACTGGTCGACGCGTGGCTCGGCCGCCGTGCCGCGGCCGCCCGCGCCGCCGCGGCCTGACGCGACGCCTGCGATGACCCTTTCCTCTTCACCGACCGACATGACCTCTACCGTGAGACTGACCGTCAGCCAGGCGCTCGTGCGCTACCTGGCCGCCCTGCGCGCCGAAGTCGTCCAGCCCGACGGCCGCACCGAGATCCTGCCGTACTGCGGCGGCGTGTTCGCGATCTTCGGCCACGGCAACGTGGCCGGGCTCGGCGAGGCGCTACACGCGGAAAAGGACCGCCTGCCGACCTTCCGCGCGCACAACGAGCAAGGGATGGCCAATGCGGCCATCGCATTCGCGAAGGCGAACTTCCGCCAGCGGATGATGGCCGCGACGTCGAGCATCGGCCCCGGCGCGACCAACATGCTGACGTCGGCCGCGCTCGCGCACGTCGGCCGGCTGCCGCTGTTGCTGCTGCCCGGCGACGTGTTCGTGTCGCGGCTGCCCGACCCGGTGCTGCAGCAGGTCGAGGATTTCGAACAGGGCGACGTCAGCGCGAACGACTGCTTCCGGCCGGTGACGCGCTACTTCGACCGGATCACGTCGCCCGAGCAACTGCTCGTCGCGCTGCCGCGCGCGATCCAGGTGATGACCGACCCCGCGCAGTGCGGCCCCGTGTGCCTCGCGTTGCCGCAGGACGTGCAGACCTTCGCATACGACTGGCCCGAGGATTTCTTCGCGCCGCCGGTGATCCGGATGCGCCGGCCGCCGGCCGACGCGCTCGAACTCGCCGATGCGCTCGACGTGCTGAAGGCCGCGAAGAAGCCGCTGATCGTCGCGGGCGGCGGCGTGCTGTACAGCCAGGCGTGGGATGCGCTGCGCGCGTTCGCCGATACGCATGGCGTGCCGGTCGCCGAATCGCAGGCCGGCAAGGGCAGCCTCGCGTGGGACCATCCGCTGAATCTCGGGTCGATCGGCGTGACGGGCTCGCCGGCCGCGAATCGCGCGGCCGCGCAGGCCGACGTGGTGTTCGCGGTCGGTACGCGGCTGCAGGACTTCACGACCGGCTCGCATGCGCTCTACGGCCATGCGACGCTCTTGAGCCTGAACGTGCAGCCGTTCGACGCAGGCAAGAAACGCGGCCGTCAACTGGTGGCCGATGCGCGCACGGGCCTCGGCCAGCTGTCGGCCGCGCTGGCCGGCTGGCAAGCCGATCCGGCGTGGACCGCCAGCAACCGCGACCAGGCCGCCGCCTGGAACGCGCGCGTGACCGAGCTCACGACCCGCATTCCGAAGGACACGCTGCCGTACGACGCGGAAGTGATCGGCGCGGTGCGCGACTCCGCGGCCGACGCGGGCCGCGACAGCGCGCGCGACGACCTCGTCGTGTGCGCGGCCGGCACGCTGCCGGCCGAATTGCACAAGCTGTGGCGCAGCGGCGTGCCGGGCAACTACCACATGGACTACGCGTACTCGTGCATGGGCTACGAGGTCGCGGGCGGCCTCGGCGCGAAGCTCGCGCGGCCCGGACGCGAAGTGATCGTGATCGTCGGCGACGGCTCGTACATGATGCTCAACGCGGAACTCGCGACGTCGGTGATGCTCGGCCGCAAGCTCATCGTCGTGATCCTCGACAACCGCGGCTACGGCTGCATCGAGCGGCTGCAACTGAATTGCGGCGGCGCGAGCTTCAACAACATGCTCGACGACTGCGTGCCGGAGGGCGGCGAGCGCTCGACGATCGACTTCGCGATGCATGCGCGCGCGATGGGCGCCGAAGCCGTGCACGTGCGCGACATCGGCGAGCTGCGCAGCGAAATGAAGCGCGCCCGCGCGGCGACGAAGAGCCAGGTGCTCGTGATCGACACCACGCACCGCCGCACGACCGACGACGGCGGCGCATGGTGGGAAGTCGCGGTGCCGCAAGTATCCGAACGCGCCGGCGTCGATGCAGCGCACCGCGCGTATCTCGATGCGAAGACCCGGCAGCGGCGCTGATCGCGCGCGCTGCCCACGATCCCTCCCCGCGAAAAACACATTCGAACCAAGGAAGCACGTCATGAGCTGGAACGTCCGCATCGGTATCAATCCCCTGTCGTGGATGAACGACGACCTGCCGTCGCTCGGCGGCGAGACGCCGCTCGAAACGGCACTGAAGGAAGGCGCCGAAATCGGCTATGCGGGCTTCGAGCTCGGCAACAAGTTTCCGAAGACCGGCCCCGAGCTGAAGGCGAAGCTCGCCGAGTTCGGGCTCGTGTGCGTGTCCGGCTGGTATTCGGGCTTCCTCGCCGAGGTCGAGCCGGGCATGAGCGATGACGATGCGGTCGCCGCCGAGATCGAGCGCTGCCGCGCGCACCTGACGAAGCTGCAGGTCAACGACGTGAAAGTGGTGGTCTACGGCGAATGCGCGGGCACGATCCAGGGCAACATCGACACGCCGGTCGCGAAGCGGCCGCGCTTCGTCGACGACGCAGCCTGGCGGCGCTATGCGGCGCGCCTCGACGCGTTCGGCGCGCACCTGCTCGACACGTACGGCATCAAGCTTGCGTACCATCACCACATGGGCGCGTACGTCGAGTCGCCCGACGATGTCGACCGGCTGATGGCGCTCACCGACCCGGCGAAAGTGTTCCTGCTGTTCGACACCGGCCACGCGTATTTCGGCGGCGCGGCCGACCCGGTCACGCTGCTGAAGAAGCATGTGTCGCGCGTGGTCCACGTGCATTGCAAGGACGTGCGGCCGCAGGTCGTCACGCAGGCGCGCAACGACGGCTGGAGCTTCCTGAACGGCGTGATCAACGGCACCTTCACCGTGCCGGGCGACGGCGCGCTCGACTACGAGGCGACGCTGCGCACGCTGAAGGAGGCCGGCTACGAAGGCTGGCTCGTCGTCGAGGCCGAGCAGGATCCGGCCGTCGCGCCGAGCTATGCGTATGCGAAGAAGGGTTACGAATCGCTGCGCGCGATCGTCGACCGGTTGAGCGCGTGAACACATCAACGCGTGAACGCATGAGCCCTACCCTGTTGCGGAGCCCCACCCCATGACGATTTCTCCCCTGCTGATCAAGGCCTCGGCCGACCGCGAGATCTGCAACGTCACGCCCGAATCGGCCGGCTGGAAGCACGTCGGCTTCCGTGCGCTGCGCCTGAAGGCCGGCGACACCGAAACGCTCGACACCGGCGCGCGCGAGCTGTGCGTCGTCGTGCTCACGGGCACGGTGCGCGCGGAGGTCGACGGCAAATCCTACGACGCGCTCGGCAAGCGCGACAGCGTGTTCGAGGACATGTCGCCGGACGCGCTGTACGTGCCGGGCGGCAAGACGGTCACGCTGGTCGCGACGCGCGATGCGGAAGTCGCGCTGTGCACCGCGCCGTATGCGAGCGGCGACAAGCCCGTGCAACGCCTCGACGGCGAGCGGATGCGCCGCTCGGTACGCGGGCAAGGCACCAACACGCGCTACGTGTGCGACATCCTGATGGGCGACAACCCGGCGGCCGACCGGCTGCTCGTGGTCGAGGTCGTCACGCCGGCCAGCCATTCGAGCAGCTATCCGCCGCACAAGCACGACCGCGACGCGGCACCGGAAGAAACGTCGCTCGAGGAAACCTACTACCACCGGATCGATCCGCCGCAAGGCTTCGCGTTCCAGCGCGTGTACACGGACGACCGCAGCCTCGACGAAGCGTGCGCGGTCGAGGACCACGACGTCGTGATGGTGCCGCGCGGCTACCACCCGGTGGTCGCGCCGCACGGCTACAACCTGTACTACCTGAACGTGATGGCCGGGCCGAGCCGCGCGTGGGCGTTCAAGAACGATCCCGCGCACGAGTGGATGCTCGACGCCCCGAAGCGCTGATGGAAAGACGGGCCCGCGCGCGGCCCGCGACGATGCGACGCCCGGCACGCGCACCCAGCGCCGGCGACGCCACGGAGCCGCCATGGTGACGACCCTCTTTCGCCTCGAACCCCATCCCTTCGACGACGACGCGTCGAACCCGGCGCTGCCGCGCTTCGATGCGGCCGTCGCCCGCCGGATGGGTGAAATCGCTGTCAACCTTGCGTCGCGCCGCGGGCTGCCGATCGCGGTGAGCATCGTCGGCGAGCAGGCGCCGCTGTTCTACTGCGCGCTCGACGGCAGCGACGCCGGCGACAGCGACGCGATCCGCCGGCGGCAGAACACGGTGTTGCGCTTCGGCCTCAGTTCGCTCGCGGTCGGCGAGCGGTTTCGCCGCGCCGGCTGGTCGCTGCAGTCGCAGGGGCTGTCGGATCACGACTATGCGCTCGACGGCGGCGGCGTGCCGCTGCGGATCGCCGGAGCCGGCATCGTCGGCGCGATGACGATCGCGGGGCTCGACTCCGAGCACAATCACGCGCTCGTCGTCGAGAGCCTGCAGTGGCACGTCGGCGCGAACACGCTTGCGATGAGCACGTAGCCGCCGTTGCGCCATCACGCCGCCAGCCGTCACGAACGGCGCGGCGGCAACACGTCGAGCGAGCGCCCCGGCCGTTGCGCGACGGCGGCGTCGGCCGCCTCGTCCGGGATATCGTCGAGCGACCGGTTGTTGGTGCGCGGCCCGAACGCGCCGATCGACAGCATCACGATCAGCATGCTGCCGCCGATCAGCGCGAACACCGCCGACACGCCCGCGCGCTCGAGCAGCAGCGCGACGATGAAACTGCTGACGGCCCCGGTCAGTCGGCCGATCGAATGCACGAAACCGAGCGCGCGCCCGCGGATCGCGGTCGGAAACAGTTCCGACTGGTACGCGGTGCCGTTGCTCGCGAGCACCGTGCTCGACAGCGTGACGAGCAGGCCGAATGCAATCACGAACGGCGCTTGCGCCGACATCGCGAACGCACTGCCGAACAGCGCGACGCCGAACGCCGACGCGACGATCAGCCACTTCCGCTCGACCCGATCCGCGATCAGGCCGGCGACGAGCGGCGACACCGGATAGGCGAACGCGATCACGAACGCATAGCCGAGACTCTTCGCGACGGTTGCGCCCTGGGCGGCGAGCAGCGTCGGCAGCCATTGGCTGAAGCCGAAAAAGCCGATGCTCAGGAATCCGTTGAATGCAATCAGCATCGCGGTGCGACCGCGGTATCGCGCCCCCCACATCGACGGCGCACCCGGCGCAAGTGGCGTGGCGGCAGCCGGTAGCCGGACCGCGGGCAGCGGCCGGCCGGATTCGCGCTCCACCCTCTGCTCGAGTTGCCGCACGATGCGTTCGGCCTCGGCTTGCCGGCCCACGCCGACGAGCCAGCGCGGCGACTCCGGCAAGCGCGACTGCAGCCACCAGACGACCACCGCCCCGCTTCCGCCGAGCAGCACGACCCAGCGCCATCCGGACCAGCCGAGCGGATCGTGCGGCACCCAGAGCCACGACACGAGCGCCAGCACCGGCATCGCCACGTAGCCGACGGCGAAGCAGACGGCGAACGCCCGGCCCCGTACCGCCTTCGGCACCAGCTCGGTCAGGAACGCGCCGATCGTGATCAGCTCCGCGCCGACGCCGCAGCCTGCGACGAAGCGGCACACGAGCACGCCGAGCGCGCCCGACTGCACGCACATCATCAGGCTCGCCGCGGTATAGAGCAGCAGCGCACCGGTGAACAGCGCGCGGCGCCCGTAGCGGTCCGCCAGGCGCGACACGAACATTTCGCCGATGAACAGCCCGATGAACGTCGCCGCGCCGAGCGCGCCCTGGTCCGACATGCCGAGCACGCCGCGCGCGCCGGTGTGAAAGATGCCGTCGCGAATCAGCCCGGGCGGCAGATAGGTCATCTGGAACAGGTCGTAGACCTCGAAAAAGCCGCCGACGCTCAGGCACAGCACGAGCTTCCAGATACCGGCTGTCGCGGGCAGGCGATCGATGCGCGCGGCGAGCGATGCCGCAAGGGTGTCAGACATGGCGTGTCCTCGGTGGTCGCCCGCGCGGCGCGCGGGACGGCGGTGATGGCGCGGCGCCGGCCGCGCGGCGTGGCAATCACACGGTGGCAACCGGATTGACCGGCGAGCCGACGAGCCCGCGCAGATGCAGCGGCGGCGCGGTCAGCAGGAAGCGGCTGCGGTGATGTGCGTGCAGCCAGTCCGCGAGCGGCGTCAGGTGCCACAGTTCGCCGAGATGGATGCCGAGCTTGAACAGGCACAGCTCGTGCAGCGGCATCAGCGCACCTGGTTGAGCGAACGGCTGCGCGTCGCGCGGGCGCTCCTCGACCGCGTGGTTGTCGGCCGCGAGCGCCGCGAGCCCCGACGCGTCGATCCAGTTCAGCAGGCGCGCGTCGGCACCATCCAGCACGCAGCAGGCGTGCGGCGCACCGGTCTCGCCGCGCGCGGCCGCTTCCAGCAGACGGTCGGCGAAGCCCGTATGCACGCATACGATATCGCCGCGCTCGACGCTCACGTCATCCGCGCGCAGCACCGCCATCCAGTCGTCGAAGCCGACCTTGCGCCGCGCGTCGCCGAAGTGACGGCGCAGGTCGACCATCACGCCGCGCCCCTGCACGCCCGTTTGCGCCATCACCTCGATGCCGAGCGCCCGTGCGCCGCCTTCCGGCGCACCGGCCTCCGGCACGCGGATATGCTCGCCCATCCGGTAGCCGTTGTAGAACACCCGGGTCTTTTCACCGTCGCCCGCCGGATCGAACAGCGAGCCGACGTGCGACAGCGCGTCCCATTGCGTCGAGAACTGCGAATGCATGCAGAACGCGTCGTCGCACACGACATCGGTTGCGTTCGCAACCTGTTCGTCCGCGCGATAGCCGAAGTAAGGCTTGTCGCCCGCCAGCGCCGGCATGATCGCCGGCGGACGCCGCCGTGCGTTCAGTCCGCCGCCGCGCGGCACGTCGAGCGGCAGGCTCAGCGAAAAAACGCGGCCTTCGCGCACTTCCGCGACGCCGCGCAGCACGGCGTCGGGCGTCAGCCAGTTCAGGCGCCCTTTCTGGTCGTCCGGGCCGAAATCGCCCCAGTTCGAGCCGGGCGGCCGATGGGTCCAACGCGGATTCATGGTGTCTCCTCCATGCAATGTCCGGTGCATCCGGTTTCCGTCGTTGCGCGCTCCGCTTACCGCGAACGGATCACGCCCAGCGCAGCGAGCCGCGCGTACTCGAGCTCGCCGAGCAGCGGCTCGAGGATCTCGCGGTTGTGTTCGCCGAGCGCGGGCGCGGGCCGGCGGAACGCGCCGGGCGTGCCCGACAGGCGCGGCGTGACGTTGTGCATCGGCAGGCTGCCGACGTCGTCGTCGGGCAGCTCGACCAGCGCCTCCCGCTCGATCACGTAGCGATCCGCGACGATCTGCGCGATGTCCTGGATCGGCCCGACCGTCACGCCCGCTTCCTCGAAGAAGGCCAGATTGGCATCGAGATCGCGTGCGGCAATGAATTCGCCGACGATCGCGTCGAGCGCCTCCGCATGCCGCACGCGCAGCACGTTGGTGGCATAGCGCGGATCGTCGACCAGGTCCGCGCGGCCGATCGCGCGGAACAACCGTTCGGCCATCGCCTGCGTCGAACTCGACAGGCACAGCCATTTGCCGTCGCGGGTGCGATACGCATTGCGCGGCGCGGTGTTCGTCGAGCGGCTGCCGGTGCGCGGCTTGATCTCGCCGGTCATCACGTAGTTCGCCGCGGCCGGCCCGAGAATCGACAGCAGCGGCTCGAACAACGACACGTCGATCACCTGCCCCGCCGCATGCTGCGTCCCGCGCGCATGCAGCGCGACCAGCACGGCGAGCGCACCGGACATCCCGGCCGTCATGTCGGCAAGAAACATCGGCGGAAGGACCGGCTCGCGATCGGCGAACCCGTTGATCGCGGCGAAGCCCGCATAGCCTTCGGCGAGCGTGCCGAAGCCCGGCTTGTGGCGATACGGGCCGGTCTGCCCCCAGCCGGAAATCCGCGCGATCACCAGTTCCGGCCGGATCGCGAGCAGGTCGTCGGGCCCGAGCCCCATCCGCTCCGCGACGCCCGGCTTGAAGCTCTCGACGAACACGTCCGCGTCGCGCACCAGCCGGCGCACGATGTCGACGCCCTGCGGCGAACGCAGATCGACGCACACGCTGCGCTTGTTGCGTCCGTACACCTTCCAGTTCGTGCTGATTCCGCCCGCGCCGACCGCGCGCAGCGTATCCCCGCGCTCGCTTTCGACCTTCACGACGTCCGCGCCGAAGTCGGCGAGCTGCACGCTCAGCATGTTGCCGGCCATCAATCGCGACAGGTCGACCACGCGCACGCCGGACAGCGGCCCGCCCGCGCCTGCGTCGAACGATTTCTGACGGATCGGACCGGTGGGCGCGCGACGATGCGCGCCGGCCGCACGGGCGGCCTGCGTGTCGGGTACGGACATGACTGTCTCCTGGTAGGTGTCTGTCGGTGGGTCAGGGATGCGCGCGCCGCGCGCCTGCGCTATTCGAGCAGCGCGCCAAGCTGGTCGGCCGCCGGGAACGGCGCACCCGCCGCGGGCAGGTCGCCGCCGAGCGCATGCGTCAGCTCGGCAGCGGCGGCCTGCACGTACGGCAGGTAATCGGCCAGCACTTTCTTGTTGAAGCGATAGCGCGGCACGCCGAGCGAGATCGCCCCGCTCAGCACGCGGCCGACGCCGAACGCCGGACATGCGATCGCCGCGCTCTCCGGATCGCGCTCGGCAATCGACACCGTGTAGCCCTGCTCGGCCGTCTTCTCGTACTCGCCGCCGCGCGTGCCGGAAAACGCGAGCAGCACGCGCCCCGCCGCGCCGACGTCGAGTGGAAAGCGGTCGCCTTCGCGCAGATGCGTGCGCACCGCGCGCTGGGCCTGGATGCGGAACAGGCAGACGCGCTGGTCGCCCTCGCGCACGTAGAACGCGGCGGTTTCGCCGGTCTGCGCCGACAGCGTCGACAGGATCGGCATCACGTGCTCGCGCAGCTGGAACGACTCGCGGTACATCACGCCGAGCTGGAAGACGGCCGGTCCCAGCACGTAGCGCCCGTCGGGCAGACGCTTGATGAAGCGGAACTGTTCGAGCGATTCGAACATCCGCAGCAGCGTGCTCATGTTGAGCCCGGTCGCGTCGCTGACCTGCGCGAGCATCAGCCCGCCGGGTGCGCCGGAGAAAGCGAGAAGCGCGGTCAGCGCGCGATTGACCGCGGCCACGCCGCCTTCCGCCGGATTGTTCGTCTCCACCTTGCTCATGTCCGCCTCACGCTGTGCCGGGCGACCGGCGACCCGCCTCGCCCAGGATCATAAAAATGAAAGTCGCTTTCATTATACGCAGAGCGCCGATGACATCAACATGATTTCGCATGGCACAGATCGTTCATCTTCTTTCAATTCCCGTTATTTATAGGCGTTAACGATAATCTTGACGAATGCGCCAATCAGTCACAAAAATGAAAGTGGCTTTTATTTTATGAGAACGACGATGAATTCTGCTTCCCAACCGGTCTGGCGCTCGCTCCTCTACGTCCCCGCCCACGTCCCCCGTTTCGTCGCAAAAGCCGCGACCAGCGCAGCCGATGCGCTGATCCTCGACCTCGAGGACAGCGTCCCGTTCGCGTGCAAGCCCGACGCCCGCGCCGGCCTCGCCGACGCCGTGCCGATGCTGCGCGGCGCCGGCTGCGACGTGCTGGTCCGCGCCAACGGCCCGCTCGACCTGCTGGTGCCGGACCTGCGTGCGGCCGTGCGGGCCGGCGTGCACGGCGTCGTGCTGCCGAAGGTGCGTGGCGGCTCGCACGTCGAGGCGATCGACGAACTGCTGGGCACGCTCGAGGACGAAGCCGGTGCCGCGCCCGGCAGCACGCGTATCGTCGCGATCATCGAAACGCCGCGCGCGTTCCAGGCGATGGACCGAATCGCGCGCGCGTCGCCGCGCGTCGTCGCGATGATGCTCGGCGGCGGCGACTTCGCGCTGAACTGCGAAAGCGGCACCGGCGCCGACGTGCTGCGGGTGCCGAAGCAGTTGCTGATCATCGCCGCGCGAGCGGCCGGCATCCTGCCGCTCGGCCTGGTCGACGGTCTCGACGAACTGCGCGATCTCGATGCGTTCGAGCGCATCGCCCACGCGTCCGCGGCATTCGGCTATGCGGGCGCCACCTGCATCCATCCGCTGCAGGTCGATGCGCTGAACCGCGCGTTCCGCCCCGACGACGATGCGGTGCGCGACGCACGCGCCGTGCTCGCCGCCTACGACGACGCGCGTGCCAACGGCCGCGGCGCATTGCGCATCGACGGCCGGATGGTCGACGCCGCCGGCGTCGCCCAGGCGGCACGCGTGCTCGCGCGCGACGCCGCCGTACGCACGCGCGCACGCTGACCCGCGCGACGAGCCCGCGATGCGCCCGTCCCCCCGCGCGATCCCGCAGCCTGGCCTCGCCCGCGTACGTCGCCCGGCGCGCGCGAGCGGCCCGGCGCGGCACGCCCCGTTCGCCGTCCGCCCCGGATAGCGCTGCGGCGGTGCGCCTCTCGACCCGCGCGGCGCATGAAGAACAACAACCCCAAACAAGGAGACAGCCCCATGGGCAAGCGAATGTCCGCATTGTGCGGACTGGGCCTCGTATCGGCCGGCGCCTGCGCGCAAACCAGCCTCACGCTGTATGGCGTCGCCGACGTCTACACCGAATTCCTCACCGGGCAGGCCGCGCCGGACGGCAAATCATCGGCATCGCTCGTGCGGATGGCGTCGGGCGGCAAGAGCGGTTCGCGCTGGGGCCTGAAGGGCGTCGAGGATCTCGGCGGCGGCTGGCAGGCGGCGTTTCGCGTCGAAAGCAGCATCAACCTGACCAACGGCACCGGTGCCGGCTCGGGCGGCTTCGACCGCTCCGCGTGGGTCGCACTGCAGCACGACCGCTGGGGCGCGCTGCGGCTCGGCCGCCAGTACACGACGCTGTTCGACATCATGGAGCGCTATTCGCCGACGGGCGCCTATTCGACGCTGTACGAGCCGGACGGCGCGATCGTCGGCATCAACTATCGCGAGAACAACGTCGTCAAATATCTGGCGAAGCTCGGCGCGCTGACGCTCGAAACCCACTACGCACTCGGCGGCACGGCGGGCGCGTTCCAGTCGAACGCCGCGTACGGCGCGGGCTTCGACTATGCCGGCGACGCGTTCTCGTTCGCCGCGGCGTTCGACGACGTCCACACCCCGCAGCCCGGCGGCTTCGCGCATTTCCGCCGCTACGCCGCTTCCGCGCTCGTGCCGCTCGGCCGCGCCCAACTGCTGGCCGGTGTCGAACACGCGCGCAGCGACATCGCCGCGCCGTCGGTCGTGACGCACTTCACGTTCTGGTGGGCCGGCGTCCGTTACGCCGTCACCGATTTCCTGCAGGTGATCGGCGCGGTCTATTACGAACACATCCGTGCGCGGAATCCTGCCCATGCACCCGCGCCGGCGTCGCGTCCCGTCAGTCCGCAACAGGTCACGTTGCAGTTGAACTACTTCGTGTCGAAGACGGTGACGCTGTACCTGGCGGGCGGCTACGCGCATCGCGCCGCGCTCGATTTCGACAACGACAACTACAGCTTCCTGCACTACTCGCTCGCCGCCGATCGCTCGGGCAGCGCGGGCGTCGCGCTCGGCCTGCGCAAGGCGTTCTGACATCGCCGCCCCCCAACTTTCGGAGTCCAGAACCATGAACCGCCGCCATTTCCTTTCCGCCCTGACCGGCGCTGCGTTGACGCTGCCCGTGATGCGCGCCCGCGCCGACGCGTCACCTGCCGCCAGCGGCACCGTGCGTGCCGACCTGCGCGACACCGACCAGCCCGAACTCGCGCGGCAGCTCGCCGACTACGCAGCCGGGCTGCGGTATCGCGACCTCGACGCCGCGACCGTCGAGACGATCAAGGCGCATCTGATCGACGCACTCGGCTGCGCGATCGCCGCGTACGACGAGCCGCCCGTGCGCATCGCGCGCAATGCGGCGCTCGCCTCGCCCGGCGGCGTCGCGACCGTGATCGGGACGGACCGGCGCACGAACCCCGATCTCGCCGCATTCGCCACCGGCACGGCGCTGCGCTACTTCGATTTCAACGATGCGTATGCCGGCAAGGAGACCGGCCATCCAAGCGACAACGTCGCCGCGTGCCTCGCGGTCGCCGAAGCGCAGCACGCCACCGGCCGCGACCTGATCCTGTCGATCGCGATCGCGTACGAAATCGCGTGCCGGCTGATGGACGCCGCCGCCATCAGCCCGCGCGGCTGGGACCACACCTGCTACAGCCTGCCCGCCGTCGCGCTCGCCACGGGGAAACTGATGCGCCTGAGCGCGCCGCAACTCGTGCAGGCGGTCAACCTGTCGATCAACAGCCATCTCGCGCTGAACCAGACACGGGTGCAGCAGTTGTCCAACTGGAAGGCGCTCGCCGACGCGGACGCGGCGCGCAACGCGGTGTTTTCGACCGAACTCGCCCGCGCCGGCCTCACCGGCCCCGCGCCGATCTTCGAGGGGACGGCCGGGTTCTTCGAGCGGGTATCCGGGCCGTTCACGCTCGATACGGGCGAATTCGGCGGGCGCGGCGGCACGTTCCGGATCGGCCGATGCTTCGTGAAGCTCTATCCCGCGCAAGGGCTCACGCAAACGGCGATTCCGGCCGCGCTCGCGGTCGCCGCCCAGGTCGGCGACCTGCGGCGCATCCGCCGCATCGAGATCCACACGACCGAAGTCGGCTACGTGACGGCCGGCCGCGATCCGGAGAAATGGGCGCCGTCGACCCACGAGACCGCTGATCACAGCCTGCCTTACATCGTCGCGCGGGCGATGCTCGACGGCGACATCACGACCCGAAGCTATGCAAGCGCCGCGCTGCGCGATCCGGCCTTGCGCGCGCTGATCGGAGCCATCACGGTCAGTGCCGATCCGGCGCTGACGGCCCGCTATCCCGCGCATGCGCCGAATCGCGTGACGGCCGTGTGCAACGACGGCGCGATGCATGCGAAACAGGTGGACGACCTGCCGGGGTCGCCGACGCGACCGATGCAGCGCGACGACTACGAAGCGAAATTCATGAAGAATTGCCGGCCGCACTGGAGCGCGGCACGGATGCGTGCCGCGCTCGATTATCTGTGGCGGCTCGACGAACAGCCCGACGTCGCGACGCTGCCGCCGCTGCTCGTCATGGGCTGACCCGGGCACGGTCGGCACCACGCGGCTTCACGCTCAGCCGACGCTGAACGCGTCCGCCGCGACGTCGTCCTCGAGCGACTCCGCGACCGCGATGATCATGCGACGCATCCAGCCGTGCGCGTTGCTCGCATCGTACCGGTGATGCCAGTACAGCGACCACGTGACCGGCTCCATCGCGAGCGGCAGTTCGCGGATCACGAGGCGCGGATCGCCGAGGCTCAGCGCGTGCCGCTCCGACATGATCACCGCGTACGGCAGCGCATCGAGCATGTTCGGCACGACGAGCCAGTGCGGCACGTTGAGCACGATGCGGCGTTTGCAGCCCATGTTCGCGAGCAGGTTGTCGATCAGGCTGTGGTCGACCGGGTTGATCGATACGTTGAGGAAGTCGAGCGCGAGGAACCGTTCGAGCGTCAGCGGCTTGTCCGCGTCGGGATGGTTGCGGCTCAGCATGCAGACCAGCCGGTCGTGAAACACGGTTTCCGACGACAGCGTGCCGGAATGCTCGAGGCCCGCGCTGATCGCCATGTCGAGCCGCCCTGCCTCAAGCGCTTCGGCCGTCTTGGCCGCGCTCGGATGCACGACGTCCAGGCTGATATTCGGCGCCGCCGTGCGCATGCGCCGCAGCAATGCGGGCAGCAGAAGCAATTCGGTCAGATCCGACATGCGGACCGTGAAATGACGTTCCGATGTAAAAGGATGGAATTGATAATCCGATTCAAACAATTCTTCGATTTGTTGCATGATTTTCCGGACCGGCGAGATCAGCGCCTGCGCGCGCGGGGTCAGTTCCAGCCCTGTCGCGCCGCGCGCGAGGATCTCGTCGTTGAACAGATACCGCAGGCGCGACAGCGCATTGCTGACGGCCGGCTGCGTCAGGCCGACCTTCAGGCCGGCCCGTGTCACCTGTTTCTCGGTCAGCAGTGCATCGAGTATGACCAGCAGGTTCAGGTCGATCGAACGTAGATTCATGATTGTGACCATCCACTAAACGGGTTAATCGCCCTCCCCGGCTCACGATTATCGCAATGGGGAATTCCCCTGATATTTAGTGCAATAAACGAGAATAGTCCAATCTTGACGTTTCAATATTTTTTATATACCTGCCGCCATTGATTCGGTTTTTGATTTAAATGACCCGTTTTCCAGGAATTTTTCTGAAAAACGAGTCAATCGAAATCAGCCATCGATGGTGGAAACGGTTCGCTCCGGCCATCGTGCACGAGCCGCTGCCTGCCCGCGTATCAGACCGTCGCGACCGGATTCACCGGCGCACCGACCAGGCCCCGTATATGCAGCGGGGGCGCGGTCAGCAGGAACCGGTTGCGCCGATGCGCACGCAACCAGTTCGCGAGCGGCGTCAGATGCCACAGCTCGCCGAGGTGGATGCCGAGCTTGAACAGGCACAGCTCGTGCAGCGGCATCAGCGCACCCGGCTGCGCGAGCGGCTGCGCCTGCTGCGGCCGTTCCTCGATCGCATGGTTGTCGGCCACGAGCGCGGCGAGCCGCGACTCGTCGATCCACTGCAGCAGGCGGGCGTCGCTGCTGTCCAGCACGCACGCACTCGCGACGGTCGCGGGCGACCCGCTTTCGTCGTTCAGCAGCAGATCGGCGAAACCGGTGTGAATGCAGACGATGTCGCCCTGCTCGACACGCACGTCGTCTTCTTCCATCACGCGCATCAACTGCGCGTAGCCGACTTTCGTGCGGGCATCGCCGAAGTGATGCCGCAGGTCGATCAGCACGCCGCGCCCCTGCACGCCGGTCCGTGCCATCACCTCGATGCCGAGTGCGCGCGCGCCGCCGGTGGCGTCGCCTTCCTGCGGCACCCGCAGATGCTCGCCCATCCGGAAGCCGTTGTAGAACACGATCTCGGGCACGCCGTCGCCGTCCGCATCGAATACGCCGCCGACATGCGCGAGACCGTCCCATTGCGTCGAGAACTGCGAATGCATGCAGAAGGAATCGTCGCAGACCACGTCGGTTGCGTTTGCAACCTGTTCATCCGCGCGATAACCGAAGTACGGCTTGCCGCCCAGCAACGCCGGCATGATCGCCGGCGGCCGGCGGCGCGCGTTCAGGCCGCCGCCGCGCGGCACGTCGAGCGGCAGGCTCAGCGAGAACGACAGGCCTTCGCGCACCTCGGCGACGCCCTGCCGCACGTTGTCCGGGGTCAGCCAGTTCAGCCGCCCTTTCTGGTCGTCCGGACCGAAATCGCCCCAGTTCGAGCCGGGCGGCCGCTTGTTCCAGCGGGGTGTGCTCAAGATGGATCTCCTCCTTCCAGGTTCGCATGCGCGCCGGACGTCAACGCCGCCAGCCCGTCGAGCGGTGCGTCGTCGGCGAGCGCCTGCACCGCGTCGCGCAGTTCGAGCGCACGAGGCAGGCCGATCGTCGAACTCGCCGCGAGCACGAACTTCGCGACGAGTTCCTGTTCGGTCAGCGGCCGCGCATTGGTGCCCTTGCTCGACTCGACGCGCGCCTCGAGCACCTGTCCGTCGCGCCGTTCCACCCGCAGCACGGCGGGCAGGAAATGCGGGAACCGCTCGTCGCACCACGGATCGCCGACGCAACGCACCTTCGCGGCCAGCGCACGGCGCGCGGGATCCCGCACGAGCTTGTCGTCGAAATCGTCGAACCAGACCCCGAGCCCGCCGCCGCCGAGCAGCGCGGCCGCGACGGTGTACGGCCCCGAGAACGCCGCCGCGTACCCGTCCGGCGGGTTGGCCTTCAGCGCGGCGGGCTCGCCGATCGTGCGCAGCGTCGACGTCGCGACCCGCAGCTCGGCGGACACCACGTCGTCGGCCGTCACGCCCTGCGCCTTCAACTGCAATGCCGCGTCGATGCCCGGATGCGTGAAGTGGTTGCACGGATACGGCTTGAAGATGATCCGGCTCGTCTCCCAGTCGACACCGAGTTCGCGCAGCACCGCGTCGACGTCGGCCAGCTCGCCGCACCACGCGCGGAAGAAGCCGAAGCGGCCTTCGAGCGCGGTCGGCGGCGCGGTCACGCCCGCGCTCGCCAGTTCCGCCGCGCTCACGCCCGCATGCGCAGCCCAGCCGCAGTGGATCCGCTTCACGGAGCCGCCGGTGCGATTGGCTTCGAGCAGGCCCGCGCCCATGCTCGCGGCAATGCCGAGCGCGGCGGCGATTTGCGCGGCGTCGAGCCCGAGCAGCATCGCCGCGGCCGCGGCGGCGCCAACCGTCCCGCAGATCGACGTCGCATGCTGGCCGCGCTCGAAGAACACCGAATTGCCGATCTGCGGGTTGTAGGCGGCCACGCCCAGCCGGATGCAGATCTCGGTGCCGACCGTGATCGCATCGAGCAACGCCGTGCCCGATGCGCCGCTCGCCTGTGCGGCGGCAAGCGCGGCCGGAATCACCGACGCGCTCGGATGCAGCACCGACAGCATGTGCGAGTCGTCGAAATCCATCGCGTGCGCAAGCGTGCCGTTGACGAGCGCGGCGCTCGCGGCGGGCAGCCGGTCGGGCGCGCCGATCACGGTCGCCGGGCCGTTGCCGGCCCAGCGCCGCGCGACCTGCAGCACGGACTGTGCGACCGGTTCGTCGTGCGCGATCAGGCTGTTGCCGACCAGGTCGAGCACGCGCGCGGCGGCCTCGACGCGCAGCGTGCGGTCGAGCCCATCGTTGCGCACCGCCGCCGCGAAGCGACCGAGCGCGCCGACGATGCCGTCCGGACTCACGGGCCCGGCGGCCGCGGCCGGTGCGGAAAGCGTGTCGGGCGCGTTCATGCCGGTGCTCCGTCGCGCCGGAGATGGGTCGCCAGCGCGAGCGTCACGCGCGCGTTCGCGATCAGCGGCGGCGCCACCACGCGGCCGTCGGGCAGCACGAACACCGACGATTCGCCGTCCGCCGCAGCGACGGCCTCCAGCACCCGCTCGGCCGCGCGAATGTCTTCGTCCGACGGCGTGAACACCGCGTTGATGACCGGAATCTGCGAAGGATGAATCGCGAAGCGGCCGACGAACCCCATCGATTTCGCGCGCAACGTCGACTCCTTCAGACCGTCGAGATCGTTCAGCGTGTGATAAACCGTCTGAATCGGCCCGTTCAGCCCGGCCGCGCGCGACACCACCACGCAGCGCGCGCGACACACTTCGAGCGTGAAGTTGTCGACGCCGATCCGCAGGTCGGCGCGCAGGTCGCTTTCGCCGAGCCCGATCCGCTCCAGCCGCGGCGACGCGGTCGCGAGCTGGTAGGCCGTCTCCACGCCATACGCCGATTCGATCAGGATCTGGATCCCCGCGTCGCTGCCGAGCGCATCGAGCCAGCCCGCGACTTCCTGGATATGCGCGGGAAAATCGCACTTCGGCAGGCGCAGCGCCTGCAGCGCGGGCAGTGCGATCGCCTCGACGTCGTCGCGGCACCATGGACTCCCGATCGGGTTGACGCGCACGTAGGTCGGCTTCGGCGGGCGGCCCGCGAGGATCGCGGCGGCGGCCTTGCGGGCGTCGATCTTGTGGCTCGCCGGCACGGCGTCCTCGAGATCCAGCACGATCGCATCGGCGTCGCTCGCGTAGGCCTTCTCGACCACCTGCGTCTTGTGCGCAGGCACGTACAGATAGCTGCGGCAGGTTGCGCTCTGTTTCAAATCACACCTCGTTCGGTCAAATCGGCCAGGTCCTGCGGTTCCAGTCCCAATGCGCCGAATACTTCATCGTTGTGCGCGCCGCGCGACGGCCCGCCCCAGCGGATCGCGCCGGGGGTATCGGACAGCCGGAACGGCACGTTGTGCGTGCGGAACGCGCCCAGTTCGGCGTCGGCCACCGAGACGACCGAGCCGAGCGCCGCATACTGCGGATCGTCGAGCACGTCGGCCACGTCGTAGATCGGTGCGACAGCCGCCTCCGCGCGTTCGAACTCATCGAGCACCTCGGCGCGCGTGCGCTGCCCGATCCAGCCGCCCACCGCCGCGTCCAGCTCGTCCGCATGCTTCGCGCGCTCGACGCCGTTCGCGAACCACGGCTGGTCGATCAGGTCGGCGCGGCCGACGAGCCGCATCACGCGCTCGGCGATGCTGTGCGCCGAAGTCGACAGCGCGACCCACTTGCCATCCGACGTCCGATACACGCCGCGCGGCGAATTGTTCGGCGAGCGGTTGCCGGTGCGTTCGGGCACGCGCCCCGTCTGGTCGTAGCTCGCGACCTGCGCGCCCATCGCCGCGAGCATCGTCTCGATGATCGCGAGATCGACCACCTGCCCGCGTCCCGTGCGATCGCGCGCCTTCAGCGCCGTCATGATCGCGAACGCGGCGGTCAGCCCCGCCACCGTGTCCGCCAGCGGAAACGACGGCAACAGCGGCGGCCCGTCCGCCTCGCCGGTCGCCGCCGCCAGCCCGCTCATCGCCTCCGCGAGCGTGCCGAAGCCGGGGCGGCGGGCATACGGGCCGAACTGGCCGAAGCCCGTCACCCGCACGAGCACGAGCCGCGGATTGATCGCGGACAGCACGTCGTAGCCGAGCCCCCAGCGCTCCAGCGTGCCGGGCCGGAAATTCTCGACCACCACGTCGGCCTGCGCCGCCAGCTCGCGGAAGATCCGCTGGCCGTCGGCCGTGCCGAGATTCAGCGTGACCGCGCGCTTGTTGCGCGCGACCACTTTCCACCACAACGGGACGTCATCGCGGCGCGCGCCGTACTTGCGCGCCGGATCGCCCGTCGGATGCTCCACCTTGATCACGTCGGCACCGTAGTCGGCGAGCATCGTCGCCGCGAGCGGGCCGGCGAACAGCGTCGCGGCGTCGATC
Source organism: Burkholderia sp. AU31624 (assembly GCF_020420065.1). NCBI lineage: Bacteria > Pseudomonadati > Pseudomonadota > Betaproteobacteria > Burkholderiales > Burkholderiaceae > Burkholderia > Burkholderia sp. AU31624. The sequence continues at coordinate 105,796 of NZ_JAIZRT010000004.1, forward strand.
ACGCGAATGCCGCCGAGCGGCGCGCGGCTGGCGCTGTCCGACGCCGTGTCGGCGTCGACTTCCCCGGTTTCCACAGAGGCCATGGCCTTCTCCTGCGAGATGGATTGCACGGGCGCGCCGTGCGCCGCCATCGTCTGCATGACTAATCATCGTGCGACGGGGCAGGCACGGCGCGCGACCCGCGGCTTAGACCGCGTTGATCCGATAGATCGGGAAGTACGTCTCGATCTTCCCGTTCAGGTAATCGGACGCCAGCTTCGGCACGTCGTCGAAATCGAAGATCTCGGTCGGTTCCTGGCCGATCCAGCCGGTCGACTCCTGGAAGTCGCGGATCGTGATGCTGTCGTCGTAACGCCACGCGTGCGTGTGGATGTGCAGGCGGCGGTTGATGCACTCCGTCGCGCGCAGGTTCCACAGGCGCATCCCGGTTTTCCAGCCGACGGTTGCGACGATGCCGGTGCGGCCCGTCACGCGCATCGTCGCGCGATACAGTGCGCCGCCGAGATTGTCGAGGAAGATCGAGACGCCGCGGCCGCCGCTCAGCTCGGCGATCGTGTCGGCGAACACGCGCTCCGACTCCCGGTAGCGTGCCTGATATTCCGGATCGGCCCGGTAGCGCGCCTCGTCATACGCGAGATCCGGAAACTTGCGGCGGTCGACCGGCGTGATGCCGAGCTTCGCGAGTTCCTCGAGCCGGCGATCGTTGCTCGCCGTCATCGCGACGCGAAAGCCCTCGCGCTTCGCCAGCTGCAGCTCGGCAAGCGTCGTGCCGCCGCCCCAGCCGAACACCAGGTTGTCGGCCGGATCGACGTCCGGCAGTTGCGAACGCCAGCACGCCGACGCGACCTTCCAGTTGTCCCATGCGGTGAAGTAGCGGCCGTAGGTCGCCCATTGCAGCAGCGAGTGGCGGCTGTCGGTCGGCACCGGCACCAGGTTGTCGGCGCGCATCTTGGTGCGCTGCGCCATCACGCCGATCGTGCCCGGCGCGTCGTACGCGTAGACGAGTTCGGCGAACCCGTATTCGTCGCGCTTGCCGAACGGCATCACCATGCAGATCTCGCCGTCTTTCAGCGCACTGACCGCGCTGCCGCGCTCGAGCACGCGCACCAGCGCGCCGTTGCCCAGCACGATCTTGTCCTCGCGGCGCTGGCGGCAGATATCGACCGGGTTGCGCGACAGCGCGTGGTCGAGGTTCGCTTCCCACGATCCGTACAGCGGCTCGACGAGCACCTCGTCGGCTTCGAGACTGGAAAATTCAAAGGTTTCGCGGCGCAGCTCGCCCGCGACGGGCGGCTGCTGTCGGGTCGGTTCCGGTCCCGCGTAGAGAACCCATGCATCGGTCTTGATCATCGTCATTCCTCGGTAAGCGATTGATGTTTGCAACAGCGCGCCGAACGATTCGCCGGCTTCAGCGCGATTGGGCCTGCTCGAGTGCCGCCTCCACGTCAGCCGCCGCGGCGACCTGCCCGAGCTTCGGGAAGATCTGGGTCAGCGCGAACGTCTGCGCATCGGCCGACGAGGTGCTGACCGCGTCGCTCACGATGACGACGTTGTAGTTGTTTTCGTATGCCTGGCGCGCCGTCGATTCGACGCCGATGTTGGTCGCGATCCCCGTCAGCACGATGTCGGTGATGCCGCGGCGGCGCAGCTGCACGTCCAGGTCGGTGCCGGTGAACGCGCCCCACTGATGCTTCGTCACGACGATGTCGGACGGCTGCACGCCGAGCGCCGGCGCGAACGCGCTCCATTCGGGATCGAGATTCGGCGGAGACGACGGCGCATCCGTCTTCACCTTCAGCGCGACGCCGCCGTCAGGCCGGTAGCTCGTGTGCACGTAGATCACGGGCAGCCCCAGCGCGCGGAAAGCCGCCGCAAGCTCGACCGTCTTCGCGACCACCTGCGCACCGGTATAGGGCGTGACCGGTAGCGAGACGATGCCGTTCTGCAGATCGATGGCGACGAGCGCGGCGGTGCGATTGAGCGTCGGAATGGACATGTAAAACCCTCACTTTTGTTGTGGAACGGAAGAAACGGCGGCGTCGAGGTGCCGGCTCGATACGGCATTGAGCAACAGCACCATGCTGATGACCGCCAGGACGACGGCAAGCTCGCGCAGGCCGTGATCGCTCGCCGGATGACCGAGCGCGAGACCGACGAGCGCGAACGACAGGCTGCCGCCGACGTACTGCGCGGTGCGGTACAGCCCCGAGGCCGTGCCGATCCGGTCGTGCGGCGTGCTCTGGTAGAGCGTGGCCTGGTTGCCGAGATTGTTGAAACCATTAGGAATACCGAACACGATGGACAGCAGGACGATCGCCGCGATCGGCAGACTGCTCGTCATCAGGCTCATCACGACGCTGCCGATGCAGAGCATCGCGGAACCGATGACCAGCACCGGGCGCGGGCCGTGACGGTGCACGATGCGGGTCGCGAGCATCGTCGTGACCGTGCCGATACCGGCGACCGGCAGCATCACGAGGCCGGCATCGGCGGCCGACAGCCCCCGCGCCTCCTGCAGCCACATCGGCAGCGCGTAGAAGATCGCGTAGAACACCGCATAGGTGCCGACGCAGCGCAGGTACGTGCCGAGCAGCGGACGGTTGTCCGCCAGCATGCGAATATCGATCAGCGGCGCCGCGGCCTGGCGCTCGCGGTGGATCAGGAGCGGCACCAGCACCAGCGTCGCGGCCAGCAGCAGCCAGTCGGGTTCGCGTGTCACCGATTGCAGGAACAGCAGCAGGCTCGCGAGTGTCAGCACGAACAGCACGACGCCCGGCAAGTCCAGCTCCTTCAGCGTGTCGCGTGCGTGCGCGCCGCGACGCACGGGGTCGGCCGGGATCCACAGCCACGCGAACAGGAAGGCGGCCAGCACGATCGGCACGTTGATCCAGAAGATCGCGCGCCAGCCGGCGAACTGCACGAGCGCGCCGCCGAGCGGCGGGCCGAACGCCACGGCCACCTGTGCCGCGATCGAGATCGCGCCGAGGCCGCCCGTCGGCGTCGCGCCGTTCGCGTGCCGCTGCGACCACGCACGAATCATCGCCATGCCGGCCGGATAGGCGGCGGACGTGCCGATGCCGAGCGCGACGCGCGAGGCGATCAGCCAGCCGAGCGTCGGCGCGAACGGCGCGAGCGACGACGCGACCAGCACGATCGCGAGGCCGATACAGAAGATCCGCTTCGCCCCGAAGCGATCGGCGAGTCGCCCCATCGTCGGCTGGCCGGCGGCCGTCGCCAGATAGAGACCCGACACGAGCCACAGCGTATCGATGCGCGCCTGCGCGGCGCCGTGCGGCGCGAATGCCTGCTGGATGCTCACGAGCGCGACCGCGATCATCGACGAGTTCAGCGCGTTGAGCAGCGTGCCGAGCACGATCGGACCGACCAGCTTCGCCGGCAGGCGCAGACCTGCGTTGCGTCGGTCGTCGCCGCCTTCGGGCGGACCACCGGCGGTCGGACGTGCCGCGTGCCCGGATCGATCGTGAGTCGTTTTCATGGCGCCTTCGCGTGGTGAATGTGCATCGGTCGATGAATGTCGAACGTGCGTTCACCATACCGCTCGGCGCGCCGCGGATGAAATGGATTGTTGCGATGCACACATTCGCAACTTGAATGGGTGGCATGCGCGGCGCGCACCGGACCGGCACCCGTCGATACGGCGGCGATGCACGAGAAACGCCCGTCAGCCTTGCGCGGCGGGCAGTCGAGGAGCATTCGGGGGGATGACTTCAGTCACGCGCGGCAGGCGGCATGCACCGTTGCCACGCACGTCGCATGACAGTTTTATGCCGCGGTGCGATGCGGGATCAGAGGGTGGCCTCTAGGAATCGTGTCCGTGCCGCATTCGTCCATCGAATGTCGTGGATCGCACGACAACCGGCGGCCCGCAGCGCGATCTGCCGAAGCAAGCTCGACGCGGCGTCCGCCGGATTTCACCACTTCAACACGCGTGCCGTCGGCGCGGCACGATCCGGTCAGTTCAACCCGCCGCTCACGACGACGTGCTCGCCGGTCATCCAGCGCGCATCGTCCGATGCGAGGAACACGGCGACCGACGCGATGTCGTCCGGCTCGCCGAGGCGGCCGAGCGGCGTCTGGCCGAGCACCTGCGCTTCGAGATCGGAACCGATGATGCCCGCGCTGTGCGTGCCCTCGGTCACGATCATCCCCGGGTTGATCGCGTTCACGCGGATCTTGCGCGGGCCGAGTTCCAGCGCGAGCACGCCGGTGATCGCGTCGACCGCGCCCTTGGTGCCGCTGTACACGGCGCTCGCGGGCGGCGTGATGCTGGTCACGACCGAGCTGATGTTGATGATGCTCGCGCCTTCGCCGAGGTGCTTGACCGCGGCCTGCGTGGTCAGCAGCACGCCGAACACGTTCGTGTCGAACTGCCGGCGGTAGTGCTCTTCGGTGATCGCTTCGATCGGCGCGAATTCGTACACGCCGGAATTGTTGACGAGCACGTCCAGACGCCCGTACGTGTCGATCGCGGTATCGACGATGCGCTGTGCGTCGGCTGCCTTCGACACGTCGCCGCCCACCGCGACCGCGCGGCCACCGGCTTCGACGATCGCGCTGACGACTGCGTCGGCGCCCGCCTTGCTGCTCGCGTAGTTGACGACGACCGACGCGCCTTCCGCGGCCAGTGCCTTCGCGATCGCCGCGCCGATGCCCTTCGAACCGCCCGTGACGATCGCTACCTTGTTTGCCAGCTTGCTCATGATCTCATTCCTCAGTCCAAGACTTTCGATGGAGGGTGCCGGTTGCCGCGTCGTTGCTCGTTGCGTCGATGTGCGACCGGTATGGCTGGCAATTTACTGTGCGGTACGGCGACGATAAAGCGGCTCGACACGAATTGACTGGCAGCGTTTTCCGAACAATCGCGCGCGCGCCGTCAGCCGGCGCTCAGCCATGCGTTCGCCACCTCGCCGCCCAGGCCGTCGAGCGCACCGTCGTAGACGATCCGTCCACGCCCCATGACCGCGACGCGCCGCGCGAGCCGCGGCGCGAACTGCAGCCGCTGCTCGATCAGCACGATCGCGACACCGTCGGCCTGCAGCGCGGCAAGGCATGCGCCGACTTCGTCGACGGCCAGCGGCGCGAGCCCTTCGGCCGGTTCGTCGACGATCAGCACGCGCGGTTGGCCGGCCAGCGCCCGTACCAGCGCGAGCACCTGCTGCTCGCCGCCCGACAGCCGCCCCGCTTTCACGTCCGCGCGCGCGGCCAGCAACGGGAAGCGGTCGAACAGCCGTTCGAGCGCCGCGCGTTCGGCCGCGCCGCTGGCGCCGCGCAGCCCGAGCCGCAGGTTGTCGCGTACCGTCAGCAGCGGGAACACGTCGCGGCTTTCGGCGACGTAAGCCACGCCGCGCCGCGCGATCTCGAACGTGCGTGCCCCCACGCATTCGGCACCGGCGATGCGCACCGAGCCGGCCGTGCGCACGAGCCCCATCACGGCCTTCGCAAGGGTCGAGCGCCCCGAGCCGTTGCGGCCGAGCAGCGCGAGCGTCTCGCCCGGCGCCAGCGCGAGATCGACGCCGTCGAGCACGGGTTGCAGCCCGTACCACGCGCGCAGATCGCGAATGTCGAGCAACGCGCTCATGGGCCGCCCTCGCCCAGATAGGCGGCCCGCACGGCCGGATCGGTGCGGATCGCATCGGGCGCGCCGGTCGCGACCACCGTGCCGCGCACGAGCACCGTGATGCGTTCGGCGAAACCGAACACCGCATCCATGTCGTGTTCGATCAGCAGGACCGTGCGCCCCTGCGTGGTCGCGCGAATCAGCGCGATCATCCGCGCTGCCTGCGCGCGGCTCATCCCGGCCGTCGGCTCGTCGAGCAGCAGCGTGCGCGCGCCGCTCGCGAGTGCAATCCCGAGATCGAGCGCACGCTGTTCCGCATAGCTCAGTTCGCCGGCCAGCGTGTCGCGGTGCGCATCGAGGCCGATGTCGTGCAGCACGCGAGCGGCCGCGAGATCGACCGACGCCGCTTCGCGCAGCCGGTTCCACCAGCGCCGCCGCTCAGCCGGCGCATGCAGCGCCGCGCAGCGCAGGTTGTCGAACACGGTCAGTCGCGCGAACGCGCTCGTCTGCTGGAAACTGCGGCCGATGCCGAGCCGGCTCGCGACGACCGGCCCGCGCCCGCGCAGCTCGACGCCGTGCAGCACGACGCGCCCGCGCGTGGGCCGCACCGCACCGGCGATCACGCCGAACAGCGTCGACTTGCCCGCGCCGTTCGGCCCGATCAGCGCGTGACGCTCGCCGGCCGCGATGCTCAGTTCGACGCCGTCGAGCACCGTCTGCGCGCCGAAGCGCTGCACCACGCCGTGAAGCGCGATCGCGTTGCCGTTCATCGCCCGTCCTCCCGCTGGCCGGCCTGCCGGCCCGGCGCGAGCCGCGCGCGCCAGCCCCACAGCAGCGTGCCGATGCCGAACGCCGAGCCCGCGACGGCCCAGCCGGCCGGCGTATCGGCGTCGATGCGCCAGGCGCCGAATGCAAAGCCCGCGCCGTCGTCCTGCGCGAAACGCCACGCGTAGCCGAGCTCGGCCGCGCAGACGACAGCGACGCCCCAGAACACGCACGCGCCGACCGCGCACAGCATGCGCCACCGCTCGGCCGCCGGCGCGCCGCGCCGCAATGCCTGCGCGAGCGCTGGCACGATCCCGGCGATCCCGCGCGGCGCGGCCACGACGACCGCGACGAACAGCACGCCGAGATACAGCGCCCACGCGCGCGACACGCCCGCGACGACGAGGCTCAGCACCGTGAGGACGGCCGCACCGGCCGCCGGCCCGAAGAACGCGCCGGTGCCGCCGATCACCGCGGCGATCAGCACGGTCGCCGAGCGCGCCATCGATACGCTGTCGGGCGTCGCGATCTCGACGTCGATCAGCGTCAGCGTGCCGGCGACGCCGGCGAAGAACGACGCGCAGGTGACCATCGCGAGCCGCACGCGGCGCGGATCGGACCCGAGCGCGGCGACGCGCACCGGGTTGTCGCGCACCGCATTCGCGAGCCGCGCGAGCGGCGTGCGCGTCAGCGCGTGCATCGCCCACGCCGACGCGAGGCACCACGCGGCGATCACCGCATACGCCTGGACCGGTGCGCCGAAATGCCAGCCGCCCCACGGCGTGCCGCTCGCGCGGTCGATCGGCACGCCGCCGATTCCGCCGAACCAGGCCGGCACGCTCCACGCGGCGGCCGCGACGCATTCGCCGAGCCCGAGCGTGATCATCGCGAACGCGGTGCCCGAGCGGCGCGTCGCGAGCAGCCCGGCGGCGAAGCCGAAAGCGGCGCCGGCCACGCCGCCGACGAGCGGCAACAGCGGCAGCGGGCCGCCAAAGTGGTTGAACCAGTGCGCGGCCGCGAACGCGCCGAGGCCCGCGAACGCCGCGTGCCCGAACGACAGCAGCCCGGTCGTGCCGAGCTGCAGGTTGTACGACAGGGCGAGCACGACGAGCGCGGCCGTCTGTGCGAGATAGCCGAGCACCGCGCCATGCGGCCACAGCCACGCGGGCAGCACGACGCATGCCGAGAACAGGGACCAGCGCATGACGCCGACGAGCATGCGGTTACGCATCGGCACGCTCGCCGAACAGCCCGCGCGGCCGCGCGACCAGCACCGCGACGAGCAGCAGGTACGGCACCAGCGGCGCCAGCTGCGCGATCGACACCGCGGCCACGCTGTCGGGCAGCGCGATGCCGGCCCATTCCGTGAGGTCGCGCAGCGACGTGTCGCTCGCGGCCGCGAAGGTCTGTGCGAAGCCGACCGCGAGCGACGCCGCGAACGCGCCGCCGAGCGAGCCGAGCCCGCCGATCACGACGACCGCGAACACGACCGACCCGACCGTTTCGGCCAGCGCGGGTTCGATCACCGCGAGCGGTGCGCCGATCACGCCGGCCAGCGCCGCGAGCGCGGTGCCCGCGCCGAACAGCGCCGTCATCACGCGCGGCACGTCATAGCCGAGCGCCTCGACGGCCGCACGGTGCGTGAGCGCCGCGCGCACGACGAGCCCGATGCGCGACGCGCGCAGCAGCGCGCCGAGCGCGACCAGCATCGCCGTGGACATCCCCATCATGAACAGCCGGTAGCGCGGCAGCGCGAGGCCGAATACGGTCACGGGCGCGCCGTCGAACAGCGCCGGCACGGGTGCCGGCAACGGCGCGAGGCCCCACACGAGTTTTGCGCCCTCGCCGATCAGGTACGCGAGGCCGAAGGTCAGCAGCAGTTCGCTCGTATGGCCGCGCGCCTGCACGCGGCGCAGCAGCACGCGTTCGCAGCCGGCGCCGAGCAGCCCGACCGCGAGCGGCGCGAGCACCAGCGCGGGCCAGAAACCCGCGCCGGCCGCGATGCTGTAGCCGACGTACGCGCCGAGCATGTAGAAGCTCGCATGCGCGAAGTTGAGCACGCCCTGCACGCTGAAGATCAGCGTGAGGCCGGCCGACAGCATGAACAGCAGCAAGCCGTAGCTGAGGCCGTTGAAGGCCTGGAGCACGAACGCGTGCACCGCGCCGTCAGGCCGCGAGCGGCTCGAGCGCGGCGCGCAGCGCATCGGGCAGCGGCACCGGCCGGCGCGTGCCGCGATCGACGTACACGTGCACGAAGTGCCCCTGCGCGGCGGGCGTGGCTTCGCCCTGCGCGAACAGCCCGACCTCGTAGCGCACGCTCGACGTGCCGAGCTTCACGACCCGCAACCCGGCGTCGACCGACTGCGGGAACACGAGCGGCGCGAAGTAGTTGCACTGCGTCTCGACCACGAGGCCGATCGTCTGGCCGTGCTCGACGTCGAGCACGCCGGCGCGGATCAGGTATTCGTTCACGACCGTGTCGAAGTAGCTGTAGTAGACGACGTTGTTCACGTGCCCGTAGACGTCGTTGTCCATCCAGCGGGTCGTGATCGGCAGGAAGTGGCGATAGGCGTCGCGCGGACGCGGTTGCGGCTTGTCGGACATGGCGATGGCGGTCAGGACGAGGGAAGCGAGGTGGACGACGCGCGGCGGCCGCGGGACACGGCGCACCGGCAAGAAGCGGAACGCCGCGCCGCGATCGCGCGCGGCACGGCGGAGGCAACGCGGCTGACGGGCCGGCCCGTCACTGCCCCGGCCGGTCGACGAACTCGAAGTCGAGGCCGCGCGCCCGCATCCAGTCGGCGAGCGCGACGCCCGTGCCGGCGCGCCACGGGCGCAGCAGCGGCGGATCGACGAGCTTGTATTCGAGCAGTTCCGGCGACAGCGCGACCGTGCCCGACGCCCGCACGTGGTACGCGATGATCAGCTCGTTCTTGCGGATGAATTCGTAGACGCCGACCAGCGACACGTGCTCGGCCTTCAGCGCCGTTTCCTCGAACACCTCGCGCGCGATGCCGTCCTCGGGCGTCTCGCCGTTCTCGAGGAAGCCGGTGATCAGCGCGAACATGCCTTCGGGCCAGGCCGCGTTGCGCGCGAGCAGGATCTTGCCGTCGAGCTCGACGATCGCCGCGACGACGGGCAGCGGGTTGTTCCAGTGCACATAGCCGCAGCTGTCGTCGGGGCACGCCTGGCGAATGCGGCCGCCTTCATGGTCGGGATCGGCGCGCTCAGTGAGCGGGCTCGCGCAGCGCGGGCAAAAGCGGTAATCGGCGGTGGTCATCGATGGGGATCTGGCAGGCGCCGGACGGCCGCCTGCCGGCTGCCCGCGCACCCGCTCGGCGCGGGAAAGGCTTCATTCTAGCGAGTTTGCCCGTGCCGCAGACGATCCGGCCCCGCCGACATCAGGGTTGCCGGCGCCCGCGCGCGGCGGTCGCCGCGAAACCGGCGGCGCCCAGCAGCAGCGCGGCCACCGCGACCCACAGCGCGGGGGAAAACGACCCGAAGCGCGCGGCCAGCGGCGCCGCGACGAGCGGGCCGAGAATCTGCCCGACCCCGTACGACGCGGTCGCATAGCCCATCAGCCCGGCAGCCCGTTCGCCGTGCAGACGCCGCGCCTCGCGCATCGCGAACAGCGTGATCGCGGTGAACGGCAGGCCGAGCAGCGCGCTGCCGACCGAGAAGCCGGCCGCGTTCGGCCACACGATCCCGGCGGCAATGCCGAGCGCCTGCGTCGCGCAACCGGCCGCCAGCAGCAGCCGGTTGTCCCAGTGCCCGGGCAGCCGCGCGGCGGTGATCGCGCCGACGATCAGCGCCGCGCCGAACATCGGCCAGAACAGGTCGGGCCACGGCGAGCCGGCCGGCAGCGCCGCGCGCGCGATCACCGGCAGGAACGTCGCGGTGATGATGTAGCCGAAGCCCGGCATCCCGTACAGCACGACGAGCCATGCGGCGTCCGCGCGATGGCGGCGCTGGTGCGCGTGGTGCGACGCGGTTGCGGCAGCCGCCTGCGGTGCGGCGCCGCCCGACGGCACGGCTTGCGCCGGGGTGGCCGCAAACGTGCGCCAGATCACGACCGACAGCACCGCGGACAGCGCGGCAAAACCGAGCCAGCCCGACGCCGCGCGCTGGCCGGCCAGTGCGCTGCCGATCAGCCCCGTCACGACGATGCCGACGCCGGGCCCCGCGTAGATCACCCCGCTCCACTCGGGCGCGTGCAGGTCGGCTAGCCGGCGCAGCCCCCATTGCGACACGAACACGAACGTCCATGCGCTGACGACGCCCGCGACGAAGCGCACCGCGAGCCACACCGGCAGCAGGTGGCCGACACCCATCGCGGCGGTAAGCAGCACGGTGGCCACGAGCCCGACGCGCACCATGCGCGCGGGCGCCACCCGCAGCGCCGCGCAACTGACCGCACCGACGAAGTAGCCCGCGTAGTTCGCCGACGCGAGCCAGCCGCCGGCCTTCAGGCCAATCGAGCCGTCCGCGAGCATCAGCGGCAACAAGGGCGTGAACGCGAAGCGGCCGACGCCGAGCACGACCGCGAGGCCGACCATGCAGGCCAGCGCGGCCGCGCGGGCGCGGCGGTCGGCATCATCGACGAAAGGCGCGCCGGCGGCGGCGGTCGGGGCATCGGAGCGGGACATGGCGGCAAGGACCGGCGTTCAATGCGCCGGCCGGATCGGAAATCGGAATGCTTCCATCCTAGCTTGACCAAACGTTCTCGAAAAATGAATAATTGAGAATCCAATCATCGCTCGGAGAGAATCATGGACCTGGCGGCGCTGGCGATTTTCCGGGCCGTGGTGCGCGAGAACGGCGTGACGCGCGCGGCGGCCAAGCTCAATCGCGTGCAATCGAACGTCACGACGCGCATCAAGCAGCTCGAGGAGGAACTCGGCGCGGCGCTGTTCGTGCGCGACGGCCGCCGGCTCGTGCTGACGCCGGCCGGGCATACGCTGCTGCCGTATGCGGAGCGCCTGCTCGCGCTCGCCGACGAGGCGCGCGACGCGGTGCGCGAGGACACGCCGCGCGGGCGGCTGCGGCTCGGCACGATGGAGAGCACGGCCGCGAGCCGATTGCCGACCATACTCGCGCGCTATCACCACGCGTGGCCCGACGTGTCGCTGGAGCTGCTGACGGGCACGACGGGCTGGCTGATCGACCGCGTGCGCGACTTCGAGATCGACGCCGCGCTGTTCGCCCGCCCGCCCGCGCCGGAGACGCTCCCCGATACGTTCGAGACGGTACCGGTCTTCCGCGAGGACCTGGTGCTGCTCACGCCGCGCGGCCACCCGCCGGTACGCACGCCGCGCGACGTGATCCTGCCGACGCTGATCGCGTTCGAGCGCGGCTGCACGTATCGCAAGTACGTCGAGCAGTGGTACGCGGGGCACGGCGTCAAGCCGGCGCGCGTGCTCGAGCTCGGGTCGTATCACGCGATCGTCGCGTGCGTCGCGGCGGGTGCCGGCATCGCGGTCGCGCCGCGTTCGGTGCTCGACCTGCAGCCCGAGACCGGCACCATCACCGCGCATGTGATCCCCGAACTGGAAGGCATCGATACGCTGCTCGCGTGGCGCCAGGGGTATGCGTCGGCCGCGTTGGCCGCGTTGCGCGATGCGCTCACCGAGGCCGCACGGCAGGCGGATGGTGCGGCGAAGCCGCCGGTCACCGTGCCGGCCTGAATCGTCGTGCGGCGGCCGGCACGCATCGTTCCGGCGTACCAACAAAAAGACCCGACCGGCGCACGCCGATCGGGTCTTTCTTGATTCAAGCGATGCCGTAACGAGACGGCATCGCATCGGTCGCGACGATCAGAGCCGCTCTTCGACCCAGCCCTTCACGCCGGCCAGCGCGCCCGGCAGGTTCGCCGGCTCGGTGCCGCCTGCCTGCGCCATGTCCGGACGGCCGCCCCCCTTGCCGCCGACCTGCTGCGCGACGAAGTTCACGAGCTCGCCGGCCTTGACCTTCTTGCTCGCGTCGGGCGTGACACCCGCGATCAGGCTGACCTTGCCGCCTTCGACGGCGGCCAGCACGATCGCCGCGCTCTTCAGCTTGTCCTTCAGCTTGTCGACCGTTTCGCGCAGCGTCTTCGCATCGGCGCCGTCGAGCGTCGCGGCCAGCACGAACACGCCGCCGATTTCGACCGCCTGCTGCGCGAGCTCGTCGCCCTGGCTCGACGCGAGCTTCGACTTCAGCGCGCCCAGCTCCTTCTCGAGCGACTTCACCTGGTCCTGCACCTGCGCGATCCGCTGCGTGAGCTCCGACGGCTGCGCCTTCAGCGCGGCCGCGGCTTCGTTCACGCGCGCGTCGAGTTCCTGCACGTAGCGCACCGCGTTATCGCCGGTGATCGCTTCGACGCGGCGGATGCCGGCCGCGACGCCGCCTTCGACGACGATCTTGAACAAGCCGATGTCGCCGGTGCGATGCACGTGCGTACCGCCGCACAGTTCGCGCGAGAAGCCGAGGTCGAGCACGCGCACTTCATCGCCGTACTTCTCGCCGAACAGCGCCATCGCGCCGCCCTTCACCGCTTCGTCGTACGGCATCACGCGCACGATGCCCGGCGCGTTGGCCAGGATTTCGTTGTTGACGATCTGCTCGACGCGACGGATTTCGTCGTCGGTCATCGGCGCGTTGTGCGCGAAGTCGAAACGGGTCTTTTCCGCGTCGACCAGCGAACCCTTCTGCTGCACGTGCGCGCCGAGCACTTCGCGCAGCGCCTTGTGCATCAGGTGGGTGGCCGAGTGGTTGCGCTGCGTGCGGGCGCGGCGATGCGCGTCGATTTCCGCGCGCAGCACGTCGCCGACCTTCAGCGTGCCCTGCTCCAGCGTGCCGTGGTGGCCGATCACGTCGGCCTGCACCTTCAGCGTGTCGGCCACCGCGAAGCGCGTCGCGGCGTTCGCGAGCACGCCCTGGTCGCCGACCTGGCCGCCCGATTCCGCGTAGAACGGCGTGTGGTCGAGCACGACGACCGCGTCCTGGCCCGTCTTCACTTCGTTGACCGACGAACCGTCGACGTACAGCGCGACGACCTTCGCGTCGTCGAACGCGATTTCTTCATAGCCGTGGAAGGTAGTCTTCGCGCCCGTGTATTCGAGGCCCTGCGCGGCCTTGAACTTGCCGGCCGCACGCGCCTGCTCGCGCTGGCGCGCCATCGCGTCGTCGAATGCCGGCTCGTCGACCGTCATCCCGCGCTCGCGGCACACGTCGGCCGTGAGGTCGAGCGGGAAGCCGTAGGTGTCGTGCAGCTTGAACGCGAGCTCGCCGTCGAGCACCTTGCCGCCTTTCGCCTCGACGTCGGCCAGCGCGGCTTCGAGGATCGACATGCCGTGCTCGATCGTCTCGAAGAAGCGCTCTTCCTCCTGGCGCAGCACGTCGGTCACGCGCTGTTCGGCTTCCTTCAGTTCCGGATAGGCCGTGCCCATCTCGGCGACGAGGTCGGCCACCAGCTTGTGGAAGAACGAGCCCTTGCGGCCGAGCTTGTAGCCGTGGCGGATCGCGCGGCGCACGATCCGGCGCAGCACGTAGCCGCGGCCTTCGTTGCCGGGAATCACGCCGTCGACGATCAGGAACGAGCACGCGCGGATGTGATCGGCGATCACCTTCAGCGAGTTGTTCGTGAGGTCGCTGATTTCGGTCACGCGCGCGGCGGCCTTGATCAGGTTCTGGAACAGGTCGATCTCGTAGTTGCTGTGCACGTGCTGCAGCACCGCGGCGAGACGCTCGAGGCCCATGCCGGTGTCCACCGACTGCTTCGGCAGGCGCGTCATGTTCCCCTGCGCATCGCGGTTGAACTGCATGAACACGAGGTTCCAGATCTCGATGTAGCGGTCGCCGTCTTCTTCAGGCGATCCCGGCGGGCCGCCCCACACGTCCGGGCCGTGGTCGTAGAAGATTTCGGTACACGGGCCGCACGGGCCGGTGTCGCCCATCGTCCAGAAGTTGTCCGACGCGTAGCGCGCGCCCTTGTTGTCGCCGATGCGGATGATGCGCTCGGTCGGCACGCCGACTTCCTTCGCCCAGATGTCGTACGCCTCGTCGTCTTCCTGGTAGACCGTGACCCACAGCTTCTCCTTCGGCAGCTGGTAGACCGTGGTCAGCAGTTCCCACGCGAACTTGATCGCGTCGTGCTTGAAGTAGTCGCCGAACGAGAAGTTGCCGAGCATCTCGAAGAACGTGTGGTGGCGCGCCGTGTAGCCGACGTTCTCGAGGTCGTTGTGCTTGCCGCCCGCGCGCACGCTGCGCTGCGCCGTCGTGGCGCGCGAGTACGGACGCGGATCCGTGCCGAGGAACACGTCCTTGAACTGGACCATGCCCGAGTTCGTGAACATCAGCGTGGGGTCGTTACCGGGCACGAGGCTCGACGAGCGGACGATCGTGTGGCCCTTCGATTCGAAGAATTTGAGGAATTTCTCGCGGATTTCGGCAGCTTTCATGGCGTGCGGGGACAGTCTGGCAAAGACGGCTTCAAACGCCGGCGCCCTTGTCGGGGCGCGCGGCGGCATGGATTCGGAAACGATCGATTATACGGGATCGGGGCCGGCTTCCGGGCAAAGCGCCGGAAAGCGGCTCGGCCCTCCCGCCGGGCCGGGTGGGCCACTCGCGCAGCCGATTCGCCTTAAGATGCTCGGCATGCCAACCGGCCTTGCCCGACCAGGCGAGCCATGAAAGGAGACGATTCGACGATGGGTGCCCTGAGCCATATCCGCGTGCTGGACCTCACCCGCGTGCTCGCGGGCCCGTGGTGCGCGCAGACGCTTGCCGATTTCGGCGCGGACGTGATCAAGGTCGAGCGCCCGCGCGCCGGCGACGACACGCGCCACTGGGGGCCGCCGTACCTGAAGGACGCGGACGGCGCGGATACCGCCGAGGCCGCGTACTACCTCGCGGCGAACCGCAACAAGCGCTCGGTGACGGTCGACATCGCGACGCCCGAGGGCCAGCAGATCGTGCGCGAGCTCGCCGCGCAGAGCGACGTCGTGCTCGAGAACTACAAGGTCGGCCAGCTGAAGAAATACGGGCTCGACTACGACGCGCTGCGCGCGGTGAAGCCCGACCTCGTCTACTGCTCGGTCACCGGGTTCGGCCAGACCGGCCCGTACGCGCACCGCGCGGGCTACGACTTCATCATCCAGGGCATCGGCGGCTTCATGAGCATCACCGGCGAGCGCGACGGCGCGCCGGGCGGCGGCCCGCAGAAAGCCGGCGTCGCGATCGCCGACCTCGCGACCGGCCTCTACTCGACGGTCGCGGTGCTCGCCGCGCTCGCGCACCGCGACCGGACCGGCGAAGGCCAGTACATCGACATGGCGCTGCTCGACGTGCAGGTCGCGCTGCTCGCGAACATGAACACCAACTTCCTCGCGAGCGGCAAGCCGCCGGTGCGCTGGGGCAACGCGCATCCGAACATCGTGCCGTACCAGACGTTCCAGACGCGCGACGGCTGGATCATCGTCGCGGTCGGCAACGACGGGCAGTTCCGCAAGTTCGTCGAGGCCGGCGGCCGGCCCGAGCTGGCGGATGACGAGCGTTTCGCGACGAATCCGTCGCGCGTGCGCCATCGCGACACGCTGGTGCCGATCCTCGCGGAGATGGTGAAGGCGCGCGACAAGGCCGACTGGATCGGTGCGCTCGAAGCCGCTGGCGTGCCGTGCGGCCCGATCAACGATCTCGACGAGGTGTTCGACAACGAGCAGGTGGTCGCGCGCGGGATGCAGGTGTCGCTGCCGCACCCGTGCGGCGCGGACGCGAAGCTCGTGCGCAACCCGATCCGGATGAGCGCGACGCCGCCGGAAGCACGCACGGCCCCGCCGCTGCTCGGCGCGCAGACCGACGACGTGCTGCGCGACATGCTCGGCTACGACGACGCGAAGATCGCCGCGCTGCGGGCGAAACAGGCGATCTGAACGCGGTGGGTGGTGCGGGTGCGGGTGCGGACGGCCGGCGTGGCAGCGGCCTCAACCGCCGCCTTGCCCCGCGCGATCAATCGAGCGGTCAATCATGACGGGCGAGCGCGTCGAGCCAGCCGCGCGCCTCGGGCCAGTCGCCGAGCCCGCTGTCCGCATTGATGTGGCCGCGTGGGCCGATGTCGTGGAATGCACTGCCCCATGCGTTCGCGCAGGTGCGGGCGAACGCGAGCGAGCCATACGGATCGTCGCTGCTGGCGACGACGCAGGTCGGAAACGGCAGCCGTTCATACGGCACGGGCCCGAAGCCGTGCGCGTCGGCCGGAAAGGCGGGACCGTCGGGATCGGGCAGCGCGACGAGCAGCGCGCCGCGCACTTTGGCGAGCGCGGCCGGGCGCGCATAGCGCGTCGCCCACCACGCGGTGGTGAGCGTACCGAGGCTGTGGCCGGCAATCAGCACCGGCCCGCGCGCGGCTTCAACCGCGCGATCGAGCGCGCGACACCAGCCGTTGCGGAACGCGCGGTCCCAGTCGGGCATCGCGACGCGCGAGAAGCGTGCATCGGCACGCTCCCAGCGGCTCTGCCAGTGAAGCGGGCCCGAATTGGCGTAGCCCGGCAGGACGAGAACGGGGAATCGGCTCATGGAAAGTGCGTCGACGAGTGAAATCGTTATATGGCGTCGGCGCAGTGTCGCACACCCGTTCCTCCCTGATGCTGCCTGTCTGATACCGGAAGGATGTGCGTGGGGTCGGGACGCGCTGAGCGCAGCGTCGCGACCGGACGTCAAGCCGCCGTTTTGCAGGCGGCTCGCGTCATGTCTGTCGGTCAGCGCACGTTCGCGCCGACGATACCGCCTGCCGCTGCGCCGGCGACCGTGCCGAGCGGGCCGCCCGTGACCAGGTAGCCGAGCGCGCCGCCCGCGGCTGCGCCGATACCGGCATTGCGCTGCGTATGCGTCATGGCGCACGCGCCGAGTTGCGACAGGGCCGCGACGATCACGGCGGTACGAACGATAAACGTGGTCTTCTTCATCATGATTTTTTTGTCCTCCCGCCGCGCGGCATCCCGAACGGCGGCATTGATTCGGTGAAGCCATCATAGGCAACGCCAAACGGCCCGGGCAATCCGATTTACGTCGTGTTACAGCCGACACAATATCGAGATAATCGGTCGAAACCCGCCCCCGTCATGCCGCAAGCCGCGCGGGACGGACCCCGGTCAGGTAGAATCACGGGATTAAACCGGCGCGACGCGCCGACACAACCTGACGCCATCCGCATGAGCACCGAACGCAACGACGCCCCCGCGGCTTCCAATTTCATCCGCAACATCATCGACGACGACAACCGCACCGGCAAATGGGGCGGCCGCGTCGAGACGCGCTTTCCGCCCGAGCCGAACGGCTATCTGCACATCGGCCATGCCAAGAGCATCTGCCTGAACTTCAGCGTCGCGCGCGACTACGGCGGCGTGTGCCACCTGCGCTTCGACGATACGAACCCGGAAAAGGAAAGCGTCGAGTACGTCGACTCGATCGTCGACGCGGTGCGCTGGCTCGGCTTCGACTGGCGCAAGGACGCGGTCGATCATCAGTACTTCGCGAGCGACTACTACGACAAGCTGTACGAGTTCGCCGAGCTGCTGATCCAGCGCGGCAAGGCCTATGTCGACAGCCAGAGCGCCGATGAAATGCGCGCGAACCGCGGCTCGCTGACGGAAGGCGGCAAGCCGTCGCCGTTCCGCGATCGCACGCCGGCAGAAAACCTCGACCTGTTCCGCCGCATGAAGGCCGGCGAGTTCAAGGAAGGCGAGCACGTGCTGCGCGCGAAGATCGACATGGCTTCGCCGAACATGAACATGCGCGACCCGGTGATCTACCGGATCCGCTACGCGCACCACTACCGCACCGGCGACGCATGGTGCGTGTACCCGATGTACGACTACACGCACTGCATCTCGGATGCGCTCGAAGGCATCACGCATTCGCTGTGCACGCTCGAATTCGAGGATCACCGCCCGCTGTACGACTGGGTGCTGAACGAACTCGCGGAAGCCGGCATGTTCACGCGTCCGCTGCCGCAACAGATCGAATTCTCGCGACTGAACCTCACGTACGCGATCACCAGCAAGCGCAAGCTGCTGCAGCTCGTGACCGAGGGCCACGTCGACGGCTGGGACGACCCGCGGATGCCGACGATCGTCGGCGTGCGCCGCCGCGGCTTCACGCCGGAGAGCATCCACCTGTTCTGCGAGCGGATCGGCGTGACGAAGATCGACTCGTGGATCGACATGAGCATCTTCGAAGGCGCGCTGCGCGACGACCTCGACGACAAGGCAGCGCGTACCGTCGCCGTGCTCGATCCGCTGAAGCTTGTGATCGACAACTATCCGGAAGATCTCGAGGAAGCATGCACGGCGCCCGTGCACCCGCACCACCCGGATCGCGGCGTGCGCACGTTCCCGATCTCGCGCGAGCTGTGGATCGAGCGCGAGGACTTCGTCGAGAACCCGCCGAAGGGCTATTTCCGCCTGTTCCCGGGCAACAAGGTGCGCCTGCGCTACGGCTACGTGATCGAATGCACGGGCTTCGACAAGGACGCCGACGGCAACGTGACGGCCGTGCACTGCAACTACTTCCCGGACAGCAAGTCGGGCACCGAAGGCGCGAACACGTACAAGGTCAAGGGCAACATCCACTGGGTCAGCGCGAAGCATGCGCAGCCGGCCGAAGTGCGGATCTACGACCGCCTGTTCAAGGAGCCGCATCCGGACGCGGGCGGCGCGAACTTCCTCGAGGCGCTGAATCCCGACTCGAAGAAGATCGTGCAGGCCTACATCGAACCGGGCAACGACGACATCGCACCGGAGACGCGCCTGCAGTTCGAGCGTCACGGCTACTTCGTCGCCGATCGGGTCGATTCGAAGCCGGGCAAGCCGGTGTTCAACCGGATCGTCGGGCTGCGCGACAGCTGGGGCAAGCCGGCGTAACGGCATGCTTCGCACGCGGCTCGCGGCTTCGCAAGCCGCCGCCGCGTGAACATAAAAAAACCGGCTCCAGGGCCGGTTTTTTGTTGCGTGCCTTGAAGCGAAGCCCGGTCACGGAGCAGCGGAAGCCGCCGCGCCCGTTCACCCACCCATCAACCGCCGATGCAAGTCCGCGAGCGACAGCTTCGTGCGAAACAGCCGCGCGAGGCTACGGCTCGCATACGCGTCGATGTCGGCGGGCACGGTCCAGCGATACGCATCCATCTCGGGGATCATCGAGCCGTCGCGACGGCTCGGAAACAGCGACGTGCACGTACAGTGCGCGAGATCGACTTCGTCGTCGGCCACGCGCACCGCGAACAGGTGCAGATCCTTGTCGTGCCGGTACGCGAAGCGGCCAAGATCGAGCAGCCGCTCGGCGCCGATCACGATGCCGGTTTCCTCGAGCAGTTCACGCAGCGCCGCGTCGGCCGGCGTCTCGCCCGGCTCGCCCTGCCCCTTCGGGATGTCCCAGTGCGTGGTATCGGTCGCGTGCGCGAGGAACACGCGGCCGGCCGCATCGAGGATCACGACGCCGCACGACACCGTGCGCGGCGCGGCGCCCCGCTTCATCACGCGCGTGCTCAGCGCTTCTGCAGCTGCCACTTGCCCGCGGCCGTCTTGCAATAGACGGGCTTGAGCGTCATCGTCTGGCCCTTCGCGGTGATCTCGGTCGCGATTTCGCGGCAGGTCTTGCCGTCCGTCTCGGTCGTGCTCGGCGTGAGCTTCGCATCGATCTGCGTGCCGCGGCCGCTGCTCTGCCACGTCGTGGTTTCGCCGTCCTTGCCTTCGTCGCGCACCTGCACGACCGCCTTGGACAGCGATGCGCGGTCGGTCTTGCTGAAGTAGCTGATCGGCGTGTCGTTCAGGAAGTTCAGGTTGTTCTGCGCATGGGCGGGCAGCATCGCGGCTGCGCACGCGGCGCCGGCCAGCACGCGCGTGACGATGGAAAGGGATGCACGCATCGACATGTTTTTTCTCCTTGGATGTTCGATCGAACGGCGCGGTGCATGCCGGCGAACCGGGGGCCGGCCATCCGGCACGCACCACGCCCGTCAGCGAGCGAGCATAGCATGCGTGCTGTAATGAATGCCTCTACGGCTTGGCCGGCGCGGCCGTTTGCTGATATCCGTCAGTCAGCGTGCCGAGGAACGCGATCACGTCCTTGATCTCGGCCGCGTTCAGCGCCGGCTGCTCGCCACGCTTGCGGTCGAACGGCGGCTCGCGGTTGATGTTCGGCCAGTAGCGCTTCGGCAAATCGTCGTAGATCTGCACCTTGCCGTGCACGACCGGATAGAACTTCTCCGGGTGGATGTCGCGTTCGACGTAGAAGCGCATCACGTCCTCGAGCGAGTGATACACGCCGTTGTGGAAGAACGTCTTGCGCAGCGCGACGTTGCGCAGCGACGGCGTGCGGAACAGCCCGCAGAATTCGTCGCGGCCCTTCAGGTCGGTCCGCTCGGGGCCGCAGGCGCCGAGATCGTGGAAACGCGGGTCGTGATTGACGGGCAGCGCACGATTGCGCGGCACCGCGATCGCGATCAGCCCGAAATCGCTGAACTGCGGCGGGCCACCTTCGAGCGTGCGCTGGCTGATGTGGCAGCTCGCGCAGTTGCCCTTCTTCTCGTCGTTGAACAGCTGCAGCCCGCGCAACTCCGCGGGCGTGAGCTGCGCATGGCCGGCCAGGTACGCGTCGTACTTGCTCGTGTACGGATCGAACAGCGCCGGCTGTTGCTGGAAGGCGTCGAGCGCGCGCAGCACCGCGTCGAAGGTCGCCTGGTCGTCGCCGAGCACCTGGTCGCCGAACGCCTGGCGGAACGCGTCCGCATAAGGTGCGGCGCGAACCGCCTGCGCGACCCTCGCCGGCGAGCTGCTCATCTCGAATGGCGACGTGAGCGGAATGCGCGCCTGCGCGTCGCGGGTATCGACACGACCGTCCCAGGTGAGCCCGCCAGTCGGACCCGCGTCGATGCTTTCGTCACCTTCGTCCGGCGAATCGTGGAAGTGCTCGCTGAACGGCGGAATGCCGCGCAGGTACTTCAACGACGGCACCGCGCGAAAGCCCGTGCGGTGCATGTCGTCGCCGCCGAGCTGCACCGACAGCGCGTTCGGCGGCCCGAACGCATGCTCGGCGCTATGGCACGACGCGCAGGC
Organism: Burkholderia sp. AU31624; assembly: GCF_020420065.1. Taxonomy (NCBI): domain Bacteria; kingdom Pseudomonadati; phylum Pseudomonadota; class Betaproteobacteria; order Burkholderiales; family Burkholderiaceae; genus Burkholderia; species Burkholderia sp. AU31624. The sequence goes on from NZ_JAIZRT010000004.1 coordinate 127,225, forward strand.
GAGCTTGCCGGAGCCCGACAGCGACGGATCGAAGAACAACTGCTTGCCGAGCGCCGTCATCTGCTTGACGCCCTCGAATACCTGCGCGCGCGTCTGCGGCTGGCTGGCCGGCGCCACCGCGGGCGCGGCCGGGGCCGCTTGCGCCGCCGGCACGACGGACGCGGCCGGCGTATTCGCGCCGGGCCGCGCATCGCAACCGGCGAGCGCCGCGAGCCCGGCGGCCAGCGCCAGCGCGGCCGCGGCAGGGGTCAACGATCGCGCGAACGCGCGGGGTTTCAGAAGGCTGTGCATCGTCGTTCTTCTTGTAGCGGTGGGCAATCGGCCGGAGCTTATGTCAGTTCCATGACCGTTGCATGACGTTCCACCGACAGTCAATTGAAAGCAGCCCTACACCCGCCTGTCAAATCGGTTCCAGATAATGCGCGCAACCGGTCGGTGCCTCGCAATGCCCGCACCGGCCGTACCTCAACCCGGTTCCCACACGCGACAAACGACGAAAGAGAGAACATCGCATGAAGAAGCACGCCTGGATTCGCTATACGCCGATCGCCCTCGCGGCCGCGCTCAGCCTGACCGCCTGCGGCGGCGACGATGTCACGCAGCAAGGCCTGTCGGCCGTCAAGAACGTGGTCGTGATCTACGCGGAAAACCGCAGCTTCGACAACCTGTATGGCAACTTCCCCGGCGCGAACGGCCTGCAGAACGCAACGGCCGCGAACTCGGTGCAAAAGGATCGCGACGGCTCGACGATGGCGACGCTGCCGAAGATCTGGGGCGGCCTGACCGCGACCGGCATCACGCCGGCGGTGACCGAGGCGATGACGGCGAACCTGCCGAACACGCCGTTCGCGATCGACGATCCGAAAGGCTTCAACCAGTCGATGAGCATCGCGACGCGCGACATCGTGCACCGTTTCTACCAGGACCAGATGCAGATCAACGGCGGCAAGAACGACATGTATGCCGCGTGGACCGATGCGGGCGGCCTGACGATGGGCCACTACACCGCCGATCCGTCGAAGCTGCCGCTGTGGAAGATCGCGCAGCAGTACGTGCTGGCCGACAATTTCTTCATGGGTGCGTTCGGCGGCTCGTTCCTGAACCACCAGTACCTGATCTGCGCGTGCGCGCCGTTCTATGCGAACGCGGACAAGAGCCCGGCGGCCGGCAAGATCGCAGTCCTGAACGCCGACGGCAAGTCGCTGAAGGTCGCCGCGAACTCGCCGGCCTCGGCGCTGAGCGGGCCGCCGAAGTTCGTCAACGACGGCGCGCTGACGCCTGACTTCTACGGCATCAACACGATGCAGCCGGCGTACCAGCCGAGCGGCAACAAGGCGGCCACGGGCGGCGATCCGCTGCTCGCCGACCCGGCCAATCCGTCGACGATGCCGCCGCAGACGGCGACCAACATCGGCGACCTGATGACCAACGCGGGCGTGTCGTGGGCGTGGTACAGCGGCGCGTGGGGCCAGGCGCTGCAGGCGAGCCAGAACGGCACGTCTAACGTGATCTACGGTGCCGATCTGTCGACGCCGAACTTCCAGCCGCACCACCAGCCGTTCAACTACTTCGCGAACCAGGCGCCGGGCACCGCAAGCCGCGCGCAGCACCTGCTCGACGGCGGCGCGAACGGCGCCGAGTTCATCAAGGCGATCGATGCAGGCACGCTGCCGCAGGTCACGTTCTACAAGCCGCAGGGCAACCTGAACGAGCACCCGGGCTACACCGACGTCACGTCCGGCGACCAGCACATCGCCGACGTGATCGCGCACCTGCAGGCAAGCCCGCAGTGGAAGAACATGGTCGTGGTCGTCACGTACGACGAAAACGGCGGCTTCTGGGATCATGCCGCGCCGCCGAATGCCGACCGCTGGGGCCCGGGCACCCGCATTCCGGCGCTGATCGTGTCGCCGTACGCGAAGAAGGGCTTCGTCGACCATACGCAATACGACACGGGCTCGATCCTGCGCTTCATCACGCGCCGCTTCTCGCTGCCGCGCCTCGCGGGCCTGCAACAGCGCGACGACGCGCTGAAGGCCAACGGCGCGCAGCCGATGGGCGACCTGACGAACGCGCTGCAACTGTCGCCGAACCTGTAACGGCATCGCCGTCACCGCGAACGGGCCGGCCACGCCGCCGCCCCGGACGAACGAAGGGCAGCCCCACGGGGCTGCCCTTTTTCACGTCGCGTGCGGCTGGCTGCGCGCCGCCGTCACCACCCATACTTCAGCTCGACGCCGACATAGTCGGCGTTGTGCCCGCCCGCCTGGCGGATCGCGTCGCCGACCTGGAAGTGCACGGCCTCGATCGCACCGATCAGGTTCGCGGCGATGGTCCAGTCCGCGCGCAGCTGCACGTACATCCCGGTCCACAACCCGCCCTTGCCCGCCGTGCCCGGCACCGGGATGTTCGGCTGCTGATAGACGGCGTCGCCGGTCGTCTCGCGCCACTGGAAGCCGAGCGCACCGAGCAGCGACAGGTTCGCCGACGGCTTCAGCGTCACGGACGGCTTCACGTGAATCAGGTTCGCATAGCTCGTATAGCCGGCCAGCGTGAAGTAATAGCCGTTCGGAAACAGCGGGTTGAAGGTGCTCACGCGGCCATCGTGCGGATGCCGGTCGCCCGACGCCGCGTCGACCTGCAGCGCGATGCGCGGCGACCACGGCGCGTCGAGCTTGTAGCCGGCGATCGACCCGACGGCCCACGCCCCGATCGTCGCGTTGCCGACCGTGCCGGTCTGCAGCATCGTTTCGAGGTCCCAGTCGAAGCGCCCCAGCGTGCCCGTGTAGCGCACGTCCCACACGTCGCGATGCTCGGGACCGCTCGCGTCGAGGAACCGCGCGTTGTTGCGGTTGTAGCGCGACCAATAGCCGGACAGGTCGCCCGGCCCGACCGACTGCCGCTCGACGCGCACGCCGCTGAACGTGAGATCGCGATTCGACACGTCGTCGAAATCGGACGCGTTGCGGTTCTGCACCGGCTGCGTCGCATAGCCGATGAAGCGCCACTTCTGGTACTCGTAGACGGCCCAGACCGCATCGAACGCCTGCCGTACGTTCGGGCCGTCGCGCGTGGCGATGAAACGCTGCAAGTCGAACGCCATCTCCTGCCGGCCCACGCGGAACTTGAACGTGCCGCCGCCGAGCGCACCCGTGTAGGTCGCGAACGCCTGCTCGAGATCGAGCGGGTTCTTGTCGACCGGCGACACGGTGTTCTTGCCGAACGCGCGGGCGTCCTGCAACTGCACGAAGAACTGCCAGTGCTGGCCGAGATGCGCATCGGCATGCACTTCGATGCGCTGGATCAGGTACGTATCCGATTGCGCGGAACCGATCCCGAACAGCGGCGCGTCATTGGTCTCGAGACGCTCGCGCAGGTTCACGCCGAGCGACAGATAGGAGGACGGATCGTTGCCGAGCGGAAGGTATTTCAGGCCGTCGAGGGGTGCGCGCGGCACGCACGGATTCGCGAGCACCGACCAGTCTTCCTGCCAGCGGTTGAACAGCACCACGGGGCGCTTGGCCGCGCAGGTCGATGCGGCAGCGGCGGTTGGCGTTACCGATGTCGTTGGCGTTGGCGTTGGCGTTGCCGTTGACGCGGCCGCCGCCGGCTCCTGCACCGGCGTGGAAGCCGGCGTCGATGCCGGCGCCGTTTGCGCGCATGCCGCGTCGGCGCCCGCGAACAGCAGCCCCGCGACGATCGACGCGCGCGCGGCCCGTGCGGCGTGCGGGCCGTGATGCCTTCCCCGTCCCCGCTCGATCATGCGCGCTCCTGTGTGGTCGTACCCGCCGTTTGTGCCGCGCACAGGGCAAGCGTCGCGAGCGCGCCGACCGGCGCGAGCAGCGCGAAAAACCCGACGAAGCGGAACCCGAGCGCGCCGCATGCGGCACCGAGCGCGAACGCGACGATCGCCGGCAGCATCTTGCCGAAGCGCGCCCGCGCCGCCGCGCGCGCGGCCTCGGCCGTGCCGGCGGACAGCATGTCGACGACGTCGAGGATCGCCTGCGTCACGTTGCCGGTCATCACCGTGTTCGGCACGCCGCCGGCGCGCGCAATCACGCGCGGATGCGCGTTCTGCACGCCCATCGCGAACGTGCCGACGATGCCGGCCACGAGTGCCGGCAGGCTGTCGGGCTGCGTGACGGGCGTCGCCCATACGCCGGCCGCGCAGAAGCCGAGCAGCAGCACGGCCTGCACCGCATGCAGCGTGCGCGCGCCCTGCCAGGCGGGGCGCCCGGACATCGACCGCGCGATCAGGCTGCTCGCGATCACGCCGCAGACGAACGCGGGAAACACGCTGAGCTTCAGCACGACACCCTGGCCGAAGCCCGCGATGCCCGCGCCGATCAGCACGAAGTTGCCGGTCACGTGCGCGGTGAACAGCCCGAACAGCGCGACGAAGCTCAGCGTGTCGACGAAGCCGGCCACCGCGGCAAGGATCGTATCCTCGTGCTTCATCGCGCCGCGCTCGCGTGGATTTCGGCGACGTAGCCACCCGGGAACTGCACGAGCGCCGCGTCACGGCCGTCCGACGTGAACGGCGGCACGAGCACGGTCACGCCGGCTGCCTTGGCTTTCTCCAGCGTCGCGGCGAGATCGTGCACTTCGTAACCGGTCATTTCGCGGCCGAACGGGTAAGGCAGGTGGCCGTCGGTCACGAGCACGGTCATCTTGCCGAAGCCCGATTCGATGCGGATGCGGCGATACGTGTCGTTCGGCCGGCCGATCTCGATCCCGGGCGCCTTGAGGGTGTCGGATACCACCTTGCCGTTCGAGAACTTCACGAAATCGTGCACCAGCTTGCGCACGCTTTCCGGCGACACGTACACGCGGTTCTCGGGCACCGTCTCCAGCGTGTCGTAGCGCGGCGCTTCGGTATGCCAATAGAGCTGCATGTTCAGGCCACCGGTCCAGCGGATGATCGCGTCGCGGCCGATCGGATCGGGGAACGTGTCGACGATCACGTCTGCACCGTGCGCGCGCGCCGTCTTCATCGCGACGTCCATGTCGGTGACGAGATAACCGGTGCGCTCCGCGCAGAACGGATACGGGATCGGCGTCTTGAAGCCGAACACCGAGATCGTGCCGACCGGCGTGAGCACGAGCTGCGACATCGTCTGGCTCGGCGTGGGCGTGACCTGGAACACGCCCTGCTTCGACTTCTTGCCGCCGAACGTCGCGACGAAGCTGTCGGTGAAGCGGTCGAAGTCTTCCGGCGCCACGCACACGTGTGTCGTGTCGTATTGCGGACCCACGGCCAGCACCGGCACCGGCGCGGGCGGCACCGGCGGTTTCGCGAACGTCGCCGGCGCCGCGACGCAGCCGGCCGCGATCGTCAGCGCGCACAGTGCGGATCGAATGGTCATCATGATCAGGTTTCCTTGTTGTGTCATCGAATAGTGCAATCGGTCACGCGCGGACATCGCCGTCCACGCGCTTCGCATCGGCGAGCACGGTCGCGAGCACGAGTGCGGCGATCAGCCCGAGATGCTCGAAAAAGCTGTTGAGCGCCATGAAATGCTCGGCGCCCGTACGGTTCCAGAAATCGTTGGCCACCCCCATCGCGACCAGCGTCAGCATACCGAGGCTGCCCGCGCCGAGCCACGTGAAGCGGCCCAGCACGATGCACAGCGAGCCGGCGATCTCGACTGCGATCGCGAGCGCCGCCCACAGCGCGGCCGGCTGCAGCCCGAAATGCGCCTGCTCGGCGACCGCGCCATGGAAGTCCAGCGCCTTCGCGATACCGCCGATCAGGTACGCGGACACCAGCGCCAGCCGCGCGAGCGGCAGGACCCACGGCTGCGCGAGCAGCGCGCGGACCCACGCCGGGTTGCCGGCGCCGACGTGTTGGGTCGGGGTCGCCATGTCAGACCGCCCAGCACGAACAGCCGAACGCGCCCCAGAAGCCCTTCGCGTCCGACGTCGGCAACGCGCGGCTCCACGCGTTCGCGTGTGCATGGCCGTGCAGGCCGCACGCGCTTGCGCAACCGCACTGCGCGGCGGCCGCCGCGGCCCGCTGCAGCGGCGCGCCGTTGCGCTGCGTCGCGCCCCAGCCGCCGTAGCCGCCGTACTCGCGCACCGGCGACCAGTCGGGCATCGCGGGCGGAATCGGCGCATCGTGCGACGCGAACGGCCCCGCGCCCCACACGATCCGGCCGCCGACCACCGTCAGCAGTGCAGTCGTATCGACGATATCGTCCTCCGCGCACGTGAAGAAATCGCGATCCGGGACCATCAGGTCGGCGAGCTGGCCCACCGCGATGCGCCCTTTCTTGCCTTCCTCGTTCGAGAACCACGTCACATACTCGGTCCACATGCGCAGCGCGGTCTCGCGATCGAGCAGGTTGCGCTGCGGATACATCCGCATCCCGCCGACCGTCTTGCCCGTCACCAGCCACGCGAGCGACACCCACGGGTTGTACGACGCGACCCGCGTCGCGTCGGTGCCGGCCGACACCTTGAGCCCCTTCTCGAGCATCTTCGCGACCGGCGGCGTCGCCTCGGCCGCCTGCGCGCCGTAACGCTCGACGAAGTATTCGCCCTGGTACGCCATCCGGTGCTGCACCGCGATGCCGCCGCCGAGCGCGGCGATGCGGTCCATCGAGCGTTCCGAGATCGTTTCCGCGTGATCGAAGAACCAGTTCAGCCCGTCGAGCGGGATGTCCTCGTTGACCTTCTCGAACACGTCGAGCGCGCGGCTGATCGTTTCGTCGTAGGTCGCATGCATGCGCCACGGCCAGCGGTTCTGCGCAAGCACGCGCACGACGCCTTCGAGATCGTCCTCCATCTGCGCCGGCAAGTCGGGGCGCGCGACGCGGAAATCCTCGAAATCGGCCGCCGAAAACACCAGCATCTCGCCCGCGCCGTTGTGGCGGAAGTAGTCGGTGCCATCGTGGTACTTGACGCTCTTCGTCCAGTTCACGAAGTCTTCCTTCTCCGCGTTCGGCTTCTGCGTGAACAGGTTGTACGCGATCCGCACCGTCATCTCGCCCGCGTCGTGCAGCTTGCGGATCACTTCGTAGTCGTCGGGATAATTCTGCGATCCGCCGCCCGCGTCGATCACGCCCGTCACGCCAAGACGATTGAGTTCGCGCATGAAGTGGCGCGTCGAGTTGTACTGGTACTCGAACGGCAGCTTCGGGCCTTTTGCGAGCGTCGCGTAGAGGATCGTCGCGTTCGGGTTCGCGAGCAGCAGGCCGGTCGGGTTGCCCGCGGCGTCGCGCAGGATCGTGCCGCCCGGCGGCTCGGGCGTGTCCTTCGTGTAGCCCACCACGCGCAGCGCGGCCGCGTTCAGCAGCGCGCGGTCGTACAGGTGCAGGATGAACACGGGCGTATCGGGCGCGACCGCATTGAGTTCGTCGATCGTCGGCAGGCGCTTCTCGGCGAACTGGTGTTCGGTGAAGCCGCCGACCACGCGCACCCATTGCGGCGCAGGCGTGATCGCGACCTGGTGCTTCAGCATCTCCATCGCGACCGCGAGCGAACGCACGCCATCCCAGCGCAGCTCGAGGTTGTAGTTCAGGCCGCCGCGAATCACGTGCGTATGGTTGTCGATCAGGCCAGGCAGCACGCTGCGGCAATCGAGATCGACGACCTTCGTCGCGCGGCCTGCGAGCGGCATCACGTCCGCGTCGGCGCCGACCGCGACGAAGCGGCCGTCCTTGATCGCCACGGCGGTGGCGACGGGGTTCGCACGATCGAGCGTCGTGATGCGCCCGTTGTGCAGGATCAGATCCGGTTGATTATCAGTTGAGCTCATTAATATGTCCTCGATGCGGTCAGAAGCCGAGCCAGTGACGGATGGAGCCGATGGCCTGCGAGCCGATCAGCATGCCGGCCAGCCCGATCAGCGCAATGAGTGGCGGCGCTGGCGAACGCACCTTGATCACGCTGTATACGACGCCGACCAGTACGCCGGCCGACAGCGACCATAGATAAGATTCCATAACGATTTTTCTCCCTGACCGGATTAGAATGAGTCGCTTCGCGCCGGCCGCATGCTGCGCGCCGTATCCACTTCGCTTCCCTGCCACTCTTTCCGACCATGCAACACCTTCCCGATCTCGAAGCCTGGGCCATCTTTGCGCGCGTCGCGGAGACGGGCTCGTTCGCGAAAGCCGCCGACCTGCTCGGCGTCACGCAGCCGACGGTGTCGAAAGCCATCGCGCGCCTCGAAAAGCGCCTTGGCGCGATGCTGCTGTACCGCACGTCGCGCAAGCTGTCGCTCACGCCGACCGGCGAACTGCTGCGCGACCGCGCGATCCGGCTGCTCGCCGATGCGGAACTGATCGAGAGCGAAGCGTCCGCGCAGGCGCTCGAACCGCATGGCCTCGTGCGCGTGAATGCGCCGATGTCGTTCGGGGTGCGCCACCTGTCGCCGGTGCTGCCCGCGTTTCTCGAGCGCTATCCGCGCGTCGACATCGACCTCGTGCTCTCCGATCACATCGTCGACATCGTGTCCGGCGGCTTCGACGTCGCGATCCGCATCGCCGAGCTGAGCGATTCGTCGCTGCGCTCGCGCCGCCTGTGCGCGGTGCGCCGCCCGCTCGTCGCGTCGCCGGCGTATCTGGACCGTCATGGCCGGCCCATGCATCCGCGCGACATCGAGAAGCACGTGTGCCTCACCTACACCAACCTGCCGACACCCGAGCACTGGCGCTTTCGCCACCCGGACTCGGGCGACGACTTCGGCGTGAACGTGCACGGACGCATCCGCACCAACAACGCCGACGTGATCGTCCCCTCGCTCATCGCCGGTCATGGCCTCGCCCTTCAGCCGGAGTTCCTGGTGTGGGAAGCCATGCAGAGCGGCGAGCTCGAGGAAGTGATGGCGGACTGGAAGATCGCCGACATCAACGTCAACCTCGTCACGCCGCCCGGCATGCTGCGCGCCGCGCGCGTGACGGTGCTGCTCGACTTCCTGGCGGAACACTTCGCGCACGCGCCGTGGGCACTGCCGGCAGCCTGAGCGGGCGACGGCCGGCGACAGCAGATCGCCGCGGCCGACCGTTGCCACGATCGCGGCCGGTCGCCCGTTACTTCGCCGGTACGGCCGGGATCGACTCGTGCGGCGTCGCGGTACGCTGCGCGGCCTTGTGAACCATCGTGTATGCGTAGTCGACGCCCATCCCGTACGCGCCCGAGTGCTCCTTCACGACCGCCATCACCGCGTCGTACGTGTCGCGACGCGCCCAGTCGCGCTGCCACTCGAGAATGACCTGCTGCCAGGTCACGGGCACCGCGCCGGCCTGCACCATCCGCTGCATCGCGAAATCGTGCGCGGCCTGCGACGTGCCGCCCGATGCGTCGGCCACCATGTAGATCTCGTAACCGCCTTCGAGCATCGCGCACAGCGCGAACGTCGTATTGCAGACTTCGGTCCACAGACCCGACACGATCACCTTCTTGCGGCCGTTCGCGGCCAGTGCGTCGCGCACCTTCTGGTCGTCCCACGAGTTCATCGACGTGCGTTCAAGCGTCTTCTGGTTCGGGAAGACGTCGAGCAGTTCGGGATAGGTATGACCGGAGAACGCCTCGGTCTCGACCGTCGTGATCGTGGTCGGGATATTGAACGCCTTCGCAGCCTTCGCAAGACCGACGACGTTGTTCTTCAGCGTCTGGCGATCGATCGACTGCACACCGAACGCCATCTGCGGCTGCTGGTCGATGAAGATCAGCTGGCTGTTCTGCGGAGTAAGTACTTCAAGCTTCGGGTTGCTCATGGCGTGATCATCCTTGGAACGGAAAGGGGAATCTTTCCTCGCCGCGAACGCGGGAGGATTCGAGTTGGGTACGACGCTTGATCTGCTTCGTCCGTCTCGATTCATTAAAACCGCAATCCTCTGACGCGAACACCCAAAAAATGGAATCACTCGGATTCCAGAATAGGTGGTCGCCCAAGGGCAATCCGCCCTTTTTTTCTTCACGTAAACCCGATACTCTTCGAGAGACCTCGACGATGCACTCGTCGCCACCCGTCGTTCGATCACGAGACCACGAGACGCCCATCATGAAAGCCTATGTCCTGTCGCTGCTCGCCGGCGTCCTCGCTGGCGCCATCTACGGCACGATCGGCGTGAATTCGCCGGCGCCGCCGATCATCGCGCTCACCGGCCTGCTCGGCATGCTCGCCGGCGAACAGATCCTGCCGGTCGCGCGGCGCATGCTCGCGGGCCACCGGCTGAACACCGCATGGCGCGACGCGAAGTGCAGCCAGCACATGTTCGGCGCGCTGCCCGGCGGCACCACGAACGACCGCAAGCCGTCGTGATGCAATCGCTCATCACCTATCACGCATGACCAACGTCGAGCTGTTTCATTACCTGCTGCTGTTGATCTGCGGGGCCGGCGCGCTCACGTGGCTCGCCGAACGGATTTCGATTCCCCCGGCCGTCGTGCTGCTGCTCGGCGGCTGTGTCGTCGCGGTCTTCGGCAAGCGCGTGCCCGACATGGACCCGGCGCTGCTGCTCGCGGCCGTGCTGCCGCCGCTGCTGATGTCGAGCGGGTTCTACACCGCGTGGAAGGAATTCCGGCAGGAGCTTGCGTCGATCGCGTCGCTCGCGCTCGGCGCGGTGGTGTTCACGACCGTCGCGGTCGCGTTCGCGGTGCATGCGGTGAACCCCGCGCTGCCATGGGCCGCGTGCTTCACGCTCGGTGCGATCGTGTCGCCGCCCGATGCGGTCGCCGCGAAGGCGATCCTGCAGCGCCACCCGCTGCCCGCGCGGCTCGTCGCGGTGCTCGAAGGCGAAAGTCTCGTCAACGATGCGTCGGGCCTGCTGCTGTACCAGATGGCCGTGTCGGCCGCGCTCGCCGTGTCGATCACGGCCGCGAGCGCCACCGGCCTGTTCTTCTCGCTCACGCTGATCGGCATCGCGGTCGGCCTCGCGTGCGGCCATGCGATGAGCTGGGTGCTGCCGCGCCTGCGCGATCCGATGCTCGGCATCGTCGTGACCTTCGCGATGGCATGGGGCAGCTACGGTGTCGCCGAAGCCGTCGACGGCTCGGGCGTGCTGTCGGTCGTCACCTGCGGCCTCGTGCTCGGCGTGCGCCAGCATCGCGTGTTCGACGCCGACATGCGGATCAAGGCGAAGGCGACCTGGGAAGCGATCGTGTTCGTGCTCGACGCGCTCGTGTTCATCCTGATCGGCCTCGCGCTGCATGCGATCCTCGCGCGCGTGAACCACGAAGGCGCGGTGCTGCTGGCCGGCCTGCGCGTCGCACTGCCCGCCACCGCCGCCGCGATCGCCGCGCGCATCGTCTGGGTGTTCGTCGCGATGTGGCTGCCGGGCCGCCTGCGCGCGCCGCGCGCCGGCCACGCACCGTGGTCGTGGCGTGAGGCCATCGTGCTCGGCTGGTCGGGCATGCGCGGCGTCGTGAGCCTCGCGGCCGCGATCGCGCTGCCCGCCAATTTCCCCGGCCGCGACCTGATCCTGTTCAGCACGTTCCTGCTGATCATCGCCACGCTCGTCGTGCAGGGCGGCACGCTCGCGCCGCTGATCCGCGTGCTGAAGCTGCGCCCGGCCGCGCGCCACACGATGTCCGAGCACGCGGTGCGCGCGCATGCGTTCGGCGCGGCGCTCGCCGAACTCGACGCGCTCGAACAGCGCGGCTCGACTCTCGAGCGGCCGTCGCTCGACCGCCTGCTCGCCGAATACCGGAACCGCGTCACCTTCAACGACCGCGCGCATCGCCAGGGCGCCGAGCCGGCCAACGTGCGCTCGCGCATGCTGCGCGTCGAACTCGACCTCGTCGGCGTGTCGCGCCGCGCGCTGCTCGACCTGCATCGCGACGGCAAGGTCGACGACGCCGTGCTGCACCGGATCGAATCGGAGCTCGATTTCGAGGAACTGCGGCTGCAGCGGCTGCTCGAACCGTAACGCCCGGCCCGGCCGCCGGCCTCCCTTTTTTTCACATGGAACTGCAATGAGCGAACTGTCTGTCGAAGCGAGCATCGGCTCGGTCGATTACCTCGTCCACTTCAGCGATGGCGTCCACCAGTGGCGCGCCGACGAACCGGCGTCGCTCGGCGGCGGCGATGCGGCGCCCGCGCCCGTCACGCTGCTGCTGTCGAGCCTCGGCGCGTGCACCGCGATCACGCTGAAAATGTACGCGCAGCGCAAGGGCTGGCCGCTCACCGAAGTGCACGTGAAGCTCGCGCACGAATCGGGCAGCGCGGGCAGCACGATCGTGCGCCGCATCACGCTCGAAGGCGACCTGTCCGGCGAACAGCGCGAACGGCTGCTGCAGATCGCGAACGCGTGCCCGGTGCACAAGATCCTCACGCATCCGATCGCCATCGACACGGCGATCGCCTGACGCGCCCCGCCTCGACTACAAGAGCCCCACCATGTCCGCCTCGATCAAGACCCTGCTCACGCCGCGCGAAAGCGACATCGGCAACCTCGTCGTGCGCCGCGTGCTGCCCGCGCGCGCCGCCCGCCTCGTCGGCCCGTTCATCTTCTTCGACGAGATGGGGCCGGCCGTGCTGCCGGCCGGCCGCGGCATCGACGTGCTGCCGCATCCGCACATCGGCCTCGCGACCGTCACCTACCTGTTCGACGGTTCGCTGATGCACCACGACAGCCTCGGCTTCCGGCAGAAAATCGTGCCGGGCGACGTGAACTGGATGACCGCCGGCCGCGGCATCGTGCATTCGGAGCGCTCGCCCGACGAAGACCGGCCGCGCGATCAGCCGGTCCACGGAATCCAGACCTGGGTCGCACTGCCGGTCGAGCATGAAGACACCGCGCCCGCGTTCGTCCATCATGCGGCCGACACGCTGCCGTCGTTCACGCGCGACGGTGCGAGCGTGCGCGTGATCGCGGGTACCGCGTTCGGGCTCACGTCGCCGGTCGCCGTGTTCTCGCCCACGCTCTATGCGTACGCGCAATTCACGGCAAACGGCACGCTGGCGCTCGATGCCGAACATGAGGAACGCGGCGTGTACCTCGTTGACGGCGACCTCTCGATCGACGGCACGCCGCTCGCCGCCGCGACGATGGCCGTGCTCGAACCGGGTGCGACCGTGACGCTCGCGAGCACGAACGGCGCCCGCGTGATGCTGCTCGGCGGTGCCCATCTGCCGGGCGAGCGGTTCATCGAATGGAATTTCGTATCGAGCGCACGTGCGAAGATCGATGCGGCCCGCGCGGCGTGGGCCGACCAGACCTTCGGCAAGGTGCCGGGCGAAGAAAACGAGTGGACGCGCCAGCCGGAACGCAAGGCGCACCAAGGTAACAACGCGCAGTAAGCAGGTTCGCCCGCAGGCACGCAACGCAACGGCCGGCACACATGCCGGCCGTCGTGCGTTTACCGCTTCAACCCCATCAGCTTCGCGAGCGTCGGCCACCGGTCGAGCGACTCGATGAACGCGCGGCGCGCCTGCTCGTCGACGTAACGCTCGGGATCGAGCGCGGGCAGATGCCGCGCGAGGCCGAGCACGTCGTTCGGTTGCGACAGGCGCGCATCGTCGCTGTCGGCGGGGAGCATTACTGTTCGTCGATCCATACGCCATCCGGAGTTTTCACCGCGTAGCCCGCGGCCGTCTGCATCGTCACCGTGCCCTCGTTCTCGCCCACCATCCGCGTGCGCGGCAGGTCGGCCGCGTACTGTGCGAGCGTCGTGCCCGGCTTGAACGGGCTGTTCGACACGAGGTTCGACAGCAGTTGCGCGAGCGCGAGGAAGCTGGTCGGCTGGTCGATCACGGTCGTCGCGCCGTGGTTGCCGGTAAAGCCGACGAGCCGCACGCCGACCGGCCCGTGCACGATGCGCGGCGTCGGGATCTCGCGCAGGCCCGCGACCTGGTACTTGTCGCCGCGCAGCGCGGCGCCGTGCTCGGGCACGAACACGATCACCGCGCGGCGGCCCGATTGCGCGATCAGGTCGGCCAGGTGATCGAAGTCGTCCATCAGCTTCGTCACGCGCTGCGGATACGAGTCGATGCTCGTCAGCGCACTGCCGACGACGCGGTTGCCGTCGTGCAGGCTGATCGTGTTGTAGTACAGCGCGACCGGGCCCGGCACCGACGCGCGCTGCGCGTACCAGTTCGCGAGCGTCGCGTAGTCGCTCTTGATCTCCGAGCCGTCGAACGCGTGCATCGCGACCGGCGCGGCCGCGTTCGACACGGGCGGCGCGTCGGGCACGCCGATGTTGTCGTGGATCACCTGCAGGAAGTTGTCGAAGTGGCCGTCGTGGTTCAGCAGCGACTGCACCTTGTAGCCCGCGCTCGCCAGTTGCGAGAACAGGTAGCACTGCTGCGGCGCCGGCTTGTACAGATCGGCGTGAGCCTCCTGCCCGCAGCTCGCGCGCAGCACGCGGATCGCGGCCGGGCCGCTGTAGCTCGCGGCCGTGCTGAAGTTATTGAACAGGTAGTCGAAGTGACTCAGCATCGGGTGGTTGCGTACCTTCGCGGCATCGAGGTCGTCCCACGACAGCGAGCAGATGTGCAGCACGATCACGTCGAACTGCGCGGATGGATCGTTGCCGAGGTGGCCGAACGCGACCTGCCGCTGCGATTCCTGCGTGCGAAACGTCGCGAGCGCGGCGTTGTGATCCTCCGGCTGGCCGGCGAGCGTCGTGCCCGTCGCGCTCGCCTGCTGCGGAAGCGGTGCGACGACGCGCGCCATCAGCCCGGTGCCGGCCTGCCACAGCGGCATCACGACCAGCACGGCCAGCACGAACGTCGCGACGCGCAGCCAGCGATTGACGATGAAGTAGACGATCAGCGCACCGGCCACCGTCAGCAGCAGCACCGGCGGCAGCAGGCGCGGCAGCAGCTCCATCCAGTAGTCGAAATTGAACGTGCTCACTTCACGCGCGGCCTCGACGAGACGGGCGAGCGGCGGCGCATGCATCTCGCGCGCGAGCAGCGGCACCGCGATCGCGATCGCCGCGACCTGCCGGACGATGCGCCACGCGCGTCGCCGGATCGGCGCGCTCGCCGCGAGCGCCACCGCGAACGCGAGGTTCGCGAGCCAGAACGGCTGCAGGTGCCCGGTCGCGAACAGCGCGAACTTCAGGATGAAATACAGATTCCAGAACGTCATCTAACCCACTCCATGATGAGCGCCGCGTCAGTCGCGCGCCCGATCGAGTTTCGGCGCCAGCATGGCCAGCAGGCCGCGCGCCGCACCCTTCCACATCCGTACGTTGCCGTCCAGGCCGATCCGCAACACTTCCTTCAGCCCGCCGAGCGGCGTGTCGACCCGCTGCCCTTCGTGCCAGTCGAGCCACGCGTCCGCGCGGCCGAACGTGCATTGCACGAGCTGGCGCTCCTGTTCGAGCGTGAGTTCGTCGAAGCTCACGCCGACATGGGTCGGCGTCACGCGGCTCACGCGCACCGGGAACGGGAACGGCCGGTCGCCGCGCGTCACGCACACCGTCAGCGTGTCGCCGACGGCAAGCGAGAGCCCCGGCACCGCTTCGAGGCCGAGGCCGCCGGTCGAGTAGTCGCTCGTGAAGCACGCGGCGGTCGAGCCGTCGGCGAGCAGCAGCATCGCCGGCACGCGCATCGCGATCCGGTGCGTGACGCGCACCTGCTTGGTCTCGCGCGCCACGGCCAGCGCCGCGCCGAGCATCGCGAGGTTGTACACGGTCCAGCCGAGCGTGATCAGGATCGTCGACGCCTCGTCGCCCTGGTCGGCCACGAGCCGCCACAGGCCGGCGAGGATCGCGAGCACGTTCATCCCGAACAGCACCAGATACGGCTTCGACGTCGACCAGTCGACGTAGCCTTCGTCGATCTTGCCGCCCTTGTCGGTCACGTTGAACTTGCCGTGCTTCGGGCTGAAGAACGCGACGGTGGTCGGCAGCGCGATGTACCACGCAAGCACCGATTCGTAGACCTCGGCCCAGAACGAATGGCGGTAGCGCCCCTGCATCCGCGAGTTCGCGACGTTCGCGAGCACGAGATACGGGATCACGTAGCTCGCGAGCGCGAGCGCCGACGCGTTGATGAAGTACAGGTGGAAGAACAGGTACGCGAGCGGGATCGTCAGGAACACCAGCCGCGGAATCCCGTAGAAGAAGTGCAGCATCGCGTTGCCGTAGCAGATCCGCTGGATGAGGCCGAGCCCGCGCCCGAGGAACGGGTTGTCGATGCGGAAGATCTGCGCCATCCCGCGCGCCCAGCGCGTGCGCTGCTTCACGTGGCCCGCGAGGCTTTCGGTCGCGAGGCCGGCCGCCTGCACGGTCGGCAGGTATGCCGACGTATAGCCGCGCCGGTGCAGCTTGAGCGCCGTGTGCGCATCCTCGGTCACGGTCTCGACCGCGACGCCGCCCACCTCTTCCAGCGCGCTGCGCTTGAGCACCGCGCACGAGCCGCAGAAGAACGTCGCGTTCCACAGGTCATTGCCCGACTGCACGAGGCCGTAGAACAGGTTGCCCTCGTTCGGGATCTCGCGGAACGTGCCGAGGTTGCGCTCGAACGGATCGGGCGAGAAGAAATGGTGCGGCGTCTGCACGAGCGCGCACTTCGGGTCGCGCAGGAACACGCCCATCGTCGTCTGCAAGAACGAGCGCGTCGGCACGTGATCGCAATCGAAGATCGCGATGTATTCGCCGTGCGTCTTCGGCAGCGCGCGGTTGATGTTGCCGGCCTTCGCGTGGCGGTTGTCGTCGCGCGTCACGTAGTCGATGCCGGCCTCGCGCGCGAACGCCTCGAATTCGGGGCGCTTGCCGTCGTCGAGCAGATACACGCGCAGCTTGGCCGTCGGCCAGTCGATGCTCTGCGCGGCGAAGACGGTCGGTTTCACGACCGACAGCGGCTCGTTGTAGGTCGGGATGTAGATGTCGACGGTCGGCCAGGTGTCGGGATCGTCGGGCAGCGGCACGATCGGCCGGTCGAGCGGCCAGGCGGTCTGCACGAAGCCGAGCAGCAGGATCATCCACGTGTAGGCTTCCGCGCCGTACAGCAGATAGCCGGCGACGGCCTCGATCGGGCTGCGGAAATCGAGCGTCTGCGTGGTGCGCCACCACATGTAGCGCACCGTCGCGAGCAGGGCGAGCGACGCGAGCGCGAGCGTCGGCAGATGGCCCGGCAGGCGGCGCAGCGCGAGCGCCAGCACCGCGACGATCGCGAAGAACGCGAACTGCGCGCCCGGCATCAGCGGCGACATCCCGGCCGCGGCCCACAGCAGCGCGCCGGCCACCAGCAGCAGCGGCGCGAGCCAGCGGTGTCGGCCGACGCCGTTCGCGCGCGCATCGAGCCAGCCGCCCCAGCGCACCCACGGCAGGCGCGCGAGCAGCGCGTCGATGCGCCGGCCGACCGCGCGCCCGGCCAGATAGACGGGCACGACATACTTGTCGAACCACGCGAGCGGATCGCGCGCGGGCCGGCTGTCCGCCGCACGCGGCGCCCGCACGATCGCGCGCCACAGCCATTCGCGCGGGCTGAGCGGCTGCAGCACGCCCCACTCCTGCGCGAGCCGAAGGGACGCGACGCGCACCCAGCGGCGCACGTGATCGGGCCGGCCCGGCGGCGGCGCGTGGAAGAGCAGCCGCACGATCCAGTCGACCCGCGTGCGCTGCGCCGGCAAACCGATGCCGCGTGCGAGCCAGTCGGCCGCACGACGGCCGAGCGCACGCAGGCGCAGCGCGAAGCCCGCGTTCATCGCGCCGCTCCGCGGCGACCGGCGGCGCCCGCCGCCAGCCACGTATCGACCCAGTTCGCGACGCCGTTCAGGTCGTGCGACGCCTGCGAATACGGCGCATCGTCGAAGATCCAGCTGCCGCGCGCGAGCGCTTCGGGCACGGCCGCATCGACGTGGATGCGCTGCTCGAGCATCGACGCCGGCCCCGCGACCGCGCGCAGCATGCCGAGCGCGTCGCGCTGCATGTCGCGCGCCGGATTCAGCCGGTTCACGACGATCTGCAGTTCGCCGCCGCCGGCCCGCAGCGCACCGAGCCGCGCGGCCGTCGTCGCGCACGCGGTCGGCTCGGGCGGCACGACGACGAGCGTCAGGTCCGCGCAGCGAATCGCCTGCTCGGTCTGCGTCGACGGATAGCGCGCGGTGTCGATCAGCACGACGCCGTCGGCCGGCAGCGCAATCTCGTCGAGCGCGCGCGACAGCCACGCGGGATCGGCCGCGAGCCGCGCATCGCACGCGGCGGCGCCGGCCGCGTCGACCTGCCCGTACGGGACGAACAGCACGCCGTCGGCGTTACGCCACGTATGGGCATGCCATGGCTCGCCGCCGCCGAGCAGGCTCTGCGCGAGGCCATGCTCGGCCAGCGAATCGAGGCCGAGCGTCGCGCCCATCAGGTTCTGTGCATCGAATTCGACGGCGACGACCGGCCGGCCGCGACGCGCGAGCAGCACCGCGAGCGCGGCCGTGAGCGTCGTGCGGCCCGCGCCGCCCGTCGTCGACGCAATGGCGATCGTCCTCATCGGGCCGCCTCGCCGCTATGCTCGCCGCGCGCCGCATCGGGCAGCAGCCGCCCGCGCAGCGCGACGGGCACGAGTTCGCACGGCACCGCATCGCGCCGGTCGATACCGCGCGGCGCATGAAAACCGCGGCCGATGCCGAGGTGCTGCGCGACGATCCACACCGGCACCGCGATCACGATGCCGACGATGAAACCGATGACGATTTCAGCAATCATGCGACTCCCTCCTTGCGCAGCGGCATCGCGCTGCGGACGGCGCTGCGCTTGCGCGCGGCGGGAATGACGGGCTCCGGCGCCGAGGCACCGACAGCCGCGGCCGCCGGTGTCGCACCAATCGCCTCGAGCGCGACGATCGTATCGATTGCGTCGATCGCGCCGCTCACTTCGCTCGCGTCGGGCAACGCCGCGCCGGGGTCGGTGCGAACGGACGGTTGGCGCGTCGCGCCCGCCGGCGGTGTGGCCGCGAACAGGTCACTGTAGTCGGCGATCGGCGCGCGCCGGTTCTCCGCCTTCAGCGCATTGAGCTCGGTGTCGATGCTGCCGTGGCCGAGGCATACGACGCGATCGGACAGCGTGTCGACCGGCACGTCGAAGATGCGCGCGAGCGCGTCCTCCGCATCGGCCGGTTCGCACGCGAACAGGAACACGTACAGGTGCGCGGCATCGGCCGTCACGACGTCGCCCGCGCGGCGCGGCTTGCAATGGCGCAGCGCGTCGACGTGCGACACGCCCGGCAGCAGCGTGATCTTCGCGAGCGTGTGCGGCAGCGCGAGCACGGCGCCGCGATCGAGCACCGCGCGAATCCGCAGGCAGAACGCGCCGACCGGCAGGTAGCCGAGCACCGAATCGCCGAGCGCGGCCGCGAGCGCCGCGCGATAGTCGGCCGCGACGGGCCGCGCATAGAGCTGGCCGCGCAACGCGTGCACGGCGGCCTGCATCCGCGAGACCGGCAGGTCGCGCGCGACGACGCGGCTCGCGCCGACGCTCAGCACGAGCATCTCGAACTGCTGGCGCAGCACTTCGCCGCGCTCGACGACCGCGATCTTCAGCGCACCGCCGCACTGGCGGCGCAGCGCGTGCACGTCCGCGCACAACGCTTCGAGCTGCGCATGCGAGCGGAACACGAGCACCGCGGTGGCGGCCTGCGCATGCGCGCAGGCGGCGACGACGGCCGCGTTGTCCTCGACGATCTCCCAGCCGTCCGGCACGCGGTTCGTGCCTTCGAGCACCGCGCGGCTGACGACGACGCGATCCTCGTCGCTCGCGAGCTTCATCCGGTGCGCGGGCTCGGTCGCGCCGCCGTCGACGTGCGCCGACAGCCGGCCGCCCGGCGCAAAGCGCAGCGGCCGCACCTCGCCAGCCGCGAGCGTGTCGCCCGCCCGCCAGAAATCGACGACCCACAGCAGCTCGCCGTGCGTGCGCTGCAACTGCGCGACGCCCGAGCAGATACCGTGGAAACCGCTGCGCGGCGTGCGATCCGCATCGCGCACGAGCGGCGCATCGTCGGTGCGCACGGCGCCGCCCGCACGGGTCGCTTCGGGATCGAGCAGCAGCACCAGCGCGATCCGGCGCATGCGGCACCAGTCGGCGAGTGCGTGCGCCTCGTCGGCGAGCGCGATCGGGTCGTCCCAGCTGAACCAGCGCTGCGCGCCTTCGACGAAATACAGCGAGCGCGCGCGAAAGCCGTAGCGCTTCAGCGCGCGCAGGCCGCCGGTCAGCCGTGCGAACGGGCCCGGTGGCGCGCGGCGCGGGGCGTCCGCGGTTGCGCCGGCGCCAGTGCCAGTGCCGGTGTGGTCACCGTCGGCCGGCTCGGCCGCGGGCGGCATCGCCAGCACGTTCAGGTTACGCGGCCAGCCGGCCGGCTGCGCGCCGCCCGCGAAGCCGCGCGCCTGCATCTGGTCGGCGACGTGCGCCGCGTCGCGCGCGAGCACCACCGTCACGTCGCGCGTGCGTGCCTGTCGCGCGCTCTCCCACACGAGCGCGTCGCACGCCGGCGTGCCGCCGGCCGCGTAGATCGCGTACAGGCCGCCGGCTTCCAGTTGCGTCCACGCATCGGGCAAGCCGTCGATCGCGAGCCGGCTCACCGTGCCGGCGCGGCCGCCGGCCGGCCCCACGTGCAGCAGCGCGCGCAGGCGATCCACCAGGCCGGTGGCGCCGAGCGCGGAGCGGGTGGCATCGAGTTCCGTATTCACGGCGCGTTCCCCTAGTAATCCGAATAAAGCCGCACCGGCGTCGGCGTGACGAGCCAGCTGCGTTGTGCGCGCGCGTCGAACGCATAGCGCAGGTACACGAGCGCCGAACTCGGCGCGTAGTCGTGCGACCGGTCGACCTTCAACTGCGCGCCCACGCTCAGGTGCGGGTTCACGCGGTACTCGACGATCCCGTTGATCCCGTACGAGAACGACACGCCGCGCGTCGAGCTGCCCGTGTACACGAAGCCGGCCGCCACCTGCGCGGCCCGCTGGTCCGACGACATCGGGTAATACAGCGAATCCTTCTCGTAGCTGTTCGAGATCCCGCCGGTGACGGTCAGGTCCCACGACAGCGCATCGTGCCGCCCCGCCCATTCGATCGGCACGCCGAGCGACAGGTAGCGTTGCGGGCTGTAGTAGCCGCCCTGCCCGTACGTGTAGTAGCGCAGGTTCTCCGCGTAGTGCCATGCATTGCCGACGAGCCCGGTGCTGAGCTTCATCGTCGCGCGCTCGTACACGGGCACCGTGAAGCCGGTGCGCAGCGTGACTTCCGCGTTGCGTTCGACGTTGCGGCCGGACAGCACGCCCGCGCCGAGTTCCGCGAACAGGTTCGTGCGGCCGACGTCGACCGACGCGCGCAGGGTCACGCCGTCGCGGCGCACGCCGCCCCAGACCGCGCCCGTCCACGGGTCGCGCATCCCCGAGTACGACAGCACGCTGCTCGTTTCCGGCCGCCGCGACGCATTCACCGAGAAACTGGCCGGACCGGCGTCGAAGCGATAGCGCACGCCGCCGACCAGGTAATGCACGGGGAAACCGAGCGGCGACGTGCCGAGATCGAAGCGCCATGCGTCCGTCAGGTAGCCGGCGCCGAGCGCGACGCCGGTGGCCGTCTGGTGCAGCGAACCCGGCGGATTCGCGATCGATGCGGGGGTCAGCGCGTTCTGCGCCTTGAGCGCCGCGTAGCTGCCGAACGTGCTGAGCGAATACGCGTTCGGGTTGCTCGTGTCGAGCGTGCCCGGGTCGAGATGCACGGTGTCGATCTGCGCGAACACGTGCCCGTCGTAGCGGATCGGCATCTGCATGTAGATCGGGACCTGCTGCGCGCGATACGACGAGATGCCTTCGTCGCCCGACTTGTACGCGGGCGTCCAGCCGGTTTCGATCTCGGGATTGCGCCGCTGCTGGAGATCCGCGAACGCGGCCTGCGCGGGCGTCAGCCCGTCACGGCCCGGGCTCACGCCCGTCGTGCGCTCCTGCGACTGCGACAACCGGTACAGCGACGCCGCATCGTCATAGCGCCCCTGCGCCTCGGCCACGCGGCCGGCCGCGACCGTCACGTCCGGGCGCGACGGATACGCGGCATGCAGCCGGTCGGTCACCTGCCCGGCTTCGTCCGGACGGCGCAGCGCATTCAGGCGGCGCACGGCCGACAGTTGCGTGTCGACGTCGTCGTCCGGCGTGCGGGCCAGCACCGCCTGCACGCGTGCAAGCGCCGCGGCCCGATTGCCGCTGTCCTCGTCGATGCGGGCCAGCGCGAGCTGCGTATCCGCATCGTCCGGCGTGCGCGCGACGGCCGGCGCAAGCGCGGTGCGCGCCGCATCGTAATGGCCTTGCGCGCGTTCGAGATCGGCCAGTTCGAGCGCATAACGCTTGTCCGCGCGGCCGGCCGGACTCGCGCGATCGAGCAGCTTGCGTGCCTGCGCGTAATCCTGCTGCGCGATCGCGTCGTCCGTCTGACGCAGCACGAGCCGCAGCGACTGGTCCTCGATCCTCGCCGTCTGTGCGGGCGTCAGCGACGGTTCCCGGCGCAGCGTGTCGAGCCATGCGGCGAGCGCGTCGTCGCGCCCCGCGCTGCCGAGCAGGTCGCCGTAGCGCAGCCGCACGTCCGCGTCGGCGTCGCGCGGGTGCGCGGCGATCCAGTCGTGCAACGGTGCGAGCCCGCGGTCGGGTTCGCCCGCGTCGATCCATTGCGCACCGATCGCAGCGAGCATGTCGGGATCGTCCGGCGCACTCGCCCGCGCCTGTGCGAGCGACGCGGCAAACGCCGTGCGGTCGCCGCGCGCGAGCGCGCCGCGTGCGTCGGCCAGCGCGCGTTGCGCATCGAGCTTGCGCGCAAGCGCGCGCATCCCGTCCGAACGGTGCGCGTCGTCGACCGGCGCAAGCGCGGCCTGCGCGCCCGCGACGTCGTCGAGCGAATTGCGGTACAGCGCGCTCGCGTAGCGCATCTCGGGCGTCGCGCTCTGCGCCAGCCCGTCGTCCATCACCGTGCGGCCGAGCTGCGGCAGCCCCATGTCGCGATAGAGGCGCGCGAGCGCGAAGCGCGTCCACGGCGCGTCGGGCGCCGCGCGCACGGCCGCCTCGTAACGCTGCGCGGCGGGCCCGCGTTCGCCCTTGTCCGCCAGCGCGCGCGCCTGGTTCGCGAGGAGGTCGGCACGCAGGCCGTCGAGCGCGCGTCGATCGTCACGGCCCGTCACGCGGCCTTGCAGC
Organism: Burkholderia sp. AU31624; assembly: GCF_020420065.1. NCBI lineage: Bacteria > Pseudomonadati > Pseudomonadota > Betaproteobacteria > Burkholderiales > Burkholderiaceae > Burkholderia > Burkholderia sp. AU31624. The sequence continues at coordinate 150,291 of NZ_JAIZRT010000004.1, forward strand.
GCATCGAGCAGCGGGCCGATCTGGTCCGCGCGGCCGGTGTTCTCGTACAGCGTGGCCGTGCCGCGCACGGCCGCGAGGTCCGGCGAACGTGCGGCCAGCAACTCGCGCAGCAGCGGCTCCGCGCGCGTCCAGTCGCGCTGCGCGAGCAATGCGTCGGCAAGCTGCAGCTTCGCGTCCGGGCTGTCCGGCTGCATCGCGAGTGCCGCGCGTGCGGCACGCGCCTCGTCCTGCGGACGACCTGCCGCCGCCGCCGCGCGGCCTTGCGCGAGCAGCCCCCAGAACTGCGCGGTGCGCGCGAGGCCCTGCCATTTGCCGCGCTGGTCGGTCGACAGCGTCGCGGCACGCGTGAACAACGTGCGCGCTTCGTCGTGCCGCCCTTCGCGCAGGCGCAGCAGGCCGAGCCCGCCGACCGCGTCGGCGTCGTCCGCCCGCGTCCGCGCGGCACGCGTGAGCAGCGGATCGGCGCCGGCCAGGTCGCCGCGCGCGAGCGCCTGCAGGCCGCGCTGCTGCGCGATGTAGTCGGGATTGCGTTCGAGCTGGCGCTGCGCGTCGCGCTGGCGATCCAGTTCCGCGACGCGGTCGACGAACTCGGTATCGTCCGGCACGAGCACGAGGTACGCATGCAGTGCATCGAGATACGCGGGATCGCTGCCGGCCGACTGCAGCACGCGCCGCCACAGCGCCATCGCCTCCGTATGGTCGGCATCGGCGCGCTTCGCGAGCGCCCAGGCGATCCGGTTCGCCTCCGGCCGCGTCTCGGCGCGCTGGTTCAAAAGCCGCGCGAGCGCCATCGTCGCGCTCGTGTCCTGCGGATCGGCCGCGACCGCGCGGCGCAGCGCGGCGATCGCCGGCTCGCGTCCACCCGGCGCATTCGACACGATCTGGTAATACTCGGCGCCGAGCGCACCCGACGGCGCGCCGTTCGGAAACAGCGCGACGATCCGCCGGGCCGCTTCGTCCGCGCGGCCGCTGCGCGCGAGCAGGCGAATCTGCGCCATCTCGCCGCGCCCGCTCGTCGCGACACGATATTCGTCAGCCACCCGCCGCGTGGCAGGCGCATTCGGCGACTGCGCCTGCAGGCGCGCGAGCGACGCCTGCGCGCCTTTCGCATCGCCGAGCCGCAGCAGCACGCGCACTTGTTCAGCCAGCAGCTCGGGATCGCCCGGCGCGATCAGCAGCCCCTTGCGCAGCGCGTCGCGCGCGAGGTCGTCGCGATGCTTGACGCCCCACATCCGCGCGGTGTCGAGCTGACGCTGCGCGTCGGCGGACGCGGCAGTCGCCGGCGCTGCGGGGTTCGCCAGCGGCGCGTGCGCGGCGGTGCCCGGTGCCGCCGCGCACACCGACGACGCGAGCCATGCGAATCCCGCGACGTGCGGCGCGGCGCGCTTCAGCGGGCGGCGCACGAGCGGCCTCCCCAGCGGGTGTCGAGCGTGCCGTCCGCGCCGAACCGGTAGCGCCCGTCGCGCCAGCCGAGCCCGAACAGCGTCAGCACGCTCGTGTAGTAACCGGGCGGCGACTGGCGCGCGAGCGTATCGACACGCGCTGCCTGGGCATCGGCCAGCGCGCGCTGGCCGCGCGCGTCCAGGAACGGCACGGCCGCCGCCGAGAAGCCGCCGTTGCCGTCGTTCGGCCCGGCGACGCCGGTCGTCGTGTCGACCTTCTCCGGCGGCGCGCCATGCGCGGCGATATGGTCGGCGAACGGCGCAAAACGCGCGAGCATCGGCGCGGCGAGCGGATCGGCGCGATCGAGCATGCCGGCCCACAGATACACGCGGATCGCGTTGTACGCGCTCTCCGCCTGCGTGTCGCGATCGGGCCCGAAACCCGTGCCCGCGCGATACAGCGCCCAGTCGGGCGAAAAGCCTTTCGGTGCGGTGTCGAGCAGCACGCGGCCGGTGCTGGCGGCGAGCGCGGCCCAGCGCTTGTCGTCGGGCAGGCGCGCGCCGAGCGCACGGATCACCTGCGGCGGCGAATAGCTCGGGTTCACGCGCCACTGGCCGTCGGCGAGCTTGAACCCAGTCGGCCCGGGCAGCAGCGTGAGGCCGAGGCCCGGCACGGTCGCCGTCTCGACATCGAGCACGCGCTTCGCGAGCAGCGCGCCGCGCGCCGTGTAGCTGCGTTCGTGCCACAGCCGCCCGGCCTCGACGAGCGCATACGCGATCCACAGGTCGGCGTCCGACGCCGCGTTCGCGTCGAGCACGCGCCACGCGCCGTCGGGCGCGCGGCCCCACAGCCACGCGGGCAGGTGCGCGCTCAGGTCGCCCTGCGCGAGATTGTTCTCGGTCCATGCGAGGATCGTGTCGAACATGCGCCGGTCGTTCGCGACCAGCGCGAAGAAAAGTCCATACGCCTGCCCCTCCGATACCGTGCGTGAATCGGCCGAGCCGACGTCGATCACGCGGCCGTCGGCCGAGATGAAATCGCGCTTGAACGCGTCCCAGCGCGGCCACGACGCACTGCAGCCCGCGTCGGCCGCACCGGCTCCCGCGGCCTGCGCGCGCGTGGCCATGCCGGCCGCCGCGCACGTCATCGCCACCGCCAGCGCGAGGGCCGCGCCGACGCGCCGCGCCGGCCGCGTTGCCCGTCGCTTCGCCATTGCCCGCGCCATCCGTTACATCCCCCGTCGACGCGCGGCGATTCTCTGCAGCACGCTGAACACGCCGAGCGCGAGCAGCAGCCCCGCCACGACGCCGACCGCGCCCAGCACGACCGGATGCCGCGCCGCCTGCGTCCACACCCGCGCATACCACGGCACGAACCCGACCACGTAAGGCTCGCCGACGCGCAGGCTGTCGACCTGCCCCGGCCGCACGAGCGCCAGGTCGCCCTGCAGCTGCGACACGAGCCCGGCGTTCTCGAACACGTTGAGCAGATCGCCGAGGCGCGGCTGGTCGGTCGCCGTCAGCGCGACGACACTGCGCCCCCGGCTGCCCGGCAGCTCGAACCCGGCAAGCGCCGCGAGCGAGCCCGTCTGCTCGATGTGCGCGCCGCCTTCGGTCAGGCCGACGCCGTTGCGCCAGCGCTCCTTCACCGAGAAGGCGATGCGCGCGGCGCCCTCGCCGCCCGCGCTGCCCTGCTCGCCGATCACGAGCGGCAGCGCCGAGCGCCAGTGCGCGAGCAGCGGCGACGCGGGCGAGCCGTCGATCACGAGGAGATCCTTGCTGCCCGACAGCGCGGCGACGTCGCCGGGCCGCGCGACCTGCACGCGCAGCGCCGGGAAGCCGGTCCATTCGCCCATATGGCCGAGCATCGTCAGGTAGGCCTCGAGCTCCTGCGGCGACGGCCGGTCGGGCATCACGACGGCCGTCTGCGACAGGTCGGCGAAGCGCGTGAACGGGAAGCCGCTGTTCGCGAAGAACGCGAGGTTCGGCAACTGCGCGTAATGGACGAAGTGCGAGAAGTCGATCGTCGAATCGGGATCGATCGCCGCACGCTGCGGCTCGGTCGCCGTGCTCGAGCACAGGCCCGTCTTCTGCGAGTCGAGCGTGAAGCGGAACTGCAGCTGGTTGCCGCTGCCGACCCGGAATGCCGGGATGTCGACGTCGCTCGTCACGCGCCCTTCCGGCACCGACAGCAACGGCAGCTGCATGCGGCCGTGCGCGTCCTCGGCGTGGGCCGGCCCGAGCCGGTACGACTTCACGAGCTGGTCGTTGATCTCGACGGCAAGCGTCGAGTTGTCCTGCACCGTCGGCGCCGTGTAGCGGTAGCGCAGCGTGATCGGCACGCCCGCGCCGTTCCACGAATGCAGGTCGGACGGCACGCGCAGGTTCAGGCGAATGGCGTCGGGCGACGTGCCGCGCACTTCCAGCTCGCGCGTATCGGACACGAGCTCGCGGAACGTGATCGGCCGGTTCACCGGCAGCCAGCGCGGCGCGTCGTACGGTTTGCGCGGCGCGCCGAGATCGACGTGCGCGACCGTCGCCGACGGCCCCGACAGCGCCGCGCGGCCCAGCACGAGCGTCGCGACCGCATCGTCGACCTCGGCCGCCGTGCGGCCCGTGACGACGAGCAGCTTGCGCCCCGGCGCGGCCGGGTTGTCGGCCACCGCGAGCAGCGGGCCGTTGATCGACGGCAGCGCGAGGCCGGCCGGCAGCGTCGCGGCCGTGCCGATCACCACCGCCTGGTCGTCGGCCGGCAGCCCGGTCGATACCGGGAAGCGCGCATGCCGGTAGTCGGCCAGCGCGCCGAACCACGACGCGAGCACGCCCGCGCTGCGCAGCGTCGCCGAATCGGGCGACGCCGGCAGCACGAACGGCAGCCGCACGCGGCCGTTGTCGCGCCGGTCGAAGAACGGCGCGGGCAGCAGCGCGAGATCGTTCGGCAGGCGGACCGGCGATTCGTCGAGGATCAGCTCGCTCTTCGGGCTCACGTCGGCCCACAGCGCCGAGTTCGACGGATCCTCGCAATGGTCGAGCGTGTAGTGCGCGATCAGGCGCAGGCCGATCTGGTTGAAATCCGAGAAGTAGCGCGGATCGATCGCGATCTCTTGCGTGACCGTGCGGCCCGCCTGCGCGGCGTCGAACGGGACGGTCGCGATGACCTCGCCGTTCACCGACACCTTCAGGTGCGACATCGGGAACACCAGCGACGGCGAATACGCGTAGGTCAGGCGCAGCCGCGCGCCGGTGACCACGCGGTCGAGCCGCACGCCCGCATTGATCGTGCGTGCGTCGTCGGCGCCGCGCAGGCGCAGCGGATCGAACGCGCCGAGCGACGCGAACGGCAGGCGCACCGTCGTCACCGGCAGCCCGGCCGCGGTCGCGCTGACCGCCGCGGGCGCGGCCGCGAGCACCGGCGCCGGCGCAGCGCCGGACGCGGCCGCAACTGGCACGACCGGCACGGCCGGCATCGGCGCGGCCGACAGCGCGGCGGCATGAAAAGCGCCGGCCATCGCGGCCGAGAGGACGAGCAGCGACACGGCCGGCTTCATGCGGCACTCCGTTTCATCAGGATCATCCGGTCGTCCGTCGCATCGCAATCGATGCACGCAAAGCAGCTATGCCCGTGAGTGAACATCCCCACTGCTTCCCTCATATGTATCCAACTGGCCTGATTCATTTATCGAAACGATGCGGCGATTTCTTTAATCGCGCGGCATCGTGCTACGCGCGCCTGGCACCGGCACACGCCCATTCGTCACACTATCTCAAAAACAGGGCAAAACTCACCCCGATTCGCGACATTGAAGCGAAAAAACCTCAATCCGGTCGGAAATGCTGCGCGAGAGGGATGAATGGTAAGAATTGCGCCGTTGTCGCCCGGCAGGTCAAACGGCATACTGCCGGCGCGGATCGGCTGGCCGGCGGCGATCCGTTGCAGACCGCCCGGCCTGAACGCGCAGCCGCGAGGCGGCGCGTATGCTACCGCAATCCGACGCCGCCGGATGTGCTTTCTTTCACGGAAAACGGACTTGAATCAAATCGTCGACACTGCCACCCCGTCCCCCGATACGCTGCTGCGCATCATCACCGTGCAGACCGAGATCGCGAAGCTCGGCCTCGATCTCGGCAGCGTGATGGCCTATGTAACCGAGCAGGTGCCGCAGCTCACCGGCGCGAGCGCCGCCGCGGTCGAATTCGCCGAGGGCGACGACATGGTGTACCGCGCCGCGTCGGGCACGGCCGCCGGGATGCTCGGCCTGCGGTTGCGGCGCTCGGGCAGCCTGTCGGGCCTGTGCGTGCAGCAAGGCGCGTTGCTGCACTGCATCGATTCGGAAACCGACCCGCGCGTCGATCGCGACGCCTGCCGGCGGGTCGGCCTGCGCTCGATGCTCGTGATGCCGCTCACCCATGCCGACACGACCGTCGGCGTGCTGAAAGTGATGTCGCCGGAAGTCGACGGCTTTTCGCCAGCCGACGCGGCCACGCTGCGGCTGACGGCCGACCTGATCGCCGCCGCGATGTTCCACGCGGCGCGCAACGAGGCGAACGAACTGTACCTGCGCGCGACGCACGACGCGCTCACGGGCCTGCCCAACCGCGCGCTGTTCTACGACCGCCTGCGGCAGTCGATGCACACGACGCTGCGCGCGAACGGCCGGCTCGGCATCCTCAACATCGACATGGACGGGCTGAAGCCGATCAACGACGGGTTCGGCCATCGCGCGGGCGACGCGGCGCTGCGCGAGATCGCCACGCGGATGCAGGGGGCGGTGCGGCGCTCGGACACGGTCGCGCGCATCGGCGGCGACGAATTCGCGGTGATCCTGCCGAACATCGGCAATCGTGACGATGCGCATGCGCAAAGCACGCGGCTCGCGCGCCAGGTCAGTGAACCGTTCGAATTCGAGGGGCGCCCGATGCGGCTCGGCGTCAGCGTCGGGATCGCGCTGCTGCCCGACGACGGCACCGACATGAACGCGCTGATCGAGCATGCGGACCAGGCGATGTATGAAGTGAAACGCACGCGGTCGCAGCGGGTCGCTCACGCGTAACGCGGCTCGACCAGCCGGCGGCGGCTGCCCTGCGCGAGCGCTAGCCGATCTGCGGCACGGCGATCGCGAGCCCGACCACGAGCCACTGGACGATCGCGACGAGCACACCGGCCCGGCACAGCCCGACCGCACCGCGCACGCGTGCGTCGAGTGCGCGTCCGGCCTTCGACGCATCGATCCAGCCGAGATCGGCGAGGGCGCGGTCGAGCGCCGCGAGGCCGTCGTCGACCGATCCGTCGCCCGCGGCCGCACGCGCGAGCGCGGCGAACAGCCGGCGGTCGATCTCGATGCGCACCGCGTACCACAGCGCCGCGATCCCCGACCCGGTGCTGACCCCCGCCAGCAGCACGCGGGCGATCGTCGCCGGCGCCCAGCCCGACGCGATCCACCAGCCGGCACCGGCCGCGGCCAGCGCGGCCGCGATCGCCCACGCACCCGCATCGAGCGCGCCGCGCGCGGCGGCAATCCTGAATGGCGCGGACGGGTCGCGCATCACGCGCCTCCCGCGCCGCGACGGCGATCGATCCACTGCTGCAGCACGGCCACGCCGTCGTCCGACCACACCGCGTGCGGCCGCACCGCACGCACCGCGGCCAGCGCGTCGCGCGCATCGCCGAGCCCGCGTCGCGCCGCCAGCCACGCGGCCGCGCACAGTACGCTGCGCCCGTAGCCGAGCGCACAGCAGACCAGCACGTCGCGCCCTTCCCCATGCAGGCGTTCGAGCGCCGCGACGGCCTGCGCGAGTTGTCCGGCGGTCGGCGCGACGAGATCGAGCTGCGGCACCGTCGCATACGCGAGCGACGCATCCACCGACGCCCAGCGCGGCATCTCGGCGGTCAGGTCGACCAGTGCCGTGAAGCCGTGGCGGCGCACGTCGCGCGTGGTCGGCGTGCGCCCGATCGACACGCGTTCGTCGATCCGCACCGGCGCCGGCTGCCGGAACGTCCACAGCCGCGAATTGACGAACGCGCCCGCAATCGTCGGCGCGAGCAGCCAGCGCATGACGACCGGGAACCGCCCGAGCGCGTCCTTCTGGAAAGCGTCGGGCGCGCCGCGCCGGTAGATCCACGCGACACAGGCGAGCGCCAGCGCGACCCACCCTGCCGCCAGCGCCCAGCCGGGCGCGCGCGGCACGCACCCGAGCGCCACGAGCGCGAGCGCCGCCGCGCCAAGCGCATAGCGACGCGCGAGCGCACGGCCGGCCGCGCCCGGCGACGCATCGGCGCCCGGCAGCCGGCCCGCGGCGTCGCGCAGCGGAAACAGGAACAGCGCGAGACAGCCGACGGCCGCGCCGGTCGGCACGTCGATCGCGTGATGCTGGTAGGTGGTCAGCACCGACACGCCGATCGCCGCGAACCACAGGTGCAGCACGCCGCGCGCGAACGTGCCGCGCAGGTGCTGCGCATAGACGGCCCACAGCACGACGAGCAGCCCGATGTGCAGCGACGGCGCCTGGTTGAACGGCTTGTCGAAGCCCATCAGCAGCGTGAACAGCGCACCGGCCACGCCGCCGGCGTCGGGCCGCTCGAACCCGAAGCGCAGCGGCCACGCAATGAAGCACGCGACCGAGATCAGTTGCACGGTCAACAGCCGCTTCACGTGATCGAGCAGGTCGGCGCGGCGCGTCCAGAAGAAGAACGACAGCGCATACAGCAGGTCGATCGACCAGTACGGCACGATCGTCCACGGCACGAACGGGATCGCGTGTTCCCAGCCGAACGCGAAGGTCGGCACCGCCGCGCGGCGCGCGGCGAGCCAGTTCGCGAAGCCGTAGGTCGAGAAGAACACGGCCCCCATCACCGCGAGCCAGCCGAAACGCAGCGCGAGCGACGCGTCGCGCGCGTCGGCGCCGGCATCGGCCGCGGAGGCCGGTTCGGCGAGGTCGCTCGCGCCGCCGTCGAGCGCGCTCATGACGCGTCGACCCGCTGCGCGAGGCTGACCGTGAAGATGCCCATTTCGTCGATCCGCTGGTCGAGCTTGCGGAAGCCCGCGCGCGCGACGAGCTCGTCCATCTCGGCCTGCGAGCGGCGGCGCATCACCCAGGTCGCTTCGCCGCGGTGATTGTTCAGCGCACGGGCGATGAACTCGAGCTGCGGATGCCACGGCTGCCCCGTATAGACGAGATAGCCGCCCGGCGGCACGGCCTGCGCGAGCCCGCGCAGCGAGCGCTCGATCAGCGCGTTCTCGCCGAACAGTTCGTAGAGGCCCGACACGATCGCGAGCGTCGGACGCGGCTCGAGGGTCGCGAGCGACGCCTCGTCGAACGCATCGCCGCGCTCGAAGCGCGCGATCGACTCGAGGCCGCGCTGCGCGATCAGCACGCGCCCGGCCTCGACGTTCGGCGGGCTGTAGTCGCGCAGCGTGATGTCGTCGGGCGCCGCGCCGTCGCGCTCGGCGGCCGACGCGATCGCGTCGAGCACGTAGCGCCCGTGCCCGGCCGCGATGTCGACGATCCGCACCGGTGCGCCGTGGCCGCGCAGGCGGCCGATCGCCGCGCCGATCAGTTCCTGCAGATGCACCTTGCGCTGGCGGATGCCGACCCAGCCCGGCGAATCGAGATAGGTGCGGTCGATCAGCGCGCCGACGCCGAGCCGCCCTTGCGCGCGGTTGCGGTACACGTAGTCGAGCGTCGAGCCCGAATCGAAGCCGAGCCGCAGCCCGAGCGCGATGCCGTCCGACAACGCGCCGCCGGCCTTCAGGCCGGCGCGCGTCAGCGCCCAGTACGCCCGCGCGAACGCATTCGCGGGCGGCCGGCCGAGCGCCGCGTATTCGTCGTGGAACGCGCCGCGCCGGTCGGCGTCGGCGAGCGACACGCGCGGGCTCGGCGCATCGAATTCGCGCAGCACGAAGGCGCGCAGCGGAGCGAGCGCCTGCGCGCGGTCGCGTTCGCCGAGCGTGTCGTGATAGAAGCCCGGCAGCACGATGCGCTCCTTGCGCGCGGCGCCGAGGCGTTCGAAGAAGCGGTCCTGCGGGCCGCGATGCACGACCCAGTCGGCGCCGGAGATCAACAGTTGCGTCGGCACGGTGATCGCGGCCGCGTCGGCGACGATCCGCTGCGCGGTGTCGTGCAGGTCGAGCAGCATGTTGACCGCGATCGGCCGCGTGATCAGCGGATCGGACGCATAGCTCGCGATCCGCTCGGGATCGTGCGTGAGGAATTTCGGCTTCACGTAGCTGTTCACGTAGAACAGCCCGCGCAGCTTGTGCATCAGCCGCAGGCCCGGCCGCGCGAACGGCACGTAGAGCTTGATGTGGAACGCCGGCGACGCGACGACGAGCGCGCGGATCGGCGGCGCATAATCGTGCGCCCAGGTGGCCGCGAGCACCGCGCCGACGCTCTGGCCGACCACCGCCATGTCCTCGATCGCGATGCCGTGCGTGTCGCGGATATGTTCGACGAAGGTCTGCAGGTCACGCACCGACGCGGCCGCGCTCGGGCTGTAGCCGCGCGCGCCGGGCGAGCGGCCGTGGCCGCGCGCATCCCATGCGAAAAATGCGAAATCGGGTAGGTCGAGCTCGTCGACCAGGTGCGCGACGCGCGCCGAGTGTTCGTGGCCGCGATGCAGCAACACGATGGCGCCGCGGCAGCGCGGGCCCGTGGCGGGCCAGTGACGATAGAACAGCGTTTCGCCGTCGTGCGTGATGAAGTCGGCCTCGCGGGCCATGCGTGCGCTCATGCGTTTTTCTCTCGTTTCGTTATTCGAATCCTGGTGCGCCGCCCTCCGGCGCCCGATACCGCAACTGCGTTGACGACTGTTTCAACCGCCCTTTCAACCGCCCTTTTCCGCGATGCCGGCCTGCACGCGCCGCACCACGGTCACGATCGACAGCACGATCAGCAGCCGCCACAGCCAGGCTGCAACGCCGCCGACCGGAAAGCCGAACCCGATCCACAGCGCGAACGCCCCGAGCGCGAGCGCACGGTCGCTCTTGCCGAACGGGCCGTCGTAGCGGCGGCTCACGCCGACCAGCGGACCGATCAGCCCCGCGCATTCGACGATCACCGCCGTCAGCGCGAACAGCCAGACGTCTGCCGGAGCGAACGCGGAAATCGCGAGAAACGGCAGCACCAGCGCGACATCGGACACGACGTCGCCGAGCTCGTTCAGGTACGCGCCGAGCGTGCTCTTCTGGCCGTGCTCGCGCGCGAGCATCCCGTCGATCGCATTGAGCGCCATCCGTGCGAACAGCCACAGCGGGATCAGCAGGAACAGCGCGCGGGCAAACACGCCGAGCCCGGCGAGCGCGCCGACGACGATCGAGCCGCCGGCCGCGAACAGCGTGACCTGGTTGGCCGTCACGCCGCGTTCCGCGAGCGAGTTCGCGAACGGGCGCAGGGTGTTCTGGAATTTGGGTTTGAGTGCGTAGAGGCTCATCGTTTTATTTGCGCGGCACAGTCGGATACATTTCCCGCCGCCATGCCCCGGGCGGCGAAACGGCCTTGGACGGCCTTCCATGGACGGCCCTAATCGTCGCCGAGCGGCCCCGATGCGTCAAGCGCGCGCCCGGCCCGCACGCGCGGCGCCAATCTGGCGTTTTTGACGGAAACTCGCGATAATCCGCTGGCCCAATCGCGGCGAGATCCATTCGAACTGCAAACGGGCACGCGTGCAACAGCCGATTATCACGCCGCCGACCGGCGCATTCGCCGCGACGCAACAGCGTGTGACGGCGAATCGTCCGATTATCGCGGACCTGCGACAGGCAGCCACGAATTTGAAAAAATTTAAACAAGGGCCGTCCGGCGCGCATCCTGCCGCACCGGCATTCCGGGGTCCCGCCCGCCGCTCACGCGCAGCGGGCCATGCAGGCACGCAGGAGGCGCAGCGCCGATGAACATCCTCAACGTCTGGCAGCGCGATTTCCTGCTGTCCATCGTGCGGCTCGTGGCCGGTGCGTATCCGGTCTGGCATCAGGCGCCGCCGTCCCCGACGCAGAAGATCTACTTCTCGAACCACACGAGCCACATCGACACGCTCGCGATCCTCGCCGCGCTGCCGCGCAACGTGCGCGCGGTCGTGCGGCCGGTCGCCGCGCGCGACTACTGGGACAGCAGCGACATGAAGCGTCACATCGCGCAGAAGCTGCTGAACGTCGTGCTGATCGACCGCCACCGCGAATCCGGCGGCGACCCGCTGGACCCCGTGCGCGACGCGCTCAAGCAGGGCCATTCGATCATCATCTTCCCGGAAGGCACGCGCGGCGCCGAGATCCTGCCGCAGCCGTTCAAGAGCGGGCTGTTCCACCTCGCGACCGAGTTTCCGGACGTCGCGCTCGCGCCCGTCTATCTCGAGAACCTGCAGCGGATCATGCCGAAGGGCGCGATCTGGCCGGTGCCGCTGATCTGCAAGGTGCACTTCGGCGCGAACGAACAGCGCGGCGCCGACGAGGACAAGCCGACTTTCCTCGCCCGCATGCGCGACGCGGTCGTCGCGCTCGCACCGCCGCAGCGGCCGGCCGGCTGAACGCGGCGCCCTCTTCTCCCCTTTCCGGATATCGATAATGCGAACCATTTTCTGGGAACTGGTCGCGGGCGTCACGGGCGTGCTCGTCGTCGCGACCGTGATCGGCGCGATCCTCGGCGCACGCAGCGGCGGCACGAGCGCGACCATCGTCAACCTGAACCAGCGCATCCGTGCGTGGTGGGCGATGATCGCGATCATGGCCATCGCGATCGGCCTCGGCAACAACATCACCTATCTCGTGTTCGCGGTGCTGTCCTACCTGACGCTACGCGAATTCATCACGCTCACGCCCACCACGCCGAGCGACCACACGACGCTGTTCATCGCGTTCTTCGTCGCGATCCCCGTGCAATACCTGCTGCTCGGGATCAACTGGTACGGGATGTATTCGATCTTCGTGCCCGTGCACCTGTTCTTCGCGATGTCGCTCGTGTCGGCGCTCACGCAGGACACGCGCGACTTCCTGAGCCGCAACGCGAAGATCAACTGGGCGCTGATGGTGTGCGTGTACGGGCTGAGCCATGCGCCGGCCGTGCTGATCCTCGACATTCCGCACTACGCGGGGCAGAACGCGCTGCTGCTGTTCTTCTTCCTGTTCGTCGTGCAGATCAGCGACGTGCTGCAGTACGTGGTCGGCAAGCTGTTCGGCAAGCGCAAGATCGCGCCGCAGCTGTCGCCGTCGAAGACGATCGAGGGTTTCATCGGCGGCGGGCTGCTGGCCACGCTGTGCGGCGCATCGCTGTATCGCGTGACGCCGTTCAGCTTCGGGTCGGCGTTCGGCATCTCGCTCGCGATCGTGATCGCGGGCTTCGTCGGCGGCCTCGTGCTGTCGGCCGTCAAGCGCTCGCTCGGCACCAAGGACTGGGGCTCGATGATCGCGGGCCACGGCGGGATGCTCGATCGCGTCGACTCGATCTGCTTCGCCGCGCCGGTGTTCTTCCACCTCGTGCGGTATCTGTACGTGTGATGCGCGGGCGGCGCCACGCCGCCCGTTCCTGCGCGCGATGGATCAGTACCCTTCGCGCAATGCCTTCGGCACGACGTAGCGGCCACGCGCCGCGTCGAACTTCACCGTATGGCGCGCGCGGATCGTCTTGTCGCCGCGCGTGCCCGTTTCCGTGACCGTCAACGGATAGACGTCGCCGGCACCGGTCAGGTCCGGCGCGATCTCGAAGCGGCGTTCCTCGCAGCGCGCCCGCGCGTTCGCACATTCGGTCGACTCCGCGTTGTCGAGCGCCTCGTCGATGCGCGCCGCCGCCAGCACCAGTGCATTGCCGACCGGCAGCCAGATCGCGCGGAAGCGTTGCGAATAACCTTGCCGCGTGTCGCTTTCGCCGATGACGAACCCGAACAGATGCGGCCCGAGCCGCTCGATACGCACCGTGCCCGGCTCGCCGCGCCCGCCCGACGCGATCTCCGTTTTCTTCATGACCGGCTCGAGCGTCTTGCCGTCCGCCGCCGGTTTCAGCACGTACAGGTCGATCGTGCCGGTCGTCGCGTCCGTATCCATGCCAGGCATCCCGTTCTGCACGGCCGCCTCGGTCTCGCCGCACATCGCGAGCAACGTGCGCGGGCCCTCCGCGGTCGCGACGCGCAGCGAGCCGCATGGTGCATAGACAAGATCGCCGCCGTCCGCCTGCCAGCCCTTGCGGTCCGCGCGCCAGCTGCCGTATGTGTCGTGGATGAAGGTCTTCAACAGACGATCAGGCTGGACCGGCTCGGCCGCATGGACGGGCGACATCGCGGAAAGTGCGGTGAGCACCGCGAGCGCGCCAGGCGCGGCGAGCGAAGCCGCGAGCGGCTTCAGACGTGTGTTCCGGGGCGGGACTGTCATGACGTGGTTCGTTCTGGTCGAAAAGAAGTGTAGCGAATGGTGGCGGGCCTTCCCGATCACGGTTGCCGTGATGCGATGCCGGTGCCGTCCGGCTTCAGCCGCGCGGTTGGCACCCACCCTTCGGCGGTGACGCGCGTGCGCGGATTCAGGTAGACGACCGACGTGAAACGGCCATAGTCGGCACGCGCATCGACGTGGTCGTGCTCGACGATGAACCGCCCGTCGATCCGGCACGTGTCGTCCGGCGCGGAATAGAACGGCAGGCGCCCCTTGCCGGTGACGACGCGCCCGGCATCGCTGCCCATCACGTAATCGCCCTGCACCTGCGCGCGGCGGTTCAGCGCATCGCAATCGACGGCGTTGCGCACGGGTGTAGCCGGTGCGGCCGGTGCAACCGGCGCAACGCACGCCGACACGAAACGCGACAACGCGCGCCGGTCGATCTTCAGCACGTCCGGCCGGTCGGGATCGCGCGTGACGTCGAGCGCCCGCATCGCCTGCGTATCGAGCGTGACCCAGCCGATCGTCGCGTCGCGATTCGGCGTGCCCGGATGATCCGGCATCGTGAACAGCCTGACGCGGTAGACGTTGCCGTCACGCTCGTCCACGTCGGCATGAATGTCACGCCGGCTCATCTCGGTCTGCCGCAATGCCGGTACGATCAACCGGGTCAGTTGCTCATTGCACGACGCCGGCGGCATGGCGGCGGCCGTTTGCACGGCCATCGCGCCCAGGCATGCCATCGCAGCAGGCACGGCGACAGCCGCCGCGAACCGGCGGCGGCATCCGGCCTCGCCATTCGCGCCGGCCGGCGTTACGATCTCGTTCTTCACCCAGGCTCCGTTCGATGCGTGCGGGGATCGGCCCGCGAGCCCGTAGCGTACACGCACGGCGCGGCACCGCAAGCGCGCATCGCACCTGCCCGACATGGACCCACGCATGAACCTCACGTTGCAGGACGTCGCCTGGCACCGCTCGGTCGGGCGGCTCATCGAGTCGCTCGACCAGCCGGGCTTCTGGCTGGCGCTGATCCGGCTGATCGAGGAATACGTCGCGGTCGACAGCTGGGTCGCGCTGACGTTCGGCGACGGCCGCCCGCAGGTGTTCGCCGAATGCCCGTACGAAGGCGGCGGCCCCGACCCGCTGTTCCGCGACTACGTGCAGGGCCTGTACCAGCTCGACCCGTTCTACATCGCGAACCGCGACGCGCCGAAGAGCGGCCTGTTCCGGCTGTCCGACGTCGCGCCCGAATGCTTCCGCGATACCGAGTACTACACGCTCTATTTCACGCACAACGTCGTCGAGGACGAGGTGCAGTTCAACGTCGTGCTCGACGATGCGCGCACGCTGTGCCTGTCGCTCGGCAGCAAGCGGCGCTTCAGCCCCGAGCAGGTGGCGCTGCTCGACCTGATCCGGCCATGGGTGGCCGGGCTGATGCGGCAGCGGCTCGCGTTCGAGCCGGCCGCCGTCGAAGCCGCGGTGCCGCCGCGGGCCGGCAACCATGCGCAGGACGGCTTCGAGCGCGCGATGGCGCGGCTCGGCACGCCGCTCACCGCGCGCGAACTCGACGTGATCCGGCTGATCCTGAGCGGGCGCTCGAACAAGGAAGTCGCGAACAAGCTGGCGATCTCCGCCGAAACGGTCAAGGTCCATCGCCGCAACATCTACGGGAAGCTCGCCATCAACTCGCAATCGGAGCTGTTTTCGCTGTTCCTGAACGCGCAAGCCCGCACCTGACACGCATCGAGGGTCGCGCGTGCCGGTGCTCGCCGGCACCGGCGGCATCACGGATCAATACCCCCGAAGGGTTAACGCGCCGGCGGGATGGGCAATCCGCCGCTTCGGCGCATACTGGTGCCTCCCTACCCACCCTTCCGGCGCCATCGGCGACGGGCCCCTGCATACCGACATCGCCATGAAACTGAAGCTCGATATCGTCCAGCTCGCCGGTCGCGACGGCGACACGCCCTACAACCTGCAACGCACGCTCGACGCGATCGCCACCTGCGCACCGGGCACCGACATCGTGATGTTTCCTGAAGCGCAGCTCACCGGCTTCCTCGATTCGTCGAATCTCGCGGAATGCGCCGAGCCGCTCGACGGCCCGAGCGTCGGCGCGGTCATGGCAGCCGCTCGCGCACGCGAGGTGGCGGTCGTGGTCGGGCTGATCGAGAACGACGGCGGCCGCTTCTACAACACGACCGTCTTCGTCACGCCGGACGGCATCGCGCTGCGCTATCGCAAGACGCATCTGTGGGTGAGCGAGCACGGCGTCGTGCTGCCCGGCGACCGTTACGCGACGATCGAATGGCGCGGCGTGCGGATCGGCCTGCTGATCTGCTACGACAACGAATTCCCCGAAACCGGCCGCGCGCTCGCCGCGCTCGGCGCCGAGCTGATCCTCATCACCGACGGCAACATGGAGCCGTACCGCCCCGTCCACCGCACGTCGGCCACGGCGCGGGCGATGGAGAACCAGGTGTTCGCGGTGGTCGCCAACCGCGTCGGCGGCAGCGCGCACGACGTCGTGTTCGCGGGCGGCAGCCTCGCGGCCGATCCGTTCGGTAACCTGATCTTCGAGGCCGGCAATACCGAATCGCGTCATGCGGTCGAACTCGATTTCGACCAGCTCGCCGCGTCGCGCGCGGTCTACGACTATCGCCGCGATCAGCGCCTGCACGTCGCAGGCGAACGCATCGAGCATGCCAACGGCCTGCGCGAACTGCTGATTCCTTAAGCGGCTGCCCGCCTCCGGCGGCGACATCCGTCACGCCGGGGCGGGCACCTCGATCGCCAGCAGCGCCGAACTGACCGACTTGCCGTGCGCGTCGAGCGCGAGCGAGCGCGTGACGCCGCCGCCGAGCGCATCGCGCAGCACGAAATTGAATGCGCCGAGCGCCGGCAGTTCATAGCGCACGACGTCGCCGTGCACGATGCCCGCGAGCCACGCCTTCACGGCGTCGGCATCCAGATGCGTGCGCAGGTGATCGTAATGACGCGGATCGTGGCAGATCACCGACACGTTCAGCGTATTGCCCTTGTCACCGGTGCGCGCATGCGCGAGTTCACGCAGTTGCATCATGCCTCCACGAATGAAAACGACGGCGTCACGGCCGCGCGCGGCAGCAGCACCGACTGCACCGCGATCACCTCGCGCGTCGACTTGAACGCGCCGCCGCCGCCGGCCGGCCCGTTCGTATAGAGCGTCTCGACTTCGTTGCCGATGCGCGCGGCTTCGGCGGCGCTCGCCGCACGGCCGGCCACCCGCACGCGCACCTCGGCCGGTTCGCCGCGCACGGCCGGCGTCGCGTCGCCATACAGCGCATCGACACCGATCAGGTCGAAGCGCAACTCGGTCGCGGCGACGCCGGTCAATGCCAGCCGTTCCCGGACAATGTCGAGCGCGAGACGCGCGCGTTCGAGCGCGCCCGGCCCGCCGTACGAGATCTGGCCTTCACCGATCCAGCCGTCGACGTAAGCCACCGATACCTTCAGCGTGTCGGGCCGCGCGGCGCCGCGCCCGCCCGTCACGCGCACGCGATCGGTCGCCTCCTCGGCGACGGTAACCTGCGTGAAATCCGCGACGACATCGGGCTGCAGATAGCGCGCCGGGTCGTGAATCTCGTAGAGCAGCTGTTCCTTGCAGGTCGCCGCGCTCACGCGGCCGCCCGCGTGCGGCACCTTGGTGATCACGAGCGTGCCGTCGGCCGCCACTTCGCCGATCGGAAATCCGAGCCGCGCGAGGTTCGGCACGTCCTTGTAGCCGGGATCGGCGAAATAGCCGCCGGTCACCTGCCCCGCGCATTCGAGCAGGTGGCCGACGACCGTCGCGGCGCCAAGCGTGTCCCAGTCATCCATCCGCCAGCCGAACGCGTGAATCAGCGGCGCGGCGAACAGCGACGGATCGGCGACGCGCCCGGTCAGCACGACGTCCGCGCCGGCCGCGAGCGCATCGACGATCGGCGCGGCGCCGAGGTACGCGTTCGCGGACACGATGCGGTCGCGATACGCGGCGACGTCGTCGCCCGATTCCTCGAAGCGGAATGCGCCGCGCAGCACGACGTCGAGCACGTCGTCGCCCTCGACCGCCGCGACCTTCAGCTTCGCGAAACCCAGCGATTGCGCGATTTGCGCGGTGCGCCGCGCGGCCGCACGCGGATTCGCCGCGCCCATGTTCGACACGATGCGCACGCCCTTTGGTGCTGCAACCGGCAGCACCGCCTGCATCCGCGCGTCGAGCAGCGGGTCGTAGCCGAGTGCCGGATCCTGGCGCCGCGCCTGCTGCGCGGTCGCGATCGTGCGCTCGGCCAGGCATTCGAAGACGAGATAGTCGAGCTGCCCGTGTTCGGCCAGTTCGACCGCGGGCTCGATCCGGTCGCCCGAGTAGCCGGCGCCCGCGCCGATGCGCACGCGCCGTTCAGGTTGCTTTGCTGTCATGTCCTTACCGTCGTCCGGCGGCGGTCACCGCCGGGAAAGATCAAAAGATGCCCAGCACGACGCACGCGATCGTCATCACGATCGAGGCGCCGAACAGCAGCGGGAACGTGAATTTCTGGTGCTCGGCCAGCTCGATGCCGCACAGGCCGACGACGAGGAAGGTCGCGGGCGTCAGCGGGCTGACCGGGAACCCGGTCGTCATCTGGCCGAGCAGCGCAGCCTGCCCGACCTGCACGGCCGGCACGCCGAGCTGGCCTGCCACCTCCGCGATCACGGGCAGCACGCCGAAGTAGAACGAATCGGGATCGAACAGCATGCTGAGCGGCATCGACGCGAGGCCGAGCACCACCGGAATGTGGCCGGCCATCGACGGCGGCACGAAGCCGACCGCCGCCTGCGCCATCGCCTTCAGCATTCCGCTGCCCTGCATGATCCCCGTGAACACACCGGCCGCGAGCAGGATGCCGGCCATCATCAGCGCGGCGCGCGCATGCGCGTCGATGCGCTTTCTCTGCATGTCGACGTCCGGGTAGTTCACCATCAGCGCGATGCACAGCCCGACCATGAACATGATCGCGGGCGGAATCTTCTCGCCCATCACGACCATCGTGCCGAGCACGACGAGCGTCAGCACGAGGTTGAACCAGAACAGGTGCGGCCGGCGCAGCGCCTGCTCGTCGGGCGTCAGCTCGCGCTTCGGCAGCGGAATCGACGCGTCGTCGCGCGACAGGCCGAGCCGCTTCTCCTCGCGCCGCCCGAGCCAGTACGCGACGCCGAACACGAACACGAGCCCGATCGCCTGCACCGGGATCAGCGGATTGAACAGCGCGGACACCGGCAGGTGCAGCGACGCCGACGCGCGGATCATCGGCCCCGTCCACGGCAGGAAGTTGATGCCCGCGGCCATCGACACCGCGGCGGCCAGCACGCGCCGGTCCATCTTCAGCCGGTCGTACAGCGGCAGCACGGCCGGAATCGTCACGAGGAAGCAGACGGCGCCCGAGCCGTCGAGGTGAATCAGCAGCGCGAGCAGCGTCGTACCCATCACGATGCGCGTGGGCCGCGTGCCGACCGCGCGCAGGATGCGGTCGATGATCGGGTCGAGCGTGCCGGCGTCGGTGATCGTCCCGAAATAGAGGATCGCGAACACGAACATCCCGACGACGGGCGCGAGCCCCTTCAGCCCGTCGATGACGAACTTGCTGGTGTGCAGCCCGAAGCCGCCGATCAGCGACGCGGCGATCGGCACGATGATCAGCGCGACGAGCGGCGACATCCGCTTCGACAGAATCGCGGCCAGCAGCACGACGATCGTGCCCAGCCCGAGTAACGGCAGCATCCGTGTCTCCTACCTTGTCTTTTGTTGGAGACGAGCGTAAGGTCGGCGCAGCGATAGCACAATTGAAATGATTTGATCGCAGCAATCACGAACCGTTATGGATCTGAATCTTCGCGACATTCGCGCGTTCGTCACCGTCGCGCAGGCCGGCAACTTCACGCGTGCGGCCGCGCGCCTGCACCTGTCGCAGCCGGCGCTGACCGTGCAGATCCGCCGGCTCGAGGAGATCGTCGGCGCGCGCCTCTTTGACCGCAACAGCCGCAGCGTCGCGCTCACGCAGACCGGGCGCGAGCTGCTGCCGCTGCTGCAACGCTCGCTCGACGACATGGAGCGCGTGCTGCGCGACGCGCGTGCGCTCGGCGAAGGCACGAGCGGCACGGTGCGGCTCGCGTGCCTGCCGACCTTCGCGTCCAGCGTGCTGCCCGAGCTGATCCAGTCGTTCCGGCGCGAGGTGCCGCTTGCGGGCTTCGAGATCCGCGACGGCGTCGCGAGCCTCGTCACCGCGCTCGTGCGCAACGAGGAAGCCGATCTCGGCTTGACGGGCGGCGACACCTTCGATGCGTCGCTGGAGGTGCTGTATGCGGGCGCCGACCGGCTCGTCGCCGTGTGCCCGAAGGATCATCCGCTCGCGCGCAAGCGCCGCTTGACCACGGCGGACGTCGCGGCCGTGCCGCTCGTGCTCACCGCACAGGGCACGAGCGTGCGCAGCGTCGTCGATGCCGCGCTGGACGCGGCCGGCTGCACGCCCGCCATCGCGTGCGAACCCACCTACATGATGACGGCCGTCGCGATGGTGCGCGGCGGCCTCGGCGTGACGATCCTGCCCGCAACCGCGCGCGAGGTGCGCGCCGAGCCCGAGCTGGTCGCGAAGCCGATCGACGACCCTGCGTTCGTGCGGCCGATCGCGCTCGTCACGAAGCGCGACCGCACGCTGCCGCGCGTCGCGCAGGCGTTCGCAGAAACCATGCTGACGGAATTGAACAAGCGCGCATGAACCGCGCGCCCGGATCGGTGCTTACTTCGCGTCCGGATCGACGTGCAGCGATTCGCCGATCGCATAGAAATTGCCGCCCGCGATGTAGTGCAGGCTGCGCAGCGCCGGATCGGCCGATTCGAAATACCAGTGGCCGTCGCGGAACACGCGCGTGTCGGACCACGCCGCGACCACCTCGCCGATGAACAGGTCGTAGGTCTGCTGGTTGTGCGGCTCCGGAATCAGCTTGCACGCGAGCCAGCCCGAACAGCCGGCGACGAACGGCAGGTCGTGGCCTTCGACGTCGAACAGCGTGACGCCCGCTTCGCGCAGCTTGTCGGGCCGCTCCGCGAGACTGTGGCTGCCGACCGCATGCGTGAGCCGCAGCTGCGCGGCGGTCGGCACCTGGATCACGAACGTGCCGCTGCGCTCGACGAGCTCGCGCGTCTTCGCGGTCTTGTCGAGCACGACCGTCAGCTTCGGCGGCAGGAAATCCAGCGCGCACGCCCACGCGGCAGCCATCACGTTGTCGACGCCAGCGTGGCGGGCCGACACGAGCACGGTCGGGCCGTGGTTGAGGAGACGGTAGGCCTTCTTCAGCTCCACCGGAGCGATGTGACTGTCCATACGGGTTCCTTGGAGAACGGCTCGCACGGACGGATGCCGTGCGGCGCGGCGCCGGCCGGTGCGCAGGCGCGCAGCCGGGCCGGAGGCCGCATTCTCGCACCCAATGTCGATCGGTGCTGACCGCGCCGCCGGTCACTTCGCGAACAACTGGCCGATGTCGCGGAACGCCTTGAATTCGAGCGCGTTGCCGCACGGGTCGAACAGGAACATCGTCGCCTGTTCGCCGACCTGCCCCTGGAACCGCACATACGGCTCGATCACGAAGGTCACGCCGAACGACTTCAGCCGCTCGGCCAGCGCTTCCCAGCTCGGCCAGTCGAGCACGATCCCGAAATGCGGCACCGGCACGTCGTGACCGTCCACCGCGTTCGTATGCGCGCCTTCCTGCGACGCGGTCTTCGGATGTTCGTGGATCACGAGCTGGTGCCCGTAGAAGTCGAAGTCGACCCACTGCGCGCTCGAGCGCCCTTCTGCCAGCCCGAACACACGGCCGTAGAAATCGCGCGCGGCCGGCAGGTCGTAGACGGGAATCGCCAGGTGAAACGGGGAAAGACTCATGGTGGCCTCGTGATGGAACGCTCGCGTGGCGCGAGGACGGCACCATGGTAGTCAAGGTCAAGCAGAAATTAAATCAATATATAGTTGCGTCATTCACAAACAGAATTGATCAATGATCCGCGAACTGAAAACCCTCGTCGCCGTCGCCCGGGAAGGCACGTTCGCCGCGGCCGGCAACCGTATCGGGCTCACGCAGGCGGCTGTCAGCGCGCAGATGCAGCGGCTCGAAGCCGAGCTCGGCTTCGTGCTGTTCGACCGGCAAGGCCGCTCGGCGCGGCTCAACGAGATGGGTCATCACGTGCTCGACCAGGCGCAGGCGCTGATCGGCCTGTACGAGAACCTGAGTTCGACGTCGCCCGGCTCGCCCGCCGCCGTGCGCGTGACGATCGGCGCGATCGCGTCGGTGCAGAGCGCGCTGCTGCCGGCCGCGCTCGCCGATTTCCATCGCCGGCATCCCGCGTGCCGCACGCGCGTGATACCGGGGCTGTCGATCGAGCTGGTCAACCGGGTCGATGCGGGCGAGCTCGACATGGCCGCGATCATCCGGCCGCCGTTTTCGCTGCAGAGCGACCTGCACTGGACGACCCTCGTGCAGGAGCCGTTCCGGCTGATCGTGCCGCGCGGCGTGAAGGGCAAGGACTGGGCCGAGCTGCTCGCGCGCGAGCCGTTCGTGCGCTACGACCGCGCGTCGTTCGGCGGCCGCCAGGTCGACCGCTTCCTGAGGAAGATGCACATCGCGGTGCGCGACACGTGTGAGCTCGACGAGCTCGACGCGATCGTCAAGCTCGTCGAGAACGGCGTCGGCGTCGCGCTCGTCCCGCAGACGGCCGTGTATCGCCGCTGGCCGGCCGGCGTGCGCGCGCTCGACCTCGGGCATCACACGTTCCACCGCGACATCGGGCTCGTGCATCGCGCACGGCGCACGATGTCGGAGCCGGCGCAAATGCTCGCGCAACTGATCGAGGCGGCGGCGCGGCAGCCGGCCTAGCGCCGAGGCTGACGATCAGCGCCGCCCGGCCGCCCAGTCGACGGCCGCGTCGAACAGCGCGACACCGGCCGGCGACAGGTTCACGAACGTGTCGTTGTCGAGGAAGAACATCACACGACGCGCCGGCGCGAGCGCTTCGTAGTCCATCGTCGCGCCCTTCTCGTACGCGAAGATCGCGGCCTTGTCGGGCTGGCCGTACACGGTCGCGATCGTGATCGCGCCGAGCCCCGGCTTGCCCCAGCTCATCGGCGCCTGCTTGCCGTACACGTTCGTCGTGCCGGCCGGCAGCCCGGCCGAGATCGGGTGCGGTGCATTGACGAGCCACAGGTAGCGCTCCTTGCCCGTTTCGCCGAAGTCGACGTCATGACGCTTGCCCGTCATCGCGAAATCGTCGAGCAGGTCGTTTTCCCAGGTCACGAGCGGCTTGTCGAGCGTGCGCCAGCCCGGCCGCACGTTCTTCGACGACACCGTCGACGAAATCACGACCAGGTCGGCATCGCGCGCCGCATCGGGCGTCGACGACTCGTCGATCAGCCGCACCGCGTAGCCGCGTTCGCCGAGATGCTGGACGATGCGTTCATCGACCTTCAGGTTCGGGCCGCGCAACTGCACGAGCATCGCGACGCGCGTGACGGCCTGCTGCGGCGCATCGGCCGCCCACGCGGGGGCGACCACCCCCGCGCCGAGGCCCAGGCCCGCGCCGATCGCGAGCACCGAGCCCGCGATCGCACGCAAGGCGCGACGCCGCGCGCTCGCGGCCACGGCGCGCACGGCGCCGGTCTTCATGTTCCGGTTCATCTGGATCTTCTCCGAAGCCGCGCGCCGCCGTGACGGCCGCGCGGCGATTGCGTGGTCAGAACTGCAGCGTGGTGAGCAGCGACACCTGTCGTGCATCGCCGATCGCGACGAAGTAACGGTTCGCGCTCGACGGGTAGTACGTGCGATTGAAGAGGTTCTTCACGTTGAGCTGGAACGACAGCTTCTGCTTGCCGATCCGCGTGTCGTACGTGGCGAATGCATCGGCGAGCACGTACGACGGCAGTGTGAAGCTGTTCGCCGAATCGCCGGGCCGCGCGCCGACGTAGCGCACGTCCGCGCCGATGCGCAGGTCGTCGCCGCCGGCCACCGTGCCGAAGTCGTAGACGGCCGCGAGCGACGCGGTGTGGCGCGCGACGTTCCACAGCTGGTTGCCCGCGTACAGCGGATCCTCGGTCGTCTTCGCGTCGATGTACGCATAGCTCGCGATCACGTTCACGCGCTCGCCGAGCTTGCCCGACACGTCGAGCTCGATCCCGCGCGAGCGCGCCTTGCCCGACGTGCGCCAGTCGGTCAGCTTGGTCGCGTCGTTGTACTGCGAGACGAGCACGTTCTTCTTGTCGATATTGAAGAGCGCGAGCGTGCCCGTCATCCCGCCCGGCAGGTCGAGCTTGCCGCCCACTTCCCACGCGGTCGCTTCCTCGGGCGGCGTCGCGCCGTCGATGATGTAGCCCGTCATCGGCGCGATCGACGACGACGGCTTCAGCGATTGCGAATAGCTGCCGTACAGCGAGAACGTGTCGGTCCACTTGTAGACGACACCCGCGCGCGGCAGCCACTTCGAGCCGCTGAGATCGGTGTTCGCGACGAATGGCCGCCCGCGCCCCGCGACCTGGTTGTACGTGATGTAGCGCAACCCGCCCGACACGATCCACTTGTCGGTCAGGTGGATCGTGTCCTGCACGAACGCGGACGCATCGTGCAGCGTGTCGGTCTGGTCGCTGTCGCTCGCCGACACCGTGCTCGATGGCGGCAGCAGCCCGTAGACGGGGTTGAGATAGTTGAACGGCGTCTTCACGGCCTGCCGCAGCATGTCCTTGCGGTAGATGCGGCGGTATTCGGTATCGAAGCCGACCTGCACGTCGTGCCGCATCCCGCCCAGCACCAGCTTGCCGTTCACGTAGCCGATCCCGTAGCTGTCGGTGCTGAGCGAGCCGTGCGTCGCGTCGTTGCTGCGCGTCATCGTGCCCTTCACCGGATCGACACCTGTCGTGCGCAACTGGTTCGCGTCGTACGTCTCGCGGTTGTAGCTGTAGCCGAAATGCGCGCTCCAGTCGGCGTTGAACTGGTGATCGACGCTCACCTGCGCGAGGTGCGATTCGCCGTCCATGTTGTTGAACGGCTCGTCGATGCGCCGCCGCGCGGGAATGTCGAGCGGCGCGTTGGTGCGCGGATCGAGCGCGGTGCCGCGATCGAACGGCGAATGGAATGTGCGGTACTGGTAGGACACCGCGACCTGCGTATCGCGGCCGTACCACGCGAGCGACGGCGCGACGAAGGTCTGCCGGTATTCGCCGAAGTTGCGCCAGTACTGCTCGTTCGACTGGTCGACGATCAGCCGGTACGCGAGCCGCGAATCGCCGACCGGCCCGGTCGAGTCGAAGGTCGCGCTGCCGCCGTTCTTGCCGTGCCCGAACGTCGACGCGCCGAGCGAGATCGCGTTGTAGCGCTTGAGCTGCGGCTGCCTGGTGACGACGTTGACCACGCCGCCCGGGTCCATCAGCCCGTACAGCAGCGACGTCGGCCCCTTCAGCACCTCGACGCTGTCGACCGCCGCGTTGAACGCGCGCCCCTGCACGAGCGGCATCCCGTTCTGCATGATCGAGCCGTCGCGGTTGCCGCCGAAGCCGCGCTTCATGATCGTGTCCTGCGTGCCCGCGAGCGTGTTGCCCTGCGTGATGCCGCTGACGTTGCCGAGCGCGTCGTCCAGGTTGCGCGGGCGCTGGTCGCGCAGCACCTGCGCGGGAACGATGTTGACGGCCTGCGCGGTGTCGAGCAGCGGGATCTCGGAACGCAGCACACCCGCTTCCTTCGGCGCGCGATAGCTTTCGGCACGCAGCGCGCGGGTGCGTACATTGATCGCGGGCAACTCCGCGCCCGCCGCGACGCCGGCCGCCGCGGGCCGTGCGACCGAACCGTCCGCGCGCTTGAGCGTGTAACCGCCGCCCGATTGCCGCAACGCGACGAGCCCCGTGCCCGCGAGCAGGCGGTCGAGCGCGCCGTCGACGTCGAAGCGCCCCTGCACGCCGCCGCTCGTCAGGCCGGCGGTCAGCTCCGCCGGAAACGCGAGCAGGATCCCCGCGTCGCGGCCGAACCGGTTCAGCGCCGCTTCGAGCGGCCCGGCCGGAATGTCGAACGCACGGCGCGCCGCGCGCTGCGCGGCCGGCGCCGCATCGGTGTCGGTGTCGGCCAGCGCGGGCAGCGGCAGCAGCGCCGACACCAGGACGGCGCCGGCCAGCCGGCGCGCGAGGCGACCCGGCGCGGCGGATGCGGCGGATGCGGCCGGGTGCGATGCGCGCGGCAGAGGTCGGGCAGGCGCCGGACGGCGCCGATACGTGAGACGGATGGAAACCATGATCGGGAGGTCGGTGGACGATGGGCCAGTGCTGCTTTCATTACCCATGTCACGCGAACATCGAGAAACAGCTCAGGTCAGCGGAAAATTTTTTCGACGGGCTCACGAACGGGCCGGTACGACCGTCGCCCAGTAGCGCGTCAGGTAGTGAACGTCGATCGGCAGCGTCGCCTTCAACGTGTCGAGCACGCGCGCGGGATCGTCGAGCGGATAGGTGCCCGACACGCGCAGGTCGGCCACGGCCGCGTCGCAGCGCAGACTGCCGCGGCGGTAGCGGTCGAGTTCGGCGACGAGGTCGGCCAGCCGCATGCGCGATGCGACGAGCATGCCGCCCGTCCACGCGGACGCATACACATCGAGCGGCGCCGGCGCACCGATCATGTCGCGCGTGAAATCCGCGCCCTCTCCGGCCGCGATCACGCGCGCGTCGGCCGTCGCATCGTCGGGCTGCACGCGCACGGCCCCGGCGAACACCTCGACACGGGTCGCGCCGTCGCGCTGCCGCACCGCGAAGCGCGTGCCGAGCGGCCGCAGTTCGCCCTGTGCCGTCGCGACGACCAGCGGCCGCGCGGGCACGCGATCGTCATGGCCGCTCGTCACCATGATCGTGCCGCGCAACAGGCGCAGGCCGCGCGTCGTATCGTCGAAGCGCACGTCGAGCGCCGTGTCGGTATCGAGGACGACGACCGTGCGATCCGCGAGCGTCACCGTGCGCCGCTCGCCGACCGCCGTGCGCAGGTCCGCCGGCCAGATCGCCGCGCGCCGCGCGGGTTCGGCCATCCATGCGGCACCGCCCGCGCACAGCAGCACGGCCAGCGCCTTCACGGCCGCGCGACGGCGGCCCGCCCGCGGCGGCAGCAGCGCCGCCTGCGCGGCCTGCGGGTCGAGCCCGGCCGCCAGCCCGCCGAACCTGCGCTGCATCGTTTCGATATGACGCCATGCCGCGTCGTGCGCCGGATCCTCGGCGCGCCAGCGCGCGAGCGCGGCGTCGAACGCTTCGTCGGTGCGGCCGGCCTGCCGGTCGACCCACCATTCCACCGCGCGCCGCGCCACCTGCGGCGGCACCGCCGGCGCTCCCGGGGCGGCCATCGGTCAGGCCGCCATCGCGAAGAAGCACTGCGTGCCGGCCTTCACGAGATAGCGTTTCACCGTCGCCAGCGACACGCCGAGTTCGCGCGCGATCTCGGCCTGCGTGAGCCCGTCGAGCTGCGCGAGCAGGAACGCCCGCTTCGCCGCGAGCGGCAAGCCGTCGAGCAGCCGGTCAATTTCAAGCAGGGTCTCGAGCACGACGGCCCGCTCCTCCGGCGACGGCGCATGCGCTTCGGGGCGCAGCGCGAGCGCATCGAGATACGCGCGCTCGATCTGTTCGCGCCGCCAGTGATTGCTCAGCACGCGCTGCGCGACCGTCGTCAGGAATGCGCGCGGCTCATCGGCGCCGATCGGCTCGTCGCGCGCAAGCAGGCGCATGAACGTGTCATGCGCGAGATCGGCCGCGCGGTGCGCGCAACCGAGCTTCCGGCTCAACCAGCCGCGCAGCCACGCGTGGTGGCCGGTGTAGAGGGCGTCGATTTCTCGATGGAGAGACAGCTTGTCAGCAGACATGGCCGGGTTCCGGGAGGCGCAGGCGTCAACGATTTTGTAAATGAGAATGATTATTATATACAAAACCAGATCGGCGACCGGCGTTTCGGTGCGCGGGGGGTGGTGGCTGCGCTGGGGCGGGCGGCGTGGTGCTGTCGGTCACGCCGGCGTGACACACGCACGACGTTCCACACGCGCAGCACCCGTGATGATGAATCGGTCACCCAACCGTGAGGCCGTCGCCGGCCGCACGCGCCGCGTAATTAACACATTCATTACCCCCGGGCCAATTCGATTCATTCAATAATTATTTGACGGATCGATAACAATATCCCGGCCATCCCGATTCCTCCGCGAAATGCCCGAAATTATCGCGAGATATGCAAGCCGCAATGGCCAAATCGCGAAATGTCAATCGATTGATACGCAATTTTCAACAATTCAAATCCCTCGATCGCGGTAATCGGAGGACATCCCTGTCTGCGTCAGGCCACAAAAGAGAATTTCATTTTTGCCGTTTTAATCGGGCTCGGTAGTCTCCTGCCATTCCGGATCACGCACACAAGCCAATGCGCAAGGAGATGACAATGAAACGCACGACCCTCTCGCTGATTTCCGTCGCGTCATTCGCGGCGATACCCGTCGCGCAGGCGCAGTCGAGCGTCACGCTGTATGGCGTGATCGACACGTCGATCACCTACGTGAACCATGCGCAGGGCAAGGACAATGCGTGGATGCTCGGCAACAGCAGCGCGGGCAACCTGGCCGGCAGCCGCTGGGGCGTGAAAGGCACCGAGGATCTCGGCGGCGGGCTCAAGGCGCTGTTCCAGCTCGAGAACGGCTTCGACCCGAGCAACGGCCGGATGGGCCAGGGCGGCCGCCTGTTCGGCCGGCAGGCGTTCGTCGGCCTGACGAGCGACCGCTACGGCACGCTCACGTTCGGCCGTCAGTACGATCCGCTCGTCGATCTCGTGCAAGGCATCACCGCCGACAACTATCTGGGCAGCGTGTTCGCGACGGCGGGCGACGTCGACAACTACGACAACAGCTTCCGCGTCGACAACGCGGTGAAGTACACGTCGGCCGTCTATTCGGGCCTGCAGTTCTCGGCGATGTACTCGTTCGGCGGCATCGCCGGCAGCACCGGCGCCGCGAATTCGTATTCGGCCGCCGTGTCGTACAGCAACGGGCCGTTCAGCGTCGCGGGCGGCTACTTCCACACGACCAACAGCCCCGCGTCGAACACGCAGCGCACCGGCTGGACCAGCTCGTCGGACGGCACGTTCGACGGCCCGGTCAACAGCGGCTACGCGAGCGCGCATTCGATCGGCATCGCGCGCATCGCGGGCCAGTACGTCGCCGGCCCGTTCACGGTCGGCCTCGGCTACAGCAACGCGCAGTACCGCCGCGATGGCAGCTCGGTGTTCGGCTCGAACGAGCACTACAACACGGGGCAAGGCTTCGTGAACTACCAGGCAACGAACGCATTGCTTGTCGGCGTCGGCTACAGCTATACGCGCTCGGGCGGCGACACGTCGGCCACCTATCACCAGGTATCGGCCGGCGCGGACTACACCCTGTCGAAGCGCACCGATGTCTACCTGAGCGCCGCGTACCAGCACGCCAGCGGCCAGACCGGCGACGGCCAGGGCGGCTCGATGGCCGCGCAGGCGTCGATCGGTTCGTACGGCTATGCGGGCACGAGCTCGCAGACGATGGTCAACCTCGGCCTGCGGCACCGCTTCTGATGCGAGACGGCCGGCTGCGCGCCGCGCGGCCGGTCGGGTGCGCGTTCACCGATACGGCGGCTTCGGCCGCCGTTGCTTTTGAATCGCCCTTCCCTTTTCATCCCGGATATCGACTTCTGCGCGATTTCCATCCGGTTTGATTCAGCACCGATTTCCGCAAGTAAATGACGCGACGCGTCAGTATTCCGGCCCCGCCATTACGCTGGTATTCGCGCGAAAATCCGGCCATTTTTACCGATAATGCTTCGCCGAACCGCGTGATCCGACGCGATAAAAATGCGTGGCGAACGCATGGGCAAATGCAAAGGAAAGTTTGACGCGAGCCATTTGCGTGCGCGCTATGGCACACTTCGCGTCTGCGTAATTTCCTTGCACCGGGCGGCCGGTTTCCGCCCCATCCTGCCATGCCGCGTCAGACAACCCGTTCGATCAGCCGAGATACGCTGAAAATCGCCGCGACGATTGCGCTGTCGTGCGCGCTCGCCGGCGTCGCGCGGGCCGATTGCCTCGACGACGCGGCCGCGTTCCAGCACGTGAGCGTCAGCCTGATGCGCGGCATCGCGCAGGTCGAGTCGGGCATGAATCCGAGCGCCGTCAACACCAACACGAACGGCACGGTCGACATCGGCCTGATGCAGATCAACAGCACCTGGCTGCCGACGCTCGCGCGCGAAGGCATCACGCGGGAGAGCCTGTTCGATGCCTGCACGAACGCGTACGTCGGCGCGTGGATCCTGTCGCAGAACATTCGCCAGCTCGGCGCCAACTGGAACGCGATCGGCGCGTACAACTCCGCCTCGCCCGACAAGCGCCTCGCGTATGCGCGCAAGGTCTATGATGCAATCCGGACCATGCCGGATTCGCCGGATACTCCCATGCCCATCCTTCCACCGTCCTTTACGCCGCCGCAACAGGCCCAGGCGTACAACCCGTTCGCGAGCCTGAGCGTGTCCGCCCCGCAGCAGGTCACGCGTCCGCGCACGATTTCGTCGGCTCCGCCGCCTCCGCCGCCGCAGGGCGGCCCCGCCGGCCCGGCCGGCTCGTACAACTTCGGATGGACGGTCACGGGGGCGGACCAGGCGAAGCCGACCCAGGTCTTCGACGACGGCGCGCGGATCTACGTGCAGTTCAGCGACATGAAGCACGTG
The DNA here is from genome assembly GCF_020420065.1 of Burkholderia sp. AU31624. Taxonomy (NCBI): domain Bacteria; kingdom Pseudomonadati; phylum Pseudomonadota; class Betaproteobacteria; order Burkholderiales; family Burkholderiaceae; genus Burkholderia; species Burkholderia sp. AU31624. The sequence continues at coordinate 180,813 of NZ_JAIZRT010000004.1, forward strand.
CCGGCGATCTTCACCGAGACGTCGTCCGGGCGCGTGCTGATGTCGTGGGAGCTGCAGTTTCCGTATGCCGTCCTGACGCGTCCCGCGCAAACGTTAATCTTCCAGCTCGGGCCGTTCGAGGCGCGCGCGCAGCGTAGCGCGGGCAATGGCGCCGGGATGACGGCGCAGGCCGGGACGGGGGGCGCGGCTGCGGCCGCCGGATCGAAAAAGTCGGCGAATACGGCGACGAGTACGGCAGCCAATCCGGCCGCAGCGACCGCGGCAAAACGCACGGCGTCGGCCGATGCGCTGTGGTACGTGAATACGCCTTCGACGTCGGGAACCGCGGCGGCCTCGCCATCGACCGCGAACATGCCGGCCACGCTGCCGACCGCGATCACGTCGAACACGCCGCCGCCCGCGCCGGCCCAGGTGCCGGCTGCAGCCGCTCAGCCGTCGCGCGCCAGCGCGGATGCGCTGTGGTACATCTCGAAGTAGCGCACCGCCGATCGCGCGCGTCGCGCGGCGATCATTACGCCACGGTCGGCGGCAGCTTGGGCGCGTTCATGTCGTCCACCCGGTCCGGATAGCGCGACGTCGACGGCGCGCGCTCGTGTACCCGCACGCACGCCGCCACCGGCCACCCCCTCACCCGCGCCGCACCCAGATCACCTTGCCGTCGCGAATGCCGAGATTGCGGCGTTCCTGCCGGTAATCCATCGTGCCCGGCAACGACTTGCCGTCACGCTCGAGCACGCGCCACAGGCAGCCGTCCAGTTGCGCCGCCGCATCGGCCTCGGTCTTGCCGACCAGCGCGTCGTCCGGCCCCGCGTCCGCCTTGCAGGCCTGCGACGTGCGTGCCGGCTCGCCATTCATCACCATGCCGCCCGCGGTCGCATTCTTCGTTTTCATGTCCGTGCATCCCGCAAACGTTGCGCCCGCAACCAGCGCCATCATCACCGCGATCGTCTTCTTCATCGGATACTCCCTGTTGCGCCCGGTGGAACCTGTGCGGGGTTTCCGCCGACCGGGCGTTGCATGCATGTTCGGTCCGCGCGCCCGGGCCACGCCGATTTCGCATGTCCGAGCCGCGGGTTCGGCCTGCCGCCGAAGCCGCCTGCATGTTACCGCACGCCGCGCGGCGTGACGGCACGTGCAGGCCGGCTGCGCCACACGATGCATGCCGCGACGATTCGCTCAGAACTTGTAGGTCGCGCCCGCGATGGCGTAGTAGTTGCTGCGCGACTGGACGATCGGGCTGTCGCCGTAGCGGCCGAGCAGCCGCGTCACACCGCCGGTCGCGAGCACCGACCAGTGCTGCGACAGCGTCCAGTTCCACGCGAGCGCCATCGACGCGCTGTCGATCCCGCCGCGCGTCGAATACGGGCGGAACCGGCTCGTCATCGACTGCGCATCGGTCACGCCGTAGAACGTCTGCGTGTAGCGCCCCGAGCCCGCGTGCACGGTGCCCGTCACGATGATCTCGTGCTGCGCGGTCTTGAACACCGGCACCGCGAGATCCATGTGCCCCGACACGCCGCGCGACGTGTGCGTCACGGGTGTGTCGATCGTGACGCTCAATTCTGCCGCGTTGAACAGCGTCACGCCCGCGCGCACGCCGACCAGCACCGAGCCCGGAACCCGGCCCATGCCCTTCAGGTAATCGGAGCCCGGCATGTCGAGGCGGTTCTCGTCGGCTCGACCCACGTCGTAGCTCACCGCCGCCGACACGAACGCGCCGTGCGGCAAGTCCAGCCGGTAACCGGCGCCCTGGGTGCTGTCGATGAAGAAGCCATTGCCGAACTTCGCGGCAAACCCCGGCGCGACGACGCCGCGAGACTGGTTGCTGCCCGGGTAGCGCGGCGCGATACCGCCACCCAGCGACAGCGAATACTGGTTTTCCGCGTGGGCGGCGGCGGCAAGGGTCAGGCCGGCGAGCGGCATGCAATAGCGGTAGCGGCGGAGTATTGGGCGCACAATATTGAGATAAAAGTGACGGAGCCCGCAGTCTAGGTGTCGCCCCGCGCCGCGACTGTCCTGAATATTCGGGGAATCTGTGCTCAATTGTGTTCGATTGTTCGAGATTGTCGCCCCGCTCCCCCGGCCTTCGATGCGCCGGATAGAATTCGCGTGCCGCGCCGCGCACCGGCCTGCCCGGGTGTGAAACGGCGCGTGCACATTGACGAGACCATGAACGAAGATCCGCTCAAATACCGCGTACTGCTGATCGAGGACGACGACCGCCTGGCGCAGCTCGTCCGCGAATACCTCGACGGTTATGAATTCACGGTGACGGTCGTCCGGCGCGGCGACCTCGCCGTCGCCGCGGTGCGCGAGCACCAGCCGGCCCTCGTGATACTCGACCTGATGCTGCCGAACCTCGACGGCATGGAAGTCTGCCGGCGCATCCGCGCGTTCACCAACGTCCCCGTGCTGATCCTGACCGCGCGCCTCGATGTCTACGACCAGGTCGCGGGCCTCGAGACGGGCGCCGACGACTACGTGACGAAGCCGATCGAACCGCGCGTGCTGGTCGCCCGCGCCCGCGCGCTGCTGCGCCGCGCGCAGCCGGCCGTCGCGGAAGCGCCGGTGGCCGCGCCCGAGGCGCTCGTGTTCGGCGAACTGGCGATCTCGCCGCCGAACCGCACCGTCACGTGGCGCGGCGAGCCGGTCGACCTGAAGACCGCCGAATTCAACCTGCTGCTGATCCTCGCGCGCGCGGCCGGCACCGTGCTGAGCCGCGACGACATCCTGAAGCAGCTGCGCGGAATCGAGTTCGATGGGCTCGACCGCTCGGTCGATTCCGGCATCTCGAAGCTGCGCCGCCGCTTCGAGGATGCGTCGTCGGAGCCGCACAAGATCAAGACGATCTGGGGCCGCGGCTACCTGTTCAGCCCTTCCGCGTGGGACGAATAAATGCTCCGCCCATTGATTCGGCTGTACCTCGTCGTGATCCTGTTCGTCGCGGCGTCGATCATCTTCATCCAGCTGTCGTTCGACCGGATCTTCTACGATCGCAGCGCGCAGGCGGAGCGCGACGCGTTGACGACCTACGCGTTCGTGCTGAACGACTACCTCGAACGCCATCCGGGCGAGCAGCGCAAGGTGGCGCTGCGCGAGCTCGCGAAGCACGGCAACGAACGGTTCGACTTCATGCCGATGGCCACCGCCCGCGCGCAATTGAGCGGCGAGCCGCTGCGCGATCTCGACGCCGGCCTGATCGCGATCAGCTACGACGCGAAGGATTACTACATGCCGCTCGCGGATGGTTCGGTGCTGCATGCGCGGCCGATCGAAGCATTCAGCCTCGACATCAGGATCTATGCATACATGCTGCTCGCGCTCAGCACGCTGTTCGCGGTGGTGCTGTGGATTCACTATCACTGGCGCGACCTGCGCAGGCTGCAGGAAGCCGCCCGCGCATTCGGCGCCGGTACGCTGTCGACGCGCGTGAAACTGTCCGGCAAGTCGAACATCTACGAGCTGTCGCAGCAGTTCAACGACATGGCCGAGCGCATCGAGGCGTCGATCAAGCAGCAGCGGGAAATGATGCACGGCATCTCGCACGAACTGAAGACGCCGCTCGCGCGGCTCGAATTCGGGCTCGCGCTGCTCGCCGAGCCTGACGAAACGGCCCGGATGCGCGAACGCCGCGACGCGCTGCGGCGCGACGTGCGCGAGCTCGACGAGCTCGTCACGGAGCTGCTGACGATCGGCCGGCTCGAACAGGGTGCCAGCCAGCTCGCGCCGATGGAAGTCGTCGTCGACGCGCTGCTCGACAGCGTCGCCGGCAACGTCGCGAACGACATCGTCGATCGCGGCATCACGCTCGACGTGTCGGCCCTCGACGCGCCCGCGACCCACGTATGCGACCCGAAGCTGGTCGCCCGCGCGTTGCTGAACCTGATCCGCAACGGCGCGCGTTATGCGTCGCGCACGGTGCTGCTCGCCGCCGAGCGCAACGCGTCTGGCGCGCTCGTGTTGAGCGTCGACGACGATGGCCCCGGCATTCCGGCCGCCGAACGCGCCCGCGTGTTCGAACCGTTCCAGCGGCTCGACTCCAGCCGCGACCGGCAGACCGGCGGCTTCGGGCTCGGGCTCGCGATCGTGCGGCGCGTCGCGCAGGTGCACGGCGGTGACGTGCGGCTCGAGGATTCACCGCTCGGCGGCGCACGCTTCGTGATCACGCTGCCCGCGCTGTCGCTGCCGGACAACCTGTTCGACTTGCCGGAGCCCCTCGCGCATGCCGACGCGTTCGGCGGCAGCACCGGCATGGCCCTCCCCCGGCAATGACGCGCGCGGCGGGCGGCGCCCCGGCGGCCCTCGCCTGACCTGCGCGCCGCTCAGCGGCGGCGCAGCAGCGCGACGAAGAACAGGCTGCCGAACATCGCGGTCACGATCCCGATCGGCAGATCCTCCGGCGCCGCGAGCGTGCGGGCGGCCACATCGGCCCAGACGAGCAGGATCGCGCCCGTCAGCGCGGCCACCGGCAGCAGCCTGCCATGCTCGGCGCCGACGACGCGACGGCACAGATGCGGCGTCACGAGCCCGACGAAGCCGATCGCTCCGCTCACCGCCACCATCGCGCCCGTCGCGAACGACGCGACGACGAACACCTCGCGCCGCATCCGCCCGCTCGGCACGCCGAGCGCAGCCGCGGCCACATCGCCCGACATCAGCGCATTCAGTTCGCGCCGGCGCGCATACAACGCGCCGCCGGCGAGCGCCGCGCAGACGGCCGGCACCGGCAGCAGATCCCAGCGCGCCAGCCCGACGCCGCCCAGCATCCAGAACAGCACGGAGGACGCCGCGCGCTGGTCGCCGAGATACAGCAGCAAGTTGCCGAACGCGGCCATCATGAACGACACCGAGACGCCCGCGAGCAGCAGCCGGTCCGATTCGAGCCGGCCGCGCCGGTAAGCGAGCGCGACGACGCAGGCGGTCGCCGCGAGCGCGCCCGCGAACGCGGCAGCCGACAGCGTGAACGGGCCGAACGCCGCACCGGCCATCACGGTGACCGCGACGGCGCCGAGCATCGCCCCCGCGCTCACGCCGAGCAGGTGCGGATCGGCCAGGCGGTTCGCGGTCGCGGCCTGCAGCGCCACGCCGACCGCCGCCAGCGTCGCGCCGACGAGCGCGGCCAGCAGCGCGCGCGGCATCCGGATCAGCCAGACGATGCTGTCGTCGCCCGCCCCCGCCGCAACCGCGCCGGCCTCGCCGAACGCCGACACGATATGCGTGGCGACGATCCGCACCGCCGCCGGCATCGCGATCGGCGCCGGCCCGAACGCGGCCGACGCGACGATCGACACGATCAGCAGCAGCGCCAGCGCCGGCAGCACCGCGCGCATGGCAGGCCGCGCTGCACGCACGTGCATGCTCATCGCGCCGGCCCGGCGAACGCGGCCGGATACAGCGCGCGCGCCAGCGTCTCGACGGCCGCGACGTTCTCGGGGCCCGGCGTCGCCGCATCGTACGGAATCACGACGAAGCGCCGGTCGCGGATCGCGGCCACGCGCGCGAGCGACGGCTGGCTCAGCAGGAATTGCTGCTTCTGCGCGGCCGTCACGGCCGAATAGTCGACGATCACGATCACCTGCGGATCGCGCGCGACCACGCTTTCCCAGCTCACCTGCGTCCAGCTGCGCGGCAGGTCGGCCATCACGTTGCGCGCGCCGGCCGCCGCCAGCAGCGCGGTCGGCATCGCGAGCCCGCCGGCCGTCATCGGCTTGTCGGTGCCGCTGTCGTAGACGAACACGCGCAGCGGCTCCGGATGCCCGATCGCGCGCGACACCGCCGCGAGACGCGTGCGCATCGACGCGACGACCTGCGCGGCGCGCGCGTCGACGCCGAAGATCCGGCCGAGATTGTTCAGGTCGCGGAACACGTCGTCGAACGACGCGGCTGCCTGCTTCATCACGTGCGAACACGATTCGGTCAGCTCGTACGCACGGATGCCGAACGGCGCGAGCGTCGCGGGCGTCACCGGGCCGCCGACATGCATCCCGTAGTTCCAGCCCGCGAGATAGAAGTCGGCGCGCGCGGCCGCCAGCACCTCGAGCGACGGATACTGGCTCGCCAGTTCGGGCACGCCGCGCAGCGCATCGCGCACGCGCGCGGTGCCCGTCTTCCAGCCGCCGATCCCGGTGTAGCCGACGAGCCGGTCCTTCAGGCCGAGCACGAGCATCATCTCGGTCAGGTTCACGTCGTTGCTCACCACGCGCGTCGGCGCGCGCTCGAACGTCACGTCGCGATCGCAGCTGCGCACGGTGACGGGATAGGCGCCCGCCTGAGCGGCCGCGCAGCCGAGCACGGTCGCGGCAACCAGCCGGCGGGATAGAGATGACAACGTGGGGGACAAGACAGGAAACGGCATGGCAATCATTCCGGATGAAGCGGCGTGATGCGCGGCCGGCCCGTGACGGGATGGCGATCGACGAGCGCGGCGACGCCGAACACGTCGCGCAGCAACGCTTCGGTCAGCACGTCGGCCGGCACGCCCGATGCGACGACCCGGCCGCGCGCGAGCACGTGGAGCCGGTCGCAATACGCGGCCGCGAGATTGAGGTCGTGAATCGTGGCGAGCGTCGCGATGCCGAGGCGCCGCACGCGCGCGAGCAGTTCGAGCTGATGGCGCAGGTCGAGATGGTTGGTCGGTTCGTCGAGCAGCAGCAGTTCGGGCTGCTGAGCGAGTGCGCGGGCCAGCAGCGCGCGCTGCTTCTCGCCGCCCGACAGCGACGCGAAGCGTTGCGCACGGCGCTCGACGAGGCCGACGTCGTGCAGCGCGGATTCGACGATCCGGCGATCGTCCGCCGTCTCCGCATCGAACGGCCGCTGGTGCGGCGTGCGCCCCATGCCGACCAGCTCGTCGACCGTCAGCCCGAAATCGTCCGGCGTCTCCTGCTGCAGCACCGCGATGCGCTGCGCGACCGCGCGCGGCCGCATGCGCCATACGTCCTGCGCATCGAGCACGACACGGCCGGTGTCGGGCCGCGCGTAACGGAACACGCAGCGCAGCAGGCTCGTCTTGCCGCTGCCGTTCGGGCCGACCAGCCCGACGAACTCGCCTTCGGCCACGCTCAGCGTGACGGAATCGAGCACGGTGATCGCGCCGCCGGGCGACCAGCTCACGCGTTCGATGTCGAGCATGTGCATCACGGGACGCGCGCCGTGCCGCATCAGAAGCGCATCGTCGCGACGAGCTCCGCCGAGCGCGAGGGGCCGAGCAGCCATTGCTCGCCGCCGTTCGACGTCGTCACCGCATACGTGCGGTTCGCGAGGTTGCGCAGGACCAGCGCCAGCTCGGTGCGCGACGTCGGCTGCCAGCGCAGCGACGCGTCGAACACCGTGTATGACGGCACCTGCACGCGGTTCGCGTCGTCGCCGTAGGTCGCGCCGACGTAGCGCACGCCCGCGTTCGCCTGCCAGCGCTCGGCAAACGCCCAGCCGAACCACAGGTTCGCCGTCTGCTGCGGCACGTTGGCCGGCGCATTGCCGGCGCGCGACACCGTCGTGCTGCCGACCTTCTGGTTGAACGCGTCATAGCGTGCGCGCAGCAGCGCGACGTTCGCATCGACCGTCAAGCCGTGCGGCAGCCGCGCGCCGCCCGTCAGCTCGATGCCGCGCGACGATTGCCGGCCGACCTGCTGGCGCAGCGCGGGATTGAACGGATCGGTGGTGAGCAGGTTGCGCTTCGTGATGTCGTACACGGCGACCGTCCAGAATGCGCGGCCGTCGAGCAGCGTCTGCTTGACGCCGGCTTCCCACTGTTCGCCAGTCGCGAGCCGGTAGCCCGCCTGCGACGCGGACAGCGTCACGAGCGAGCCGAGGCCCTCCGCGCCCGTCGTGTACTGCGCATACGCGCTGAGCGTCGGCGCGACCTCGAACACGAAGCCGGTGCGCCAGCCGACGTTCGCGAAACGCTTGTCGAAGCCCGCGCCGGTCGCTGCCTGCTCGCGGCTGAACGCGATGTGGTCGTAGCGCAGCCCGCTCACCCACGCGAGCCGCGGCAGCACCTCGAGCCGGTTCTCGGCGAACACCGCCGCCTGCCGCGTGCGCGTGCTGAACTGCGGCACCGTCGGGTCGGGGCTCGTGAACACGCCGGGATCGAAGCCGTGCGCGGGCACCGTCGACTCGCCGCCGTACGGCGCATTGTTGGTGCCGCTGAACGTGATCTGGCTGAATTCCGTGCCGACGACGAAGCGGTTCGCGCGGCCGAACAGCGTGCCGTCGAAGCGTGCGCTCAGCCGATCGCCGATCTGCCGCTGGTGGTGGCCGATGTCGAGATAGTCGCCGCGCGTGACGCGCCCCGTCGCGGCATCGAGCGCATACGATTCGGCGTTGCGCCACTGGCGGTTCGACGTCAGGTAATAGAGCTGGTTGTCGATCGTCACGCCGGCCATCGGCCGGTAGGTCGCCGACAGGCGCGTCCACTGGTCGTAATAGGAAATCGACGCGTCGGCGACGTTGTAGTTGCGCTTGCGCAGCGACGGATCGAGCACGCCGTTCGGCGCCGGCACGCCATAGTAGGTCGCCGGCATCTGGCGGCCGTAGTCGAAGTCGAGCGTCAGCGTGAGCGTCGGGCTCACGTCGAACTTCAGCGCGCCGCCGACGGCCGTCGTATGCGTATCGGCCCGCTCGGCGAGTCCGTTCGCGCGCGCATCGCTTGCATGGAAGCGATACGACAGCCGCGGGCCGAGCGCGCCCGTCGTATCGAACGCGGCGCGCTTCGCACCATCCAGGCCAACACCGACCTGCAGCGTCGTCTCGCGCGTGCGCTGCGGCCGCTTCGACACCACGTTCACCACGCCGCCGATCGCCCCTTCGCCGTACAGCACCGACGCCGGGCCGCGCAGCACCTCGATGCGCTCGACCGACCACGTATCGAACGGGAACGTGATCGTGCCGGCAGCCGGCATCAGCCGCACGCCGTCGAGCAGCGTCATCACCGATTCCTGCCCGCTGAAACCGCGCACGCTCAATGCGGTGCCGCCGGTGCCGGGCGCCATCGCACTCGAGAAACCCGCGGTGCGTGTCACCGCGTCGAGCACCGTGCGATCGCCGCGTGCGTCGATCGTGTCGGCCGTGACCGTCTCGACGCTCGCGGGCGTGTCGAGGCTCGCGAGCCCGAGCCGCGAGCCGGTTTCGAGCGGTTGCGTCAGCGGGTCGGCCGGTGCGGATGGCGCGCTGACGTTGATCGCCGGCAGTGCATGCCGTTCGTCCGGTGCGGGTGCGGCCGCTTCGGCGGCCCACGCGCCGGAGCTCGCCATCGCGCAGCCCAGCAGGGTCGTGCAGCCGCGGGCCGCGCGAACGCGCCAGGCGTCGGCGTTCCGGCGCGACGCGGCGTGGTGCCGCTCCCCGCGCGCCGGGGTGTGTCTGGTTTTCGTCACGTCGTATCGATCTTCGGAGGGTGGCGTCGCACGCGGCCGTGCCAGGCAGCCCGGCCCGTCGGTGGCGCAAACCCCGGATGATACAATATATCATCTTGATTCGTCAGGATTTCGTCAGGTTGTCCCGGCCGGGTGCGCGGCCGGGGCCGTACGCCGCGCCTACAACGGAAAACTGAACTGCACCCACAGCTTGTCGCCCTGCGGCCGGTTGCGCACCGCGAACTCGTGCTGGTACTTCACGACCACGCCCGACGCCGGCCCCCACATGACACGCAGTTGCGGGCCGATCGCGACCGATTGCCCGCGAAAGCCGTCCGACGCGACCTTGACGCCGTCCTGCGTATCGTCGGTGAACTGCTTCAGGAACGTGCCCTGCACGCCGAGCTGCACGCGCCGGTCGATCGCATAGCCGATCAGGTAGTCGAGCACGGCGACCGCCCCCGAGTGGTAGCGCGTCGCATGGTTCGGCGAATTCAGCTCCAGCAGCGTGGTCGTCGAGATCTCCCAGTCGCGGCCCGGAAACCAGGTCGTGCTGACGTACGGCAGGAACGCAACCGTGTTCAGCCCGGTGTTCGCGATCCGGTTCGCCGCATACGCACCGGTCGGCACCGCGAACGACGGCGAGAAGAACGCGAAGAAGGTCTTCGATGCGTTCGCATAGTTGATCATGAACGGCTCGAGGATCACGTCGCCGAGCGACGTGCGGTTTCCCGTCCCGCCCGGCGCCGACAGATGCAAATGCACGATCGGCACGATCGCGCTGCTCGACAGCGAGAACGGCCCGAGCGTCGCGCCCCAGGTGTGAACGACGCGCGGCGTTTCCGCGACGACGCTCAGGTGGAACCCCGGCACCGCATTGCCGCCGTCCGGCCCGGCGAACCGGTTCGACGCGTAGTAAAGCGAATAGTTGAAGTACTGCGTGTTGCCGGGTGGCGGAAGCAGCCCGTTCAGCACCGTGTTGACGCCGAACGGATAGCTGATCTGCCCGTTCTCCGTGGCCGACGCCGGAACCTGAATGGCTCCGGCGATCAGGAGTGCCAACGGCACCCGTCGCAAGGTGAATCTCATGTCGTCTCCAGACCGGATTGTTATCGTGTCATCGCGAGCCGGGCATCGCAGGCCCGGGGAGACGCAATGTAAAGCGCACGACAGCGGCGAAAAAGACGACGTTCGGGAGAACAGTTCTCCGTCACACGGAGAAATACGCGACGGTGCAGCGCCGGCCTGCGATCAGCGGCCGACTGCCTTCCATTTGCGCGCGAGCCCGAGGCGTTCGAAGCGCTCGATCAGGAACTCGGCGAACACGCGGATCTTCGCCGGCTGATGGCGGCGGCTCTGGTACGCGATGTTGACGGTGAGCGCCGGCAGTTGCCAGTCGGTGAGCACCGGCACCAGCTTCCCCGCGACGATATCGTCGTGAATGATGTAGAGCGGCTGGATCAGGATGCCGAGCCCGGCAAGTGCCGCGGCGCGGATCACCTGCCCTTCGTTCGCATCGAGCACGCTCTTGATCGTGACCGACTGCTTCTTCGCGCCGTGGCGGAAATGCAGCACGTACGGATCGTTCGCAAGGTTGTAGACCAGCAGCCGGTGGTCGCACAGCGCATCGGGCGTCGCCGGCGCGCCGTGCTTCGCCAGATACCCGGGCGACGCGGCCAGCACGCGCCGCGTCTCGGCGAGCTTGCGCACGGTGATGCCCGAATCCGCTTCATGCTCGCGCGTGCGGATCGCCACGTCGATGCCGGCCTCGATGAAATCCGGATAGCGGTTCGCCGCGACGATCTGCACGTTCAGGTTCGGGTAGCGCCGATGGAACTCGGGCAACGCGGGCGCGATATAGATCGACGCGAACGATACCGATGCGGTCACGCGCAGCGTGCCGGCCGGATTGACGCTCGCTTCGTTGACCGCCGCATCGGCCTCCGACAGTTCCATCAGGATCGCGACACAACGCCGGTGGTATTCATGCCCGGCGTCGGTCAGCCACAGGCGGCGCGTGGTGCGCTCGACGAGCCGCGCCCCCAGCCGCTCCTCCAGCGCGTTCAGGCAGCGGCTCGCCGCCGCGCTCGACATCCCGAGCCGCTCGGCGGCCTTCGACAGGCTGCCCAGCTCGGCGACCTGCACGAAAAATTCGATCTGCGTCCACTTGTCCATGCGTTCGATTCTTCCACCTGGCGGAGAACAAAACTCCTCCAAACCCTCTTTTTTACGATCCGGGGAAGAATTAATGTTACGTCAACGCGTTATCCAACGACATCAGGAGACACCCCCTATGCGCAATCTCAACGAAGACACCATCACACAGGCCGTGATCGCGTCGCTGGGCGGCTGTCGCGACGAGCGGTTGCGCACGGTGATGACCAGCCTCGTCCAGCATCTGCACTCGTTTGCCCGGGAGACGAAGCTCACCGAGGCCGAATGGCAAGCCGCGATCGGCTTCCTGACGGCCGTGGGCCACATCACCGACGACAAGCGCCAGGAGTTCATCCTGCTGTCCGACGTGCTCGGGCTGTCGACCCTCGTCACCGCGCAGAATCACGCGAAGCCGGCCGGCTGCACGGAGGCGACCGTATTCGGTCCGTTCTACGTCGAAGGCAGCCGCGACTTCGGGATGTTCGACGACATCGCGAACGGCGCCTGCGGCGAGCCGTGCTTCGTGTCGGGCCACGTGCGCGGCATCGACGGCCTGCCGATCGCGCACGCCTCGCTGGAAGTCTGGCAAGCCGACGAGGACGGCCACTACGACGTGCAGCTTCCGGCCGACGACGGCTCGGTCACGCACCGCGCGCGCGGCCGGCTGCGCACCGATGCCGACGGTCGCTACGCATTCCGCTCGATCCTCGCCGAGCCGTATCCGATTCCGCACGACGGCCCCGTCGGCGCGATGCTCGACGCGCTCGGCCGTCATCCGTGGCGGCCCGCGCACCTGCACTTCATGATCGAGGCGCGCGGCTACGAAACGCTGATCACGCACGTGTTCCGCGACGGCGACCGCTATCTCGACTCCGATGCGGTGTTCGGCGTACGGTCGACGCTCGTCGCCGACTGGGTCCGGCACGCGCCCGGCATCGCGCCGGACGGCTCGCGCATGGACACGCCGTTCTACACGCTCGAGTACGACTTCGTGCTCAATCCCGCGGAGCGCGCCGCATGATCCGCCACGTCGTGATGTGGAACGTCGCCGGCGCGACCGAACCCGAGCGCGCGGCGGCACGCACCACCGTCAAGACCGCCTTCGAAAGCCTGCGCGGCCGGATTCCGGGCATGACGCACCTCGAAGTCGGCGCGGATTTCAGCGCGGCCGACCACGCGTGCGACCTGATTCTCGTCGCCGATTTCGAATCGCGCGCAGCACTCGACGCATACGCGACGCATCCTGAACACACACGTGTACGCAACGCACTGACGGGCCTGCGCATCGCGCGCCATCAGGTCGACTACGCAACGGAGTAACAACGACATGAACTTCATCTACCAGGCCCGCCCCGCCCGCGTGATCTTCGGCGCAGGCAGCCTCGAGCATCTCGAACGCGAAGTGCTGGAACTGGGCGCGCAACGCGCGATCGTGCTCTGCACGCCGGAGCAGCGCGACCTCGCGCAACGCCTCGTCGAGCGGCTCGGTGCGCGCGCGGCCGGGCTGTACGATCGCGCGACGATGCACGTGCCGATCGAGATCGCCCGCGATGCGCAGACGTTCGCCAGGTCGTGCGATGCGGATTGCGCGATCGCGATCGGCGGCGGTTCGACGATCGGCCTCGGCAAGGCGATTGCGCTCGAAAGCAGCCTGCCGATCCTCGCGATTCCGACGACGTACGCCGGCAGCGAGATGACGCCGATCTACGGCCTGACCGAAGGCGGCCTCAAGCGCACGGGCTCCGACGCTCGCGTGTTGCCGAAAACGGTGATCTACGATCCCGCGCTCACCGTCACGCTGCCCGTCGAGCTGTCCGTGACGAGCGGCCTCAACGCGATCGCGCACGCGGCGGAAGGCCTCTACGCGAACAACGCGAATCCGGTGATGAGTCTCATGGCCGAAGAAGGCATTCGCGCGCTCGCGCGCGGCCTGCCCGGCGTGCGGCGCGACCCTGCCGATCTCGCCGCGCGCAGCGACGCGCTCTACGGCGCGTGGCTGTGCGGCATGGTGCTCGGCAACGTCGGCATGGCGCTGCACCACAAGCTCTGTCACACGCTCGGCGGTAGCTTCAACCTGCCGCACGCGCCGACCCACACGGTCGTGCTGCCGCATGCGCTCGCGTACAACGCCGCGCACGCGCCGGACGCGATGCGGCGGATCGCCCGCGCGATCGGCACCAACGACGCCGCACGCGGCCTCTACGCGCTGGCGCTCGACAACGGCGCGCCGGTCTCGCTGAAGGCGATCGGCATGCAGGAAGCCGACCTCGATCGCGCCGCCGATCTCGCGGCCGCCAATCCGTACTGGAACCCGCGCCCGATCGAACGCGACGGCCTGCGCGCGCTACTGCAGGACGCGTTCGACGGCAACCTGCCCGGCTCGACCGCGCGCTGAGCCGGCTACACGACAAACCAACAAAAGACACCGTCATGGAGACACCCCGCATGAACACCGAATCAAGCGCGCACGGCGACAGCACCGTCGAACACTACGACGTCGCCATCGTCGGCTACGGCCCGACCGGCCTCGTCGCCGCCTCGATGCTGGGCCGCGCCGGCCATCGCGTGATCGTCGTCGAACGCTGGCCGACGCCCTACGGCCTGCCGCGCCTCACGCACATCGACGGCGAAACCGCGCGCATCGTGCAGGCGAGTGCCGATGTCGATCACGCGCTGCGCAACGCGAAGGCCGTCGACACCTACCATTACCGCGATGCGAACGGCGACCTGCTGCTCGAACTGAACTGGGCCGGCCGCGCGTGCGGCTACCCCGCGCACATCTCGATCTACCAGCCCGACATCGAGGACGCGATCGATGCGCGCGCCAGCACGTTCAGGAAGGTGACGATCCTGCGCGGCTGGGAAGTCGATACGCTGCTGCAGGACGACGACGGCGTGACGCTGACCGCGCATCCGTCGCGCGGCAGCCAGGACGCGCAATGGACCGGCAAGCCGCGCGCGATTCGCGCCCGCTACGTGATCGGTGCCGACGGCGCGAACAGCTTCGTGCGCCGCACGCTCGGCATCGAACGGTCGGATTTCGGCTACAACGAGCGCTGGCTCAATCTCGATTCGGAGAACCAGCGCGATCTCGGCGACGGCTGTGCGCGCACGACGATCTACTGCGATCCGGCACGCGCGTACATGCACATGCCGATCGGCACGAAGCGCACGCGGTTCGAGCTGCGCGTGCTGCCGGACGAATCGACCGCCGAATGGGAAACGGAAGAAGCCGGCTGGAAGTGGCTCAACGACCACTACGGCTACGGCCCGGACGACCTGAAGCTGCTGCGCCACGTCGTCTACACGTTCGAGACGCGCATGGCCGAACGCTGGCGCGCCGGCCGCGTGCTGCTCGCGGGCGATGCCGCGCACACGATGATGCCGTACATGGGACAAGGCGCGTGCTCCGGCATGCGCGACGGCATCAACCTCGCGTGGAAGCTCGACCTGGTGCTGACCGGGCGCGCGTCCGACGACCTGCTCGACACGTTCGAAGCCGAGCGTCGCCCGCACGTGACCGCGATCACGCAGATGTCGCTGTTCCTCGGGCAGGTGGTCAACGAGGACGACCCGCGCAAGGTCGCCGAGCGCGACGCGGCCTTCCGCTCCGGCAACATGCCGCCGATGCCGCCGTTCCCGAAGCTCGAGCACGGCATCGTGCACGACGAAGCCGACGGCACGCGCGTGCCGACGACCGGCGCGCCCGCACCGCAGGGGCGCGTGCGCCGCGGCGCGGCCGAGGGCCGCTTCGACGACGTGGTCGGCCGCGGATTCCAGCTCGTCGCACGCGAACACCCTTCCCGCTACCTCGACGACGCGCAGCGTGCGTTCCTTGCGCGGCTCGGCTGTCGCGTGGCCGTGCTGTCCGACGACGTGAGCGAACCGGATGCCGTGGTCGACCTCGACGGCGAACAGCACGCGTTCATGCACGCGCACGGGATCGGCGCGTATCTCGCGCGGCCGGATTTCATCGTATTCGGCTCGGTGGCCGACCTGCGCGACCTCGGCACGCTCGTCGATGCGCTCCGCGACAAGCTGTACTGGTCCGCCGCGTCGGCCGAGCCGTCCGCCGCTTCGGCAGCTTCGGCGGCCGTCACCCACGCATCGTGAAGGAGGGTTGCGCATGACGACCGAACTGTCACCGTTCGCGCTGTCCCTGCAACGCGCGATGCCCGTCACGCGCCTGCTCGACTGCGGGATGGACCATGCGGACGCAATGGCACTGCACGCGCGCACGTCCGCGGGCGAACCGTGGGACATCGCGGCCGAAGCGCTGGCCGACGCGCAGCTCGCGCGCGCCGCGCAAGCGGCGGAAGCCGGCCACCGGGTCACGGCCGCCGACGCGCAGGCGATGGCCATCGCGAACCTGCTGTTTGCGCAGATGGCGTTCAACCACGACGTGCCGCGCAAACGCGCGCTCTATGCGCGGCTGGTCGACGCGTCGCACGATCTCGCGCGCTGGTCCGACAAGCGCATCGAGCGCGTGGAAGTGCCGTTCGGCGACGCGCACCTGATCGGCTGGCTGGTCCGGCCGCCGACCGACCGCGTACGCGGCACCGTCATCCTGTTCGGCGGCCAAAGCGGCTGGGGTTTCGCGTACTGGCCGATCGCGCGCGCACTCGCGGCGCGCGGCGTCGCCACGCTGCTTGCCGAAGGGCCCGGCCAGGGCGAGACGCGGCTCGAACAGCGGATCTTCGTCGACGTCGACATGCGCGCCGCGTACCGGCGTTTCGTCGATGCGGTCGCCGACCGCGTGCCCGGGCCGATCGGTATCTGGGGAAACAGCATCGGCGGGTTGTGGGCGGCCGCGACCGCCGCGAGCGACCAACGGATCGCCGCCTGCTGCGTGAACGGTGCACTCGCGGCGCCGACGCTGCTGCCGTTCCGCACGTTCGTCGAACAGGCTGCGGCCATGCTCGGCAACGACGATCCCGATGCGGTCACGGCAAACTTCGCGCGGATGCGCTTCTCGTCCGAACGCGACCGCATCGCGTGCCCGCTGCTGGTGCTGCACGGCGGCGACGACCCGCTGATCCGGCTCGACGATCAGCAGCCGTTTCTCGATGCGGCGACGTCCGGCGATGCGACGCTCAGGGTCTGGCCGGACGGCGAGCACACGATCTACAACCATGCGTCCGAGCGAACCGCGTTCGTCTGCGACTGGTTCGTCGAGCGGTTCGCGCGGGCGTGACGACGCCAGGCAGTGGGTCGGGAACCGGGCGGCCCGGCGGCCCGACTCAACCGCCGAGCTTGAACGACGGCAACTGCTGCGCGAGCCGCGCGCCCATTTCCGCGCCGAGTGCCTGCAGCGCATTGAACGGCCGGATCATGACTTCGAACTCGACGATCCGCCCTTCTTCGTCGAAGCGGATCATGTCGATCCCCTTCAGCGCCTTGTCGCCGATGGCCGCACTGAACTCCAGCACCACGCTCTTGCCGTCGTCGGTGACGAACTGGCGGTGATAGGTGAAATCCTCGAGGATCGTGATCACCGTGCGCAGCGCCAGCAACAGCGCGGGCGCCGGCCCGTACGGCTTGAACGCCATCGGCGAACGGAACACGGCGTCCGGATGGACGATCGACTCCAGTGCGCCAAAATCCTTGCGTTCGACCATCGCGTGCCACGTGTCGAGCGATTGCGCGACAGCGGATTGAAGGTGCAGCGGTGCGTTCGTCATCGAAGGCTCCTGTATCGTCGGGCGGAAAAGAAACGAATCGGTCTGAAATCTCAAAGGGTCGCGGCCAGCGTCGTGCCCTGGTGAATCGCGCGCTTCGCGTCGAGCTCGGCCGCTTCGTACGCGCCGCCGATCACATGGACCTTGCGCCCGGCGGCCTCCAGTTGCTCCGCCAGTTCGCGCAACGGCTCCTGCCCCGCGCAGATCACGACGTGGTCCACCGGCAGCGTCTGCTCGACGCCGTCGATCGTCACGTGGAATCCTGCGTCGTCGATACGCCGGTACGTCACCGCCGACGACATCCCGACACCACGCGCCTTCAGCGCCGTGCGGTGGATCCATCCGGTGGTCTTGCCGAGCCCGTCGCCGACCTTCGATGCCTTGCGCTGCAGCAGATGGATTTGCCGTGCCGCCGGCTCGGGGTGCGCATGACGCAAGCCGCCTGCGTTCGCGTACGACGGGTCGACACCCCACTCGGCGAAGAAGCGGTCCGCATCGACGTGCCCGGCGCCCGCACGATGCACGAGATATTCCGCGACGTCGAAGCCGATCCCGCCGGCGCCGACGATCGCAACATTGCGGCCCACCGCCTTGCCGTCGCGCAGCACGTCGAGATAGCCGAGCGCCTTGGCGTGCCCGACCCCGTCGATCGGCGGTGTGCGCGGCACGATGCCCGTCGCGATCACCACTTCGTCGAATTCGCGTTGCAGCAGCAGCTCGGCGGTCGCGCGCGTATTGAGGTGGAGCGTCACGCCGCGCAATTCGAGCTGCCGGCGGAAATAGCGCAGCGTCTCGTTGAACTCTTCCTTGCCGGGCACCTTCTTCGCGATGTTGAACTGGCCGCCGATCTCGGCGCCGGCTTCGTACAGCGTCACCGCATGCCCGCGTTCAGCCGCGGTGACCGCGAAGCCGAGGCCCGCCGGCCCGGCGCCGACCACGGCGATCCGCTTGCGCTGCTGCGCGGGGCGAATCACGAGCTCGGTTTCATGGCACGCGCGCGGATTCACGAGGCACGACGTGATCCGGCCGCTGAACGTATGGTCGAGGCAGGCCTGGTTGCAGCCGATGCACGTGTTGATTTCGTCCGCGCGCCCTTCCCGTGCCTTGCGGACGAACTCGGCATCGGCGAGAAACGGCCGCGCCATCGACACCATGTCGCAATAGCCGTCGGTCAGCAGTTGCTCCGCGACGTCCGGCGTGTTGATCCGGTTGGTCGCGACGAGCGGGATGCCGACCTTGCCCATCAACTGCCGCGTGACCCAGGCGTACGCGGCGCGCGGCACCTTCGTCGCGATGGTCGGAATGCGCGCCTCGTGCCAGCCGATACCCGTATTGATGATCGTCGCACCGGCCGCTTCGATCGCCTGCGCGAGCCGGATCACTTCGTCGAGCGTCGAGCCGCCTTCGACGAGATCGAGCATCGACAACCGGTAGATGATGATGAAGTTCGTGCCAACCCGCTCGCGCACGCGCCGCACGATCTCGACCGGGAAACGGATGCGGTTCTCGTACGCGCCGCCCCATGCGTCGTCGCGATGGTTCGTGCGCGATGCGATGAATTCGTTGATCAGGTAGCCTTCGGATCCCATGATCTCGACGCCGTCGTAACCCGCATGCTGCGCGAGCGCCGCACATCGGACGAAATCGGCGATCGTCTCGTCGACTTCATCGCTCGTCAACGCATGCGGCGTGAACGGGTTGATCGGCGCCTTCAGCGCGCTCGGCGCGGCAAGCGCCGGGTGATACGCGTAGCGCCCGAAATGCAGGATCTGCAGCGCGATCTTGCCGCCCTCCGCATGCACCGCGCGCGTCACGACACGATGACGCTCGGCTTCCGCTTCGGTCGTCAGCATCGCGCCGCCGGGCGCCGGACGGCCCCGCTCGTTCGGCGCGAAGCCGCCCGTGACGATCAGGCCGGCCTCGCCGCGCGCCCGCTCCGCATAGAACGCCGCCATCCGCTCGAAGCCGTTCGGCGCTTCCTCGAGGCCCACGTGCATCGACCCCATCAGCACGCGGTTCCTGAGTGACGTGAAGCCGAGCTCGAGCGGGGTCGTCAAATGCGGATAACGCGACGTCATGGGGTGTCTCCAATTTTTATGCAACAAGTTGCACAGATAGTAGTCGACCGCTTTCGTTTATGCAACCCGTTGCATAAACGCATCCGTCATCTTGTACTGTGTCCCCGATATGGCAAGATGCGGTTCATTCCGCGGCCTCCTTCGATCCGACATGTCCCTGCCCCACGCCCTCCTCACCGCGCTCGCCGAACGCCCCGGTTCAGGCTCCGAACTCGCGGACCGTTTCGATCGCTCGATCGGCTATTTCTGGCAGGCGACGCATCAACAGATCTATCGCGAGCTGGGACGTCTCGAGGAAACGGGCTGGATCGAATCGCTGCCGGCCGAATCGGGGCGCGGCCGCAAGCGCGCGTACCGGATCCTGCCGGCCGGCAAGAAGGAGTTGCGGCGCTGGATCGCCGAACCGGAAGACCCGACGCCGCTGCGCGAAGCGTTGATGGTGCGCCTGCGCGCGGAAGCGGTGCTCGGCCCGGCCGGCCTCGAGGACGAAATCAGGCGGCGCATCGCGTTGCACCAGGAGAAGCTCGACCTGTATCTGCAGATCGAGGCACGCGATTTTTCGGAAAGCGCCGATTCGCGCACGAAGCGCCTTCAGCACCTGGTCCTGCAGGCCGGCATCGCGAACGAGCGGTTCTGGGTCGAATTCTCGCAGCACGCGCTCGACGTGCTGCGCTTGCCGAAAGACTGAACGACTGACGGAGGAAGGGACGATGACGCAGAAAACCGTGCTCTGCTACGGCGATTCGAACACGCACGGCACACGCCCGATGACGCGTGCCGGCGTACTGGAGCGGTTCGCACGCGAAGAACGCTGGACCGGCGTGCTGGCGCAAACGCTCGGCGCGAGCTGGCGGGTCATCGAAGAAGGATTGCCCGCGCGTACGACCGTGCATGACGATCCGATCGAAGGCCGGCACAAGAACGGTTTGTCGTATCTGCGCGCGTGCGTCGAAAGTCACTTGCCCGTCGATGTCGTCGTGCTGATGCTCGGGACCAACGATCTGAAGACACGCTTCTCGGTCACGCCCGCCGACATCGCGACGTCGGTCGGCGTGCTGCTTGCCGAGATCGCCGCGTGCGGTGCGGGCCCGTCCGGTGCGTCACCGACGCTCGTGCTGATGGCGCCTGCGCCGATCGTCGAGGTCGGCTTCCTCGGCGAGATCTTCGCGGGCGGCGCCGCGAAGTCGCGGCAGCTCGCGAAGCGGTACGAACAGGTGGCAAGCGATGCCGGCGCGCACTTTCTCGATGCCGGCGCGATCATCGAGGTGAGCCCGGTGGACGGCGTTCACTTCGCGGCCGATCAGCATCGTGCGCTCGGGCAGCGGGTCGCCGCCCTTCTGCAGCAGATCGCGTAACGCGCACGAGCGCCGAACCGCAGCCGCGCGGCGTGTGCCGGAACACGGCACGCCGCGCGCGGAAAGCCGGTCACGCGTCCGGCAGGATCACCACCTTGCCCTTCACCTGCCGGTTGGCCATCCGCGCGATCGCATCGGCCGCATCGGCCAGCGACACACGCTCGGTGATCGCGGGTCGTACCTTGCCGGCCGCGAACCATTCGGCCAGCAGGCGCATGTTCGCGACATGCTGCTTCGGATCGCGGCGCACCGCATCGCCCCAGAACACGCCCAGAATGTCGCGCTCCTTGAGCAGCGCCAGGTTCAGCGCGAGCTTCGGAATCTCGCCGGCCGCGAAGCCGACCACGAGGAACCGGCCGCGCCACGCGGTCGCGCGCAACGCCGCTTCGCTGTAGGCACCGCCCACCGGATCGTAGACGACGTCCGCACCGCGCCCGCCGGTCAACTCGTCCACGCGGCGGCGCAGGTCTTCGGTCGCATAGTCGATCGTCTCGTCGGCGCCCGCTTCGCGGCACAGCGCCAGCTTGTCCGCGCTCGACGCCGCCGCGATCACGCGCGCGCCAAGTGCCTTCGCGATCTCGATCGCGGCGAGGCCAACGCCGCCCGCCGCGCCCAGGACGAGCAACGTCTCGCCTGCTTGCAGCCGCGCCCGCTGCTGCAACGCGTGTAGCGACGTGCCGTACGCGAGCACGAGCGCCGCGCCCTGCTCGAATGTCATCCCCGGCGGCAGCGCGGCAAGCTGGTGCACGTCGGCCACGCACTGCTGCGCAAAGCCGCCGTGCCCGGTGAACGCGACCACCGCATCCCCCGGCTGCCACGCGGTCACGCCCTCGCCCACCGCGTCGATCTCGCCGGCAAATTCCGCGCCCGGCGAAAACGGCAGCGCCGGCTTCACCTGGTACAACCCCTGGACGATCAGCGCGTCGGGGAAATTGAGCGACGCAGCCTTCACCCGAACCCGGACCTGGCCCGCGGCCGGCTCGGGAATCGCCACGTCCTCGATGCGCAAGCTGTCGATTGGGCCGAATGCGGTACACAACAGGGCTTTCATGTTCGTCTCTCTCCTTGAGCGGCGTCGCCGCGCATCGAATCATCCCGCGGGGCGCGCCCGCACGGCCGGCTTACGACGAATCCGCGGTAGCCGACGGAATCGGCATCCACGACATCGTCTGCATTCCGGAATGTCGGTGAAGCCATGATCAGAACCACGCGTCGCGCATGTCGAGCGTCGTCGTGTCGACGCGCGCGAGCAGATCGAGCTGCGCATCCACTTTAGGCAGTTCCCAGTTGAAGAAATAGCGGGCCGCCGCACGCTTGCCGTCGTGGAAATCGTCGGCGTGCCCGTGCGCGGCGAGCGTCACGTCGAGCCACAGCCACGCGACGACGAGATGGCCGAACGCTTCCAGGTAGACGCTCGCATTCGCGAGCCGCGCCTGCGGATCGCCGATCGCACCGAGTTGCCGCGTGACGTCGACCAGCCGCGCCCAGCGCCGCGCCAGCGCATCGGCCCGCTCGCGCAGGTCGGCATCGAGCGTCCGCGCGCGTTCGACAGTCGCGCCGATCCGCGCATCGAGCGCGTGCAGCGACGCGCCATCGTCCTGGGCGACCTTGCGGCCCAGCAGGTCGAGCGCCTGGATGCCATGCGTGCCTTCGTGGATCGGGTTGAGACGATTGTCGCGATAGAGCCGTTCGACCGCATAGTCGCGCGTGTAGCCATAGCCGCCGTGCACCTGGATCGCGAGGTCGTTCGCCGCGAGACACCACTGCGACGGCCAGCTTTTCGCGATCGGCGTCAGGATGTCGAGCAGGCGCGTGGATTGAGCGCGCACGTCCGCATCGTCGTGCGCGCGTGCTTTATCGACCAGTTTCGCGCAATACAGGATCAGCGCGAGACCGCCTTCGACATAGGCCTTCTGCGCGAGCAGCATGCGCCGCACGTCCGGATGGTCGACGATCGGCGCCTGCGGCGCGGCGGCATCCTTGCCCGCCGGCCCGAGCGGGCGCCCTTGCGGCCGGTTGCGCGCATAGTCGAGCGCGTGCAGATAACCCGTGTAGCCGAGTGCCACCGCGCCCGCGCCGACACCGATGCGCGCTTCGTTCATCATGTGGAACATGTAGGCGAGGCCGTGATTCGGCTGGCCGACCAGATAGCCGATCGCGCCTGCGCGCCCTTGCGGTCGGTAGCGCGTGCCTTCGCCGAAATTCAGCAGGCAGTTGGTGGTGCCGCGGTAACCCATCTTGTGGTTCAGTCCGGCGAGCACCACGTCGTTGTGCTCGCCCTGCGTCACGCCGTCGGCGCCCGGCAGGTACTTGGGCACGATGAATAGCGAGATGCCGCGCGTGCCGGGCAGCAGCCGGCCGTGTTCGTCGGGAATCTTCGCGAGCACGAGGTGGACGATGTTCTCCGTCAGCTCGTGTTCGCCACCCGAGATCCACATCTTGTTGCCGGTCAGCCGGTAGCGCGGGCCGAGCGGCGAGTCGCCTTCGAAATCCGCGCGCGTCGCGATGTCGGACAGCGACGAACCGGCCTGCGGCTCGGACAGGCACATGGTGCCGAGATAGCGCCCTTCCAGCTCCGGGCGCGCAAATGCGTCGATCTGCGCGGGGCTGCCGTGCGCGACGAGCAGGTTCGCGTTGGCGGCGGTCAGGAACGGATAGGCGGACGTGGCGATGTTCGCGGCCTGGAAGAACAGGAACGATGCGGCTTCGACCAGCTTCGGCAAGCGCATGCCGCCGAGCGCTTCGTCGTGGCCCGCGGCGATCAGCCCGGCGTCCGCGAACGCGCGCACGGCCGGTTCGACGTCGGGGATCAGCGTCACGCGCTCGCCGTCGAACTGCGGCTCCTCGCGATCGCCACGCGCCGCGTGCGGCGCGAACAGGTCTTCGGCAATCCGCTCGCTGGTGTCGAGCACCGCGTCGAACGTCTCGCGACTGTGCTCGGCGTAGCGCGGCAACGCGACGAGCGCTTCCGCGTCGAGCCAGTCATACAGCAGGAACGCGAGATCGCGTCGCGACATCAACAAGCTCATCGTGCTGCCTCCCGGGGCCGGCTTCGTCAGCCGAATGAAGGATTCCGTGACGGAAAGTGCTGGCAGGAATTTAGCACGGTCGTTCTAAAACGACAACGATGGATGCGCTAGTCCGCGTAACCGGGATTGCGCCGATCGAGCCGGCGCAGCAAGCCGGGCCAGACGAGCGCCCCGGCGCCCATCCCGCGCGTCACCGCGGCGATTTGCTGCTTGATGCCGTCGAGAATCGGCTGGCCGATCGGCAACAACGCCGAACCGCCCGCCTGCGCGCGGACCTGGATCATGCAGGCCGCTTCGAAGAAGTACATCGCGACGAACGCGTCTGCCGGCGTCGCGCCGACGGTCAGCAGGCCGTGGTTGCGCAGCATCAGGTTCGTGTTGGCGCCGAGGTCGTGCACGAGGCGCGCCTTCTCGCCTTCGTTGAGCGCAATGCCCTCGTAGTCGTGATACCCGAGCGACGCCAGCACGCCGAGCGACTGCTGCGACAGCGGCAGCAAGCCACCTTCCTGCGCCGACACGGCGACGCCGTTGATCGAATGCGTATGCATCACGCACAGTGCGTCGTCGCGGGCCGCATGCACCGCGCTGTGAATGGTGAAGCCGGCCGGGTTGATCTCGTCAGATGATTCGGACACCTTGCGTCCGTCGAGATCGACCTTCACCATCGACGATGCCGTGATCTCGTCGAACATCATCCCGTACGGGTTGATCAGGAAGTGGTGCTCCGGGCCGGGCACGCGCGCGGAAATATGGGTGAACACGAGATCGTCCCAGCCGAACAGCGCGGTGAGGCGATAGGCCGCCGCGAGGTTGACTCGCGCATCCCATTCGGCGGGGGAAACCGACTGCTTCACACTGACTTCGGAAGAGGCCACGTCACGCTCCTTGCTCAGGGGTCGATGTGCACCGGGCCGCACGATGCGGCCCGGCGTGGGGAATATCGTGCGTCAGCCCGCGTGCGGCTTCGCGAGCTGATCGGCAACCGGCAGGCTGCGGATGCGCGTGCCGGTCGCCGCGAAGATCGCATTGGTCAGCGCCGGCGCGACGGGCGGCAGCCCCGGTTCGCCCACGCCGCCGAGCGGCGTCGCGAAATCGTCCGGCGCGACGAGATGCACGCGGATTTCGCGCGGCGCCTCGTTCATGCGCAGCACCTGGAAGCCGTTGAAGTTGCTCTGCTCCGGATGGCCGTCCTTGAACGTGATCTCGCCGTGCAGCGCGATGCCGAGCCCCATCACCACCGCGCCCTCGAGTTGCGAGCGTACCCGCTCCGGATTGACCTGCGCCCCGCAGTCGATCGCGATGTCGACTCGCGGCACCGTGATCTTGCCGTCGGCATCGACCTGCACCTCGCACACCGCCGCCGTGTACGACACGAAGCTGCGATGCGCGGCGATCCCGAGCCCATGCCCCTTCGGCAGCTTGCGCCCCCAGCCGGCGCCGCGCGCGACCGTCTCGACCACGCGCCGCAGCCGGCCGGTATCGATCGGATACAGCGCCGGATCCTCGCCGTAGTTCGCGTTCTTCACCGTGATGTGCGGCTCGAAACGCCGCGCGGGCCCGATCAGTTCGAGCAGGAAATCCTTCGGGTCGCGACCGGCCGCGTGCGCCAGCTCCGACACGAAGCTCTGGATGCCGAACGCATGCGGGATGTTGTAGACCGAGCGGAACCAGCCGATCCGCGTGTGCGCTTCCGCGGCCGGATTCTCGATCCGTACGTTCGGAATCGCGAACGGCAGGTCCGCGATCCCTTGTGCGAGTTCCCCCGGCTGCTCATGCACGACACCGGCCCTGAACGTCGACTGGATCGACGGCGCGACCGTGCGATGCTGCCACGCGACCACTTTCCCCGACGCATCGATCGCGCCGTCGAACGCCTCGAGCGACACCGCATGGAAATAGTCGTGCGCGATGTCGTCCTCGCGCGTGAACGTCAGCTTGACGGGCGCGCCGACAGCCTTCGACAGCAACGCCGCCTCCACCACGTAGTCGGGCTTCGACTTGCGGCCGAAACCGCCGCCGAGCAGCGTCACGTTGACCGTCACGCGCTCCGTCGGCAACCCGAGCGCCTTCGCGACCTCGTCGCGCGTGGTCTGCGGCGCCTGCGTGCAGGTCCACACTTCGCAGCGGCCGTCGGCCACGCGCGCGACGGCCGCGGGCGGCTCCATCGTCGCGTGCGCGAGATGCGGGATGTAGTACGTCGCGCGCACGCGCTTCGCGGCGCCGGCCAGCGCCGCCGCCGCATCGCCGTCGTTGCGGATCACGTCGCCCGGTTGCGCGGCAGCCGCTTCGAGCGTCTTGCGATACACGGCCGAATCGTAGTTCGCGTTGGGCCCGTGTTTCCAGTCGATCTTCAGTTGCGCGCGCGCCTGGATCGCCGTCCACGTATCGCGCGCGACGACGGCCACGCCGCCGAGCGGCTGGAAACCGGACGGCAGCGGTGTCGGCGCAAGCTGCACGACCTTGACGACACCCGGCAGCTTCTCCGCCGCCGATGCGTCGAACGACGCCACCGTATCACCGTAGGCCGGCGGTCGCGCGACGACCGCATACAGCATCCCGTCGAGCCGCGTGTCGATCCCGTAGTGCGCGCGGCCGCCGACGATGTCGCGCCCGTCGATCAGCGCCGTTTCGCCCTTGCCGATATAGCGGAATTCGGCCGGCGCCTTCAGCGCCACCGTGGCAGGATCGGGCGCCGACAACGCGGCCGCCTTCGCCGCCAGTTCGCCGAAGCCGAGCTTGCGCCCGCTCTTCGTGTCGACGACCTCATGCACCGTCGCCTTGACCTGACGCGCATCGACGCCCCACGCCGCGGCTGCCGCCTGTTCGAGCATCGTGCGCGCGGCCGCACCCGCGCGGCGCAGCGCGGCGAAGCTTTGGCGCAGGCTGCGTGATCCGTCGGTGTTCTGGTTGCCGTAGCGCGGCTCGTCGCCCACGGCCTGCGCGACCTTCACGCGCGCCCAGTCGGCGCCCAGCTCGTCCGCCACCACGAGCGCGACGCTCGTGCGCACGCCCTGCCCCATCTCGGAGCGGATGCAGGTCACGGTGACCGTGCCGTCCGGCGCGATCGCGACGAACAGGTGCGGATCGTCGCGCAACCCGTGCGGCATCCCGGCGCCGCCATACTGCTGATTCGCGCTGACGGGCGGCTGCACCGGTGTCGCCGCGTGGACGAGCGACGGCACGCCGAACGCGAGCAGCAGCCCGCCGGATGCGAAGCCGAGCAGCCACGCGCGACGGCTTTCGTTATGGACGGAGAGTTCAGGCGCGCTCATGCGGCACCTCCGCGGCGTACGGCCAGGCGGATCGCCGCACGAATGCGCGTGTAGGTGCCGCAGCGGCAGATGTTGCCGGACATCGCATCGTCGATGTCGGCGTCGGTCGGATGGGGATTCGTCTTCAGCAGCGACGCGGCCTGCATGATCTGCCCGGACTGGCAGTAGCCGCACTGCGCGACGTTCAGTTCCTGCCAGGCCTGCTGCAGCGGATGATCGACGTCCGTCGACAGTCCCTCGATCGTCGTCACGCGCTTGCCGGAAGCGGCGGCGACCGGGGTGATGCACGAGCGGATCGCGACGCCGTCGAGGTGCACGGTGCATGCGCCGCACAGCGCCATGCCGCAGCCGAACTTGGTGCCGGTATCGCCGAGGACATCGCGCAGATACCAGAGCAACGGCATGTCGGGATTGCCGTCGAAGTGCTGCTCGCTACCGTTGACGGTCAGCGTGATCATCGTTCACCTCCTGGTCGAGGCGCCCGCGTCGCACCACGGGTGCCGGGTGGGGATTCGAACGGTGCCGAGCCGGCACCGCCTGGTGGACTGCTTCGCCGGAAGAACCGGCGCTCGATGTGTTTCCCGGTGCTGCGGGCTGCCGAGGGCTGCCGCGCGTACGATTCCGCTCGAAGGCGGGTGCCCGCGGGTCCCGATTCTGCCCCATGCAAACCGTCACGCCGGCAACGCGAACCTGTCGAGGCTGCCAGAAACGGCGCGCCGGATCGCCGTTACCCGCGCGCGACGTTCGGCCCGGACGGGCGGATTCGTATGGGGATTGAGCCGAGCTCCGACTTTAACCGATGTGCGACGGTTTTGCGCCGGCGCGCCGGCGCGCCGGATGCAGCGCCTCGCGCGCGTCGATCGCTTCCGCTATCCGACAAGCACCACCGGCTTGCGCAGGAACTGCCGCGTTTTGAACCCGGCGGGAAAATGCGTTCCGGGTCGCACACATGCAAGGATCCGGCGGGCCTGGCGGCCGGACCGGATCCTTGTGCGACGGCAGCGAACGATACGGAAGACGCTATCGCGTGCTCCCGCTCACGGCGACCGCAACGCCTGCAACCCCAGCGTGAGCGCATTGAACGGCATTTCCGCGGCCCCCAGCGAAAAGCTCGTCGTCTTCGTCGTCACGCCCGGCGTGCGCATCAGCGCGTGAACGATCCGCTCGCTCGCGTGACCGTCGCCATACGGATTGCTCGCGCGCGACATTTCCTCGTAGGCGCTCTCGCTGTCGAACAAGCGCGATGCCTCCCAGATGATCCGCTCCTGGTCGGTGCCGACGAGTCGTGCGGTGCCCGCCTGGATCGCTTCGGGCCGCTCGGTCGTCTCGCGCGTGACGAGCACCGGCTTGCCGAGCGCCGGCCCTTCTTCCTGAATGCCCCCCGAATCGGTGATGATGAAGTGCGCGCGGGACATCAGGAATACGAACGACAGGTATTCCTGCGGCTCGATCAGGTAGATGTTCGGCACACCGCCGAGCCGCGCACGCGCCGGTTCACGCACGTTCGGGTTCATGTGCAGCGGATAGACGAACTGCGCGTCGCGATAGCGGCCCGCGAGCGTACAGAGCGCTTCGCAGAATTGCTTGAACGGCTCGCCGAAACTCTCGCGGCGATGGCCGGTGATCAGCACGACGCGCCGCGACGGCTCGAGAAACGGAAAATACGCGGCGACCTTGTCCGACAGCGTCGACGTTCGGTCCAGCATGCGTTTGACCTCGTGCAACGCATCGATCACGGTATTGCCGGTCAGCGAGACGCCGCTACCCGGCACACCCTCGCTGAGCAGGTTGTCACGCGCCTGCCCGGTCGGCGCGAAATGCCACGACGACACTGCGTCGGTCACGCGGCGATTCAGCTCCTCCGGCCACGGCGACCAGATGTCGCCGCTGCGCAGCCCGGCCTCCACGTGCCCGACCGGCAGATAGCGGTAGAACGCCGCGAGGCTGACCGCGAGCGTGGTCGTCGTATCGCCGTGCACCAGCACGACGTCCGGACGCAGATCGTCGAAGACCATGCCGATCGATTGAAGAATGCCGGTCGTCACGTCGGTCAGCGTCTGGCTTTGCCGCATCAGATTGAGATCGTAGTCGGGCTTGATGTCGAACAGCGTCAGCACCTGGTCGAGCATTTCACGATGCTGCGCGGTCACGCACACCCGGGCGTCGACATCCGCTTGCGCCTTCAGCGCGCGCACCAGCGGTGCCATCTTGATGGCCTCCGGCCGAGTCCCGAACACAAGCAAAATCTTCTTCATCGTTATCCTCGTTTAGCCACTTCGCGCGGACGACCCTGCACGTGGCGCGAAGCATGTATCCGGACGGCGCTTCCCGTACTCGCACGCGGTCAGCACGCGGCGGTGCCGAGGGGCGAGCGCGCCGTCTTGTCCGTGCGGTCCCGGCCGCGCGAATCGTCGTTCTACCGGCATCTCGTTGCACTGATCAGTCACGTCATGAGTCGTTCCTCGCTGTGTCGAGCACCACGCCTGTCCGTCACGTCGCTTCCACACCAGCAATATTCAAACCAGCCGCACTACAGCCGGGCCCGGTTCGCGCGACGCGCGCCGCACATACGCGTTGCGCAACGGAATGTTTCACAACTGCTACGGGACGTCTCATCTCCGGGTAGGCGCGACAACGATAAACAGCCGGCCGACCGCACGATCCGTCTGACGACGTCGTCCGATGAATCACGACTGCATGTCCGATACCCGTCATGTATCGATCCGCCTGGATCTTTCGAAACGCTTTACGTCGTCTCGATTCGGCACTTTTGTCTGTGCAGCGCCCGGCGTGCACGCGACCGCCGGCCAAGGTCGCGTGCGCACGATTAATCGGGCATGCAGTGTCGCTTGCGTCGCACGAATGGACGTGCGGGAAACGTTGCGAATGTGTAACGCGGATCCGGAGCAGTCGGATACATCGGAGTCCGGTCCATTCCGCACGGACGACGGCGATCGCCGTTTCGATCTTCGGGGCAACGCGTGCGCGGCGAACGATGCACGCCAGTGCCTCTCGCGAAGCCGCATCGAGCAAGGAGGATGCGACTCGTCACACAAACCGCCGGCCGTGCGACGTACGCGGGACAGGCCGCAGACTGCCTGCGGCCGAACGGCATGCGCCTACGCTGATTCGTCAGTGAATCAAAACACGTCGCCGCGACCGCGACTGCGCGCGCACCTCGCGCCCGGCCCCTTGCGGCACGGGGCATCGCGACCCATGGCTCACGCCTTGCTTAATGTCGGACAGGTGCGTCCCGAAGCACTCGCACGGCAGCAGCAGACAGACGGGGACGCCAATGCAACGAAGCCGGGAGGCGACGCGACGCGTCCGCCGGGGCGAACGACATCCGCCCTCGCGCGACGAACAGGCGGCCGCGTCCCATTGACAACCGCGCGATCCCCGGGCGCCTTCAGCTCTCATCGGTCGTCGTCGCGGACATCGGGGACCAGGACATGAAGAAAACGCGGATGGCGTCGCTCTGCGAGCAAGGCATTCTGCTGCTGATCGTGCTTGCCTTCTCGCTGGCCGTGCGCGACACCGCATCGCAGGCGATCGCCGAACCGGCGCGGATCATCGTGCCTGCCGCAAACGCCGCAGTCGCCGTCGAGCGCACGGCCCTCGACAACGTGCCGTTCGCCGTCGCCGTACCGGCATCGCACGATGCGGACGTGTCGCTCGAGCCGCCGCCCGCCGGTACGCCAGGTTTCACGTTCGACCCCGACCTGCTGCTGATGCCCTGCGTCGCGTACCTGTGGCTCTTCATGCTGTTGACGTGCGTCTACGCCGGACGGCATTACGTGTTCAGCATCGACCGCCTGTTCAAGCCGCAATGCGCGCCCTACCGAACGATTACCCATGGCGAATGGCCGCGGCTCACGGTGTTCGTCGCCGCCCACAACGAAGAAGCCGTCGTCGTCGATTGCCTGATGGCGCTGCTGGCGACGACCTACCCGCGCGACAGGCTGACGATCATTCCGGTCAACGACCGGTCGACCGACAACACCCGCGCGCTGATCGACGAGGTCCAGGCACTTGCGCCCGACCTCATCCAGCCCTTTCACCGTGAGTCGGGCAAGCCGGGCAAGGCGGCCGCGCTGAAGGATGCGCTGCACTTCATCCGCGGCGACATCATGGTGGTATTCGACGCCGACTACCTGCCGCGCCCGGGGCTGCTGAAGGAACTCGTCGCGCCGTTCTTCGATCCGGAAGTCGGCGCGGTGATGGGCCGCGTCGTGCCGCAGAACGCCGACAGCAACCTGCTCGCGCGGCTGCTCGACCTCGAGCGCGCGGGCGGCTACCAGGTCAACCAGCAAGCCCGCAACAACCTCAGCCTGGTGCCGCAGTATGGCGGCACGGTCGGCGGCATCCGCAAGGGCGCGCTCGACGCGGTAGGCGGGTGGCGCGACGACACGCTCGCCGAGGACACCGACATGACCTATCGCCTGCTGCTGAGCGACTGGCGCACGGTCTACCTGAACCACGCCGAATGCTATGAGGAAGTGCCGGAGCACTGGGCCGTGCGGGCCCGGCAATTGACGCGCTGGGCGAAAGGCCACAACCAGACGTTGCTGCGCTATCTGGTCCCGGTGCTGCGCAATCCGCTGATCTCGCGGCGCTGCCGTCTCGACGGCGCGCTGCTGCTCGGCGTGTTCGTGATGCCCGCGCTCCTCGCCGTCGCATGGAGCGCGGCGCTCGCGCTCTACCTGTTCAACGGCGTCAACTCGACCGCGCTCGGCCTGATCGTGTCGCTGTTCGCGCTGTTTTCGTTCAGCACCTTCGGCAACTTCGGCGTGTTCTTCGAGATCGTCGTCGCGGCCCGGCTCGACGGCCGCGCGACGCGGTTGCGCCTCGTGCCGATCAACGTCGTCGGCTTCTGCGTGACGATCGCGGCCGTCGTCTCCGCGCTATGGGGGCTCACGCTCGACGCCGCATTCCGCCGCGAACTGAAATGGGACAAGACCGAGCGTTTCCGCCGGCAACTGAAACCGGAGCGATGAGCGATGACGACCTTCAATGTGATGGTGCCGGTGGCCGGTGTGCTCAGCCTGCCGTTCCTGCCGATGCTGCATGAACTGATCCGGCGCAGCGACGTCGCGGCGCTGCCGATCGGCGACGGTCCGTTCGTCGATCAGGCATTGCTCGCCACGCGATGGCACGATGCGCTGCGGGCGGACGCGGCCGGCGAACCGCCGGCCGATCCGTCCGCCGCACCACCCTGGCAAACACTCGGGCTGACCGTACAGCACGCCGACATGATTCACGTCGCACACGACGAGCATCGCGACGACGTGCTCCATGCCGATCGCGCGATCACGCTCGACGACGGCGCCCGAGCGGCGTATGCGTTCGCCGGTGAACGCATCGACGTTCATGCCGGCGCGACGATCGGTGCGCTTGCGCACGCGCCGCGGATCGACATCGACATCGACGGCGCGGTGCTGCGTGGCGTAGTGGTCGGCGGCACCGTGCACCTGCATGGCGCCGGCGGCTTCGCATGCCTGTACGGCGAACCGATCGTCTTCGGTGCCGCGTCGGGCACACGCGCTGCCGACATGCCTGTCGCACCACGCCGCGCGATCTCGCTCACGCGCCACTTCGCGACGCTGCCGCATCGCTTCCTGCACGGCCGCTACCTGCTGCATTGCGATGTTCGCCTGCCCGCGCACACGGTCGTGCAAGGCAACCTCGTCGTCGACGGCACGCTCGTGCTCGGGGAAGGCTGCGTGCTGCGCGGCAGCGTCAAGGCGCATCGTGTCGAACTCGAACGTCATGCGTTGCTGCACGGCGCCGTGTTCGCGCGCGACGACGTGCTGCTCGCCGATGCGAGCTGCATCGACGGCGTCGTGTCGGCCGGCGGCCTGCTCCGGCTGACCGGTGCGCGCATCGGGGTCGCCGGCCATCCTGTCAGCGCGTGTGCGCGCGATGTCTCGGTCGCCGGTCATGCATGCGTGCATGGCGACCTCGTCGCGTGGCGCAGCGGCTGGTTCCACGCATCCCGTTAAGGAGCGCCTTCATGTCCGATCGCCCCTGCCATCGCGGCCCGCGCGCGCCGGTTGCCACCCTCGCGGTGCTGTGCGGCGTCGCCTTCGGTGCGCCACCGGTAATGGCTGCCCTGCCGGATGACGCCGCCGCGCCGCCCGTGCAGGCGCCCGACGTTCCGACCGTCATCACGCCGCGGCCGCTCGACGAATCCACGTTCGTGCGCGTCAGCGCCGACGGCCTGCCCGACGGCGTGCCGCTCGCCGAGTTCACGCCCGACGATACGAACCGCCCGCCGCTGCCCGACGCAATCGTCACGCATGTCCAGGCGCCGAAAGAATCGCATACCGAACTGTCGCTCGGCTATTCGAGCGCGCACTTGACGCACGGTTACGGCGACTGGTACGGCGTGCATCTGCGTGGCGTCTATCAGGACGGCGGGCGCACCGTGCTCGGCGAACTCGCTCAGCTTCATCGCTTCGGCGAGAACACGCAACTCGGCGCCCTGACCTACGTGCAGGATATCGGCCCCGACTGGTTCGGCGGTGTCGGCTTCGCCGGCACCACGTCAGGGACGATCCTGCCGAGCGCACGCGTCGACCTGTCGATCAATCGCAAGTTATTGTCGGATCGTTCGCTGGTCGTGTCGCTGGGTGCCGGTTACGCATGGAACCGCAGTGGCCATCGCGATCAGCTTTATCACGCCGGCGTGATCTGGTACGCGCTGCCGAAATGGATCTTCGAGGCCGGCACGAACTACACGGTCGATTCGCCCGGATCGGTGAAGGCGCCCGCCTATTACGGCGCCGTCACCTACGGCGAAGTCGGCAAGAGCGTGATCGTGCTGCGCGGCGGGTTCGGCCGCGAGGCCTATCAGGTCACCGGTTCCGGCTCGCAGATCGCCGATTTCCGCAGCCACGAGATCGACGCGAAATGGCGCTACTGGTTCACGCGCAAGTGGGGAACGCAGCTCGAGTTCGACTACTACCACAACCCGTACTACTCGCGGATCGGCGGCGAGCTGAGCGTGTTCTATCGCTGGTAACCGGGCGCGCGACATGCAGACGCGTCCCGTCCGTCCTCCCGCCGACCGTTCGCTGCGAATCCACGCGTATCCGCAGCGCTGGCTGCTGTCGATCGTACTGCTGACGCCCGCGCTGTATGCGTTGCTGTGGGTCGTCCTGCCGCTCGCCTGGCGCTACTGGCGCGCGGTGATGGCCTGGGGCGCGCAGCAGATCGATCCTGCGCTCCACGTGATCGTGATCGGTTATCCGCCCGACGCGCCGCGCGTGCCGCTGCTGTCGATCGACGTCGCCGCGCGCATGCCGGGCGACGTGCTGCTGGCCGCCACCGCGGCACTCTGCGCGATCGGCTTCGCCACCTCCTTCATGCGACACAAGCACTGGCTGCCTGTTGCATATCTGTTACGTATCGCGAGCTTCACCCAGTTGCTGATTTGCGCGTACTTCTGGCTCGCGCCCGGCACGTTTCCCTATGTCCCGTTGCTGCATCTGCGCGACATGTTCGTGCTGCACGGCGCGGCGATCGCGATGATCCCGCTGGTGATGGCGGCGTTGTACTACCCGCTCGATTTCTCGCTGCTGCAGAAGGCTTGTGCGTCGGTGCTGGTACTCGGCTACTTCATCGTCGCGCTGCCGTTCGTGATGCTGCTGCACGCGATGATCATCCATCACGGCACGTTGCTGTTCCTGCCGTTCTGCTATTTCCTGCTCGGCGGACCGCTGCTGATCGGCCTGCTGGTCACGCTCTACACCTACTGCGCGAGCTGGCCCGGCGCGCTGACGAACGGCGCCGATTCTGTCTGCTGATTTCGCGCGCAAACGCGCCGTATCAGCGATGAAACGAATCCATCGCGTTTGCCGCCGTGCCGCGCGACTCGCGTTACATGAAGCCAACAGGACCGGGCCTCCGCAGCGAATGGCACGTTGTTCGCTTCACTCAATGTGTCGCATCGGGTCCTTTCGTCAATGACGACAGCGCGGCGCACCGACGTGCCTCGTTGTTCCAGCTGCCATCGACAGGTACCACTCGATGTTCGACGCACCGGACAGCCGCACACACCTATGGGGCAGGACTGGTCGACCTGGCGGCACGCGCATCACGGCTGCCGCGCGCCCCATTCCTTGAGCGAGGAGTACACCATGTTGGCAAAGTCAGGCAAGTTCTTGCGGATCCTGTTCGCGTTGTTCGCGCTCGCGTTCGCATTCAGTCCGGGCGGCGTTCAGGCGGCCACCAACCAGCTCATCCTGCTGGTGCCGAATACGCTGACGTTGCCCGATCCGCGCGTGTCCGCATGGCTCGACACCGCGCAAGAGGAAGGGCTGCAGATCACGGTGATGACCGACAGCCAGTTCATGACGGCCGGTGCATCGTTGTCGCAGTATCCCGGCCTGATCCTGCCCGATCAGGTGCATACGACAGCCGACGACACGCTCGTCACGGCGATCCAGAACTATGCGCTGAACGGCGGCAAGGTGATGCTCGTCTACGATTTCGGCGTGCTGAATTCCGCCGGCTTCTACGTGAGCCCGAAATCCCGCTTCAGCAACATGGTCGGTGTGGACTACGTACTGTATGACCAATTGGGCGGCAACATGATCGGCCTCGGCAACGTGACCGGCATGAGCAGCTGGCTGCGCACGCTCCAGGTGCCTCCCGGCAAGTCGATGGCATGGACCACGACGGCTTCTACCACGACGACCGCCAGCGTCATGGCGGCGGCGACCACCAGCGGCTCGAAGACGAACAACTCGTCGAAGCCGGCTACCGGTACCGCGCTCTACCTGTCCGGTAGCCCGTCGAACCCGGGCGGCCTCGCCAACTACAACCACGGCGCATGGTTCCAGTACGACACGCCGCCGGCAGGCAGCGGCCTGTTGAACCAGACGGCGCCGAAGCTGACCGGCGTCGCGAACGGCAAGCAGGTGAAGTCCGGTACGTATAGCGCCAACTCGCTCGTCAGCACGACGACCGGCAAGGCAGCCACCATGCTCGCGTCGACCACGGCGACGACCACCGACACGCTCGAAGGCATCTCCGGCTATGTGTACGGCTTCCTCACCTATCCGAGCTTCGTCACGCAGGGGACGTACACCGGCACGACGATCCTGACCTCGCCAACGTTCGGGCTGGTGTCCGGCTACAACACGTACGGCAACGGCGGCGTGCTGTTCGTCAACCTGCCGCTCGCCTACCTCGACGGCCAGACTGATGGCATGCTGATCCACGGCTACCTGCATTATTTCGGCACGCAGATGCTGAACCTGCCGTCGCTGTCGCCGCTGCCGAAGGCAATGGCCGGGCTGGTGTTCAACTGGCACTTCTGCGCAGGCGACCAGATCCAGCCCGCGCTCCAGCTGAAGAACCTCGGCGTGTGGAACAACGGGCCGTTCTCGCTCGTGATCACGGCCGGCCCCGATGAAGCGACGTTCGGCGACGGAAACGGCATCAACCTCGCCAACAACCCCACCGCGCTGAATCTCGTGAAGTATTTCCTGAGCAAGGGCCATCACGTCGGCAGCCACGGTGGCTGGATTCACGACTACTGGGGGGCGAACGCGAGCGAAACGAACGCGAGCACGTTCACGCAGTACCTGGTGATGAACCATCAGGCCGTTCAGGCAGCCACGGGCCAACCCGATGTCGAGTACGCAGCGCCGGAAGGCAACACGCCGACCTGGTCGGTCAACTGGCTCGAAAGCAACGGCTTCAACGGCTACTACTTCACCGGCCACACCGGCTCGGCACCGACCCGCGCATACCGCAACGGCGCGCTGCTGAACCCGGGCCTGTGGGCTTACCCCGTGATGCCGTTCGGCAAGTACGCGACGTTCGAGGAGTTCCAGCAGTATGCGGTGCCGACGAGCGACGTGAACAACTGGTATGCATCCCTGATGAACTTCGTCGTCGCGAACCGTACGAGCCGACTGATCTATGCGCACCCGCTCGGCGCGTCGTCCTATACGTCGACGTTGAACGCGATCTTCTCGCAAGCGAATACGCTGAAGCTGCTCGGCCAGTTCAAGTGGTACACGATGAGCGACATCACGATCTTCGATCGGGCACGCCTGAACGTTACGTGGTCAGCCACCGACACGGGCAGCGGCTGGTCATTTGCCGCCAGCCACCCGACGAGTCTGGCGAACATGACGTGGCTGCTGCCGAAGAAGGCCTACGCACTGCCGTTGATCACGCAAGGCAGCGGCAGCATCGTCATCACCGATGCGACGTACTGGCTCGTCACCGCGAACGGCGGCACCAGCCTCAAGTTCACCAGCGCCAAGGTGAACTGACCCGCAACGTCGACACACTCGCCGGCGCGCGACGCGGCCAACGCCGCGCCCGGCGAGCATTGCGCACGAACACCGCGCAGGAGCCCCCGATCATGAACCGGCCCGCGCTTTCCCCGGCCGCACGCGCCCGCGTGGCGGCCACCGCCCGGCTATGCCGCCTGTGGTGCGTTGCCTGCTGTGTCGCGGCATTCGGCTTCGCGCTGCACGCGGGCGCCGCCGAGCTCCAGCTCAACGGACTCTACCAGCGCCCCGACGGCGCGATCACCGTGCGCCTGAACGGCGCCGGCGTCGATCCGTATTTCGCGGCGAAAGCGCTGCTCGCCGCCACCGATGCCGGGCTCGACACCCACCAGGCCGCACTCGCGTGGATCGCGTGGCTGTTGCCGCGTCAGCGCCCCGACGGCGGCTTCGATCGCTACTGCCTGAAGAGCGGCCAGTACAGTGCTTGCGCGGAAGCCGACGCCGACGACGCGATGATGGCCACCTGGATCGAGCTGCTCTCCCGCTTCGCGCCGCCGGACGGCATGCCCGCCGCATGGGAGCTCAGCCTGAACCGCGCGGGCGCG
The DNA here is from genome assembly GCF_020420065.1 of Burkholderia sp. AU31624. NCBI lineage: Bacteria > Pseudomonadati > Pseudomonadota > Betaproteobacteria > Burkholderiales > Burkholderiaceae > Burkholderia > Burkholderia sp. AU31624. The sequence continues at coordinate 218,584 of NZ_JAIZRT010000004.1, forward strand.
CATCTGGACACGCTGCTCAGCAAGCCCACCGGCGTCTATCAGATCTCGTCGACACTGCACGTCGCGCTGCTGATGGATAACGTCGAGGTCCACAGCGCATTCCAGGCGCTCGCCGCGTACTACGTCCGGCATGCCGACACCGCGCACGCGAGCCCGTGGCGCCAGCGCGCCGACCGGCTCTCGTCCGCGATCCTGAAGGTGTTCTGGCGCGGCACGCAATCCGGCTTTCGCGCGAGCACGCAGCGCATCAGCGACGCGACCTTCTATCCGGCGAAGGTCGCGCAGATCTTCCCGCTCCTGTCGGGGATTCAGGTTCCCGATCAATCGAACGAGGCCATCTATGCGCAGTGGATGCAGAAATACGGCAAGACGTGGCTGCAACTGGCCGGCAGCGATTATCCATGGGGCTTGATTGCGCTGGTCGCATTCAAGATGAACGACTGGAACACGGTCGCCTGCTGGCATGCGCGATCGGGCCCGTACCGGCATGGTGCGCACTGGAACGTACTGGAGGAATCGCTTTATCTCGCATTCGAAAGCAGGATGGCCGACCCCGTCGCGCCCGCTCAATGCGGCTTCACGACGGCGGAGGCAACGGAGACTGCGTCGCGCTGACACGGCGTGCATCCGATCCGGCAAAAATGTCAGGGAAGGAGGCGTGTCATGTGTGGCATCGTCGGCGCGGTCGCGCAACGGGACATCGTCCCGATTCTGATTGAAGGTTTGCGCCGCCTTGAATATCGCGGCTACGATTCATGCGGGGTCGCGACGGTCGTCAACGGCCAGCCGCGCCGGGAGCGCAGCATGTCGCGCGTCGCCGATCTCGACGCCCACGTGCGCAGCGCCGGCCTGACCGGCAGCACCGGTATCGCGCACACGCGCTGGGCGACCCATGGCGCGCCGGCAACCTGCAACGCGCATCCGATCTTCTCGCGCGACGAAATCGCGCTCGTGCATAACGGCATCATCGAAAACCACGAAACGTTGCGCAAGCAACTTTCCGACGCGCACTACGAATTCGACGGCCAGACCGACACCGAGGTCGTCGCGCACCTGATCCACAGCCAGTACCGCGGCGATCTGCTCGCCGCCGTCCGTGCAGCGACTTCGCAGCTTCATGGCGCGTACGCGATCGCCGTGTTCAGCAAGCACGAGCCGCAGCGGCTGATCGGCGCGAAAGTCGGCTCACCGCTCGTCGTCGGCGTGAAGGACGGCGAATGCTTTCTCGCCTCCGATGCGCTCGCGCTCGCCGGCATCACCGACCGCTTCATCTTTCTCGAGGAAGGCGACGTCGTCGAGTTGACGCCGGGCGGCGTACGCGTGCTCGATCGCGGCGGCGCACCGGTCGAGCGCGCGGTGCAAACCATTTCCTCCGCGCAGGCCGCGGTCGAACTCGGGCCGTACCGGCACTTCATGCAGAAGGAAATTTTCGAGCAGCCGCAGGCCGTGGCCGCGACCATCCCGGATGCGGGGCTGTTCGATCCGGCCGTATTCGGCCCGGATGCCGCGCGGGCGTTCGACCAGATCGACAACGTGCTGATTCTCGCGTGCGGCACGAGCCACTATTCCGGCCTGACCGCGCGCCGCTGGCTCGAAACGATCGCGCGCATCCCCGCGCAGGTCGAGATCGCGAGCGAATACCGTTACAGCGATGCGCTCGCGATGCCGAACACGCTGGTGGTCAGCGTGTCCCAATCCGGCGAGACCGCCGACACGCTCGCCGCGCTCAAGTACGCGCAGGCGCTCGGCCATATCGACACGCTGGCGATCTGCAACGTGCCGACCAGCGCGATGATGCGCCAGACCGGCCTGCGCTTCCTGACGCGGGCAGGCCCGGAAATCGGCGTCGCGTCGACCAAGGCGTTCACGACGCAGCTCGTCGCGCTGTTCATTCTCGCCGTCACGCTCGGACGGCTGCGCGGCTACGTCGACGATGCGCAGCTCGCGCGCTACACGATGCAATTGCGGCGGCTGCCGGGTGCGCTCCAGGATGTGCTCGGGCTCGAACCGCAGATCGCGCGCTGGGCGGCGGAATTCTCGCAGCACGAAAACGCGCTGTTTCTCGGGCGCGGGCTGCACTACCCGATCGCGCTCGAAGGCGCGCTGAAGCTGAAGGAGATTTCGTATATCCATGCGGAGGCGTATCCTGCGGGCGAGTTGAAACATGGGCCGCTCGCGCTCGTGACGCATACGATGCCCGTTGCCACGATCGCGCCGAACGACGCGTTGCTCGAGAAGCTGAAGTCGAACATGCAGGAGGTGCGGGCGCGCGGCGGGCAGCTTTACGTGTTCGCCGATGCCGATACGCGGATCGACAACAGCGAAGGCGTGTCGGTGCTGCGGATGCCCGATTACTACGGGTTGTTGTCGCCGATCCTGCATGTGGTGCCGTTACAGCTGCTTGCGTATCACGCGGCGTGTTTGCGTGGCGCGGATATCGACAAGCCGAGGAATCTGGCGAAATCGGTGACGGTGGAGTGAGGGGGTTGGGTAACCTGGGGCGGACTGGTGAGGGTCTTCTAGGGATCAAACTGGCCCGCCCTACACGATTCGAACGTGTGACCTACGGCTTAGAAGGCCGTTGCTCTATCCAACTGAGCTAAGGGCGGTCGGGGAGAAAAGACACGGCCGGCGCGGGCTGCGTTTGACACAAAGCTTCAGGCGGCAGCAAAACCACCAACCTCGAAGCCCCGAAGCAAAACGGGCCCGGCATGAAGCCGAGCCCGAAATTATACCCGATCATCGCGCCACATCACGCGAGATCGGCCTTCGCAGCATCAAACCGGCTGCGGATGCAGCATGAACCAGCCAAGGCAGAACACACCGGCGATCACGCAATACACGCCGAACGAAGCCAGCCGGCCACGCCCTTCGAAGTAACGCATCAGGAACCGCACGCTCAGATACGCGGCGATCGCCGTCAGCACGCCGCCGAGCAGCGCATCGGCGAGCTGGTCGCGCGCATGGAACAGCTTCGGCAGCTCGAGCACCCCCGCCGCGAAAATGATCGGCGTACCGAGCAGGAACGAGAATTCCGCGGCCTTCTCCGCCGTCAGCCCCGCGGCGTTGCCGGCGATCATCGTCAGCCCGCTGCGCGAGAAGCCCGGAATCAGCGCGCCGATCTGCGCGAGGCCCACAAAGAACGCCTGCTTGAACGTCATCTTCTCCGGAGCCTGATGCGCGCGGCTGCGCTGGATGCGATCGCCGAGCCACAGCAGTACGCCGTTCACGATCAGCGCGACCGCGACGATCCGCAGGTCGTGGAACACGCGTTCGATGCGCTTCTCGAGGAGCAGCCCGACGATGCCGGTCGGGATCGTACCGATGATGAGCGCCCACATCAGGTGCCCGTCGTCGTTCTTGCGGCCGCCGAGCTGCGCGAAGAAGCCGCTGATCAACGCGATCCAGCGCGCGCGGAAATACCACAGCAGCGCCAGCGCGGTGCCGAGGTGCAGCGCGACGAGGAACGGCAGCAGTTGCGGTGCGTGCTTGTCGATGTGCATGCCGAACAGCGCCGGCACGAGCAGCGTATGGCCAAGGCTGCTGACGGGGAAGAGTTCGGTGACGCCCTGCAGGACGCTCAGGAATACCAGAAACCAGAGACTCACGCGTCGGTCCTTTTAGTGAAAATCAAGCGGAAAGAGAAGTGGACGACGCGATGCGCGTCCGTAAAAACGCGCCCCGATTATGCCGAGCCCGGATTACTGCGCCAAGGCATTTGGCTGGATATTGCGGCAATGCACACAAACGCTTGCAATTTGTAAGCACCCAGAAAGCAAAAAGCCCGCCATTTGCATGGCGGGCCTTTCGACTTCGGCAGGAATTGCCGTCAGCGGCCGAGCTGATAGAAAAATAATACCGTGCTGCCGGTAAACATGCCGAACAGTGCGATACCCATTGCCATTGCCAGATCCATGGCCCCCTCCACGAAGTGTCATGACCCGGCAACATCACCGGTTTAGAGCCATTATCCCGACCGATGACAGTCTTAAAAACTCGCGATTTCCCGAGAAGGGTTTTCCCCGAGCCGCCACGGCCCGATAATGGAGCGCGTCACTCCCGTCCACCCGCCTAACCCGATTCGCCATGCCGACCTTCCAGCAACACGACATTCACGAACTTCACGCCGGCCCGTCGCTCGTCCGGGTCGCTCCGCAATTCGGCGGCCGCCTGCTGTCATGGGATGTCGACGGCGAACCGGTGATCTTCTGGCCGGACACGGCCGACTGGAGCAACCTCGCACGTGTGCGCGGCGGCAACCCGCTGCTGTTCCCGTTCCTCGGCCGACACCGCGTCGACGGCGAACTCGGCCGCTGGCGCGATGCCGCCGGCGTGGTGCGCGACCTGCCGATGCACGGGTTCGCGCGCGACCTGCCGTTCGCCGCGCAACCGTCGGCCGATGGCGCAGCGCTGTCGATGACGCTCGACGCAACCGACGCGCTGCGCGCCAGTTACCCGTTCGACTTCCGGTTCGAAACGACCTACCGGCTGGCCGACTCGCACACGCTCGAAGTCGCGCTGACGACGACCAATCGCGGCGACACGCCGCTGCCCTACTACGCCGGCCACCATTTCTATTTCGCGCTGCCGCACGGCGAACGCGCCGACACCACGCTCGAGCTGCCGCCCACGCATCGTTGCGCGCAGCAGGCCGACGGTTCGATCAGCACGCCCGAACCGGGCGAAGCCCGTTATCACCTCGACAACCCGGACATCCTCGACCGCTTCCACTGCCTCGACAGCGTGCCGGCCATGCCGGTGCGCATCGTGATGCCGGGCCGCCGCCGCACGATCGAGATCGCGCTCGACGTGCCGGGCTCGATCCCGTGGTACGCGGTGACGACCTGGACCGAGAAGCCGGATTCGGACTTCTATTGCGTCGAACCGTGGCTCGGCCTGCCGGATGCGATCCACAACGGCCTCGGGCTGCGCCTGCTCGCGCCGGGCGCGACCGAAACGGCCACGCTGCGGATTCGCGTCCTTCCGCTCGCCGGCTGATACGCAAGCTTGATACGCAGGCTGAAACGCCATCAGGCAACGCGTGGAACCGGTGCGCCGCAGTCCCGATAACGGCCCAAACTGCGGTGCGCGGGTCGAACCCGTTAAAATCGGACGTTTTGTGTTGCCTGCCGCGTCACGCGCGGCAGGGTTTTGCGAGGTTCAATGTTCGGAACAACAACGAAGCGACTCTTCGCAGCCGCCTGCGCCGCCCTGCTCGTCGCATGCGGCTCCGCGCCCGTCGGCCCCGGGTTCTATCGCGTCGAGCGCGGCGATACGCTCTACAAGATCGCGCGCGACAACCGCACGTCGGTATCGAACATCGTGCGCTGGAACCAGATGACGAACCCCGATGCGATCGAAGTCGGCCAGGTGCTGCGCGTCGTGCCGCCGCCCGGCACGACCACCGCCTCGACGCCGTCGACCACCGGCACCGGCAGTGCCGGCCGGGCCCGCCCCGCGCCGTCCGCTCCGGTCGAATCGGCCGTCAAGCCGGCCACGAGTATCGCGCTGATCTGGCCGGCCGCCGGCAATGTGGTCCGCACGTTCGACGGCTCGAAATCGAAGGGCATCGACATCGCGAACTCGCCGGGCACGCCGGTGGTCGCGGCTGCGCCGGGTGTGGTGGTCTATGCGGGTAACGGGCTGCGCGGCTACGGCAACCTGATCATCCTCAAGCACAACGCCGATTACCTGACCGCCTACGCGCATAACCGCGCGCTGCTGGTGAAGGAAGGCCAGTCGGTCACGCAAGGGCAATCGATCGCCGAGATGGGCAACAGCGACAGCGATCGGGTCGCGCTGCATTTCGAGTTGCGCTACGGCGGCCGATCGATCGACCCGTCACGCTACCTGCCGGCGCGCTGAGCACCCGATGGACGACACGCGATGCCGGCACGCATCGCGTGTCGTCGCGGTGAAAACCGGGAAAGGTGATGTCAGCGCTTGCGCAGACGTCCGGTGAACCGGCCGGACAACGGATCGACGTGACGGGCAAACGCTACCAGTACGCCGATTCCGATCAGGCTGAACCCCGCAGCTATCAGAAGCAAATCCATGGTCACACACTGATTTTTTCGTGATCTTATGCGTCATTGTGGAATCGTGCACTGAGCCGAGGCTATTGGACGAGTACGAAGATTCCCTACCCTCGGACGCCATTGTGGATTCGTTTGCGTGAAATCCTGATGTAAGCCGCTCGCGCGACGCCACGTTCGTCCCCAGGAGACACCTCGATGCTGCCCGCCGCCGACCACTACGACGACCTGCTCTCCCGCTTCGCGTGGGACGTTCCGGCGCGTTACAACATCGGCGTGGACGTCTGCGACAAGTGGGCGGACGGCAGCGGACGCCTCGCGCTGATCCATGAAACCGCGCGAGGCGACGTTTTCCGCATCACGTTCGACGACCTGAGGAATGCCTCTAACCGGCTCGCGAACAGCTTTGCGCGCGCCGGCCTTCGGCGCGGCGACCGGATCGGCATCTTTCTCGCGCAGGGCCCCGAAACGGCCGTCGCGCACCTCGCCGCGTACAAGCTCGGCGCAATCGCGGTGCCGCTCTTCACGTTGTTCGGCGTCGATGCGCTCGAATACCGGCTCGCGAACAGCGAGGCGGCCGCGCTCGTCACCGATGCGGCCGGCTACGCGAAAATCGCGCCGCTGCGCGCCCGGCTGCCGGCACTGCATACCGTCTACTGCATCGGCGACGATGCGCCCGATCAACCCGATACGCCCGATTACCCGGGCGTGCTGCGCTACGACGCGGCGATCGCCGCCGAAACACCCGACTTCGTGCCGGCCGATACGGCCGCCGACGATCCGGCGGTCATCATCTATACGTCCGGCACGACGGGCAAACCGAAAGGCGCACTGCACGCGCATCGCGTGCTGCTGGGCCACCTGCCGGGCGTCGAGATGTCGCAGCAGCGCTTCCCGCGCGACGCGCGCCTGTTCTGGACGCCCGCTGACTGGGCATGGATCGGCGGCCTGCTCGACGTGCTGCTGCCGTCATGGCATCACGGCGTGCCGGTGCTTGCGCGCCGCTTCGAGAAATTCGACGGCGACGCGGCGTTCGCGCTGATGGCGCGGCACGGTGTCACCCACGCATTCCTGCCGCCCACCGCGCTGAAGCTGATGCGCACCGTCGCGGCACCGCGCGAACGCTACGCGCTGTCGCTGAAATCCGTCGCGAGCGGCGGGGAATCGCTCGGCACCGAGCTGACGGCCTGGGGGCGCGACGCGCTCGGCGTGACGATCAACGAGTTCTACGGGCAGACCGAGTGCAACATGGTGCTGTCGTCGTGCGCCGCGCTGTTCGATGCGCAGCCCGGCGCGATCGGCAAGGCGGTGCCCGGCCATGCGGTCGCGATCGTCGACGCGGACGGCACGCCGCTGCCGCCCGGCGTCGAAGGGCGCATCGCGGTGCGCCGCCCCGACCCGGTGATGTTCCTCGAATACTGGCGCAACGCCGACGCGACGCGCGACAAATTCGCCGGCGACTACCTGCTCACCGGCGACACCGGCATGATCGACGCCGACGGCTTCGTGCGCTTCGTCGGCCGCGACGACGACGTGATCACGAGCGCCGGCTACCGGATCGGCCCGGGCCCGATCGAGGACTGCCTGCTCACGCATCCGGCGGTGCGAATGGCCGCCGTCGTCGGCGTGCCCGACGCGACGCGCACCGAGATCGTCAAGGCGTTCGTGGTGCTGAATCCCGGCCACGCCGGCGACGAGTCGCTCGTGCAGGCGCTGCAGGCACATGTGCGCACGCGCCTCGCCGCGCACGAGTATCCGCGCGCGATCGCGTTCGTCGACAGCCTGCCGATGACCGCGACCGGCAAGATCGTGCGCCGCGCGCTGCGCGACGCGTAGGCTGGCCGCCCCCGTGCCGCCGGCCCGGCCGGATGGTTTATAGTGGCGCCACCACGCAGTCTTTCCTAGAAAACGATGTCCTCTGATCACCACTCCGACGCGGGCGCGTCGCACAGCCCGCTCTACGCCAAACTCCTCGGCGAAACCGCCAAGATCGACTGGTGCGATCTCGAACGCTTCTTCGCGCAGGGCAAGCTGCTGTCCGTCGCACGCGACCTCGATCTCGTCAGCGTCGCGGAAGCCGTTGCCGACGACGATGCCGAGCAGGTCACGCGCTGGCTGTCGTCGGGCCTCGTCGCGCGCATGCCGGCCGAAACCGCTGCCGATTACGCGGCGCGCAACCCGGAGCTGTGGGCGGTCGTCGTCTCGCCTTGGGTCTGCGTGCAGGAACGCGCCTGACGCGTCCGCCATGTCCGAAGCCGCGTTACCGCACGGGGCCGGCACGGCCGCCGTCACGCACCGGCGTGTCCTCGCGCTCGCGTTCCCGATCGTCCTCGCGAACCTGACCCAGCCGATCCTCGGTGCCGTCGACACGGCCGTCGCGGGCCACCTCGACGGCACGCAGTACCTGGGCGGCGTCGCGCTCGGCGGGCTGTTCTTCAATTTCGTGTTCTGGGGGTTCGGTTTCCTGCGGATGGGGACGACGGGCCTCGTCGCGCAGGCGCATGGCGCCGGCGACGCCGCCGGGATCCGCCTGAACCTGCTGCGCGCGTTGATCGTCGCGTTCGCACTCGGCGCCGCGGTACTGGCGCTGCAGGTGCCGCTGCTGTCATGTGCGCTGTCCGCGCTCGGCGGCAGCGATGCCGTCCGCACCACGGCGCTTGCCTACAGCCACGCGCGAATCTGGAGCGCCCCGTTCGCGCTCGCGAACTACGTCGTGCTCGGCTACCTGCTCGGCATGCAGCGCGTGCGGCTCGCGCTCGTCGCGCAGGTGTTCATCAATGCGGTGAACATCGGCGCCGTGCTGCTCTACGTGTATGGCTTCGGCTGGGGTATCGCCGGCATCGGCGCCGCGACGGCCACCGCGGACGCATGCGGTTTCGCGCTCGGCGCATGGATGCTGTGGCGGCTGCGGCCGCGCGGCCTTGCGCCGATCGCGGTACGTGCACTCGCCGACCGCGTCGCGCTCAAGCGGCTGATCGTGCTCAATCGCGACATCTTCCTGCGCACGCTGTGCCTGCTCGGCGCATTCGGCTGGTTCGCGCACCTCGGTGCAAAACAGGGCGATGCGACGCTCGCGGCAAACGCGCTGCTGCTGAATTTCCAGACGTTCATGGCGTACGGCCTCGACGGCTTCGCGCATGCGGCCGAAGCGCTCGTCGGGGCTGCGGCCGGCGCACGCGACCGCCGCGCTTTCCGGCAGGCCGTACGCGTCACGCTGTTCTGGTCGGCGCTCGGCGCGCTGCTGTTCGCACTCGTGTACTGGGCCGGCGGCGGCTGGATCGTCGCGCGCCTGACCGACCAGGCCGAGATCCGCGAAATGGCGCTGCGCTACCTGCCGTGGGCCGCGCTTTCTCCGATCGTGTCGGTCTGGGGGTTCCTGCTCGACGGCGTGTTCATCGGCGCCACGCAGACGCAATCGCTGATGCGTGCGATGGTCGCGTCGTTCTCGATCTTCGTCGTGGCCACGCTCGCCGCCGTCGGCACGTTCGGCAATCACGGCCTCTGGTTCGCGCTGCTGCTGTTCATGGCCGCACGCGGCGCGACGCTGGCGCGCTACCTGCCGGCGCTGTTGCGGCACATCGGCGCCGACGCGCCCGCGGCCCGCGCCTGACGGCGGGCCGACCCGGCCATTATTGCGTGGGTTTCGGCGGCGGCGCGTCGAGCATCGACGGCGGCGTCATGTCGGTGGGCACGCCGTGATAGTCGGCCGGATCTTCCGGCGGATGGCCGCGACGGGCCTGATGCGGATCGCTGGTGCAGCCGGCGAGCAAAGATGCGGCCAGCACGGCCAGCATGAAACGGTTCATCGGGTAGGGCTCCGGAAAGCGGCGCGCCCATCGCACGCCGGGACCGCGCCGAGTCTAGCGGAAATCTCGGTTCGGAGTCGCGCCGCGCATGTCCTACTATGTACGCATGGCGCTGTGCCGTGGAAAGGAGGCTGCCATGTCGTCTGAAGAAATCGCCGGCCTGATCGGGCTGTTCGTCGGTCTGATGGTGCTCGTCGCCCTGTCGTTCTTCGAGTCGCGCGAATACAAGCGCAGCCATGAAGGCGAAGGGATGATCCACCACTGGATGGCCGAACACCACCTGCTCGACTGGCGGCGCAAGCATTAAGCGCGCCGCTGGCGTCCGGCTCATACCCGGGCCGTTCACGAACGTGCCGTCACGCGGCACGGTGGTGATCGCGTATCGCCGAAATTAACAGGGTCCGACTCACACACATCGATCAGATGGACAAACGCCGTCACGCGGCGCGTGCCACGCGACGGCGTTCGCTTGCGCGCGCCCGGGCGAGCGGGCGCGACGCGATTCCGACGGCTCAGCCCAGGAAGTGGCGGGCGTAGCGCGCGTTGATGTCGGACAGGCGGAACAGCGTCAGGAAATCCGCACAGTTGAAGTCGGGATCCCAGGCCGGCGCACCGCAGATCTTCGCGCCGAGACGCAGGTAACCCTTGATCAGCGGCGGCGGCGCCACGACGGTGCCCGTCTGCAGTTCGTCGACCGGCAGGGCCGTGTGCGGGAACGCGCGATATTCCGGCGCCGTCAGCGAGCCTGCCGACAGCGACTGGTACAGATTCGCCGCGTAGTGGCCGCCGTCGGCCATCGACACGCTCGCGCAGCCGAGCATCGTCTCGTAGCCGTTCTGCATCATGTACGCGCCAAGGCCGCCCCACAGCGCCATGATGACGGCGCCGCTGCGGTAGTCGCTGTGCACGCACGAGCGGCCGACCTCGACCATCTTGCCGCGCAGATGCGTGAGGCGCGACAGGTCGAATTCGCCTTCGGCGTACAGGCGGCCGACACGCGCCGCCTGGTGCGGCGGCAGCACGCGATACGTACCGACGACCTTCAGGGTGTCGAGATCGCGAACCAGCAGGTGGTCGCAGTACGCATCGAACGGATCGACGTCGAGACCGGAGGGGCCGCTGACCTGCGCGCCCATCTCTTCGGCGAACACGCTATAACGCAGGCGCTGGGCTTCGCGCAATTCGTCTTCGGTACGCGCCCACGCGGCGCGCAGGCGATACTCCGATGTGACGGTTTCAGCAGCGCGCGGCAGGTGGCGCCGCGACGTGTCGAGGGGCAGCGAGGCAAAAGGGAGCGTAGGCGTCGGCAGTTCTCGCATTAGGCTTTCCTGGTCGTAAGGAATAGGGCGACATGCCCGCCAATGTAGTAATCGGCCGTGACCGTTATGTGGCACGACCGTGTCCTTTCAATGACGTGTCGCCGAATTGACTTTAGCAGAAAGCTTGCGAAACCGTATGATCAATCCCTTCAAAGCTCTTCAGGCGGGCCTCACAGCAGGTCGGGCGTCAATACCGCACGCAATACGGCCTGCCGGCTGCCGTCACGCGTGCGGCTCGCCAGCCACACGATTCCGCCCTTCTTGACGCTCCAGCTGTCGTCGCCGCCGGCGATCAGCTGCGCGGCAACGCTGCCGAGCGTCGGCTGGTGACCGACGATCACGACCGTCGGCGCGATGCCCTCCGGCCAGCCGGCCGCCGCCAGCACGTCGTCGACGCCGCCGCCCGGCGCGAGCGTGTCGACCGTCCGGTACTGGTCGGTCAGCGCCTCGACCGTCTGCACGGTGCGGGCCGCCGGGCTCGCGAGGATCACGGCGTTCGTCTCGAGCCGGCCACGCAGCCATTTGGCCATCGCCTGCGCGTCCTTGCGGCCCCGGACGGTCAACTGACGCGCGAGATCGCTCGTCGCGTAGTCTTCGGCTTCGGCGTGGCGCCACAGGATCAGGTTCATCATGATGTTCTCCTTGCTTCGGCGAGCGGGCCGCCGATGATCGGGCGAATTGTCGCAAATTGCGGGCGTTTGCCGCCGCGGCATTTGCCCGCATATAGGGATTGACCGGATCGGATATTCAACGATACAATCTTTGGCTCGTCGGAGCGTAGCGCAGCCTGGTAGCGCATCTGATTTGGGATCAGAGGGTCGTAGGTTCGAATCCTATCGCTCCGACCACGTATTAGTACCGCGAAACCCCCGCGCCGTAAGGCTTCGGGGGTTTTTCGTTTCTGGATCACCCGCGCGTTACCTCAATAAAACGGCAATAAGGTAACACTACAGGTAACAGCTACGAGGACAGCCCAACGACTGAGGCCCCGGCTAGACTACTGTTCACTTTGGGAAACTATCCACGACCGTGCGGATCGCTTCGGACGAGTACACGACACCCAGTCCCATGCGCTGGGTTGAACCCAGTGCGTGATCAGTGATCGGTATCGAATCCGCTACGATGCCCAAGATGTAAGGAGTCTTCTTAGCGCGACTCAGAACCATAGCGGCTTGCGATCCGACTGCGGCAGCCTGTTGCTTAAGTATGACGACGCTGCCGCTCGACCCCGGGTACACATTAGCGTCAATCAGAAACCCATCGATGCGGTCTGGCAAGCCGAACTGTTGCCTCAGCGAGTCGTTGAACGCGTATCCTTCAGACGGGACCGTCGCGATTACACCCGTGCGGAGAATTGGCGATATGTTGCGCGCGTCGAAGATCGCGTTCGGGTAGCCAAGCAAATAAATTTCGTCGCCAACCGTGATGTTCTCGTTTTTTAGCCGCTCTGGGGTCGACAGGAGACCCTCCGGAATCCACGCGCCTTGGATATGGTGGGTAACAATAGCCTCCGTGACGTTGACCGCTGCGACATCGAAGCCTGGATTTGGGTGTAACCGCACTGTCGGCAGATATTTGCCATCGGAACCTACAACCGGAATTTCAACACCCTGAACAGTCGCTGTGCCGCCGTCCGCGACGGTGACTCTGACTTGTATGCTGGTCGCTGCCCCTTCCGGCGGAAGTACATGTTTGTTGGTGATGAGCAGTACTTGTCCCCCATCTCCCTTGGTCGAGCGGAAGATAAAGAACCCACTGCCAAAGGAAAAGCTCGAAGGCCCCTTTTGATAGGCGATCAGAACGGTACTTCGCAAGAATGCCGGATTCAGTGCCTGCGCCTCGGAAAGCGAGGGTAAAGCCGCAAGCAATGTAATCAAAATAGCCGCGCAGCGTGACAGTAGCCTCACTTTGTTTCCCCGGTTTAGATTTTGTAGACGCTCGATTCTAGGCTATCGGCAATTGTCGCGAACGCCGGTCGTATTTGATCGCAGGTGTTCGCGTTCGAAAGCTTCGATCTCGGGCAACGGGTACAAAACTTTTCGGCCCATCTTGATATAGCGCGGCCCTTGGCCTTTCACTCGCCACACTGCAAGTGTTCCGACCGTCGTGCGCAACCGCTCCGCTGCCTCCTTCGGCAGCAAGTTCAATACCTTTTCCATTGTTCTCTCCCTAAAGCAAAAGCCGCGCGGGCCAGTGGCCGGCGCGGCGGATGTGTCGCAGGTTGGTTAAAGCCTCATTCGTGATCGATCGACGGCGACACGTGCGGCCCGCACGCAGTGGTACTGCGGGGCGTCCGGATCGGGCCGCGCGTCTTCGGCCGCCTGGTACATCAAACCGAACTGCTCGTGCCCACGCTTAACCCTGTATCGAAACCAGTCGCCGCCGTTTATTTCCCGCAGCTCGACGCGTTTCCACGTGCTGTCCTTCAACTTCTCGAAGGCGTACGCGTCGATGCTGATTTGCCCCATGTCGGTAGCCGGCCGCAGGCACATGTCTTCTCGCTTCATCACTCCCCCGTCACCAAGATTAACCGTCGTTAACGTTGATTAATCATAGTGCCGCCACGGCATCTTAGCAAGAAAATTCCATATTCCAGTGTTTTTGTAGAATTTTGTTGCTCTCATCGCAACCGGTTGCGACGAGAGCAACGAGTCGCGGCCGTTGTTACTTGAAGGCCGTGCTCAGATCCGGTGCGGTTGGCTCGCTATCCGGCCCCGGCGCCCACCAGTACGACGCGCCCCGCGCTTCCATTCGCTGTCGCTGCTTGTCCGACGAGCCCGGCGCCAGGTTCTCTTGCAAGGCGTCATACACCAGCCGATTGAATGCAGCCTTGGCGTACCAGAGATTCGCGAACGGCACGGCGTTGCGGCGAATCCACCGGATCTCGCTCAGCAGGTACGGATGCGAGGTTTCCCCATTCAGTGCATCGCCTTCCGCTTGGCGGATCTGCTGGACCTGATCCCAAAGTGCGCCGACACTCCCGGCCCAAGCAACGTCTCGACGCCGGACTGGCCGGCCGTCTGCCCGTTGAGGAACAGGTCCCCGTACAGGCCGAAGCCGCCGCCGGCCGCCGCCGACTCGAGCCAGAACTTGCGGCCTTCCGGCGTCGAGATGTTCATGGTGCGCGGATTCTGGCCATTGATCATCGCCTTAATCTCGGTGGCAAGCGCGCCCATCAGCGCCGAGTAGGCCACGAAGCGCGCGCCGTATGCTGCCTTGGCGCCCCACGTGGTGTGACTCTGCATGCGCTCCCAGTGCGCGCGGAAGATGCCGACCGGCACGGACTTGAACTGCAACGCGAAGCGCGCCAGTTCCCCGGCGATCGTGCCCGCCGGCAGCCGCGCCACGCCCATCGCATCGCGGTCTTCCATGCTGCTGCGCGACGCGCCGCGCGCACCGTACTGCATCTGGCCGTAGGTGACTTCGAGCAGCTTCTCAGCGGCGGCATCTTTCATCGCTGGCGTCACACTCGGGTCCTTGATGTCGTAGATCGATTGCGGCGTCAGCAGGTGCTCGTTGCCGTGGTAGCCCTTGTCGAGTTCGGCTTTGCGCCACACCTGCCAGTGGTTCTCCGTAATGCCGTTCTCTTGCAGCAATCGCGCTTCGCCTTCAGCGCTCGCCAACGTGTCGTGCTCACGCGTGAAGCGACCGAGCGTATCCATGACCGTGCGCCCCATGCCGGCACGCATCCCGCGGTCGTAGGCGTTCAGCCCCATCAGCCGGTGCGTCATCTCGTTGAGCCAAGTGCCGTAGCCCGACTTGATGTTTTCCTCTGCCATCCGGCTATTCAGGTGGGTAAAGCCTTCCTGCCAGATGCCGAGCTTGTTCAGGAATGCCTTCTTCTCGCCGCCCGCGAGCACGCTGTCGACGCTGTTGCGGAACATGCGGAACGCCGGCAGACCACTGTGCTCGGCGGCCAGCTTCATGCCGGCGAGATCCGGCAGCGCGCCGAACAGCGAGCCGAGCTGGCTGGACGCCATCAGGCCGCGCAACTGCACCATTGCGTTCGCCCACCCCTCGCTGCCGGGGCGCATCGGGTGCAGGTAGGTGTCGAACAAGCGCGCCGTCTTGGCCTGCATCGACGCGAGACGCGACCGATCCTTGTCGGTCGTGAGCGCACGCTGATCGTTCTCGTAGGCGCGTGCCATCGCCTGCCGCACGTTGTCTTCGGCGTTGCGCCCGAACTGCTCGGCCACTGCGATGTCCTTCGTCATCGACCGGACGTGCGAATTCAGCAGTTCGTACATATTCGTCGTGCCGCCGTACTTCTGCATGGCGTCCGACCATGCTGCCGAGTTCTTGAAGAACAGCTGCCGCGGCGCGTTCTTGCCGCTGCCCACGATGGCCGAGCCGCCGCGCGTCGTTTCCTCCGCGCGCTTGTTCGCGCCATCCGTGGCGATCGAGCGCCACGACTCGCCGAGCATCCGGCGCAGCTCGTCATCGTTCATCGGGCGCCCGTCTGCGTTGACGTAGGCGCGGCGATCAACCCAGTTCAGATGGTCTTCGACCCACGCGTCGCGGCTCGCCGCCACCTTGAGCGGATCTTGCGGCTGCGGCATCCGGTAGTCGTCCCGCTTGTTCAGCGTCAGGCCGGCGCGCTGGAAGCGATCGGCCAGCGTGTCCATCATCGACTTGATGCTGTCGGCAGCCGTGCGCGCTTCCGGGCTGGACTGCTCGCCGAACAGCGCGGCGGCGATGTCGCGCTGCTTCTCCGGGTTCTGCAACGTGCCGAGTAGCCGGCCAGGGTCCACCTCGTGCAGCCCATCGAGCAACCGGAAGTGGTTGGCCGCCATCGCGTCGACGCGCGACTCGAGCGCCACGATCTTGTTCTTCAGCGTGTGCACCTGCCCGCGCAGCCCCGGCTTCACGCTGTCGAGATCGGATTGCAGCGACGCTTTGCGCGACGCTTCGAGAATCGACTGTTCGTGCGCACGCACCCGATCCTGGAGCATCCACTCCTTCGCCATCTTGGCCGCTTCGGTGGCACGCTCGGTCGGCGACATCGCCATGAAGCCGGCGTGATCCTTGAGGCTCATCTCGCGCAGCGCGCCGTGCAGGCGCTCGTCGATCGCATCGATCTCTGCGTTGGAGAGTTGACGGCCAGCTGCCGCGTTCAACGCGGATACGCATTCAGGTTTCATAGGGTTCCCTGCCAATGCCACTTTGTGGCGTTACATGCTGGTTGTAAGTCGGGATTTCTGTTCAGCCACCGAAACCGTAAGTGGGCGAGCCGCCATAGCCGCCATACCCGTAGCCGGGGATGGGGTAACCGCCACCGCCCTTGCTCATGTAGGTAGCTTGCCCCGCTGCGCCGGCCAGGCCACCCGCTGCCGACAGGTAGCTTGCCGTCGATGCGTTCGACGCCTGCGCTTGGTCGAGCGATGCTTGATCCTGAAAACCGAGCCCGCGCAACTTGTAGTTGTACTGCGTAGTGAGGTTGTCGAGCGTGGCGTTCTGGACGTTATCGGCCAGCACGTCGGTCGGCGAGCCTGTCGAGCCCTGCACGCCCGAACCACCGAACGCAGCGATCGACGAGCCAATGCGGCGCTCGGCATTGCGCCACTGTGCGTCGGCAGCCGCCACGCCCTGCGCGTTGGTGATACCCGCGTTCTGCTGCGCCACCAGGGCGTTGTAGTTCGCCGCGCCGGCCTGCGCCTGCCCGGCGCGTACGGCGCCTACAGCGCCGATGACCGCGCTTGATGCCATCAGTACGGTGCTCATTGAGATCGGATCAGCCATGGTCCTTCACCTTTGCGTAGAGAGCGTTGTCTCGACCGTCTGCACCCTGGCAGCGCATGCGTTCACATTCCATCGTGAAGCCGAGCATCCGTGCCCAACGGTGCCCGGCTTCAAACTCGCAATCGACTTCCATCTCGATGCGACGGAATGGCGACGCATCGAGATAACGCTGGATAGCGCGGTGGATCAAAAGCATGTGGCGCCCCGCGTGACGACTGACCAGCGACCAGGCGAGCGCGCGGTGCGTCCACAACTCGGTCAGGCCGCCGCAGGCATACACTTCGCCGTCGTCACCGACCACCGAAAACGACCGCGGATTCTCGAGCGCCTTCGCGTTGGCGCCGTTTATCAGCGCGTGCGCGAACGCCTGCGCATCCTGCAATTGCAGCCGATGCAGGTGGCCCGCTTCATACGGGACGACAATGGTTTTCATCAGCCAATCCCCGCGAGACTTGCATTGGTCGACATGCCGCTGCCGCCATTGATGGCCACGCGCACGGTGCACGCCGGTAGCACAACGGGCGAAACCATGAACGGCAGCGTGATCGTCTTGACAAGCGCATTTCCCGCCAGCGCTCCGACGTCGCACCAAGTACCGTCCGGGTGCTGGATCTGAAGGCTGATCGTTGCGCCGCCCGCGATACCATCCGCCATAAAGGTGTAGTAGCCGCCGCGGATTGCGACACCGTTACCGGTGGCCGACAGTCCGTCGCCAAGGTCATAGACTTGTGAATCAGCTCGCACGATGAGGCTCCTTAGTCGAAGATGCTGTATTCGGTGCCGTTCGCGATGCGCGGCCGGCTGTCTCGTTCGTTGCGGTACGTCTCGCGCGTCGGATTACCCCATCGCACACCGACCTTTCCGGGGTCGCGCGGGGGTGCGTTGTCGCGGTTCAGCAAGTCGTAGTCAACATCGCGCGCTTGCGCCGGGCGCATACGCTCGCGGCGACGTTCGCGATTCGTCACAAGATCCGCGCCGCCAGCACCAAGCACCATGTATTGAAGGGCGTCATGGCAATGCGAATACCGATTCTTGTTGGGTTCCTCGCTGTAAACGCCACCCGTTGCAGTAGCAACCTTCTTGAAGTGGTAGCCACCAGCGAAGCCCTTACGCAGTTGCGGGCAATTCGAACTCAAAAGAAACGAGGGCTTGCCGTTCACCATGCGGCCGAGCAGTTCGGCCACCGCAGCGATGCGGATGGGGATTTCGTTGGTGCCGGCTGGCTTCCAGCGCCACGGCGTCGAGGCATTGATCATGTCGAACACCGTGTCGCCACTCGGGCCCTTCGCAGTGCCGGCAGGGTCGCCGGTCGCCGCGGCGACTTCGTGATCGGGGTATGTCTGCCGAACGAAGCGGGTGAGCGCGCGGCCGAAGTCGGGAATCGACATGGTTTCGCCTTCCGCCGTGACCAGTTCGGCGAGCGTGAGCACAGTGCCGTCCGGCAGCATCTGACCGATCGCCGCAGCGGGCGTGTTGCCCCAGTCCGCGCCCAGAATGAGCGGCACGTTTGGCACGGCCGGGAGGGGCTGCACGGGAACGTGCGTGCTGTCGCTGAACGACGGATAGACGACGGCGCCTTCCTGAAGGAAGCCCCACTGCCCGTGAACATAGACCTTGATCCACTCTTCGGTCTTGCCGGCCATCTGGCGCTTGTAATAGTTGGCAGGCAGGTTGTCGACGTTCTCGGCAGCAGCCGACACGCCGCTCGGCTGATGGAACAGTTCGTATCCTTCAGGCAAGTTCGTCGCGAGCTTGTAAAACCAGCTTTCCATGTCAGACGGGTTCGACACCATCGTGATACCCGACCACGTGCAGCCACCTTGAAGGCGCGAAGGGTAGCGCCCGACACGCCCGGTAAGCGCGTCCAGAATCGCCTTGTCGATTTGGCGCGCCTCGTCGATCATCGCCCAGGTCAGTTCGAGCGACAGCAGCTTCTTCACATCCTCTTCGCCGTCGAGCGGGATGAAGAAGACTTGCAAGTCCAACTCCGCATCCGTGTACCTGAATTCAATCGGCGATGTGCCCATCGTCAGCTTGCCGTACTGCGGCGGGCACCACTGGTTCCACGAAGGGATGGTTGTCGACTTCAGTTCCGCGAACGTGTTCCGCACGATGGCACCGCGCACACGGCGCACGCCATCGGGGCCGGGTGCCTGCATCCTCGAGCGGATCAGTGCATCGACGATGCCGGCCGCTGTCTTGCCACTGCCGAACGGGCCGACGATGATGCGCACGAAGGCATCCGATTCAAGGAAGCGCTTCGCCACCGGACCAGGGGGCGTATAGACCAACGTGTTAGACATCAGTTGCTCCCGAGGTCGGCTTGTCGATCCCGTTGATAATGAGCTGGAATCCCGCCGTAGCGACCTTGTTCTCTTTGAGCAAACCCATCAGCTTCATTTTCAATTCCCGGATGCGTGCCAGCGCCGTGGCGTTGTTCGTTTTGATTGCAAAGGCCGCGGCTTCCTCGAGTTCCTTCAGCGCTTGGTCCGTGTCGTACCCGACTTTCTCGCGTAGCGCTGCGCGCTGCTTATCCAGCTCGGACACGACGAACGGGTTGCGCATCAAATCGCTGGCACGGCCTTCTGGATAGCCGGCTTCGCGCGCAGCCTGCGGGCCGGACTTCCCCGCGGCGACTGCCAACGCGAACTTGAGTTGGCGGTCGCTGATTCGTGTTTGACGCGGCATTACGTCCTCCCGCGCGCCTGCGCGAGGTGCACGATCGTAGAGATCAGCCACGGGTTGTTGCCAAGCCCGGACACTTCCAACATGTTGTGGATGTTCGGGTTCGCCTTTGCCATGCGCTGCACTTCGCGCTGCGCCAACGCGATATTGCTATCGAACTGCTCGCCCCACTGGCGGCGTAACGTGGTTTCAGCCTGCTGCGCGGCGATGGCGCGCTGACCTTCGGTTGGCGGGTTCGTCGCTGCTGCGTTCCAGAGTCGCCCGATCTCGTTACCGATCGAAGCGGGCACGCCTTCATTCACGAACAGCTGACGCGCGGCCATGTCCTGCGCTTGGTCGGTCTGCGCGTTCGCGGGCACCGTGCCGAAGTTGTACGCGTCCGGATTGGTCGGCGCTTCGAAAATCGCCGCGTTGAGCGGATCGACGCCTTCGGGCGCGGTCGGCGCTGCGTCGGTCGGCTTGATCCCGTCCTGTGCGAGCGCGGCGCCGGCCTGTTCCTTCGTCCAGTAACCACGCGCCACCATCTCGGCGGCCATCATCTGCTCGACGCCGGAATCGGGCGCCCGCTCGGCCAGCATGTCGGCCGGCTGCACTGCGGTTGTGTGTACATCGTTCACGGCTCACCCCTTGTGGTCGGTTTCACGACGGAACACGTCAACCAGAATCAGGCCCGTCCCGGATTCCTCTCGACGGCGCGCGTAGTACATCCCGAAGTCCGGATGCTGCTGAGGCTCGAACGCAATAGGCCCGGTCCCGGTGGTGCCTACAACGCCACCCTGGAAATGCACGTCGAGGAAGTGCTTGAGCGCCGTTTCGGGCTTCACATCCGGCGCGATTGCGCGCAGGGTTTCAACGAGAACGTCTGCCATGATTTACCCCTTCAGTTGCGATTGAAGCCACGCGCCGACGCGTTCTGCCTTTTCGGTCAAAGTCTCTTTGATGTGCGGGAGGCTCATGTCGAGAACGGGACTATTTACAAACGGGCATCCCTGCTTCGCCAATTCCAGCTTCACCGCACCGACCATCTCTTCCGGGTGTATCAGCGCAACTTTCGGATCGAGCGGCAGACCACCGGGGAGCGAAGCCGCCAGCGCGCGGTTAGCTTCGTCCAGAGTGCGCCACGCCTCGGCGACACTCACTACCGCCTTGTCCATTGCTTTTAGCGCTTCTTCGCGCACCTTCGCCTTATCCGCCGCTTCCTTGAGACGTACCTGTATCTTGGCTCGCTGCTCGGCTTCGATCGCGTTCGCAATCCTCTCGTTTGCATCGGCCACAGTGCGCTCGATGCCATGGATTCGTTGCTCGATGGCCCCGGCTTCGCGCATCAGGGCGCTGGCGCGCTCCGTCAACGAACCATCTTCCAGAATGGCGTCGCTGTATTCGCCGCGCTTGGCAGCCAGTTGCGCGTGAGCGCTCTGCAATTCATCCAGCAGCGTGGCCTTCGTCGCTTCCAGCTTTTCCCTGCTCGGTTTGCCGATCATGTCGCTTGGTCCTTGTTACGAACTTCGTAACACTAAGTTATTGATTTAAAAAGAAAAATTCATCAATGACTCGACTATACCAAGGGAGTGCCCCGTAAACAAGAAATTTTAGGAGTGCTTGACAGATGAAGAAGCCGATGATCTCCCGCTACAAAAATTCAAATCGCGGGCGCAGGTACCCCCGGGCGGAACGATCGCGACGTCAATCTCGCCCCCACCCACCCCGGCGCCCCCCGGGTAGTCAATGGGGCCCCCCGAGACGCGTCCCGATGCATTGGCTGTTGAGCGGAGGGTGGCATGGTCAGCGGAGCGCCAGGGGGCGCGCCTGATTGCGCATCAGTGGGCCGATGGCTGCGAACGCTTGAGTGACGGGGGATGGCGCAACGAGTGCGCCGCGCTGGTCGCGTATTGGTCGCGGTCACCGAGGGGCGCGCTGTTACCTGTGCGTTACCTGGCACGGTGTATCGCTGCGACGTTGTGCGTGTCGAGCGTTTAGCAGCAAGGCTCCGTGCCAGGGGATTGCGCATCGAGCAGCGCATCGCAGATCAGAAGGCCCACCAAATCGACGGATGCGCAATGATGTTGGATGCACGCTCGATCGCCGGGGTGATTGATCGCCACAGCCCTCGCGCACGACCACCGCTTTGCGGGCATCGCGCACCCCAGAGCCGACGAACGCAGTGTGAACGCACTGGACGCGCTTCTCAGCCACTGGGCGCGCGACACCGCTGTGGTTGTCCAGTAGTGCCACTGGACTGCGGCAGCACATTGGACGGCTAAATCCCTTGCTGCGTATGGTTTGGTCTAATCTGTCCAATCAGTCCAATATAAATAGAAGGTGGTAGATAGCCTGTTTTCCGCCCGCCCGATGGCGCCAGTAGAGCGCTGCGCGCACAATTCCGCGGCGAAATGCGAACCCGGACAGTGGACCGCGGACCAATTGGACACAGCCTTATCTGGCAAGGCTTTGCGCCCGTCCAGTGAGAATTGGCACATTGGACAGGTCCAGTTGATCGGCCCCAAAAGAAAACCGCCCCGTAGGGCGGCTTAACCACACGCAAACAGCGCAATGCTCAACCGAAAATGTCGATTTCCCCCCAGTCGATCGTGGCTTTAAGGTTCGCTTCGAACGCTGAACGCGCCTTTGGCAGCGGAGGAAACACCTTTTGTCGTTCGCGGTCCTCGCCAACGCGCGGCCTGCTGTCGCGCAACATCGTGCCGTCCGCACTCTGCAACAGTCGTTTCACTTCCTTCCAAAATATCCGCGGATCCACCGGCCTGAATTCGCGCGTGTCTTTCGTGCTGTTCGTGTAGGTCTGGTACGCGAGCGTCTTCGACACGGCAAGCGGTTCATCGCCCCATGCCGATGCGCCGATCGCCGCATCATAGAGCCTGTCGTGCAGCCACCGCGCCGGGCCTTCGAGACTTGCTGTTTTCTGCTCGGCGAGCGCCTTCGTCTGCGGAACCTGGCGAACATCGAACGCGGATAGGTCGTAGTGCAGCAGATCATGCAGCATGGCATCAAAGCCACCGTGCCGCATCTGCTCGCGCAGGGCGTCGAAATACTTTCCGTCTTGGCGTTTCGTGTCGGCCACGTCGAGCACGCAGAACCGCCTCGCGTTAGCGCTGGCCGGCACCACCCAGTCGTGATTCGAAGCCATCATGAGATGGATGCAGTTGTCCTGTGCAACGGCGTCGCGGCCCTTTGCTTCGATCATCAGCTTGTCTTCGGTGATGAGCGCGAACAGCGCGCCGCGGCCCTGCTTGTCGCCCGACCAAAACGCCTCGTCAGCGAACACGAAAGCCGCGGCGCGCAGGTGGCTGTTGAAACTGCCGGTCAGATGCTTGCTTTGCGTCAGGTGCCTGGCGTGATGACCGAACAGTTGCCTGATTGCCCACGCCAGCGTGCCCTTGCCGACGCCTTCATCGCCGCGGAGTACCAGCGCGACTTCGCCAGGTTCGCCAGGCTGCTGCACCATGCGTGCAAGCCAACCCATCACGTATCGGTCGACCTTTGCATCACCCGAGCTGATGACGTCTCGAATGTGTGCTCGCATCAGCGACCAGTCGCCCGGTTTCGGCTCGACGGCGAATCCCCGCCACATATTGTAGAAGCGCGTGGGCACGGACTTCCCTGGCTTGAACACCACCTTGTCATAGCTGCGGCGCCGCGGCGAACCCATCCACGCCTCGGTCAGCGGCATCGCCCGCTTTCCGTCCTGAAACGTCAGTGCAGCATGCTTTCGGTGGAACGCTTCAACGGATAGGAATTCGAGCGTAGGCAACTCGTCTTCGTCGGTCGTCTCCCATCCGATCACGCTCTGTCCGCCGTGCAACGTGTAGAAGAACTCGTTGTTGAGCTTGTCGAACGGATGGGTGCCGGCGTCAGCTTCCGCCGCGGGCTCGGCACTGAACACCGCTTCCGGCGCCTGAACGCCTGCCGGCTCTTTGGCATAGCGGTACGCGTGCGCCACCTTTTCGGCCAGTCGTTCAGGCGACCAGCCGCAGCCATTGTGCCAGCGCGTCGACAACATCAGATCGAGCGCTTGTGGCTCGGTCAGTCCACAATCGCGCACGCCGCACGCGACGCGGTACGCGGTAGCGTCTCCACCTTGGCCTTTGACCGACAACGGCGCCGTTTTCAGGTACTCGACGGCACGCTGGTGCGCGCGGTCGGGATCGACCGTGGCGGGCTGCTCGCGGACTTCGCTACGTTCACGCGCGGCGGCCGCGCCGGCCAGCTTGAACGCCCAGTTAGATCCGTCGAGCCGGGCCGGCTTCTTGTCGTTCAGCCAGCGATATTGCTTGCCGTTAACAATCGATCCCGCAGCCACTACATACCCGCGATCGCTCTTGATGTCGACGCCTGATGCAAGCGAATCGGTGCGGCTGGAAGTAGCGCGCGGCACCAGATAGAACTGATGCAGGCCGCCGCTGGCGGACTCCGCTGTCAACGTTTCGGGCAACGCGCCGTACTCGCTCTCCAAACGCGCCAACTCTGACAAGCCGTCCTTGCCGTTTTTAACGTCCAGATCTACGACCATCGTGGGCGCACCGCGGCACTCGGACGCCAGAATGGCGACGTTGTGATCCGGGTGCGCGCGCCAGTGCTCGCGAATCTCGGCTTCGGTCGAGAACGCCTTGTTCGGCCAGTCCTTCAGAACTGCGTCCTTCGTACCCTTCGCGCAAGGAATGACCCGGAAGCCGCGGCGGTGATGCGCGAGCGCATGATCCATCATTGTCATGTTCAAGCGTCACCCCCGATCGGCCCCTCGGCGGAAACGATGGCAAACAAGTCGGCCGACGCCGGAATCGGGTTCCAGTTGGCGGGGTTGTTCAGATAGTCCATCATCGCGAAGCCGATACGTGACCTCGTAGTATCCGCGGCCCGCAATTCGTCGCGCACCACGAGCCGCTCCGCGATCAATTGGCGGGCAGTTGTGGGCCCGCCAAGGGCATCTGCTACCGAGTCGGCCTCCGCCCCCGTGTTGAGCATCCTTTGCAGATCGTCGCTCCACCGCGCCGCATCAACCTTCACTGCCGGTTTCCATTCCGGCGAGTGCAATTCGATGTGCTCGCCAAAGCACGTGAATGCCAGTGTGCAGCCGCGTTCACACCATTCCTGCGGCGCACCGTCGGGTGGCGGGCAGACCGACAGATCCTCGAACATCGGAGTGTGCGGGTCGTAGCTGCCCGATCGGATGATGTGGTTGAGAACGTCGCGAAGGGTATAGACCCATCCGCACGGCATCCATGCGTAGCCATCCGGCAGCGCGGGGCCTTGTTTACCCTCGGGCGCGCCGATAAAATCGTAACCGGAACCGTAGTTTTTCGACGCCTGCTGCGCCTTGCCGTGGTAGGCGTTTTTCTTTTCGGACATATCACACCCCCACAGAAGCGGCTTCCAGCGCGTCGATCCACGATTGGATCGCGCTGGCTTTCCACGCAACGCACTTCGCTGATAGCTTGATCGGTTGCGGGAACTTACCCGCCTTCCGCAAGCGGTTGATGTGAGTCTGCGAGTACGGAATGCCGTATTCCGGCTTGAGCTGCGGATAGAGGACGAGACGGTGCGGGTTGGCCGGCTGTCCGGCCTGTTCGGAGACAACAGTAGTCATGGCGCGGTCCTTCAAGG
The DNA here is from genome assembly GCF_020420065.1 of Burkholderia sp. AU31624. Taxonomy (NCBI): domain Bacteria; kingdom Pseudomonadati; phylum Pseudomonadota; class Betaproteobacteria; order Burkholderiales; family Burkholderiaceae; genus Burkholderia; species Burkholderia sp. AU31624. The sequence continues at coordinate 243,784 of NZ_JAIZRT010000004.1, forward strand.
TTCAGTGTTCAGAACCTCGGCAGACGCAAACGGCGACGGAAATGAAAAACGCCCCGATGCGTGGCCGATGGTCGGCTTTCGCTATCGGAGCGTCTTGGGGGCGGCGATCGTAGAGTCTGTGCCCCGCGACATCTCAGCTAGTGAGATAGTTGGGTGATCGCGCGCCTTAACCTTTCGCTCGGACAGGCATCGCGAGGCATGACCGGACCATACATTGCTGAACATTGGACGGTCAAGAACAACGCGTATAGCTGTTGCGGTTTTCGTAACATCAAGCAGAGCGCACCGCCTGCATCTCGATAACCTTCGCGCCTGTCGGCGAGGGATTCATTAGATTCTCGATGTGGCGAGCCCACATTTCGAGCGCAGCGCGGCGCTCGGGCATATACAGCGCGTGGTTGTAGACGCCAGCGACACCCGCTTTGGCTGCGCCGCTCACGTGGTTCACTACCGCCTCGACCACGTGCGGCGCGACGCCTTTGCTATTGAGCCCGGTAACGAGCGTGCGGCGCAGATCATGCAGGCGCCAAGCGTCGTCGAGCAAGTGTGTGAGCCGCTGTACTTCGTCTTCGTCCCCGGCCTTTTCGGCCGTAGCCAGGGCTTCGCGCAGCTGGTCATGGTGGCGCTCGGCGAAGAATGCACGGTTCAGCGCTTCGGCTCGATCGACGTCGCCGGACTCGCGCGCCGCTGCAATCGCTTCGTCCGCATGCTGCACGATCGCACCGTCGAGCGTTCGCTTGATCCGGCTGAATCCGGACAGGGGCGTCTTGCCGGTGGTCGTGAAAACGTACGGGCATTCGTCCGGGGACGTCCGCGCCTCCTTCACTTTGCGCAGGAGATTGGCAGCCAACGGCGCGAGCGGGACAACATGAGGAAGCTTGTTCTTTGCGCGCTTCGGTGGGAACTCGATCCGCGGGTCGGCACCATCCAGGTCGCGTATCTCGTCCCACCGCAGCGAAACGATTTCGTCCCGCCGCTGGCCAGTCAGTGCGAGCAGCTTGTAAGGCACTTCGAACACGCCGGCTGCGGGCAGCGCGGCCCACAGGATTCGCAACTCATCGTCAGACAAGACCCGCGTGCGCGCCTCGGCGCCAGCAGGTGGCTCCATCCGGTCAGTCGGCGCGGCGGTTAGGACGTCCTTCTCCACCGCCCAATTGAGCATCGCTCGCAGGTAAACGAACGCCTTGTTCGCCGTCACGCTCGAGACGCGTCCCTCGATCTGGTCGATCACGGAGCGCACCTGCGCGCGGCTGATTACTTTGAGCGGCCGATTTTCCCAGTCGGCGAAGTCGGCGCTCTTTAAGACGCGCTCGTACTCATCTAGGGTATTAGCTTTCAAAGCCTTCACCCCTTTGGCCTTTTCTTTCAAAAACCTATCACGCACTGCGCCGAACGTGTTCCGGCTTTCCTCGACCTTCGCCGCTTCCCTGGCTGCTTTGGCGGCCCGCGGGTCCACGCCTTCCTGCACCGCGCGCATATAGGCGGCCGCCGCGTCGCGAGCCAGCGCCAGCTTCATCGCAGGATAGTGGCCCAAAGTGGTTCGCACCAACTTCTTCTCGCCGGCGACAAGTGCGCGAGTCAGCACCGTCCACGTCTTTGCCCCCTTGCTCGAGACGCGAAGCCGCAGCCCCGGCATCAACGTGTCGAGATATTCCACCTGCGTGACTTCGCTCGGCAAGGGCATGTTCTCGACTTTTTTATCGTCCAGCTTGATTCGGTTAGGGGCGGCCTTAGCCATGGTCATCTCGCTATCAGGTAACACTCAGGTAACAAAATCTGTGTGCAGAAACGTTCTGAATTGTTACCTATGATGCGTTCAAGATAGGGCAAAGTCAATCTGGAAAAGGCACACATCGGATATGGCTCTCTGATATGTTCAGCAATGTTCGCCAATGTTTTCCATCAATTTCTGATTTGGGATCAGAGGGTCGTAGGTTCGAATCCTATCGCTCCGACCAAGGAATCAAGGGGTTACGGTTAATACCGTAGCCCCTTTTCCGTTTCTGGGCCCTTCAAGCGTCAACCGGGATTCCCGGTTCGCAGCGCCTCGATTCATTGTAGGGATCAATTGGGGCATCGACGCTACAACGATCCACGCAGCCCCCGGCAGCCGTATTTCGAAGGCCGGCACAAAGCAAATGGCTGACGACCTTGCGCTTTCAATGCAGGAAAGGATCGAGCGTCAGCCTGTCCGGCCCGTCGAATCACCGACGGCATACGGGCCAACGCGCCATCCGCAGCCCGCATACGGCACTTGCCGGAACACGCGATAATGCGCGTGGACAACCCCGCCTTCGCGCATGAAAAACAACATTCTGAAGACCGCCCTCTGCGCATCGCTGCTCGCGCTCGCGACTGCCGGCACCGCGTCGGCCAAGGCACTCGACGACGCACTCGACTGCCATTCGACCGGCCACAAATTCGTCGCGCCGCTGCTCGCCGCCGGCGACATCCAGTCGGAGCCGATGCATGTCGAATCGAACTCGGTCAATGCATTCCGCACGAGCCACGCGCTGACGGCGTACGGCTTCGGCGTCTACGTCGTGCTCGGATACCAGGCGAACGATCCGATCTTCCGCCCGGGCGACGGCACGCCGATCGGCGACTGGGCCTATGGCGTCGTGGTGCGGGGCACGAAAAGCGCGGTGGAAGAAGCCGTGCGCAAGGCCGGCAGTGACGCGACCGTCAAGCAGGCGTTTCCGTTCCTGACTGCGATCGTCTGCTCGTCGGACTGAGCGGCCGCCACGACGATCACGCGGCAAGCCTGAAGGGCGCCAAGCCTGCCTGCTGCCCGGCCCCTCCCAGCCCCGCTGTCGACCTCGCTGCGGCCAGTTACGCGCCGGTATACACCACGCGATACGGGATACCGACCTTCTCCCACTCGGCCGCCTCCTGGCTGAGGCTGTAGTCGGTCAACGGGTTCTGCTCGACCCACGCGCTCGGCAGGCGCACTTCATACCCGCCCTTCTTCATCTGCGAAACGGAAATGTCCGGCAGCCCGGCATCGGTCCGGCGCCGGCACAGCAGCGCCGCGAGCCGCAGGCAGAACAGCAGCGGCCACTCGACCTCGCGCGCCTGCGACAGCTTGCCGAGCTTGCCCGCGTGACCGAGCACGAGCGCGGCGAGGCGCGCCTGGTCGGTGCGCGAAAAACCCGGCATGTCCGCGTTGCTCGCGATATACGCCGAGTGCTTGTGATACGCGCTGTGCGAGATCGACAAACCGATCTCGTGCAACGCGGCCGCCCAGCCGAGGAACATCCGCCCTTCCTCGCGCGCTTCTTCGTCGGCTTCCTCGAGTTCGTCGTAGAAGCGCCCCGCCAGCGCGCCGATCCGCTCGGCCTGCGCACGATCGACACCGTAGCGGCGCGTGAAGCCCTCGACGGTCACCGCACGCATGTCCTCGTGCTGCGTCCGGCCGAGCAGGTCGTACAGCACACCGAGGCGCAATGCGCCATCGGTCGTATCGACGTAGTCGACACCGAGTTCCTCGAACACTGCGAGCATGATCGCGAGGCCGCCCGCGAGCACCGGCACGCGATCGGGCTTCAGCGCGATCAGCTTCAGCCGGTTGACGTTCTCCGACTTGATCAGCGCACGCTTGAGCCGCTCGAGGCCGCCGCGCGAAATGCCGTGCGTGATGCCCGGATCGTTGAAGCCGTTCGCCTCGACGAGTTCCGCGAGCGCACGCGCGGTGCCCGACGAGCCGATCGCCTGGTCCCAGCCGGCCTTCTTGTACTCGCTCGAAATGATCTGGATCTCGCGCTTGGCCGCGAGCTCGGCCTGCCGCATCGTGTATTCGTCGACGTTGCCGGCCGGGAAGAAGGTGCGGCTGTGGCTCACGCAGCCGATGTAGAGGCTCTCCATCACGATCGGCGTGTAGTGCGAGCCGATGATGAATTCGGTGGAGCCGCCGCCGATATCGACGACGAGCCGCTTGCCCGCGCTCGCCGGCACCGAGTGCGCGGCGCCCGCGTAGATCAGCCGCGCTTCTTCGCGGCCCGCGATCACTTCGATCGGGAAACCCAGTGCCGCTTCGGCTTCGCCGAGAAATTCGGCCGCGTTCTTCGCGACGCGCAGCGTGTTGGTCGCCACCGCGCGCACGTGATCGGGATGGAAATCGCGCAGGCGCTCGCCGAACCGCTTGAGCGCTTCCCAGCCACGCTCCTGCGACGCGCGATCGAGCATCTTGTCGCTCGACAGGCCCGCGGCCAGCCGGACGGGCTCGCGCAGCGCGTCGACGGGATAGATCTGGCTGCCCGCCGGCGTTTCCTCGACACGACCGACGATCAGCCGGAAGCTGTTCGAGCCGAGATCCACGGCAGCCAGCAAGTGGGGGGTTGTAACCATCAGAAGGGGCTCCGTGCGCGTTCGCCCGCGGCGGCCGGTGCGGCAACCGCGGGCGATCAATCAAAGGCGACATTTTAAGCGTGGAACGCTTGCCATTGCCACGCTTCACGGGCATGCATCCTGCTCGATTGCATATAGCCGAAACATTTATGAGACGAAACGGTTACAGCGTAGAATTTCCCGATATAAATACATCATTGTCATTCGCACGTCATCGTACCGTGAGAGTTTCCGAGCGTCCTTTCGAATCATCGCCTGAATCACCCCCTACTCTGCCGATGTCCGTCCGTTACCCGCTTCTCAATCGTGAACTCGGCATCCTCGGTTTCAACGAGCGCGTGCTGGCCCAGGCAGCTGATCCGCAAGTCCCGTTGCTCGAGCGCCTCCGCTTCATCTGCATCACCAGCAGCAACCTCGACGAATTCTTCGAAGTCCGGATGGCCGGCCTGCAGGAGCAGATCCGCGACAACCCCGGCGCACTGACGCCCGACGGCATGTCGTTACAACATGCTTACGATCTCGTCGTCGAACGCGCGCAGCGGCTCGTCCATCGACAGTACACGATGCTGCACGAAACCGTGCTGCCCGCGCTCGAACAGGAAGGCATCTACTTCCACGCAAGCGACACGTGGAACGACGAGCAGCTCGAATGGGCGCGGCACTACTTCCTCGACGAGCTGTTGCCGGTGCTGACGCCGATCGGCCTCGATCCCGCGCATCCGTTCCCGCGCGTGCTGAACAAGAGCCTGAATTTCGTCGTCGAGCTCGAAGGCCGCGACGCGTTCGGACGCCAGGCCGTGATGGGCATCGTGCAGGCGCCGCGCGCGCTGCCGCGCGTCGTGCGCATGCCGCACGCGCTGTCGGGCTTCGAGCACGGCTTCGTGCTGCTGAGCTCGTTCATGCAGCGCTTCGTCGGCGAGCTCTTCCCGCAACTGACGGTGAAGAGCTGCAACCAGTTCCGCATCACGCGCAACAGCGAGCTGTTCGTCGACGAAGACGAAATCACGAACCTGCGCGTCGCGCTGCAGGGTGAACTGCCCGCGCGCCACCTCGGCAATGCAGTGCGCCTCGAAGTGTCGGCCGACTCGCCGCCGCACATCGTGCGCCGCCTGCTCGTGGAAAGCGAACTCGGCGAGAAGGACTGCTATCGCGTGGCCGGTTCGGTGAACCTCGTGCGGCTGATGCAGATTCCCGATCTCGTCGACCGTCCCGACCTGAAGTTCACGCCGTTCACCGCGTCGACCCCGTCCGCGATCACGAACGCGCCGACGATGTTCGACGCGATCGACAACGGCGACATCCTGCTGCACCACCCGTACGAAAGCTTCCAGCCGGTGCTCGAACTGCTGCAGCAGGCCGCGAGGGATCCGAGCGTCGTCGCGATCAAGCAGACGATCTACCGCACCGGCACCGATTCGCCGCTGATGGACGCGCTGATGGAAGCCGCGCGCAACGGCAAGGAAGTGACCGTCGTCGTCGAACTGCTCGCGCGCTTCGACGAGGAAACCAACATCAACTGGGCGTCGCAGCTCGAAGCCGTCGGCGCGCATGTCGTGTACGGCGTGGTCGGCCACAAGTGCCACGCGAAGATGATGCTGATCGTGCGGCGCGTCGTGCAGGCCGGCAAGGCGTCGCTGCGCCGCTACGTGCACCTCGGCACCGGCAACTACCATCCGCGCACGGCACGCCTCTACACCGATTTCGGGCTGATGACGGCCGACCAGAAGATCTGCGAGGACGTCCATCACGTGTTCCAGCAACTGACCGGCATCGGCGGCGAACTCACGCTGCACGAGCTGTGGCAGTCGCCGTTCACGCTGCATCCGCGCATCATCGATTCGATCCGCGCGGAGATCGACAATGCACGCGCCGGCAAGCGCGCACGCGTCGTCGCGAAGATGAACGCGCTGCTGGAGCCGACGGTGATCGCCGCGCTGTACGAAGCGTCGCAGGCCGGCGTCAAGGTCGACCTGATCGTGCGCGGTGTCTGCGCGCTGAAACCCGGCGTGCCGGGGCTGTCGGAAAACATCACCGTGCGCTCGATCGTCGGCCGCTTCCTCGAGCACCACCGGATCTACTACTTCCACGCGAACGGCGCCGAGGAGGTCTATCTGTCGAGCGCCGACTGGATGGACCGCAACCTGTTCCGCCGCGTCGAAGTCGCGTTCCCGATCCGCGATCGCAAGCTCAAGCGGCGCGTGATCGCCGAGGGCCTGTCGGTGTGCCTCGGCGACAACCAGTCGGCGTGGCAGATGCATAGCGACGGTCACTACCGCCGCCGTCGCACCGGCAAGACGATCCGCAACGCGCAACTCGGGTTGCTCGCGAAGTTCTGCGCCTGAAGAATCGGCCGCGCGGCGCGAGTCGCGCGCCGCGTCGCTCCCAATAAAAAACGCAGCCGACTGGCTGCGTTTTTTATTGCGGAGCCGGCATACCTCCGCTCACCGAACGAGCGACGGATGCCGTTACGCGATCATGCCTCGTAAGCGGCCGGCCGGATCGCGATGATGCGCGAGCCCGGGAAGCGCGCGGTGAACGTGCTGCCGCGCCCTTCCTCGCTCTGCACGTACAGGTGCGCGTCATGCCGTTGCAGCACGTGCTTGACGATCGCAAGGCCGAGCCCCGTGCCGCCGGTGTCGCGCGAACGGCTGCGGTCGACGCGGTAGAAGCGTTCGGTGAGCCGCGGCAGGTCGGCGGCCGGAATCCCGAAGCCGCTGTCCGTGACGGAAAACACACCCTGCGCGCCTTCGCGCCGCCACGTCACGACGATCTTGCCGCCTTCCGGCGTATAGCGGATCGCGTTCGTGACGAGATTCGCGAACGCGCTGAACAGCTCCGTCTGCGCACCGGTGACGCCGAGCGTTTCGTCGATCGAGAACGCGATATCGTGATGCCCGTTCGACAGCGTCTGCGCGTCCTCCTTCAGATGGTCGAACACGGCCCGCATGTCGATCGCGCGATCGAGCGGCGGCTTGCTCTCGCCCTCCAGCTTCGCGAGCACCAGCAGGTCGGTCACGATGTGCCGCATCCGCGAGGCCTGCTGCTCCATCATGTCGAGATAGCGCGCGCGATCCTCCTCGTTCAGCGGCAGCTCGCGCATCGTCTCGAGGAACCCCGACAGCACGGTGAGCGGCGTCTTCAACTCGTGCGACACGTTCGCGACGAAGTCACGTCGCATCGCATCGGTCCGCTCGAGCTCGGTGATGTCCTGCGTGAGCAGCAGCTTGCGATTCTCGCCGTACGGAAACACCTGCACTTCCAGCACGTTCTGCCGCGAATCGCCCATGCCGCGCATCACGAGCGTCTCCTCGTAATGCTGCGCGTTCAGGTAGCGGACGAACTCGGGATGGCGTACCAGGTTGGTGATGTGCTGGCGCAGGTCGCGCTTCGCGTCGAGGCCGAAATGGACCTCGGCGATCGCATTGCACCACTCGATCTGGTCGTGATCGTCGAGCATCGCGACGCCGTTCGGCGACGCCTGGATCGCCTGGATGAAGCGCGAATGCTGCTGCTCGACCTGCCGCACCTGCGCATGCCACTGCTTCGCGAGTTTGTGCAGGCGATAGTAGATCTCGCCCCAGATGCCCGGCGCGCTCGGCACCTCGCCGTAGACCGGTGCATCGAGCAGCCGCCACAGACGCTGCGTATGAAAGGTGCTGAAAAAGCCTTGCGCGACCAGCATCACGACCACGAACACGAGGCCCGCGGTCGGGCCGGCGAAGACGCCGACCAATACGCCGATCAGCACGAGCAGCACGAGCGACACCAGAAAGCGCGCCCAGATGATGTTCATGATTCAGCGCCCGAAAGAATGAACGGCATGCCGTGGCACACGGCATGCGTGGATACGTTACGCGTGCTTGGCGAGCCGGTAGCCGCTGCCGCGCACGGTCTCGATCATCGCATCGCAGCCGGCCGGTTTCAAGGCCGCGCGCAATCGTTTGATGTGCACGTCGACGGTGCGCTCCTCGACGAATACATGGTCGCCCCACACCTGGTCGAGCAGTTGCGTGCGGCTGTGCACGCGCTCCGGATGCGTCATGAAGAAATGCAGCAGGCGGAACTCGGTCGGGCCGAGATCGAGCTTGATCTCGCTGCCTTCCGCATGCGCGGCGACGCGATGCGTGGCCGGGTCGAGGCGCAGCCCGTTGATCGACACGACGTCCTCGGTCAGCTGCGGCGCGCGACGGCGCAGCACGGCCTTGATCCGCGCCATCAGCTCCTTCGGCGAGAACGGCTTCGTCACGTAGTCGTCCGCGCCGATTTCGAGGCCGAGCACCTTGTCCTGCTCATCGCCACGTGCGGTCAGCATGATGATCGGGATGTGCTTGGTCCGTTCGTTGTTGCGCAGGTCGCGCGCGAACGCAATACCGGACTTGCCCGGCAGCATCCAGTCGAGCAGCACGAGATCGGGCAGCACGTCGCTGATCAGGTTCTGCGCCTGTTCGGCGTTGTACGCCCGAATCGGGCAGTGACCGGCGTGCTGGAGATTCACCGAGATCAGTTCGGAAATCGCGGGCTCATCTTCAACGACGAGAATGTTGCTGGGCATCGGCACCTCTGTTCTTCCTTACGGAGTCGATTAACTGTTGGCTTCGCGATCGAGCGTGTCGCGCGGCTGGTGCCGCACGTCGGTGCCCTTCACGATGTAGATGATGAATTCGGCGATGTTCTTCGCGTGGTCGCCGATCCGCTCGATCGCCTTCGCGATGAACAGGTACTCGAGGCCCACCGAAATCGTGCGCGGATCTTCCTGCATGTACGACACGAGCTTGCGCACGAACGCACGGAATTCCTGGTCGATTTCCTTGTCGTCCTTGACGATCTGTGCGGCGGCCACCGTATCGAGACGCGCGAACGCGTCGAGCGCGCGGCGCAGGATCGTCACGGCCATCTCGCCCGACACCTTGATCTCGGCGATGTTGACCGTGCGCGCGGCCGGCTCGTCGACCAGGCGGCGCACGCGCTTCGCGATCTTCTCGGCCTCGTCGCCTGCGCGCTCGAGGTTCGTAATCGTTTTCGAAATCGACATCAAAAGGCGCAGGTCACGCGCGGCAGGCTGTCTCCGCGCGATGATGTTGCCGCACTCCTGGTCGATGTCGACTTCCATCGTGTTCAGGACTTCTTCGTTCGCGATCACCTTCTCGGCCGCATCGCGATCGAATTCGTTCAGCGCGTGCATCGCGCCGACGATCTGCGACTCGACGAGCCCGCCCATTTCCAGCACTTTCGACGACACCGCGTTGAGATCGGCGTCGAACTGGCTCGACAGATGTTTATCCGACATGGCTGTTGTTCTCCGTCATCAGCCGAAGCGGCCGGTGATGTAGTCTTCCGTTTCCTTGCGCACCGGCTTGATGAAGATCTTTTCGGTCTCGCCGAACTCGATCAGCTCGCCCAGGTACATGTAGGCCGTGAAATCCGAGCAGCGTGCGGCCTGCTGCATGTTGTGCGTGACGATCACGACCGTGTAGTCGCTCTTCAGCTCCGCGATCAGCTCTTCGATGCGGCCCGTCGAGATCGGGTCGAGCGCCGAGCACGGTTCGTCGAGCAGCAGCACTTCCGGACGGATCGCGATGCCGCGCGCGATGCACAGACGCTGCTGCTGGCCGCCCGAGAGGCCGTAGCCGCTCTGGCTCAGCTTGTCCTTCACTTCGTTCCACAGCGCGGCCTTCGTGAGCGCCCACTCGACGCGATCGTCCATTTCCGAGCGCGTGAGCTTTTCGAACATCTTCACGCCGAACGCGATGTTGTCGTAGATCGACATCGGGAACGGGGTCGGCTTCTGGAACACCATGCCGATCCGCGCGCGCAGCAGCGAGATGTCGCGCTTCGTCGTCAGCAGGTTCTCGCCGTCCATCAGGATTTCGCCTTCGGCGCGCTGCTCCGGATAGAGCGCGAACATCTTGTTGAACGTGCGCAGCAACGTCGACTTGCCGCAGCCCGACGGGCCGATGAACGCCGTCACCTTCCCTTCGGGAATGCTCAGGTTGATGTTCTTCAGCGCATGGAACTTGTTGTAGAAGAAGTTGAGGTTGTTGACCTCGATCTTCGCGTTCAGCGGCTCGAGCGGACGGCCGTGCGCCGCGTCGTGCGTGCCGGCGGGCGCAGCGGTGCGCTCGACGGGATTCAGGTGGCTTTCTGCCATATTCATCGGATTGCTCCGCCGTTACTTTTTCGAGAAGATCGAGCGCGCCAGGATGTTGAGTCCAAGCACCCCGAGCGTGATCAGGAACACGCCCGCCCAGGCGAGCGACTGCCATTCCGCGAACGGGCTCATCGCGAACTTGTAGATCGTGACGGGCAGGTTCGCCATCGGCTGGCTCATGTCGACCGAGAAGAACTGGTTCGACAGCGCGGTGAACAGCAGCGGCGCCGTTTCGCCGGCGATCCGCGCGACGGCGAGCAGCACGCCCGTGATGATCCCGCCGACCGACGCGCGCAGCGTGATCTTCAGCACCATGCGCCACTTCGGCGTGCCGAGCGCGAAGGCCGCTTCGCGCAGCGCGTTCGGCACGAGCTTCAGCATGTTCTCGGTCGTGCGGATCACGATCGGAATCTGCAGCAACGCGAGCGCGATCACGCCGGCCCAGCCCGAGAAGCGCCCCGACTTTGCAACGACGATCGCGTACACGAACAGGCCGATCACGATCGACGGCGCGGACAGCAGGATGTCGTTGATGAATCGGATCGTGCTCGCCAGCAGGTTCTTCTGGCCGTATTCGGCGAGATAGACGCCCGCCAGGATGCCGATCGGCGTGCCGACCAGCGTGCCGAAACCGCACAGCAGCAAGCTGCCGACGATCGCGTTCGCGAGACCGCCGCCTTCCGTGTTCGGTGCCGGCGTCGATTCCGTGAACAGTTGCAGCGACAGGCCGCCGACGCCGAGATGCACTGTCGTGTAGAGAATCCACACGAGCCACAAGAGGCCGAATGCCATCGCACCGAGCGACGCGGTGAGCGCGATCGCGTTGACGGCCTTGCGCTTGCGCTGCAGGCGGTTGCGCATCGCGTCGAGCACGGCGCCGTCCGGACCCGGGAAATTCATGATGGGCTCGCTCATTTCTTGCCCTCTCCCTTCTCGAGACGAAGCAGCAGCAGTTTGGAGATGGACAGCACGATGAACGTGATCACGAACAGGATCAGGCCCAGCTCCATCAGCGCGGACGTATGCAGGCCCGGTTGCGCTTCCGCGAATTCGTTCGCAAGCGCCGACGTAATGCTGTTGCCCGGCGCGAACAGAGAAATGCTGTCGAGCAGGTTCGTATTGCCGATCACGAAAGTCACGGCCATCGTCTCGCCGAGCGCGCGGCCGAGGCCGAGCATCACGCCGCCGATCACGCCGGTCTTCGTGTAGGGCAGCACGACCTTCCACATCACTTCCCACGTCGTGCAGCCGATCCCGTACGCCGATTCCTTCAGCAGCACGGGCGTGACTTCGAACACGTCACGCATCACCGATGCGATGTACGGGATGATCATGATCGCGAGGATCACGCCGGCGGCCAGGATGCCGATACCGATCGGCGGGCCGGCGGTCAGCGGGCCGAGCACCCACACGTCCTTGAACAGGCGGCCGATCGGCTTCTGGAAATATTCCGCGAAGATCGGCGCGAACACGAGCAGGCCCCACATGCCGTACACGATCGACGGAATCGCGGCGAGCAGCTCGATCGCGATGCCGAGCGGGCGGCGCAGCCACACGGGCGACAGCTCGGTGAGGAACAGCGCGATGCCGAAGCTGACCGGCACCGCGATGACGAGCGCGATGACCGATGTCACGATCGTGCCGTAGATCGGCACGAGCGCGCCGTAGATGTCCGAGTTGGGATCCCACTCGGATTGCCACAGGAAGCCGAGGCCGAACTTCTGGATGGTCGGCATCGACGCGATGATCAGGGAAACGATGATCCCGCCGAGCAGCAGCAGGGTCACGATCGCGGCAAGCCGTGCAAGACCGCCGAACACGACATCCCCGAGGCGGCTCGGCGCGCGTTGCTGCGCAACGTCGGCGGACCGTGAGGACGTATAGGAAATATCAGACATGGGTGCCTGCTTTTGATTGCCGGGCGCCGTAACGCCCGGCTTTACCGCACACACTGCCCGACCGGCACGGCCGGGCAGCGAACCGCTGCAATGCTTACTCGGCGGCGACCGGCTTGCCCGAAGCGTCCGTCACCTTGATCTTCCACTGCTTGCGGATTTCCGCTTCGACTGCCGGCGGCAGCGAGATGTAGTCGAGGCTGTCAGCAGCCTTCTCGCCGTTCTTGAACGCCCAGCTGAAGAACTTCAGCGTTTCCACGCCCTGCTCCGGCTTGTCCTGCTTCGCGTGCAGCAGCACGAACGTCGCGCCGACGACCGGCCATGCTTCCTTGCCCGGCTGGTTCGTCAGGATCTGGTAGAACGACTTCGACCAGTTCGCGCCGGCAGCCGCCGCCTTGAACGTTTCCGTCTTCGGCTCGACCACCGTGCCCGTCGAGTTCTTCAGAGCCGTGTAGACCATGTTGTTCTTCTTCGCGTACGCCCATTCGACGTAGCCGACTGCGCCCGGCAGGCGTTGCACGAACGCTGCGACGCCGTCGTTGCCCTTGCCGCCCGTGCCCGTCGGCCAGTTGACCGTCGTGCCTTCGCCGACCTTCGACTTCCACTCGTCGTTGACCTTCGACAGGTAGTTCGTCCAGATGAAGCTCGTGCCCGAGCCATCAGCGCGGCGAACCACGGCGATGTCCGTGTCCGGCAGCTTGACCTTCGGGTTCAGCGCGGCGATCGCCGGGTCGTTCCACTTCTTGATCTTGCCGAGGTAGATGTCGCCGAGCACCGGGCCCGACAGCGTCAGTTCACCCGGCTTCACGCCCGGCACGTTGATGACCGGCACCACGCCACCGACCACCGTCGGGAACTGGAACAGGCCTTCCTTCGCGAGCTCTTCATCCTTCAGCGGAGCGTCCGAACCGGCAAAATCGACCGTCTTCGCGACGATCTGCTTCAGGCCGCCCGACGAGCCGATACCTTGATAGTTGACCTTCGCGCCGCCGGTCTGCTGGTAGTCAGCAGCCCATTTCGTATAGATCGGCATCGCGAACGTGCTGCCTGCGCCCGTGATGTCGGCAGCGTGGGCGGCGACGGCGAAAAGCGCGCCAGCCAGGCCGGCAATCGCGGTTTGCATCAATTTCATGAGACCTCCAGTGTGTGAGCGGATGACTACGGCACCGCGAAGGTTAGGGGCTCCTCATGACGGTAATGTGACAATCGATGAAACTGGCGTGACAGTAACATGACTGGTTGAAAGGGAGTATCGGGTGCGGCGGAGACGGCGCCCGGGCGGCGCCTGAACGGCGGCGGCGGCAAGAATTGCCCGCCTGGAAGGGACGGGAGACGTCCCGTTTTACATCGGTGCGAGCGGATCGTAGCGCGGTGTCTGCGTCCGGGAAAGCCCCCGCTTGGGGCTGGCCCGATATCAGGGGTCTGACGATTTTTCGCCCCTGAATTGCGGGGGCGACGCGCCCGTCTCTTTATCGGTATCGCAAACCTTTGCGTCCGACGAAATCACGGCGCCCCGAAGGCGCCGTGTGCGGATTCACCGGAACACCGGCGCGCAGGTGTTTGACCTGACACGCCGGGCCCGCGCGTCAGGTCGTCGCCGCGCGCACCGCGTCGGCGATCGTCTCCGCATGGCGCACCGCGTCGGCCGCCTGCTGTGCTTCGACCATCACGCGCAGCACGGGCTCCGTGCCCGATGCGCGGATCAGCACGCGGCCGCTGCCGGCGAGCGCGGCTTCGGCTGCGTCGATCGCGGCGCGAATCGACGTGCTGCCCTTCCAGTCGGCACCCGGCTTCATCCGCACGTTGATCAGCTTCTGCGGGAACAGCGTGACGCCGTCGAGCATCTGCGCGAGGGTCCTGCCGCTGCGCTTCAACGCGGCCAGCACGAGCAGCGCAGACACGATGCCGTCGCCGGTCGAGTGGCGATCGAGCGACAGGATGTGGCCCGAGCCTTCCGCGCCGAGCTGCCAGCCGTGTTCGCGCAGCTGCTCGAGCACGTAGCGATCGCCGACTGCCGCGCGGACGAACTTCACGCCCTCGCGCTGCAGCGCGACTTCGACCGCGAGGTTCGTCATCAGCGTGCCGACCGCGCCTTCGACCTTGCCGTCGGTCGCGATCCGGTCCTTCACGAGCACGTAGAGCAGCTCGTCGCCGTTGTACAGGCGACCGGCGGCATCGACCACTTGCAGGCGGTCGGCATCGCCGTCGAGCGCAATGCCGAGATCGGCGTGGTTCGCACGCACCGCGCGCACCAGCGCGTCCGGCGCGGTCGCACCGACACCATCGTTGATGTTGAAGCCGTTCGGCGCGACACCGATCGGAATCACGTCCGCGCCGAGCTCGTGGAACACGTGCGGCGCGATCTGATACGCGGCGCCGTGCGCGCAGTCGATCACGAGCTTCAGCCCGCGCAGGTTGAATGCGGCAGGGAACGTGCTCTTGCAGAACTCGATGTAGCGGCCGGCCGCGTCGTCAAGGCGGCGCGCCTTGCCGAGACCGTCGGACGATGCGCACTCGAGCGGCTTGTCGAGCCACGCTTCGATCGCGGCTTCGGTGTCGTCCGGCAGCTTGTTGCCGTCGGCGGAGAAAAACTTGATCCCGTTGTCGTGATAAGGGTTGTGCGATGCGCTGATCACGACGCCCGCCGACAGGCGCAGCGCGCGCGTCAGGTACGCGACGCCCGGCGTCGGCATCGGGCCGGCCAGCATCACGTCGACGCCGGCCGCCGAGAACCCAGCCTCGAGCGCGGCTTCGAGCATGTAGCCGGATACGCGCGTGTCCTTGCCGATCAACACGGTCGGGCGCGAGCCTGCCGCGACATCGGCCGAGCTGGCCAGTACCTTGCCGGCTGCGTAACCGAGACGCAACACGAAATCCGGCGTGATGGGCGCCTCGCCCACCGTGCCGCGAATGCCGTCCGTGCCGAAATATCGACGTCCCATGGTGAATCTTCCTCCTTCGTCTTCTGCTTTATCGTTGCCGCGCGGCTTCGCGCACGGCATTCAAGATCTTCAGCGCGTCGACCGTTGCCGCGACGTCGTGCACGCGCACGATCGCCGCCCCACGCTCGACCGCGCACACCGCGGCCGCCACGCTCGCCGCGACGCGCTCCATCGGCGGCTTGCCGCCGATCACCGCGCCGAGCATCGACTTGCGCGACATGCCCGCGAGTATCGGATACGCACGGCCGTCGGGCCGCAAGGGTGCCGTGTCCGGCAACGCGGCCAGCAACGCGTAGTTGTCGTCGACGACCGCCTTGCCGAATCCGAAACCGGGATCGACGCAGATCCGCTCCGGCACAATCCCCGCATCGCGCAGCGCCTGCGCGCGCTCGGCGAGAAAATCGCGCACGTCGGTCACGACGTCGCCGTAATCGGGTTCGCCGACCTGCATCGTCTGTGGCTCACCCAGCATGTGCATCGCACACAGCCCGCAGTTGCCGTCGCGCACCGCGTCGATCGCGCCCGGCTGGCGGAACCCCCAGATATCGTTGATCAGGTCGGCGCCGGCGGCCAGCGCGGCACGCATCACGGCCGGCTTGTAGGTATCGATCGACAGCGGCACGTTCAGCGGCCGCAGCGCTTCGACGAGCGGGATCACGCGTGCGAGTTCCTCGTCGAGCGGCACGGGCGGCGCGCCGGGACGCGTCGATTCGCCGCCGATATCGAGAAGGTCGACGCCTTCGGCAATCATCCGCTCGGCCTGGCGCAGCGCATCGTCGCGCGCGAGGAAGCGGCCGCCGTCGGAGAACGAATCGGGCGTGGCGTTGAGGATGCCCATCACGAGCGGGCGTTCGAACGTCAGTTCGAAGCGGCCGCACCGGAGCGGCGCGGGAATGAATGGGGAAACAGCGGAATCGGACACGAGCAACTGGCGTGAATGAATGCAAAACGGGCCGGTGTGAAGCCACACCAGCCCGTGAACGGCGCTAAAGCGGAGATTATGCCGCCGGCGAAGCAGGCGCCGGCGCGTTGGCAGGCTTCACCTCGGCGCTGCTGCCACCACCCGACGAATCGCCGCCGACAGCCGGCGAGCTCTTCGGGGAACGCGGCGGACGGCCTTCCATGATGTCGTTGATCTGATCGGCATCGATCGTCTCCCACTCCATCAGCGCGGCGGTCATCGCTTCGACCTTGTCGCGGTTCTCTTCGAGCAGGCGGCGCGCAAGGCCGTACTGTTCGTCGAGCACACGGCGGATTTCCGAATCGACCTTCTGCTGCGTCGCTTCCGAGATCGTGCGCGTGAAGCCGCGGCCGAACGGCGATGCATCGTTCTCGTCGTCGACGTAGACCATCGGCCCGAGCGCGTCGGTCATGCCGAAACGAGCCACCATCGCACGCGCCGTCTGCGTTGCCTTGTTGAAGTCGTCCGATGCGCCGGTGCTGACCAGGTTCATGAACAGCTCTTCCGCCACCCGGCCACCGAACAGGATCGCAAGGCGGTCCATCAGGTAGTCCTTCGAGTACGTTTCGTTGTCATGCTCCGGCAACTGCCACGTGACACCCAGTGCGCGACCGCGCGGGATGATCGTGACCTTGTGCACGGGGTCCGCCTTCGGCAGCAGCTTCGCGATCACCGCGTGGCCCGACTCGTGATAAGCGGTCGCACGCTTCGCTTCTTCGCGGATCACGGCCGACTTGCGCTCCGGACCCATGAAGATCTTGTCCTTCGCGTCTTCGAAATCCTGCATCTCGACGATGCGCTTGCCGCGACGTGCGGCGAACAGCGCCGCCTCGTTCACGAGGTTCGCGAGATCGGCACCCGAGAAACCCGGCGTGCCGCGTGCGATGACCGCCGCATCGACGTCGTTCGCGATCGGCACCTTGCGCAGGTGCACGCGCATGATCTGTTCGCGGCCGCGGATATCCGGCAGACCGACGTAGACCTGGCGGTCGAAACGGCCCGGACGCAGCAGCGCCTTGTCGAGCACGTCGGAACGGTTGGTGGCGGCGATCACGATCACGCCCGAGTTCGCCTCGAAGCCGTCCATCTCGACGAGCATCTGGTTCAGCGTCTGCTCGCGCTCGTCGTTACCGCCGCCCATGCCGGCGCCGCGATGACGGCCGACCGCGTCGATTTCGTCGATGAACACGATACAGGGTGCATGCTTCTTCGCCTGCTCGAACATGTCGCGCACACGCGCCGCGCCGACACCGACGAACATTTCGACGAAGTCCGAACCCGAGATGCTGAAGAACGGCACCTTCGCTTCACCCGCGATCGCGCGGGCCAGCAGCGTCTTGCCGGTACCGGGAGGGCCGACCAGCAGCACGCCGCGCGGAATGCGGCCGCCCAGCTTCTGGAATTTCTGCGGATCACGCAGGAAGTCGACGAGCTCGGACACTTCTTCCTTCGCTTCGTCGCAGCCCGCGACGTCGGAGAAGTTCACCGCATTGTTGTTCTCGTCGATCAGCCGCGCGCGCGATTTCCCGAACGAAAATGCACCGCCTTTGCCGCCCCCCTGCATCTGCCTCATCATGTAGAACCAGAACACGATGATCAGGATCGTCGGCCCGAGGTAGTACAGCGCGGACATCAGCGCGTTCGGCTCGTCGTCGGCCTTGCCGCTGACCTGCACGCCGTACTTCATCAGATCGCCAACCATCCAGATGTCGCCGGGCGACACGATCTGGTATTTCTGGCCATCAGCCGGAGTGACGGTGAGGTTGCGCCCCTGAACGATGACGTTCTTGACCTTGCCGTTCTTGGCGTCGTCCATGAACTGCGAATAGGACACGCCTTCCTGGACGCGGGGCTTGTCGAACTGCTTGAACACCGTAAACAGCACCAGTGCGATCACCAGCCACACCGCTGCCTTCGAAAACATATTGTTGTTCAAAGCACCACTCCTTCACTCGTAGACGAGCGCCTACATTTTCCTTGCGGCGCCCCTCGGTCATTCTAATCCAGTCCGACCACCCTCGCCATAAGCATTGACAACCGCCGCGATAGCGCTTCGCTTGTCTGGCAAGGGCCGGAGCCCGTTTGCGGCACCTCGCTGCGCGTCAGCGCGGACGTTTCAGATGCCGACCCAAAATGAACGTTTCGGACGATTTGTCGCGGGACGCCTTCGGCTTGCGCGGCGCGACGGTCTTAAACTGCTGTTTGAATTTCTCGACGATCTGGCTGTAGCCGCTGCCGTGAAAGCATTTCACGAGCAGCGCACCATCCGGCTTCAGATGATTCTGCGCAAATTCGAGCGCCAGATCGCACAGATGCTCGATGCGCGCCGCGTCTGCCGAGGCCACGCCAGAGAGGTTGGGGGCCATGTCGGAAATAACAAGGTCCACCGCGCGCCCTTCGAGCACTTCTTCGAGCTGATGAAGGACTTCGTCCTCCCGGAAGTCGCCCTGCAGGAAGTGGACGTCGGCGATCGGCTCCATCGGCAGGATGTCGAGCGCCACGATCGTGCCGTCGATGCCGCCTTCGCGTTCCGCGTCACGCTTCTTGCCCTGCGCGAGCTTGTTGCGGGCATACTGGCTCCAGCTGCCCGGCGTCGCGCCGAGGTCGACGATCACCTGGCCCGGACGGATCAGCTTGTCCTGCTCGTCGATTTCCTTCAGCTTGTACGCGGCGCGCGCGCGATAGCCCTCCCGCTGCGCCATTTTGACGTAGGGGTCGTTGATGTGGTCGTGCAGCCAGTGCTGGTTGAAGCGGTTTTTTGCCATTCGAGAGAGAGATTGCTGCTATTGCTTCGTGAAGCCGCGCTTTTAGCGGATAATACGCGTCTTCTTCGCGCGGCTGCGGCCCCTTTTCAGGCCCAAGCCGCGATTTTACGTGGTTTCGGCGCACGGCTGACGCGGTAACTTCCCGCGATCGCTATTCAGTCAGCGCGCCCTTATTTAGATTTCGACATTTCCATGCCCGCCCTTTCGCTTTCTCCCGCCGAGCGCTCCGCGCTGCGCTCCCAGGCCCATGCGCTCAAGCCCGTCGTGCTGATCGGCGCCGAAGGGCTCACCGACGCCGTGCTGAAGGAAATCAAGGTGCACCTCGACGCGCACCAGCTGATCAAGATCCGCGTGTTCGGCGACGAGCGCGACGAACGCATCGCGATCTACGACGAGATCTGCGACCGCCTGAGCGCGGCGCCGATCCAGCACATCGGCAAGCTGCTGGTGATCTGGAAGCCCGAAGCCGCCGCAGCGGCTCCGGCTCGCGGCCGTCGTGCCGGCACCGTGCCCAGCGCGGCCGAAGCCGTCGACGACAAGAAAGGCCGTGCACCGCGCACCGTCAAGGTCGTCAAGGTATCGCCGAACGCGAGC
Organism: Burkholderia sp. AU31624; assembly: GCF_020420065.1. Classification (NCBI taxonomy): domain Bacteria; kingdom Pseudomonadati; phylum Pseudomonadota; class Betaproteobacteria; order Burkholderiales; family Burkholderiaceae; genus Burkholderia; species Burkholderia sp. AU31624. The sequence continues at coordinate 263,436 of NZ_JAIZRT010000004.1, forward strand.
CCCGTGCGTCGCCCGCGGCCGGTCAAGGTCACGGTGCGCGGCAACGAGCGCGTGACGGCAGGCGGTAACGTGAAGCGCGCCAAGAAGCGCCAGGCCAGCACGAAGCGTCCGTTCCAGGACAAGTAAGCATCGAGGCTGCACGGCTCGCCGTGCAGCCACCCTGCCCGCGGGCCCGGCCTCGACCGGGCCCGCGCGGCATTCGCGTCAGGCGTCGCGCGCCGGCAGACGCCAGATCAGCATCAGCCCCAGCACGCTCTCGACGAGGTAGAACACGCTCGAGACGCCGTGCAGCATCCCGAAGCGGCTCGCATACGGCGAGTTCGCGATATCGGTGCCCGCGTCCATCGCGGCCACCCGCAGCGCATTCATGAACGGCTGCAGCGCGAAATACCCGACCAGCACGCACACGACCATCGCGGCGACGACCCAGCGCACGCGGCGATATTCGCTGCTGCCGCGCCGCACCTGCTGGTTCGACAACGCGAGCAGCAGCACGCCGCACACGACACCGAGGATCGCCTCGATACGGAACAGCTGGGCGGCGACCGAACCGGCCGTCATCCGCTCCAGCGTCTTGAACAGCACGGGCGCGACCGCATACCCGATCGTCAGCAGGCTGCCGACCCACACGGCCGACAGCAGACGGAACACGCGATGCGGCATCACGTCGCCCCGCTTCAGATGTAGCTGACCGAGATGATTTCGTACTCGCGCACGCCGCTCGGCGCCTGCACGGCCGCGACGTCGCCTTCGGACTTGCCGATCAGTGCGCGCGCGATCGGCGAGCTGACCGAGATCAGGCCGTGGTCGATATCGGCTTCGTCGTCACCGACGATCTGGTACTTGACGGTGTCGCCCGACTCGAGATCCTCGAGTTCGACGGTCGATGCGAAAACCACGCGGCCTTCGGCATCGAGCACGGTGGGATCGATGACTTGCGCGGCCGACAGCTTCGATTCGAGTTCCGCGATACGACCCTCGATGAAGCCCTGCTTTTCCTTCGCGGCATCGTATTCGGCGTTTTCGGACAGGTCGCCCTGTGCGCGGGCCTCCGCGATCGCGTTGATCACGGCCGGCCGCTCGACGGACTTGAGGCGCTGCAATTCATCGCGCAGGAGTTCCGCGCCACGCTTTGTCAACGGAATGGTGCTCATAAACGGCTCAATCGCTAAAAACGGCTTTAAAAAAAATCACCGCGATTAAGCGCGTTTCCGATGCACTGGAAACACCGCCTAATCGCGGCACGTGTTGCTTCGACAGGTAACTGACTGCTTAGTTTAGGCGAGCGTGAAGACCTTGTAAATCATAGACTTCCAGATCCTTCAGGTAGCGCAAGCCTTCAACCGCCGCGCGCGCGCCCGACATCGTCGTGTAGTACGTGACCTTGTGCGCCTGCGCGCTCATGCGGATCGAACGCGAATCGGCGATCGCCTGGCGCGTTTCGTCGACCGTCGTGAACACCAGTGCGATCTCGCCGTTCTTGATCATGTCGACGATGTGCGGACGGCCGTCCTTCACCTTGTTCACGACCTTCACCGGCACGCCGGCCGCTTCGATCGCGGCAGCCGTGCCCTTGGTCGCGACGATCGGGTAGCCGAGGTCGTGCAGCATGCGCGCGACTTCGACCGCCTTCGGCTTGTCGGCGTCCATCACGGTCAGCAGCACCGTGCCCGATTCCGGCAGGCGCGAGCCGGCCGCGAGCTGCGACTTGAACAGCGCTTCGCCGAACGTCTGGCCGACACCCATCACTTCGCCGGTCGAACGCATTTCAGGCCCGAGGACCGGATCGACGGTCGGGAACTTGACGAACGGGAACACCGCTTCCTTCACGCTGAAGTACGGCGGCTCGACTTCCTTCGTCACGCCCTGCTGCGCGAGCTTCTGGCCGACCATCGCACGCGCCGCGATCTTCGCGAGCGGCAGGCTGGTCGCCTTCGACACGTACGGCACTGTGCGCGAGGCGCGCGGGTTCACTTCCAGCACGTAGATGATGTCCTGCTTCGAACCGTCCGCCTGCGGCACCTGCTGGATCGCGAACTGCACGTTCATCAGGCCGACCACGTTCAGCGCCTTCGCCATCGCGCCCGTCTGGCGCTTCAGCTCGGCCACGGTTTCCTTCGACAGCGAGTACGGCGGCAGCGAGCATGCCGAGTCGCCCGAGTGGACACCCGCCTGCTCGATGTGCTCCATCACGCCGCCGATGAACACGGCTTCACCGTCGCAGATGCAGTCGACGTCGCACTCGATCGCGTCGTTCAGGAAGCGGTCGAGCAGCACCGGCGAATCATTCGACACCTTCACGGCCTCGCGCATGTAGCGCTCGAGGTCGCGCGGCTCGTGGACGATTTCCATCGCGCGGCCGCCCAGCACGTACGACGGGCGCACGACCAGCGGGTAGCCGATCTCTTCCGCGAGCGCGAGCGCTTCGTCTTCGGCGCGTGCGGTGCGGTTCGGCGGCTGGCGCAGGCCGAGGTCCTGCAGCAGCTTCTGGAAGCGTTCGCGGTCTTCGGCTGCGTCGATCATGTCCGGCGACGTGCCGACGATCGGCACACCGTGCGCCTCGAGGTCGAGCGCGAGCTTCAGCGGCGTCTGGCCGCCGTACTGGACGATCACGCCAACCGGCTTTTCCTTGTCGACGATCTCGAGCACGTCTTCCAGCGTCAGCGGCTCGAAGTACAGGCGGTCGGACGTGTCATAGTCGGTCGACACCGTTTCCGGGTTGCAGTTGACCATGATCGTTTCGTAACCGTCCTCGCGCATCGCGAGGGCCGCGTGCACGCAGCAGTAGTCGAACTCGATGCCCTGGCCGATCCGGTTCGGGCCGCCGCCCAGCACCATGATCTTCTTGTTGGTGGTCGGCTGCGCCTCGCACTCTTCCTCATAGGTCGAGTACATGTACGCGGTTTTCGTCGCGAACTCGGCCGCGCAGGTGTCGACGCGCTTGTAGACCGGGCGCACGTTGAGTTCGACGCGGCGCTTGCGGACGTCTTCCGGGCTCGCGCCAAGCAGCTTCGCGAGGCGGCGGTCGGAGAAGCCGCTCTGCTTCAGGTAGCGCAGTTCGTCGAACGACAGCGATGCCAGCGTGCGGCCGCCGAGCGCCTTTTCCTTCAGGATGATCTGCTCGATCTGCTCGAGGAACCACGGGTCGATCGCGGTTTCCGCGAAGATTTCCTGGGCCGTCATGCCGATCCGGAACGCATCGCCGACGTACCAGATGCGGTCCGGGCCCGGCTCGTGGATCTCGATCGCGATCTCGTCGCGGTTGGTCGACTTCTCGTCGAGACCGTCGACGCCCACTTCGAGGCCGCGCAGCGCCTTCTGGAACGATTCCTGGAACGTGCGGCCGATCGCCATCACTTCGCCGACCGACTTCATCTGCGTGGTCAGGCGCGAATCGGCTTCGCGGAATTTCTCGAACGCGAAGCGCGGGATCTTCGTGACGACGTAGTCGATCGTCGGCTCGAACGACGCCGGGGTCTGGCCGCCGGTGATTTCGTTCTTCAGCTCGTCGAGCGTGTAGCCGACCGCCAGCTTCGCCGCGACCTTCGCGATCGGGAAGCCCGTTGCCTTCGACGCGAGCGCCGACGAACGCGACACGCGCGGGTTCATCTCGATGACGACCATGCGGCCGTCCTTCGGGTTGATCGAGAACTGCACGTTCGAGCCGCCCGTGTCGACGCCGATCTCGCGCAGCACCGCGAGCGATGCGTTACGCAGGATCTGGTATTCCTTGTCGGTGAGCGTCTGCGCCGGCGCGACCGTGATCGAGTCGCCGGTGTGCACGCCCATCGGGTCGAGGTTCTCGATCGAGCAGACGATGATGCAGTTGTCGGCGCGGTCGCGCACGACTTCCATCTCGTATTCCTTCCAGCCGAGCAGCGATTCTTCGATCAGCAGCTCGCGCGTGGGCGAGAGGTCCAGGCCGCGCTTGCAGATCTCTTCGAACTCTTCGCGGTTGTAGGCAATGCCGCCGCCCGAGCCGCCGAGCGTGAACGACGGACGGATCACGACCGGGTAGCCGCTGCCGCCGGTGAGCGCCATGATCTCGGCGTGCACCTGGGTGGCTTCCTCCATCGAGTGCGCGATGCCCGACTTCGCGGAACCGAGACCGATCTTGGTCATCGCTTCCTTGAACTTCTGGCGGTCTTCGGCCTTGTCGATCGCTTCCGGCGACGCGCCGATCAGCTCGACGCCGAACTTCTCGAGCACGCCGTGGTGGTGCAGGTCGAGCGCGCAGTTCAGCGCGGTCTGGCCGCCCATCGTCGGCAGGATCGCGTCCGGGCGCTCCTTCTCGATGATGCGCGCGACGACTTCCCACGTGATCGGCTCGATGTAGGTCACGTCGGCCGTGTTCGGGTCGGTCATGATCGTCGCCGGGTTGCTGTTGACGAGAACGACCTTGTAGCCCTCCTCACGCAACGCCTTGCAAGCCTGCGCGCCCGAATAGTCGAACTCGCACGCCTGGCCGATGATGATCGGGCCGGCGCCGATGATGAGGATGCTCTTGATGTCTGTGCGTTTTGGCATGGCTCTGTCAATCAATAAATAAACGTTAATGCTGCATGTCGCGACCGGTTCGCCGGCCGCCGACTTCACAGGGGAGGCGCGCTGGCCTCCCGCTGCTCTGCCTGCTTCAAATCTTCATTCAGGACGCGAAGTAGCGCCTGGAGTCCCTCCAGATCACTCTCCGCCATCTGGTTCTGCACCTTCTCGAACTGCCCGAGCAGCCCCTTGAGACCCGCCTCGATTTCGCGCATGTGTTCCGCTCGGGACGGGTTCGATTCCGTCAATCCGTCAGCCTTGGTGAAAAACCAACCAAGCCTGATCGCGTTGGGCAATTGCGACGCGAGAAAGTGGTTCAACAGGCTGTACCGCTCGGCATCGGTGCCCACCATTCGATGGATACGCTGGCTGGTCCCGATCAGCGCGCTCCATTCGTCCTCGATCACACTGCCCTTCAGTTGCTCGTACATCCGGCTCATCTCGGCCATTTGTTCGTCGAGGAGGCTTGACGCCAGTCCGTGCCGGTTCGCCGCCGTACCAGCCACGGACGAAAGCTCGGCTTGCTGCAACGGCTGCGGCGCCGGTCGAGACGACGACATCCACGCGGTCAGGACGTATTCCCGAATCCAGTCCTGCAGTTCCGGGAACCCGCGGTAATACTTGTGCAACAACCACTCGATCCGCGCGGAGTCCGGGGTTTCCAGCGCGCGCAGCCCCAACCAGACGAGCAGCGCAGCCGGCAACACGATCCATCCTACGCTCAGCCAGACCGTCGGCAGAAAATAGGCAAAAGCGGTCAGAAGCCCGATGCCAAGATGGATGCGCGGCACCAGGTACAGGTGGCGAAACGCCAACCCCATCACCGCTCCCATCAGGAAGAGCGACATGCCTGCACCCGCAATCATCACCGCGATCACCCACGGCCCAAAATCCACGAAGCGGGCGTGCTTGTCGAATTCCTGCAACTTGTCCACCAGACCGACTGCGGCGACCAGCGACGCCGCGCCGACCCCGACCGCCGTTCCCGCGAACGCGGAACCGTAAGCCACGAATCCGTGCCACAAGCTCATCCACAGCGCACGGACAAAAAGCCGGGTGCCGCCTTTCGGCCGCACCTTGGGCAATTGAAGACGTCCGCCCCAGCGCAGCATTACGCCCCCGCCGCCTGACGCGCCAACGACGTCCGCAGATCCGATTCGAGCTTCTTCAATTCGACCTCGACCGCTGCGCGGTTCTTCCGGCCTTCCGCCTGGATTTCCATCACGTCACCGACCGTGCGCAGCAGCAATTCATTCGCATGACGCACCGATTCGATATCGATGACGCTACGCTGGCTTGCCTGCTCGATCGACGTAGCGCTGCGGTGCAGTTGCTCGGCATTCTTGCGCAGCAATTCATTGGTCATGTCGACCACGGCCTGTTGCGTCTCGTACGCCTGCTTCTGCCGCTCAAGCGCAAGCGCGGTGATGAACTGCGCCTTCCATGCGGGAATCGCGGTATGAATCGCCGTATGGATCTTGTCCACCAGCAGGGCATCGCCGTTCTGCACGATGCGGATCTGCGGCAGGCGCTGCAACCCGACCATTCGCGCGAGCTTCAGGTCATGCACCTTGCGCTCGAGCCGATCGATGTTGCGTGCGAGATCCTGCACCTTCTCCTGCTGGAGCGCGCGCTCATCGTCCGACAAGCCGCTCATCGCGGCCTGCAGTTCCGGCATACGGCTTTGCCGGAATTCGGCGACGTACTGCTCGCCCGCCGTGATGTAGGTGTCCAGGTTCTTCACATACTGGACGCCGTTCGCGTGCAGGTCGTCCAGCATCGCGATGTCGCGACGCATCGCCTCGCGCCATATCTCGAGCCGCAGCGCCACCTCGTTGATCTGGGCCGACACATCCTCGTAGCGGCGCACGAAACGCTCGACTGCCCGCTGCGCGGTGCCGAGCATGCGCGAAACGAAACCCTGCTTCTGCAACGACTCCGGATCCAGTGAACGGATCTGGTCCTGCAGATTCGACAGGAGCGCCCCCGCTTCGCCTACATCCTTGCCTTTCACGTCTGCCAGGATGCGATCCGAATACGCGCTGAGCTCGCGCATCGCGTCGTCGCCGAAGGACAGCACGGCTGTGGACGACTCGATGTCGATCGACGTCCGAATGCGCGCGACCGCCCCGTCCGCCTCGTTCCGCGGTGCGGCAGCCGCGGATGCGGCCGTCAAATCGATCGATGCAGTGCTCTCGCTCAATGAATTGCTTCCTGGCGTGTCAGTCAAAATGGTTTCCCCGGATGATTGGTCGATTCTTTTTATTGGTCCGACACCCAACCTGCAAACGCGCAGGCGTTCGCTCGTCGGGTGACTCGCTCAGCTCATCGTGGCGAGCGCGAGCTTCACCGAAAATCCGATGAACAGGCCGCCCACGCTGCTCGCCGCGCCTGCTGCAAGCTTGCGGCGGCGGCGGAAGTGCTCGGCAAGCCGCGCACCCGCGAAGATCAGCGTGCTCAGGTACAGGAAGCTCGCGCATTGCGCGATCGCCCCGAGCACGACGAACGACAGCGCGGGATGCGGGAATGCCGGGTCGACGAACTGGATGAAGAACGAGATGAAGAACAGGATCGCCTTCGGATTCAGCAGGCTCACGATCAGCGCCTTGCGGAACGGCCGCTCGCCATCGACCGCGGGCGCCGCCGCGACCGGCGCATTCGCCGGCGCGCGCAGCTTCTGCCACGCGCTGCGCAGCATGCCGGTGCCGATGTAGAGCAGATACGCGGCGCCGCCGTACTTGACGACGGAGAACAGCAGCGGGTTCGCCTTCAGCAGCGACGCGACGCCGGCGGCGGACAACACCATCAGCACCGTGTCGCCGACGAACACCCCGCACGCCGCGCGATAGCCGGCCTTCACGCCGCGCTGCGCCGCGAGCGACAGCACGTACATCGAGTTCGGCCCCGGCAGCAGGATGATGAAGATCACGCCGAACACGTAGGTCCAGATATCCGTGATGCCGAGTGCGTGGCCGAACATGATGCGAATCTCCCGTTCTTCGGTTGCGTCGTTGACGTCAGGCGTTGCGCTGCTTCGCCGCGTCCATCAGCGCGGTGAAACGGTCGAACAGATAGCCGATGTCGTGCGGGCCGGGCGACGCTTCCGGGTGGCCCTGGAAGCAGAAGGCCGGCTTGTCGGTCAGCTCGAAGCCCTGCAGCGTGCCGTCGAACAGCGACACGTGCGTCACGCGCGCGTTGGCCGGCAGCGAATCCGCATCGACCGCGAAGCCGTGGTTCTGCGACGTGATCACCACGCGACCGTCGCCGAGATCCTTCACCGGGTGGTTCGCGCCGTGGTGGCCCGTCTTCATCTTCAGCGTCTTCGCGCCGACCGCGAGGCCCATGATCTGGTGACCCAGGCAGATGCCGAAGGTCGGCACGCCGCGCTCGATGAACTGCTTCGTGGCCGCGATCGCGTAGTCGCACGGTTCCGGATCGCCGGGGCCGTTCGACAGGAACACGCCGTCCGGATTCAGCGCGAGCGCATCTTCCGCGCTCGCCTGTGCCGGCAGCACCGTCACGTGGCAGCCGCGCTCCGCGAGCATGCGCAGGATGTTGTACTTGACGCCGAAATCGTACGCGACGACGCGGTACTTCGGCGCCTCCTGCATGCCGTAGCCGCCTTCGAGGCGCCATTCGGTCTGCTTCCACTCGAACGGCTTCGTGGTCGACACGACCTTCGCGAGATCCATGCCCGCGAGACCCGGGAACGAGCGCGCGAGCTCGATCGCCTTCGCTTCGTCGTCCGAGCCCGTCAGGATGCAGCCGTTCTGCGCGCCCTTGTCGCGCAGGATACGGGTCAGCTTGCGGGTGTCGATGCCGGCGATCGCGACGACGCCTTCGTCGCGCAGGTAGTCGCCGAGCGTGCGGTCCATGCGGAAGTTCGATGCGAGCGACGGCAGATCACGGATGATCAGGCCGGCGGCATGGACTTTCGTGGCTTCGACGTCTTCGGCGTTGACGCCGACGTTGCCGATATGCGGATAGGTGAGCGTGACGATCTGGCGCGAGTAGCTCGGGTCAGTCAGGATTTCCTGATAGCCGGTGATCGCGGTATTGAACACGACTTCGCCGATCGTGTGGCCTTCGGCCCCGATCGAATAACCACGAAAGACCGTGCCGTCGGCGAGTGCAAGCAAGGCGGGAGTAAAAGACGGCAACACGGGAGGCTCCTTGGGGAACACCCTGCTGCCGACCTGTTTACCCTGCCGCGCGAGCGCCGCGCTGCGTGGGCGCGCGTGGTCGCTTGCTGGACGCGACCTGCGTTGTCGAGACGCGAACCCGGCGCGTGGCGCACGAGGCTTCGCGGCATCGCCCGGCAGGCGGCGTGCGGCGGATGAACGGGATGAATGAGGTAGGCGCTAGGGTGCGAGGTTGATCAGCACAAACTTTCAAATTATAGCCTGAAAATGGCCCTATCTTCAATTGATATGGCCGTCCGATCGTGCGCGCGCCGCGTCCGGCGACGCGGCGCAACGCGCTGCGGCCCCGTTTACGCGGCCGCCCTACCCGTCAGCGTACCGCCGGATCAGTGCGCTTGACCAGCGCCGCGCGCGGGCCAGACGTACCAGACCGCGCTCGCGAGCTGCAGCGCGAGCAACACGCCCCATGCGGTGAAATGCGCGGCGGCCGGGTAGCGGCCGTCGACCGCCGGCCAGTGCGACAGCACCGCGCCGACCCCGATCTGGAACGCAAAGATCAGCAGGAAAATCACGAGCGTGAGCGTCGTGTTCGCGCGGCCGATCAGGTGAGCGGGAAAATGCCCGGCCATCACCGCGTAGGTCAGGATGCCGACGCCGCCGAACATTCCGTATGCAGCCCACAGCACGGCCGGCGGCAACGGCACGCGCGCGACGATCGCGGCCTGCGTCGCGACGAACAGCGCCATGCCGGCGCCGCAGAATGCGTACACGGACACGCCGCGCCGCTCGAGCACCCGCGCCGCGGCGCCGAAGCCGACGCAGCCGGCCATCATCGCGAAGCCGAGCACCGACACGAGGCGCGCGGCATGCGCTGCATCGAACCCCGCGACGTCGCGCAGGTACGGCCCGACCCACAGCGACTGCATCGCGTAGAACACGCCCTGCGTGACGACGGAGAACGACGAGATCTTCCAGAACGCGCGGCTGCTCAGGATATGCCACGTGCCCTTGAACTGGCTGACGATCCCGCCCTGGTGGCGCACCTGCTGTGCTTCCGGTGCGCCCAGCCCGATCGACGCCGCGACGATCACCGTCAGTACCGCGAGGCCGAAACAGATCGCGCGCCAGCTCGTCCAGCCGAGCAGCCAGGTCAGCGGCGAGCCGACCATCACGCCGCCAAGGCCGCCCACGGCCATCACGAGGCCGTTGACGAGCGGCAGCCGGCCGACCGGGAAATGCTGCGCGAGCGCCTTGAACGCCGCGCCGAGACACACCGAGACGCCAACGCCGATCAGCAGCCGGCCGACCATCATCGTGCCGAGACCGTGCGCGGCGCCGAACACGGCCGCGCCGGCGGCCGCGAACAGCAGCATGCCGGCCGTCACGCGGCGCGGGCCGAAGTGGTCGAGCATCACGCCCGCCGGGATCTGCGCGCCCGCGAAGCCGAGGAAATAGAGACTGGTGAGCAGGCCGAGATCGGCGGCCGACAACCCGAGCTCGTGCGTGACGAACGGCGCGAAGCCGAGATTGACACCGCGAAACACGTACGACACGAAATACCCGACCGAAAACAGCGCGAGCACCCTCAGCTGCACCGACGACATCTCTTCCCCTTGTTATATGAAGACCTTCGAAGCAGCGCCCCCGCGCCGCGCACAAACAAAAACGCCGTCACCTCGGTGACGGCGTTTCTTGCATTTCGTCCGATGATACCGCAACCGCGCGAACCGGGCTGGCCGCACGATGCGCGCGACTGCGTTACTTCTTCTTGCCCTTGTGCGCGGCGGCCTTGGCCGGTGCCGCTTTCGCGGGGGCCGCCTTCGCCGATTTGGCCGCCGGCTTCGCCGCGCCGCGCTTCGCGCCGTGCGACTTGCCGCCCACCGCCAGGCTCGCGCGCTCGATGTGCGCCCCGCCGGCCGACGTCGCGATCCGCTCCGGGCCGGGTTCCGCCGGCACCGAACGGCCGACCGGCACGTGCAGCACGAGCGCCTGGCCCGGCATCACGAGATCGCGGTGCGTACGGTTCCACGCCTTGAGCTGGCCGACCGACACGCCGTAGCGGCCGGCGAGCGCCGCCATCGACTGCTTGCGGCGCACGCGGATCAGCATCTTGCGCGTGTCGGGTACGTCGGGTTCCATCGCGAGCGCGCCGTTTTCGGCGACGTCGGCGCTGATGTCCTCGTCGTCGTCATCGCCGCGCGGCACGACGATCGTCGAGCCCGGCTTCAGGCGCATGCCGGCCGGAATCTTGTTGATCGACATCAGCGTATCGGCGTCCACGCCGATCTTCTCGGCGATCGCGGCCGGCCGTGCCCGCTCGCTGACCGTATAGGTGGTCCACGACGACAGCTGGCCGTTGTACGCCTTCAGGTTCTTCTCGAATGCCGACGCGTTGTCGAACGGCAGCAGGATCTGCGGCTCGGTCGCGCCGAGAATCACCGGCTTCGAGAACGACGGGTTCAGCGAGCGGAATTCGTCGAGCGACAGGTTCGCGAGCTTCGCGGCCACCGCCACGTCGATGTCGCGCGACGTCGTGACCGTCACGAAATACGGGTGGTTCGGGATGTCCGGCAGCGCAAGGCCGTACTGCTGCGGGTTCGCGATGATGTTCTTCACCGCCTGCAGCTTCGGCACGTAGTTGCGCGTCTCGTTCGGCATCCGCAGGTTCAGGTAGTCGGTCGGCAGGCCGGCCGCCTGGTTGCGGGCGATCGCGCGCTGCACGTTGCCCTCGCCCCAGTTGTACGCGGCCAGCGCGAGATACCAGTCGCCGAACATGTCATGCAGGCGCGACAGGTAGTCGAGCGCGGCGCTGGTCGACGCGAGCACGTCGCGGCGCTCGTCCTGCCACATGTTGCGCTTCAGGTTGTACGTGCGGCCCGTGCCGGGCATGAACTGCCACATGCCGGCCGCCTTCGCGACCGACAGCGCCTGCGGGTTGTACGCGGACTCGATGAACGGCAGCAGCGCGAGCTCGGTCGGCATGTGGCGTGCCTCGAGTTCCTCGACGATGTGGTACAGGTACTTCTGCGAACGCTCGGTCATGCGTTGCACGTAGTCCGGGCGCTGCGTGTACCACGTGGTCTGCATGTCGACGAGGTCGGTCTGCAGGTCGGGCATCTGGAAACCGCGGCGGATGCGACCCCAGAGATCGGAGTCCGCACTGGTCAGATCGCCGACGGATTGCTTGTCGACGTCGACAGTTTCTTTGGCGGTGGCGGATTTACGGAGGTAGGTGGACGTCGCCTGCGAATCGGCGGCGTTGTTGGCGACAGGGGCCTGGCTCGCACAAGCGGCGAGCAGCAGAACCACCATCGCACTCAATATAAGTCGCATGAAAATCTCTGCTTCCGACGGCTGGAAATTGCAGGCGATACTACGGAAGTGCGTGCTTCACGTCAATAAAAACACCGAAAACTCAGCGAAATCCTACATTTGGAGCAATTTTTACAGACTCCGCTTGAGCTTTGGAGTCCTCCGGAAATCATCATCGGAACCGGTTTTTCCACTCGCGCATCAGCGTGAACGCCGTCAGACGATCCGGCACCGTTTCATGCAGTTCCGCTTCGAGCGTCGCGCGGATCGCCTCGCTGTCCGCCCGCATGAACGGGTTAACGGCACGCTCGTGCGCGATCGTAGTGGGCAGCGTCGGCACGCCGCGCGCGCGCAGCGCCTGTGCGTCGTCGCGCCACGTGGCGAGCGCCGCATTGCCGGGTTCGCACGCGAGCGCGAAGCGGATGTTGGACAGTGTGTATTCGTGTGCGCAATGCACGTGGGTGTCGCCCGGCAACGCCGCGAGCGCGTCGAGCGACGCGAGCATCTGCGCGGGCGTACCCTCGAACAGGCGCCCGCAACCGCACGAGAACAGCGTGTCGCCGCAGAACACGTGCGGCGCCGCGTTGCGCTGCCCGGCCGCCTGGAAATAGGCGATGTGGCCGCGCGTATGGCCGGGCACGTCGAGCACGTCGAACGTGGCGGCCGGCGCGTCGAGCGTGACGCGCGCGCCGCCCGAAAGCGGCCGCGTGACCACCCCGATCGCCTCGGCCGCGGGGCCGTAAACGACGAGCGGAACATCGTCCGGTTGGCTATCGCGCAGGGCCGCGACACCGCCGACGTGGTCGGCGTGGTGGTGCGTGAGTAAAATAGCGGTCAACCGCCAGCCTCGTTCGGCTAGAACCCGGCGCACCGGCGCGGCTTCCCCCGGATCGACGGCGATCGCATCGCGGCCGTCCGAGACGAGCCAGATATAGTTGTCATCGAATGCCGGAACCGGCACGTATTCCAGCTCGTTCATGGGCGCGCAATCATCGTTATGTCTGACCGTCAAATTATAGACTGGCCCGCCTGGACCGACTCACCGCCCGGCCGCTACGTGCTGGGCTGGGAGCAGGCGCAGCTCGACCGGATCGTGTCCGACGTCTTCGGGTTCCACGCGCTGCAGCTCGGCCTGCCGCAGCTCGACGCGCTGCGCGAGAACCGCATGCCGTATCGCGGCCTCGTGCTCGATCCGGCGAGCGGCGCGAGCGCGCCGTACCAGTATCCGTGGGCGCGCGAAGCGCATGCGCCCGAGCACGCGCCCGACGGCCGCAGCACGACGTGGTGCGACCTGCTCGACCTGCCGTTCGAGTCGCAGAGCGTCGACCTGATCGTGATGCCGCACACGCTCGAATTCACGTCCGATCCGCACCGGCTGCTGCGCGAGGCCGAGCGCGTGCTGATGCCGGAAGGCCAGCTCGTGATCACCGGCTTCAATTCGCTCAGCCTGTGGGGCATGCGGCAATCGTTCGGGCGCATGGCGAACCGCCCGTTCGTGCCGGCCACGCGCGACCAGATCGCGTTCATCCGGCTCAAGGACTGGATCAAGCTGCTCGGCTTCGACCTCGAACGCGGCCGCTTCGGCTGCTACCGGCCGCCGCTCGTCACCGACAAGTGGCTGGCCCGCTACGGCTTCATGGAGGCCGCCGGCGACCGCTGGTGGCCGATCTTCGGCGCCGTCTACATGGTGACGGCCGTCAAGCGCGTGCGCGGCATGCGCCTCGTCGGCCAGATCCGGATGAAGAAGCCCGTGCTCGCACCGGGCCTGACGCCGGCGGCCTCCCCGACCACCCATCAAGAACATTCATGACTACCGATATCATCGACATCTATACCGACGGCGCCTGCAAGGGCAACCCTGGCCCCGGCGGCTGGGGCGCACTGATGCGCTACGGCGACAAGGAGAAGGAGCTGTTCGGCGGCGAGCCCAACACGACCAACAACCGCATGGAGCTGATGGGCGTGATCGCCGCGCTCGAAGCGCTGAAGCGGCCGTGCCAGGTGATCGTGCACACCGACTCGCAATACGTGCAGAAAGGCATCAGCGAGTGGATCCACGGCTGGAAGAAGAAAGGCTGGGTCACCGCGGCGAAGACGCCCGTGAAGAACGCCGACCTGTGGAAGCGGCTCGACGCGCTCGTCGCGCAGCACGAGGTCGAGTGGCGCTGGGTCAAGGGCCACGCGGGTCATCCCGAAAACGAGCGCGCGGACGCACTCGCGAATCGCGGCGTCGAATCGCTCACGGCCTGAACACGGGCCGCTCCCCTGTTTCCTACGTATTTCCCGACATGCGCCAGATCATTCTCGATACCGAAACCACCGGCCTGAACGCCCGCACGGGCGACCGCCTCATCGAAATCGGCTGCGTCGAGCTGCTGAACCGGCGGCTCACCGGCAACAACCTGCACTTTTACGTGAACCCCGAGCGCGACAGCGATCCGGGCGCACTGGCGGTGCACGGGCTCACGACCGAATTCTTGAGCGACAAGCCGAAATTCGCGGAAGTCGCCCACCAGATCCTCGACTTCGTGAAGGATGCCGAGCTGATCATCCACAACGCGCCGTTCGACCTTGGCTTCCTCGACGCGGAATTCGCGCGGCTCGGCCTGCCGCCGTTCACCGAGCATTGCGGCGGCGTGATCGACACGCTGGTGCAGGCCAAGCAGATGTTCCCCGGCAAGCGCAACTCGCTCGACGCGCTGTGCGACCGCTTCGGCATCAGCAACGCGCACCGTACGCTGCACGGCGCACTGCTCGACTCGGAGCTGCTCGCCGAGGTGTATCTGGCGATGACGCGCGGCCAGGACAGCCTCGTGATCGACATGCTCGACGACGCGGGCGCCGACGGCGGCGCGGGCAACGGCCAGCGCGTGTCGCTCGCCGCGCTCGACCTGGCCGTGGTGACCGCGAGCGACGACGAACTCGCCGCGCATCAGGCGCAGCTCGACGAACTCGACAAGTCGGTCAAGGGCACCTGCGTGTGGCGCACGTCCGCCGACGCGGGCGCCGCCGAAGCGGCTTGAAGCAGGCGGCCGGCGGCACGCGCCGCCGCCGCGCTCACGCGCGCGGCTGCAGCGCGATGACCGCCATTCCGCCGAGCGCGAGCACCGCGCCGGCCACGTCCCAGCGGGTCAGCGCAACACCGTCGACCACCCGCAGCCAGACCAGCGCCACCGCGATATACACGCCGCCGTACGCGGCATAGGTGCGCCCCGCCGCACTCGGGTGCAGCGTCAGCAGCCACGCGAACAGCGCGAGCGACAGCACGGCCGGCACCAGCAGCCACACCGGCCGGCCCTCCTTCAGCACGAGCCACGGCAGGTAACAGCCGACGATTTCGGCCAGCGCGGTGGCGGCAAACAGCGCCGCGATCCTCATCAGTTCGGTCATCCGGTTCCTCGTGAATTCGGCCCCGTCACCCGGGGCCGCACGGCCCCGCCGTGCGCCGCCGATCATACCCGAGCCACCCCCGCCGGACGCCCCGCCAGCCGGGCGTTTCCCGGCAATTTGCACGATCATCCGTCATCGTGCTATCATGTCGCCTGTTTCAACATTCAATCTCTGTCTATTCGATTTCGAAAGAAGTCCGTCCGCGCGTTGCGGGCCGGCGCTTCGACCGAAATTGCACACACAGAAAAGCCCGCCCGACAGGCCCGCTTTTCTCGTTTCGTTGCCCCTCCGGGGCGCTTGCCGGAACGCCGGACACCGTCCGCACCGGCATCTGCCGCCAGCATCACGCGGCCCATTCTTCATGAGCGCACTGTCGCGACGGCCCATCGGGCCCGCGTCGAAGCAGCCCCTTACGGCCCTTTACCGCCCGCAATGCAGTAAGTGCTTAAAGGTCTGCCCCGACGCGCCGCATCCGACACCGCGCTCGCCGGCAAACCGTGTCGGACGGCCCGCCCGTTCGGCGCAGTCAAAGGAGTGCATGACCTTGACCGCAACACACGTCAGCCCGACCGCTGCTTCTTCCACCGCTTCGTCGTCCGGCGAAGCCCCGCTCGTCGCGGACGACATCACCGTCGTCGACCAGAGCCTCCTCAAGCGCGCCGTCAGCGCCATGGCCATCGGCAACGCAATGGAATGGTTCGACTTCGGCGTCTACAGCTACATCGCCGTCACGCTCGGCAAGGTGTTCTTCCCGTCCAGCAGCCCGTCCGCGCAGCTGCTCGCGACCTTCGGCACGTTCGCGGCCGCGTTCCTCGTGCGCCCGCTCGGCGGCATGGTGTTCGGCCCGCTCGGCGACCGCATCGGCCGCCAGCGCGTGCTCGCCGCCACGATGATCATGATGGCCGTCGGCACCTTCGCGATCGGCCTGATCCCCAGCTACGCGTCGATCGGCATCATGGCGCCGGTGCTCCTGCTCGTCGCCCGCCTCGTACAGGGCTTCTCGACCGGCGGCGAGTACGGCGGCGCCGCCACCTTCATCGCCGAATTCTCGACCGACAAGCGCCGCGGCTTCATGGGCAGCTTCCTCGAGTTCGGCACGCTGATCGGTTACGTGATGGGCGCGGGCGTCGTCGCGCTGCTCACCGCGTCGCTGTCGCAGGAAGCGCTGCTGTCGTGGGGCTGGCGCGTGCCGTTCCTGATCGCCGGCCCGCTCGGCCTGATCGGTCTCTACATCCGGATGCGGCTCGAGGAAACGCCCGCGTTCAAGCGCCAGGCCGAAGAGCGCGAAGCGCAGGACAAGGCCGTGCCGAAGGCGCGCTTCCGCGAAACGCTGATGCGCAACTGGCGTGCCCTGCTGCTGTGCGTCGGCCTCGTGCTGATCTTCAACGTGACCGACTACATGGTGCTGTCGTACCTGCCGAGCTTCATGTCGTCGACGCTGCACTTCGACGAATCGCACAGCCTCGTGCTCGTGCTGATCGTGATGGTGCTGATGATGCCGCTCACGCTCGCCGCCGGCCGCCTGTCGGACAAGGTCGGCCGCAAGCCCGTGATGCTCGCCGGCTGCGTCGGCCTGCTCGCGCTGTCGATCCCGGCGATGATGCTGATCCATGCAGGCACCACGGCGTCGGTGTTCGGCGGGCTGCTGATCCTCGGCGTGCTGCTGTCGTGCTTTACCGGCGTGATGCCGTCGGCGCTGCCGGCGCTGTTCCCGACCGAGATCCGCTACGGCGCACTCGCGATCGGCTTCAACGTGTCGGTGTCGCTGTTCGGCGGCACGACGCCGCTCGTGACCGCCTGGCTGGTCGACGTCACGCACAACCTGATGATGCCCGCGTACTACATGATGGGCGCCGCCGTGATCGGCATCGTGTCGGTCGTCGCGCTTGCCGAAACCGCACGCCAGCCGCTCAAGGGTTCGCCGCCGGCCGTCGCGTCGCGCCGCGAAGCCCACCAGCTCGTGCGCCAGATGCGCGAGGACGACGAAGCGGATATCTACAGTGTCGGGTCGCCGGCACGCGCCTGAGCCTCGCCCATGAAAAAGCCCCGGCCGAAGCCGGGGCCCGATCGAACCCGATCCGCCCGACCGGCTTGCGCCGGCCGGGCTTTTTTTCATCCATTCGACGCCAGCGCGCTCACGCCTGCGCTTCGCAGTGGCGGCAGAAAATCAGCGCACGCGAGCGCGACACGGCGGCCTGCGCACCGCGCGCCGCGACGATCAGCCCGACCTGACCCAGATTGAAATCGCGCTCGACCATCAACTGCGTCAGCGCGGCAAGCGGCAACACGAGGGACGGGTGGTACAGGCTCGATTCGATCAGGGCTTTCATCTGCGGCTCCATCAGGCAAGGCGTCATTCGATGGAGTGGATTCTAGGGACCGGCCGCGTCCGGATAAACAGCGCGAATGCGAAGTCACTTGTCAGCCGCCGAGAACAATCGACAGCGCCTTGCCTGACAAGGCTGAGCGGGCGACGGGCCGCGGCGCGGGGCCCCGCCGCAGGTCGCCGCTGCGCCTAGACGAGCGGTGTTTCGACGAACGCCGGCAGCGCTTCCGCCCGCGCCGAATGCGCGGCCAGTGCCGGATAACGGGCCGGATCGATCCGCGCGAGCACCGGGTAGTCGGCCGCCATGAACTGCGTGAAGCGCCATGCGACCGCGACCGTCACGTCGGACTGCAGCAGGCGCGCGCCGCCGAACCAGCCGTTCGCGGCCGCGACGAGCGGCTCCAGTGCGCCGTATGCGCCCTCGATCTGGCTCAGCACGCGCTCGAGCCACGGCGCATGCTGCTTGTCGGCCGGACGCAGTGCCTGCTCGTAGACGACCTGCACGGTCTTCTCGGCGGCCGCCAGCGCGAAACCGACCGGCACGAGCGCGCGCAGCCGTGCATCGGCGGTATCGGGCAGCAAGCGCCGCTCGGGCGCGACCAGGCGATCGAGATAGTCGACGATCAATGACGAATCGAGCAGCGTCGCGCCGTCGTCGGTCACGAGCGTCGGCGCCTTGACGACCGGGTTGGTCGCCCTGAACTGCTCGAAATGACGGAACACCGAGATCGACTCGTGTTCGAACGGGAGGTCGAGCAGTTTCGCCGAAATGGCGACCCGACGCACGAACGGGGAATCCAGCATGCCGATCAGCTTCATCGCGAACGCTCCGCTTCAGGGGAATGGGAGCGACGACTGTAGCAGCGTCGCGCGGCATCGCCTAGGGCTAGGGCCCATTGCCGCCCGCAACGAGCGGGGGCCGGCGCCGCGACCGCGTTTGCCGAAATAGCAGAACGTGCTCGGCCGGCCTTCGCGCCCGTGCGCCTGATGCACATCAACCCGCCGCGCGCGAGACTCACGATGTCCGGCCACAGTGACCATAATGCAAGTTCACCCCCCTTCCGCCCCAAGGTTCGCCATGTGGTATGCCCTCGTCGAGCAGCAGCGGGAATGGATGCGCGCGTGGCGCGCGGCGACGCGGCATGCGTTCGACGCCTGGCCCGCGGCCACGCTGCCGCACGCTGCGTCGTCCTGCTACGACGACCTGTTCGAGCCGCTGCTCGGGCCGCCGGACGGGCCCCCGCACTTCGACATCGGATGGCCGGCGCTCGGCGAGCGCGTCGTCGCGCGCACGCCGTTCTGCGACCTGCGGCGCTTCACGCGGGCCGACGCGCCGCGCACGGTGCTGCTGTGCGCGCCGCTCGCCGGGCATGCGGCCGTGATGATGCGGGAAACCGTCGAGACGCTGCTCGCGGACGGCGATGTCTGCGTGACCGACTGGCGCAATGCGCGCGACGTGCCGCTCGCGTCGGGCCGTTTCGGGCTCGACGAGTATGTCGCGACGCTCGACGGCTTCGTCGACGGGCTCGGGCACGACGACCGGCCGCTGCATGTCGTCGCCGTGTGTCAGGCGACCGTGCCGGCGCTCGGCGCGCTCGCGCTGCGGGCGGCGCGCGGTCTCCCGTCGCCCGCGAGCGTCACGCTGATCGGCGGCCCGCTCGACGCGCGCCGGAATCCGAGTGCGCTCGGCACCGCCGCTGCCGCGCATTCGCTCGGCTGGTGCCGCCGCCACCTGATCGACGTCGTGCCGCCCGGCTTCGCGGGGCACGGCCGCCACGTGTTTCCCACCTATCTGCAACAGGGCGAGATCGCGCTCGTGTACCCGCAGCGCTTCCTGTCGCTGATCGAAGCGTACGCGCTGGCCGCGTCGCGCTTCGACATGACCGGACTCGCCGGCGCGCGGCGCGCACTGCTCGAATACACGGCGCTGCTCGACATGCCGGCCGAGTATTTCCTCGATACGGTCGACATCGTGTTCCAGCGCATGAGCCTTGCGCTCGGCACGTGGGACGTGGGCGGCCGGCGCGTCGAGCCGGCGGCTTTGCGCGGCCTCGTCCTGCTGACCGTCGAAGGTGCGTGCGACAAGGTCACGGGCGCCGGCCAGACGCACGCGGCGCTCGACCTGTGCAGCGGCCTCGCCGACGACGAGCGCTTTCGCATCGACATCGACGACTGCGATCACTACGGGCTGTTCACGGGGGCGCGCTGGCACGGGGACGTGCATCCGATGCTGCAGCGCGTGTTCGCGTGGGCCGAAGCCCGCCGCCCTCGCCCGCGCCGCATCCGGCGGACGTGATGCCGAATCAGCGCCGCGCCGCGTCGAGCAGTGCGCGCACCTCGTCGTCGCTCGTCTGATCGAAGCGCGCGTAGAACTGGCTGATCCCGAAGAACGGCAGCGGCAGCGTCACCGTGACGAACGCGTCGGCCAGATCGTCGAACACGTGCCGTGTACCCGCCGGCGCGACCGGTGCAGCCGCGATGATCCGCGCCGGACGACGCTCGCGTAACGCCTGCAGCGCGACGTGCATCGATGCGCCGGTCGCGACGCCGTCGTCGACGACGATCGCGATGCGCCCTTCGACCGGCAGCGGCGGCTCGGCACCGCGGTACAGCGCTTCACGGCGATGCAATTCGGCCGTCTCGCGCGTGATCACGTCGGCGAGCTGCGCGTCGGACACCTTCATCGAACGAAGCACCGAACGCTGCAGATGAATCGCCCCGCCCGTCGCGATCGCGCCCATCGCGAGCTCGGGATCGTACGGCACGCCGAGCTTGCGCACGACCAGCACGTCGAGCGGCGCATGCAGCGCACACGCGACCGGATAAGCGACGGGCACACCGCCGCGCGGCAACGCGAGCACGACGACATCGCCACGCCCCGCGTATTCGCGCAATGCACCGGCCAGCTGGCAGCCGGCATCGGCGCGATCGGCAAAACACTCGAACACGATCGGCTCCCTGCCGTTGCGCCGGATGCGCGAAACCCGCGCCGGCGCCTGTCAACGAGCATGGTTCATCGGCCGCGCCGATGCAAGCAGGGTCACACCGGCACGCGCGGGCCGACGGAAAAGGTCAGAGGCCGCCGGCCTGCCGGTACAGCCGCCAGAACGACTGGGCATAGGATTGCGCGAGCTCGGGCGCACGCTGGAACACGTTCACCGTTTCCGCGTGCGTGGCCGCGCCTTCGGACAACGTGGTCAGCGCGACGCTGTCGTCGACGATCACGAAGCGCGGCGCGGGATCGCCGTGCCGCGAATCGATCGCCACGTCGATCCCGGAAGATTTCAGATAGCCCGCGCCGCTGTACCGGCCCGCGCGCGGCGAACGCACGAGCACGACACGCACCTCGATCCCGCGCGCGCGGGCCGCGCGCAGCGCGCTCGCGACCGCCGGCGGCACGTGCGTGTAGCCGGCCAGCAGCACGCGACGCTGTGCCTGCCCGATCAGGTCGACGGTCGCGTCGGCCGCCGCATTGTCATACGAAAAGTATGTGCCGACCGATGCGGCATCGGACGGAATCTGGGCGGCGTGGGCGCTCGCCGCACAGCAAAGCGCGGCGAGAAGGAAGGCGGCTGGTCTCATGGCGGGCGCCATTTTAGCGATGCCAATTCGCGTGGCAAGCCCCACCTGAGAGGCTGCTGCGCCGGCGCAACACACAGCGCAAAACCGGGGCCCGGCGAACGGGCTAGCGCCCGTCTTTCATGCGGTCGATCAGCCCGTCGCGACGCGTGAGAGCCAGCTCGCCACGCCGTCGACGGAGCGGAAGTCCGCGAGGCTGCGCGCCGGCAGCGCCGGATAGGCGCCGCCAGCCATCTCGGCCAGCGGGCGGCCGGGACCGAGCTCGAGGAACGCGGTCGCACCGGCCTCCACGCAGGCGGCCAGACAGGCGGCCCACTCGACCGGCTCCGCGATCTGCCGCGCAAGCTTGTCGAGGCCGGCGTCGACGTCCAGCACCGATGCGCCATCGATCCCCGAAAACAGCCGCGTACCGGGCAGCGGCCGCCGCACGTCGGTCGCGGCGAGCGACGCGTGAAACACCGGCACGGCCGCGGCGAGCCGGCGCGTATGCGATGCGATCCGCACGCAGACGGGCGCGACGCGCAACGCGCCGGCGCGCGACGCGTCGTCGGCCACCGCGTCGACATCGGCCTGCCGCCCCGCGACCACGAACGCGTCGCCGGGATTCGCGATCGCGATCGCCGCCTCGCGACCGTCGCACAACCGCGCGAGTTGCGCGCGCGTCAAGCCGCGTACGAACACCATCCGCTCGTCGCCGCCGCTCGCGGCATCCATCGCGCGCGCACGGGCATCGGCCAGGTCGAGCGCGGCGTCCGGCTCGATCATTCCCGCGACGCTCCACGACGCGACTTCGCCGACGCTGTAGCCGGCGACGCAGCGCCGGCGCGGCCACACCGCGTCGAGCAGCGCGGCGGCGGCAAGCGCCTGGACCGTGCAGAGAATCTGCGCGGCACGGTTTTCGCGCAGCGCATCCGGCCCGGCCTGCCGGACCCACGCGCGCGGATCGTCGCCGAGGAGCCGACCGGCATGCGCGAACAGCGCGTCGGCCTGCGGCGCGGTGCCGGTCAGGTCGAACATGTCGGCGCGCTGCGCGCCCTGCCCCGAACAGAGGATGGCCAGCGTCATCGCGCGCCCTCGTCAACTTCGAGCGCATCGACGAAGACGCTCATCGCGAGCAGGTCGGCCGCGCCGCCCGGGCTGAGCCGCCGTGCCACGAACGCACGATGCGCGGCGGCCGCGCGCAGCCGCCAGTCGCGCGCCCGCACGCCGCCCCGTGCCGCGAACGCGCGTGCGGTCGCCCGCGCGAACGCGAGGCCGGCCTGCCCGCCCCGGTGCAGCAGGTTCGTATCGTCGAGCGCGGCGATCAGCGCGAAGCATGCATCGACGCGCGCGGCTTCCGGGTCGCCCGGCAGGTCACGCTGCGCGCGACGCAGCGCGGGCAGCCCGACCGCATAGACCGTTGTGAACCCGTCGGCCGCCTCGCGACGTGCGCCGCCGACGCCGTAGCGGCGGCTCGCGCGTTCGCCGTGGCTGTCGGGCAAGCGCGGGCCGCCGAGGATATCGGCTCCCCAGCGGCGGGAGACGAACGCACCGAGCGTCATTCCTGCCGGCATCGTTCCCGGCATCGCGCGCCGACCGGCAGCCGCACACAGCAGCCCGAGCCCGAAAATTGCGCCGCGATGCGTGTTGACGCCACCGGTCGCGGCGAGCATCGCGTGCTCGGCACGCAGGCCGATCTTGCGCAGCACGGCCATGTCCGCATCGCGTGCGCCCGCGTCGGCCAACTCGGCGAAGTACGGCCGCAGCACGGCGGCGCTGCGGGCGAACGTCCCGGCATCCATGTCGGTGTGACTGCCGGTGTCGACGTGACTGACGAGCCCCGGCTTCGGATAGGTCTCGATTTCCAGCACGAGGCTGCGCTCGGCCAGGTCGGCGATGCGCTCGGCTTCGGACGGCGCCGGTACGCGGCAGGCAGCCCATGCGCTCATCGTGCCCCTCCGAGGAACGCGTCGGCCGGCATCAGTTCGACGGTGATCGCGGTCTTGACCGCGACTTCAGGCTGCCGCGCGTGCAGTTCGCGCCAGTTGACGCCGGCGCCGTCGTCGCGCAGCAGTTCGCCGTCGATGCGCATCGGCGCGCGCGCGTCGATCGCCGCGAGGCCGTCGAGCAGCGGCGCGAGCGACGCAGGGTCCGGCAGCGGGAACACGACGTCGAGATCGGACGACGCCCCCAGGTAACGTTCGCCCGTCAGTGCCTGCCACGCGAGGCTGCCGAACACGCGGCCCTGCACGCCGCAACGCTCACCGAGCGCATCGAGTTCGCGCAACGCCGTGCGCCATGCGTCGGGCGCGGCGGCGAGCACGTCGGACAACGCCGGTAGCGGGCCGACCGTCGCGAGCGCGTCGGCCGCCGCGTTCAGCGCGATGCGCCGCTTGCCCGCGGAAGGCGGCAGCGGCAGGCCGAGCGGCACGTGGCCGGCATCGGCCTCGTCGGGCGACGCGCGGCGCACGATCAGCGGCCAGCCGCGTTCGGCCCACGCGCGCACGAGCGGATCGGCCGCGAGCGCGGGATCGCGCGCGAATGCCGCGCCCCACCCCGCCGCCGTCAGCGTGACGAGCGTGTGGCGGCGCAGCGGCAGCTCAGCGTGCGGCACGCGCGAGTGCCTCGACGCGCTGGGCGACATCGGCGGCAACCGGCCGGCCGCGTGACGCACGCCGGTCGACGCGGTCGGCCGGCTTGCCGAGCCATTCGCCGACCTGCGCGTCGAGCGCGCGGGCGGGATCGAGCACGGCGTCGACGGCGCCCATCTTCACGAGATTCTCGAGCCCCGGTGCGAACACCGGCGTCGAGCGCGACATTTCCTTCAGCACGTCGATCGACAGCTTGGTCACGCGCGACATCGACGGCAGGTCCATCACCTCCGGCTCCGCGCCCGGCACCGCGAGCAGCGTGCGCGTCGCGAGCGCGGTCGCGATGAAGGCGCCGGCGGCCGTGTGGCCATACAGCACGCCGATCGTCCGGTGCCCGGCGAGATCCGCGTGCATCAGGCACTTCGCGAGATGCGACAGCCCTTCGTTCAGGCCGAGCAGTTCGTCGCGCTTGCTCATCCGCTGGCTGTCGCTGTCGACCAGCACGAGGATCGGCGTGTCGCCGCCACGTTCGATCGTGTCGAGCACGTGCGACGCGAGCGTCAGCGCCTCGTCGATGCCGAACGGCAGACGGTCGGCAACGCCGATCACGTCGACGCGCGTGCCGGCCAGTTCCGCGTGGCCAGTCAGCAGGCCGCCGCGACGGGCGATCGAGTGGCCTTGCGGGAACAGTGAATTCAGAACTTCATCGAGCGTCATGCGGGCTCTCCTGCAGTTGGTCCGCGAGCGCGGCGAAGGCTTCGTCGGGCATCCCCGGAATCGCTTCCGGCGCCGATGCGCCCAGCGCACGCCACACGTCGAGCGCATCCTTGCACGCGCCGAACCGTTCGACCCGCGCTTCGAGGCGGGCCTGCTCCGCGCGCAACATCGCCGCATCGAACGTCGGCGCTCGGCCGATCAGCGCGAGCGCCGCCGCACGGAACGCAGCGGGCGTATCGGCAACGTAGCGATCCGTGCCGCCGATCAGCCGTCGGTGCTTGCCGCCCATCGTGCGCCAGATCAGCGCGCGGTCCTTCGCATCGAATTCCTCGACGCCGCGATTGGTCTCGATCACCTCGGGGCCCGACACGCTGATGCGGCCCTGCTCCGATACCGCGAGCGCCGAGCAGCACGCGGCGAGCAATCCGCCGCCGCCATAGCAGCCCGCGCGCCCGCCGATCAACCCGATCACCGGCACGCCGGCCGCGCGCGCTTCGACGAGTGCGCGCATGATCTCGGCGATCGCGAGTTCGCCCGCGTTCGCCTCCTGCAACCGCACGCCGCCCGTATCGAACAGGATCAGCACCGGCTTGCCGGTGTCGCGCGCGGCCCGCAGCAGCCCGGTGAGCTTCGCGCCATGCACTTCGCCGAACGCGCCGCCCATGAAGCGGCCTTCCTGCGCGGCGACGAACACCGGCTGGCCGTCGAGCCGGCCGTGGCCGACCATCATCCCGTCGTCGAATTGCTGCGGCAGGTCGAACAGCGGCAGGTGCGGGCTAGTCACGCGCTCGGCCGGGCCGAGGAATTCGCTGAAGCTGCCGGCGTCCAGCAGCCCGTCGATGCGCTGCCGCGCCGATGCTTCGTACCAGCTCGCGGCATTCGCGACGAACGCGGGCGTATCGCGCGTATCGTGCGTATCGTGGATCGCGTCGTTCATCATGCGTCCCCCTCGATCGCCCGCACGGCTTGCGCGAGCCGCAGCGACACCATGTCGGGCCGCGCGCCGCCGTCGTTGATCGACAGCTTCAGGCCACCCGGCGTGCGCCGCTCGACGAAATCCGCGACGACGGCCTGCCACACCGCGCCGAACCCGACCGCCGCCGTGCGGATGTCGATCTCGCATTCGTTGCCGGGCAGCACGCGCTCGACGAGCACTTCGAGATTGCCGGACGCCACCACGCCGACGAGCGCCGCGGCCTGCTCGCCCTTCGCGCGCTCGCGCGCGGTGAAGCGATAGTTCAACTGTTCCATGCCGTTGTCCTTACCAGTTGCGGAACCGGGCCGGCGGCGCATACAGGCCGCCCGACCAGTGCACGAGATCCTTGATCGAACGCGCGGCGAGCCAGCGGCGGTCGGCGTCGAGCGGATCGATGCCGAGATCCTCCGGGCGACGGATCACGCCGCGTTCGCGCAGCCGCTCGACCATCTTGCGGTCGCGGCCGCGGCCGACTTCCGTATAGCCGGCGACGCCGCGGATCGCGTGCTCGCGTTCGTCCTTGTCGCGGCACATCAGCAGGTTCGCGATCCCTTCCTCGGTGACGATGTGCGTGACGTCGTCGCCGTAGACCATGATCGGCGCGAGGTCGAGCTGCAGCTTGTCGGCGAGTTTCAGCGCGTCGAGCTTCTCGACGAACATCGGCACGTTCTTGTCGCCGAACGTCTCGCCGATCTGCACGACGAGCTTGCGGCCGCGCCTGAGCGCCGCTGGCGTGTCGGGGTCGGCCTCCGCACCCGCCTTCAGCCACGGCTCGCTCGGATGGCGCCGGCCGCGCGCGTCGCTGCCCATGTTCGGCGCGCCGCCGAAACCGGCGATGCGCTCGGCCGTGACCGTCGACGAATGGCCGGACAGGTCGATCTGCAGCGTCGAGCCGATGAACATGTCGCACGCATAGAGGCCCGCGGTCTGGCAGAACGCGCGGTTCGAGCGCAGCGACCCGTCGGGGCCCGTGAACCAGATGTCGGAACGCGCGCGGATGTAGTCGTCCATCCCGACTTCCGAGCCGAAGCAGTGGATCTGCTCGACCCAGCCCGACTCGATCGCGGGAATCAGCGTCGGGTGCGGATTGAGCGCCCAGTGCGAGCAGACCTTGCCCTTCAGCCCGAGCTTCTCGCCGTAGGTCGGCAGCAGCAGCTCGATCGCGGCCGTGTTGAAGCCGATCCCGTGGTTCAGGCGCTTGATGCCGTACGGCGCGTAGATGCCCTTGATCGCGAGCATCGCGGTGAGGATCTGCGTTTCGGTGATCGCCGCCGGATCGCGCGTGAACAGCGGCTCGACGTAGAACGGCCGGCCGGCCTCGACGACGAAATGCACGCGATCGCCCGGGATGTCGACGCGCGGCACCTTGTCGACGATGCGGTCGACCTGCGCGATCACGATGCCGTCCTTGAACGCGGTGGCTTCGACGACGGTCGGCGTGTCTTCGGTGTTCGGGCCGGTGTAGAGATTGCCGTCGCGGTCGGCGCTGACCGCCGCGATCAGCGCGACCTGCGGCGTGAGGTCAATGAAGTAGCGCGCGAACAGCTCGAGATAGGTGTGCACCGCGCCGAGCGCGATCTTGCCGCCGAACAGCAGCTTCGCGATGCGCTGCGACTGCGGGCCCGAATACGCGAAGTCGAGACGCTTCGCGATGCCGCGCTCGAACACGTCGAGATGCTCGGGCAGCACGACGCCCGACTGCACCATGTGCAGGTCGTGGATCTTCGCGCTGTCGACGTCGGCGAGCGCAGTGGCGAGCAGGTCGGCCTGCTTCTGGTTGTCGCCTTCGAGGCAGACGCGGTCGCCGGGCCGCAGCACCGCTTCGAGCAACGCCACGGTGTCGCGCGCATCGACCCGCTTGCCCTGCGCGTAAACCGCGCCGGCCGCGAGCCGTGCATCGCGCGCCTGCCGCGCGTGATTCCATCCCGTCATGAACAGTTCTCCCGCTTCGATGGTTCAGCGGCATTCTAAGCCTGGCGCCGCCGCCGATTGATGATGTTGACGAATGCGACTCAGAGGACGCCGCGATGGATGCGGCCCGCGCACGGGCCGCCCGTCGGTGGGGCCTACGCGCCGACCAGCGCGCGCGTCGTGAAGAACAGCAGCGACGGCCCGAGCAGGCAGCCGACGCCCGTATGGAACGTCGCGACCAGCGCGCCGTACGGGACGAGCCGTCGGTCCGTCGCGGCGAGCCCCGCGCTCACGCCGCTGACGGTGCCGGCCAGGCCGCCGAAGATCATCGCGGAGCGCGGCGTCTTCAGGCCCATGAAGTTGGCCGCGACCGGCGTGCCGACCATCACGATGATCGCCTTGACCAGCCCCGTCGCGATGCTGAGCGCGATCACGTCGGAGCTTGCGCCGATCGCCGCGCCCGTGACGGGACCGACGATGTAGGTGACGGCGCCCGCGCCGATCGTCGTCATGCTGACCGCGTCGGTATAGCCGAAGGCGCGCGCGATGCACGCGCCGACGATGAACGGCAGCACGGTACCGAGCAGCAGCGACACGACGCCGACGAGCCCGGCCTTGCGCGCCTCGGCCGGCTGCACTTCGAACGCGGTCGCGACGATCGCGAAATCGCGCAGCATGGCGCCGCCCATCAGGCCGATGCCGGCGAACAGCTTGACGTCGGCCAGCCCCTTCTCGCCGCCGGTGAATGCGCCGCCGACATAGGCCAGCACGAGACCGATCACGATCGCGATCGCGGAGCCGTGCACGCGGCCGAACGTGAGCTTGCGCGACGCGATCGACGACAGCCACATGATCAGGCCGACCAGCGCGAACGACGCGACGAGCCCGTTGTGGGCGACGGTTTTTTCGAGCATCTGCAGCATGGCGGCCTCCGTTACTGTTCTTCGAATTGCGGCACGCCCGCGAAGGCCGTGTCGTCGCGCCCGGTGCGCACGAGTACCGCGATGCAGCATGCGCAGATCGCGACCGCGCCGACGGCGGCCAGCAGCGCGACCGGGCCGCCCTTCAGCGCGGCGACGACGTTCTGGTTCGCGGCCATCGCGACGACGACGGGGATGTACATCGCGCCCCAGAAACCGACGCCGGCCTCGGTCTCCTTCGGCAGCCAGCCGCGGCGGTGCAGCCACAGGCGCAGGCAGATCAGCAGCAGCATCGCGATGCCGACGCCGCCCACGTTGGTCTTCACGCCGATCGCGCTGCCGAGCAGGTCGCCGAGGAACAGTCCGGCGAGATGGCAGAACGCCAGTAGCGCGGTTCCGTAGATGATCATGAGTCGTCTCCAGTCTCTTCGTGACGGGCGCATGGCCGCCAGCAGGAGCCGAATCGTGCCCGCCGATCCCGTGCCGGGCGTGTCTCCTGCGGCGGTGCGCCGCGGCCCGGCGGGCCCGTCATGCGGGCACGTTCTCGGGCGGTCGATGGGATGATGCGGTTTCGGGCCGGACGCCGGATGCCGTAGACTGAATGAAGCAGCCGCCGGCCGACGCGGGCTACGCGTCCGGTGCGCCCCGTTGCGGGCCGCACCGGCGCGTGATCCGATACTAGCGCCGCAATATCCGGCCATTTATGAAGTTGTCGAAACCGATTCAGTGGATTTAGCAATGCGCCCGTTACCGCCCGAGCTGCTGCGCAGCTTCGTCGCCGTCGCCCAGTCCGGCAGCTTCACCGCCGCGTCCGAGCGCGTGAGCCTGTCGCAGTCGACCGTCAGCCAGCATATCCGCCGCCTCGAGGAGCTGCTCGACCGGCCGCTGTTCGAACGCGACACGCGCAACGTGCACTTGTCGCAGCACGGCGACGCGCTGTTCCGCTACGCGGTGCGCATTCTCGAACTGATGGACGAGGCCGTCACGTCGGTGTGCGGGCCGCCGCTGTCGGGCAAGGTGCGGCTCGCGATGTCGGAGGATTTCGCGTCGGCGCACCTGACGGCCGCGCTCGCGAGCTTCGTGCAGCGCAATCCGGAAGTCGAGCTCGCGATCTCGACCGGGCTGTCGGGCGACCTGTTCGACGCGCTCGACGAAGGGCGGCACGATCTCGTGTTCGCGAAGCGCATCGCCGGCAGCCGGCGCGGCCGCGTGATCCGCAGCGAGCCGCTGTACTGGTGCACGGGCCCCGATTCGCGGATCACCGGGCACGAGGCCGTGCTGCCGCTCGCGATGCATCCGGAGCCGAGCGTGTCGCGCCGCCGCGTGCTCGAATCGCTCGAGGCCGTCGGGCGGCCGTACCGGATCGCGGTCGTGAGCAGCAGCGTCGCGGTGTTGCGCGCCGCCGCGAGCGCGGGGCTCGGCGTCAGCGCGTTCGCCGGCTACGTGATCCCGGCCGGGCTCGCACGGCTCGACGCCGGGCTGCCCGAACTCGGCGAACTCGAATACGTGATCGACCGGCCGACGGCCGCGTCGCGTTCGACGCTCGCACTCGAAGCGACGCTGATTACCGCCGCGTCGGAGTTGTAACCGCGCCTGGCGCGACCCACGCAGGGGGCGTCGCACCCGCACCTGACAGCTTTGCCCGGAACGCGTCATCGTCCGCGCAGCACCCGCTCGCGACAATGGAACCCATCGGAACGCACGGCCAGCCGCCGCGCGCGTCCGGTACCCGTCCCCTTGATCGGAGCCCGCCATGAACAACGTCCTGCGATTCGCCGTCGCGATCGCTGCAGCCGCCTTGCTCTCCCCCGCCTTTGCCCAGACCGACGCTTCGGCCCCGGCACAACAGGGCCTGACACGCGCGGAAGTCATCGACCAGCTCAAGCAGGCCTATCTCGACGGCGAACTGCCGACCAACGACGGCAACTACCCGCCGGACGCCGCGACACGTTCGCGCAACCGCGAACTCGTGCAGGCCGTGAGCCCGGCGTGGCTGGCCCACACGCCGCCCGCCAGCCAGGCGACTTCGCAGCAGTGACCGGCGCCGCCGCGCCGGCGCAACGCAATCAGGATCACGGCAGGAAGCTGCGGCGCCGCGCGTCGATCAGCTCGACGAGCAGGCGGTCGCGTTCGGCCGCGAGTTCCTGCATCGAGTGCTCGCCCTGGATCGTGCGCAATGCGTCGTTCAGCTTGCGATCGACGTCCGGATCGAACGAAGGCGTGCCGAGATCGTCCCACCAGCTCGTGATCGGCCCCGACAGGTGCTCGAGAAAGTGCGCGATCCCGCCCGCGCCGCCGCCGAGGTGATAGGTCAGGCATTGCCCCATCAACCCCCAGCGCAGGCCGGGCCCCCATGCGACGGCCTTGTCCGCATCGGCCACGCTCACGACGCCTTCGCCGACGAGGTGATACACCTCGCGGAACAGCGCGGCCGCGAGCCGGTTTGCGACGTGGCCGGTCATCTCCTTGTTGAGGACGATCGTCTGCTTGCCGAGCGCATCGTAGAAATCCTTCACGCGCGCGATCACGTCCTGGCTGGTGGCATCGCCACCGACCAGCTCGACGAGCGGAATCAGGTGCGGCGGATTGAACGGATGCGCGATCAGGCAACGTTCCGGATGCTTGTCGCACGCAGCCTGGATGTCCGACATCTTCAGGCCCGATGAACTCGACGCGATCGGCACATGCGCGGGCAGCACGTCGTCCATCTGCCGGTACAGCGCGCGCTTCAGGTCGAGCCGCTCCGGGCCGTTCTCCTGCACGAAGTCGACGCCGTCGAGCGCACGCACGAGATCGGCGTCGAACGACAGCCGCGCGGAAAGTTCGGCGGCCCGGTCGCCGAGAAACGCGGCCAGCGCATCGCGCAACCGCGTGTCGGCTTGCGGCGCCGGATCAGTCGCGACGACGTCGAAGCCCTGCGTCAGATAGAAGGCGGCCCAGCTCGCGCCGATCACGCCGGCGCCGACGATCGCGATGCGTCGAATGTCCATGATTGTCCCGTGTCGTTGGTCTGCCAATAGATCGCGGCGATTGTCGCATCGAATCGCGCGGGCCTGCATTGACGCGGATTGCGGATTCCCTCTTGAAATGCGCTTCGGCTGCCACTAATTACGCGTCGTCGGGCGGTGCAGCATGCAGCGCACCGCCCCCGTTTCGACCCAGTGGAGCTTCCACGACGCGCCCGCCGCAGGCGTGGCGCCGTCACGTCTCCCGCGTTCCCTGTTCAGGAGGACCAACATGAGCGGTATCCATTTCGGCAGCGACCTGTTCGACGAATTCGCCCGCGTGCAGCGGCAAGTGGCCCACCTGCTCGGCGATCGTCCGGCCGGCATTCGCGCGGTACGCCCCGGCGCCTTTCCCGCGCTCAACGTCGGCGCCACCGACGGCGCGATCGAGATCGTCGCGTTCGCACCCGGCATGGCCGCGGCCGATTTCGACGTGTCGATCGACAAGGATCTGCTGACGATCAGCGGCGAGCGCAAGCCCGCACCGCGCGGCGAAGGCGACGACCTGCGCACCTATGC
Source organism: Burkholderia sp. AU31624 (assembly GCF_020420065.1). Taxonomy (NCBI): domain Bacteria; kingdom Pseudomonadati; phylum Pseudomonadota; class Betaproteobacteria; order Burkholderiales; family Burkholderiaceae; genus Burkholderia; species Burkholderia sp. AU31624. Next base: position 295,345 of record NZ_JAIZRT010000004.1, read on the forward strand.
GCAGGAACGCTTTCACGGCGCATTCCGCCGTGTCGTCGAGCTGCCGCGGGACGCGGATCCCGACCAGGTCAGCGCCCGCTACGAAAACGGCTGCCTGCTGATTCGCGTCGGCCGGCGCGAGGCATCGAAGCCGCGTGCGATCACCATTCAATAATACTCAGGATACCGACATGAATGCGAACCCGACCCTGGCCGAGCGTCAGACCAACACCGTCCACCCCGCTGCCGCCGAAGCGGCCCGCCGTCCCGCGATCACGCCGGCCGTCGACATCGTCGAGAATCATCTCGGCGTCACGCTGCGGGCCGACCTGCCCGGCGTGCCGCGCGAGAACCTCGACGTGAAGGTGCACGACAACACGCTGACGATCGAAGCCGACACGCGTCTCGACACGCCGGCCGACCTGCGCGTGCGGCATGCCGAAATCCGTGCGACGCGCTATGCGCGCAGCTTCGTGCTGAGCCCGGACCTCGACACGTCAAGGATCGACGCGAACCTGCGCGACGGCGTGCTGACGCTGACGATTCCGCGCCGCGAGGAAACGCGTCCGCGCCGGATCGACGTGACGGCCGGCACCGCGTAAGCATTGGTGCGTGCCGTTATCACGCACGCATGAAGAAGCCCCGCCGGGTACGCGCCCAGCGGGGCTTTCTGTTATGACGTGCGGTGCGATCAGTCGAAGTCGAACAGGTCGAACACCGATTTCTTGCGACGCTGGCCGTCGTGCTTGTAGCGATCGTCGTGCGAGCGGCCATCGTGTCGGTCACGGCTGTCGTGCGAACGAGCGTCGCGCCCCCACCCGCCAGCATGGTCGCGCGGCGCTTGCGCATCGTGCCGCACGGAGGCTTCATCGCGGCGCGCTGGCGCATCGCCGGCCTCGCGCGCGATCAGCTTGTCGAGTTCGCCGCGGTCGAGCCACACGCCGCGGCAGGTCGGACAGTAGTCGATCTCGATCGACTGGCGCTCGGCCATCAGCAGGTCGGGCGTCTTGCAGACAGGGCATTTCATCGCGCTTCTCCTTTCGGTGCGAATTTCATCCGGATTCCATATGACGCGCGTAACGCCGGCCGCTGCAGCAGCAGCCGTGTCACGCGCGCCGGTTCAGTGGCCATCCGTCGGCGCCGAGCGCTTCGCCTTCGCGCGCCGCGCCAGCATGTTCATGCCTTCGACGAAGGCCGAGAACGCCATCGCCGCGTAGATGTAGCCCTTCGGCACATGCGAACCGAAACCTTCGGCGATCAGCGTCATGCCGATCACGACCAGGAACGACAGCGCGAGCATCACGATGGTCGGGTTGCGGTCGATGAAGCGTGCGAGCGGCTGTGCCGCGAACAGCATCACGGCGACGGCGACGATCACGGCGACGAACATGATCGGCACGTGCTCGGTCATGCCGATCGCGGTCACGATGCTGTCGATCGAGAACACGATGTCGAGCATCACGATCTGGCCGATCGCGGCCCACATCGTCAGGCCGACCGCCCCGCCCGAACCGCCCGCGCCTTCACCGTCGCGCGACACGTGGTGATGGATCTCGGTGGTCGCCTTCCACACGAGGAACAGGCCGCCCGACAGCAGGATCAGGTCGCGCCACGAGAACGCATGGTCGAACAGCGTGAACACGGGTTCGGTGAGGCTCGCGATCCACGCGACGCTGCCGAGCAGCGCAAGGCGCATCACCAGCGCGAGCGCGATGCCGAGGCGCTGCGTGCGGGCGCGCTGCGCCTCGGGCAGCTTGTTGCTGAGGATCGAGATGAAGATCAGGTTGTCGATGCCGAGCACGACTTCCATCACGACGAGCGTCAGGAGCGCCGCCCAGACGGCGGGGTCAACGGCAAGCGTCAGCAGGTAGTCCATGAGATGGGCCGATACGAAAGTGGAAAGCCCGATCATAGGCCGCCCCGAACTTCGAAAAAATCAGAGAGAATCTGATTTTTTGTTCGGTTTTTCCGAAATATCGCTCCGATGCTCAATTTCCGACATCTGTACTACTTTTGGGTCGTCGTGAAGGAAGGCGGCTTCGCGCGCGCGGCCGCGCGGCTCGACATGGCCGTGCAGACCATCAGCGCGCAGGTGCGCGAGCTCGAAAAAGCGCTCGGGCACCAGTTATTGCGCCCGGCCGGGCGCGGCGTCACGATGACCGACGCCGGCCAGGCCGCGTTTGCGCGCGCGGAGGCGATCTTCGAGATGGGCCGGCTGATTCCCGACGAAGTGCGCGCGGCGGCCAGCCAGCCGACCGTGCGGCTCGCGGTCGGCCTCGCGGACGGCATCTCCAAGCTCGCCGCGCACGCGATCCTGGCACCCGTGCTGGATACCCCCACGCTGCGGCTGCTGTGCCACGAAGGCGAGCACGATGCGCTGCTCGCGGAGCTGGCGCTGCATCATCTCGACCTGGTGCTGGCCGGCCAGGGCGCGCCGTCCGGCTCGAACCTGCGGGTGACGAGCGAGCGGCTCGTCGCGTCGCCGGTCGACTGGTATGGCCCCGCGGCGCTCGTCACGCCGGCCGCTCGGCAGCACTTTCCGGCGTGCCTCGCCGACCTGCCCGTGCTGTTGCCGACCGCGCATTCGGCGCTGCGCGCGCGCCTCGACCGGTGGCTGGAGGGTGAACGGATCGTGCCGCGCGTGGCCGGCGAATTCGAGGACAGCGCGCTGATGGCCGTGTTCGCGGCGCGCGGCCTCGGCGTGTTTCCGCTGAGCGAACTCGGCGCGAACGACGCGTCGCTGCTGCGCGGGTTGCGGCGGCTCGGGCGTGCCGGCGACGTGACCGAGGAGATCCACGCGATCCGCTCGCGGCGCGGCGAACACCATCCGCTGACGTCGCAATTGCTGGCCGCGGCACGCGGCGCGTCGGCCGACTGAAGCGAGCGCGACATCAAACGAAACTATAATGACGCCCCGGCCTTACGAGATTGCCGCGCGCTTCATCCAGGCACCGCCGTTGCGCGGCCTCTCGCCAAGCCTTCTGAAAGACGCCATGCACAACCGATTTCGCCTGTTTTCCGTTTCGTGCGCGCTCGCGGCCGCGACCGTGCTGGCGGCGTGCTCGTCGCCGCCCAAGCCGATCTACCAGCAGGAACAGTTCGACGCGACCAGCAGCCCGTACGCGCACACGTTCCACTCGAAATCCGACGCGGCCTGCGAGGCCGCGCGGCGCGCGCTGCTGAGCCAGGGCTATGTGGTGTCGTCGTCGCGCAACGATGCGGTCGACGGCAGCAAGAATTTCCAGCCGAACAACGACATGCACGTCGTGATCGAGTTTCACGTCGTGTGCGCGGACGCGAACGCGGACGGCACGTCGAGCATCGCGTACGTGAACGCGGTGCAGGATCGCTATACGCTGAAGAAGTCGAATACGTCGGCCAGTGTCGGCTTGAGCGTGTTCGGCTCGCTGTCGCTGCCGATCGGGTCGAGCGACGACGCGCTCGTCAAGACCGCCAGCGAGACGATTCCCGCCGGCGTGTTCTACGAGCGCTTTTTCAATCTCGTCGAGCATTTCCTGAAGATCGACCCGGCCCGCCGCGACCGCGCGACCGTCAAGGCCGCCGAGAAGGAACCCGTCACGCCGCTGCCCGAACCCGCGCCGACGCCGCAAGGCGAGCCGATGAAGATGACGACCCCGGTCGTGCCGACGCCGCCTGCGGCGCCGGTGCCGCTTTCGTTGCCGGCGGTCGCGCCCGAGTCGGGGGCGAACGCCGTGCCGGCCGCGGCGTCGGCCGTGGTCGCGCCAGCGGCGATGCGGGCTGCCGCGCCGGTGGCGGCGTCGGGTTCGGGGTCGGGTTCGGCTTCGGGTGGGGCGCCTGCAGCGGCCGCGTCGTCGATGCCCGCACCGGCGTCCGCGCCGGTTTCGGCTTCCGTGCCTGCATCCGCTTCCGGTCCGGCATCGTCGCCGGCCGCTTCGGCACCGGCCGCTGCAACACCGACACCGGTCACACCGGCGCCTGCCCCCCCCGCCTCGGCCCCCGTATCGGCATCGGCGCCCCCGAGCACATCGCCCGCGCCTGCCGCCGCGAACCCCGTCGCCTCGTCCGCACCGTCCGCCGCGAGCGCACCGGCCGCCCACTGACCGGCCGTCCGTATCGTCGCGCCCGGCCCCATCCGGCGCCGCGCGACGATACGCACCTTTCTCCCTCATTCATCACGGGAATTTCCGTGCTGCCGGCTGCATACCCGTTGTGTCGCTGAGGTTGCTTCGATGCTTCGCGACGGTGTATGCGCAGCCGATGCCGACGTTCGCCGGGATCGGCTGCCGTCCGGCCGTCATCCGACAGGCCAGCCAGCGCCGGTCGCCCCGCCTACCGCAACGTCGCGCGCAGCGTCTGCATCTGCTCGACGGTCGCCGTCACGCCGCCGCAGACGATCACGGCGATCTCCTTCGCCGACGCGAGCCCGGTCACCGGCCGCTCGAGCGCGGCCAGCGCGGCGCCGCACGCGGGCTCGACGACGATCCGGTGCTCGTCGAGGAAACGCAGCGAGGCGGCCACCGCCTCGGCATCGGACACGACGACCGGGTGAATTTCGTGTCGCGCGGCCCATTCGACCGCCGCGTCGCACGGCCGCTTCGCGCCGAGCGACGTCGCGATGCTCGTGATCGCCGGCAATTCGACCGCATGCCCCTGCGCGAGGGAGCGCGCATAGCAGTCGGCGCCTTCCGTTTCGGCCGCGACCACCGGCACGTCGTGCCAGCCGTTGCGCGCCAGCCCTTCGAGCACGCCGCACAGCAGCCCGCCGCCGCCCACCGCGACCACGATCGCGTCGGGCTTCGGGCCGGCTGCCGCCATCTCGTCGATCATCGTCGCGTGGCCCTGCCACAGCACGCGATCGTCGAACGGATGCACGAACGCATCATGCTCGCCGAGCGCCGACTGCGCGAACGCATTCGCCTCGGCCCAGCTCGCCCCGTGCACGACGAGTTCGGCGCCCTCGACGCGGATCAGCTCGCGGGCGCGGGCCGACGCGCTTTCCGGTACGACGACGAGCACCGGCACGCCGAGTTCGCGGCCGCAATACGCGACCGCGATGCCCGCGTTGCCGCCCGACGACGACACGAACCGCCGCGCGCCGGCCGCGTGCCGCGCTTCGCAGACGGCGCCGATGCCCCGCAGCTTGAACGAGCCCGACGGCTGCAGCGCATCGAGCTTCAGCCGGATGGTCCTGCCGAGCCGGCGGGAGGCGATTGGCGAGCGGAGATAAGGGGTCGGGATATGAAGGGGCATGGGGCGGGACCAGTGGGGAACGGGGGGAAACGCGCGCGACGTGCAACGGCGGGCGGCAATGGCGGTCATCGTACGGCACGCCCCCCATGCTTTCCAATACCATTGAATGGCATTTGCTATGCTCGACAGGTATATCAATGAACCTGAAGGGATGCCGCATGCGCCAGATCGAATTGCGTCACCTGCGCTACTTCGTGGCCGTCGCGCAAGCCGGCAGCGTGATGGCCGGCGCCCGGGCGGCCGGCATCGTCCAGCCCGCGCTGTCGCGACAGATCCGCGAACTCGAGGACGCGATCGGCACGCCGCTGCTGGTGCGCCGCGCAACGGGCGTCACGCTCACGGCGGCCGGCGCCAGCTTCCTGCAGGACGCGACCGGCCTGCTCGCGACGCTGCAGGACAGCCGTGAGCGCGCGCTGCGCAGCGCGGCCGGCCAATTGGGCGAGCTGCGGCTCGGTGCGTTGCCGAACTGCCTGCCGCTGCCCGTCGTCGGCACCGTCCTCAAGGCGTTTCGCGACGCGTGCCCGGACGTGAAGCTGTCGATCGCGCCGATGCTGTCGGCCGAACAGGCGAACGCGCTGATGCGCGGCCAGCTCGACGGCGGGATCATGGCGTGGCGTCAGGACGAGGCGCCGCACCTGTCGGGCGTGCGGCTGCTGAGCGACCGCTTCGTGCTCGCGATGCCCGCGCCGCCGGGTGGACGCCTCACCGCGCCGCGCACGCTGGCCGACGTCGCGCACGAGCCGTTCGTCTGGTTCGACGCGCAGCGCTCCGCCGCGCACCACCGGTTCCTGATGGCGCAGTGCCAGCGTGCCGGCTTCACGCCGCGCATCGCGCAGGTGGGCAGCGACATTCCGACGTTGATCGGCCTCGTCGCGGCCGGAATGGGCTGTGCATTCGTGCCGGAAAGCGCGTCGCCGACCTGCCCGCACACGGTCCGGCTCGTCGCGCTCGACGAACTCGCGCGCCGCTTCGACATCGAGTTCGTGTTCGACGGTGCGGCCGTGCCCCGGTCGCCCGTCGTCGCGCGGTTTCTCGAAGCCGTGCGTGATGCGACCGGCGAAGCGAGCTGAGCGGGCTGAATGTGCAGCAGATGCGGCGAACTCACCCGGCACTTGAGCGACCCGATTCGCGATGCCGAATGACGGGCGCCCCCCTTCCGCCCAACCGTCGCTTCGGCTGCCGAAACACGCTAAACAGCCGCATCTTTTTTGCGCAAATTCTTACAAAATGACGACACCGGACGCCGCAGCACCGGTGTTTTTAAATTGGCACCAAAAACGGCCGTTTAACGTCGCTTCGAATTGTCATGGCTCGAAATATACTGCGCGCGCATCCAACCCTCGTGCCAAAGAGAGGATGCGTTTCCGCCCCGGTCACGGTCCCCCTGTGATCGGGGCTTTTTTTGCCTGCGGGCCTTGTCTGCAAAGGGTTTTCCGCGACGATGCGAGATTCGCCCGGCGCGATGCCGGCCGCCTGGGCGGCCCGTCCGATCCGCGCGACCACCCATCGCCGCGCAGTCGGCACGCGGCTTCCGGTTCATCCGGCGGGAGCGACCGTCAGTCCGCGTCGAAGCGCCGATGGATCGCGATCTCCCGGCCTGAAGCCACCCGCCAGACTTTACAAATATCTTTCACAAAAGCAGCGCTTTCACCCGCCGCGCCACCCGGCCTCAAGCGCCCGCTGCATTGTTGACATGAAATCAAGATAATTTCGTCCGTACACGGCTTTTTCCGCAAAAGTCATGCAGGCACACTTCTTCCTGTCCTCAACGGTCCGTGCCGTTCGCTGTTTCTCGACTCCAGGAGCCCATCGCGTGAAGACCACGACTTCCTCTCCTTCCCGCCCGGGCGGCAGCGCCGCGCTGCCGCTGCTGGCACTCGCCGCCGGCGCGTTCGGCATCGGCACGACCGAGTTCTCGCCGATGGGCCTGCTGCCCGTGATTGCCGACGGCGTGCACGTGTCGATTCCGCAAGCCGGGATGCTGATCAGCGCCTATGCGATCGGCGTGATGGTCGGCGCGCCGCTGATGACGCTGCTGCTCGCGCGCTGGTCGCGCCGCTCGGCGCTGATCGCGCTGATGTCGATCTTCACGATCGGCAACCTGCTGTCGGCGTTCGCGCCGGACTACACGACGCTGCTGCTCGCCCGCCTCGTGACGAGCCTCAACCATGGCGCCTTCTTCGGACTGGGCTCGGTGGTCGCGGCCAGCCTCGTGCCGCGCGAGAAGCAGGCGAGCGCGGTCGCGACGATGTTCATGGGTCTCACGATCGCGAACGTCGGCGGCGTGCCGGCCGCGACCTGGCTCGGCCAGATCATCGGCTGGCGCATGTCGTTCGCGGCGACCGCGGGCCTCGGCCTGGTTGCGATCGCCGGGCTGTTCGCCGCGCTGCCGAAGGGCGAAGCCGGCAAGATGCCCGACCTGCGCGCCGAACTCTCGGTGCTGACGCGCCCCGTCGTGCTCGGCGCGCTCGGGACGACCGTGCTCGGCGCCGGCGCGATGTTCACGCTCTACACCTATGTCGCGCCGACGCTCGAACACCTGACCGGCGCGACACCCGGCTTCGTGACCGCAATGCTGGTGCTGATCGGCGTCGGCTTCTCGATCGGCAACATCGCGGGCGGCCGCCTCGCCGACCGCTCGCTCGACGGCACGCTGATCGGGTTCCTGCTGTTGCTGATCGCGACGATGGCCGCGTTCCCGGTGCTCGGCCGCACGCATGCGGGCGCCGCCGCCACGCTGCTCGTGTGGGGTGTCGCGACGTTCGCGGTCGTGCCGCCGCTGCAGATGCGCGTGATGCGGGCGGCCCACGAAGCGCCGGGGCTCGCGTCGGCCGTCAACATCGGCGCATTCAACCTCGGCAACGCGCTCGGCGCGGCGGCCGGCGGCGCGGCGCTGTCGGCGGGCTTCGGTTATGCGGCCGTGCCGCTCGTCGGCGGACTGATCGCCGCGGCGGGACTCGCACTCGTCTTCGTGCAGATCGCGCAGCAGCGCCGCGCACCGGCCGCTGCGAATTCGTAAGCGCGACACGTCGCGCGCCGGAGATGCATGCCGGGCCGCCGATCCGTACCGACCCACGCTCACGGCCGCGCAATGCGCGCCGTTTTCGTTTTCAACGGTCGACTTCGATTCAACGCCCCGCGAGCGGGAAAAGTCCCGAATCTCCAGCAATCTTTCAGCGCTCCCAATGCAATACGTTTTCGGAATGAAAAACGATTCAATTCATTCAAATGATTCACTTTCATTTCTTCTTCACCGCATCCAGCACATTATTTAGCCCATTCCCCGCCGGCCGACTCAATCCTTCCAATCAGCCCGAAAAATAGTCCCGAACCCCGCATGAATTACTCGTTTTTGCTGCAATGCAAGGTAATGACTTATGCCAATCCCACACGAGAAATCGAGAAAAGAAATTCCCCGTACCTTTATTCAATTAATAGACCCGCAAATGTAACAAAATGAAACAGGGTGAATTTAAAGATTGAAAGAATTGCCGATTCGTATCAGGATTTGCGACAACGTAGCGCGATCAAGCGCGGCATAAATCCAACGAAAAATCGATCGATGAGGGATCAGTGTGAAACTCGCCATCGCTTCCACGATGTTGTCGCTCGCGCTGTCCATCGGCCTGTCGACACCCGCCGCCGACGCAGCCACCTATTCGAACGGCACCGCGACCGCGACCTTCAACGTCACGCTGACGCTGCAGCCGAACTGCACGATCGCCGCGAACCCGCTCGCGTTCGGCACCAACGGGGTGCTGGCCACCGCGATCAACCAGCAGACGACCGTCAGCGTCACCTGCACCAATACGACGCCGTACAACGTCGGCCTCGACGCCGGCACGGTCACGGGCTCGACCGTCGCGAGCCGCCTGATGGCCGGCACGACCACCGGCAACACGACCACGACCGTCGACTTCCAGCTCTACCAGGACGCCGGGCGCACGACGATCTGGGGCAACACGCAAGGCACGAACACCGTGGCCGGCACCGGCACGGGCGCCGCGCAATCGCTGACCGTCTATGGCCAGGTGCCCGCACAGGCGACGCCGAAACCGGACACCTATCAGACGACCGTCACCGCAACCGTCTACTTCTGACCGGCGCCGCAACGCATGACCGCATTCCGTCGAACGCTCGTCGCGCTGCTGTGCGCGGCCGGCGCCGCGCACGCCGCGTCGCTGCAGATTTCCCCCGTCACGATCGAGTTCGGCGCCGACGACACGGCCAGCGGCATCACGCTGCGCAATCCGGGCGAACGCCCGGTGTACGGACAGGTGCGCGTGTTCCTCTGGAACCAGAGCGATGGCCAGGACACCTTGACGCCCACGCAGGATCTGCTGGCCAGCCCACCGCTGATCGAGGTCGGCACACAGGCCGAGCAACTGATCCGCGTGGTGCGCGCATCGCGCGTGCCATCCGGCACCGAGCAGGCCTACCGGCTGCTGATCGACGAATTGCCGCCGCCCGGCGAAACGCCGGCCAACGGCGTGTCGATCCGGCTGCGCTATTCGATTCCGGTATTCGTCGAGCCTGCCGCCGACGGCGCACCGCGACTCGACTGGGCGCTGCTGCGCAACAACGGCGGCTGGGTGCTGCGGGTGCGCAACGGCGGCACGCGGCGCGCGCAACTGGCGTCCGTCGAACTCGTGACCGGCGACGGGCAGACATACCCGCTCACGCGCGGCCTGCTCGGCTATGCACTCGCGGGCCGCACGGGCCAGTGGAGCGTGCCGCTGCCGGCCGGCGTCACGCTCGGCGGCAAGGTCACGGTGCGGGCGACCGTCAATTCGCAGCCAGCCAGCGCGGTCGTCGCGGTGGAGCCGCCGGGCTAGTCCGCCGGTGCGCCGCCCGGCCCCTCCCCCTTCGCCACACACCGGCTCGGTCCCGGCCAGCGGACGCGGTGCGCCGCGACGCTCCCCGCGCACCGCGGTCGCGGCCGTCGTGGCCGGCGGCCTCTTCGCGCTCGGCTGGGCGCATGCGGACGAACCCTCGGCGCTCGTGATGACCGACAGCACGCACGACGTGATCCTCGAAGTCAGCGTCAACGGCGAAAACACGGCGCTGCTCGCGCACTTCCGGGAGCGCGACGGCCATCTGTCGGCGAGCGGCGCCGACCTGCACACGATCGGCGTCGCGACCGACCGGCTCGGCATCGCCGATGCGGCGACGGTCGACCTCGACACGATTCCCGGCCTGCGCTACCGCTACGACGCGGCACGCCAGCGCGTCGAACTGCAGATGCCCGATACGCTGCGCCGCCCCTACGCGATCGACAGCCGCGCATTGCCGCCGACGCAGGCGGCCAGCGCGTCGCGCGGCGTCGCGATCAACTACGAGGCGTACGCGCAGACGCTCGGCGACCGGCAGTACTCGCTTTACACCGACGTGCGCTACTTCGATCCGGGCGGCGTGTTCGACACCACGGGCGTCGCGACCTTCTATGACGGCCGCCGGCGCTACACGCGCTTCGATACGTCATGGAGCCGCTCGGACCCGGCGCGGCCGAGCACGACGCAGATCGGCGACGCGATCTCGGGATCGCTCGCGTGGACCCGCTCGGTGCGCCTCGGCGGCTTCCAGTGGCGCAGCAATTTCGCCCTGCGCCCCGATCTCGTGACGTTCCCGATCCCGTCGCTCGCCGGCTCCGCGGCCGTGCCGTCGGCTGTCGACCTGTACATCAACAACGTGCGCCAGTACACCGGCAACGTGCCGAGCGGCCCGTTCATCATTCACGACGTGCCGGGCATCACGGGCGCCGGCCAGGCGACCGTCATCACGCGCGACGCGCTCGGGCGCACCGTCGCGACGTCCATGCCGCTCTATGTCGATACGCGCATGCTGTCCGCCGGGCTGTCGAGCTATTCGTTCGAGGCCGGCTTCCTGCGGCGCAACTACGGGCTGCAGTCGTTCGACTACGACGCGCGGCCGGCCGTCAGCGGCTCGCTGCGACGCGGGATCAGCCACGCGCTGACCGTCGAAGGGCATGCGGAAGCAACCGGCGGCGTGGTCAACGCGGGCGTCGGCGCGCTGCTGCGCCTCGGCTACGCGGGCGTCGTGAGCGGTGCGGTCGCGGGCAGCGCCGGCCGCTTTCCGGGCACGCAGGTCAGCGCCGGCTACCAGTTGATCGAACCGCGCTTCTCGATCAACGCGCAGACGATCCGCGCGTTCGGCCGCTACGGCGATCTCGCCTCGCGCGACGGCGCGACCGTGCCGGCGGCCACCGACCAGGCGACGCTCGCGCTGCCCTTCATCCGCCGCCAGACACTGTCGCTCAGCTACATCGGCTTCCGGATGCCGCAAGGCCCGAGCGCGCGGATCGGCACCGTGTCGTACACGCTGGGCCTCGGCGATCTCGCGTCGCTGACCGTGAGCGCGTACCGCGATTTCGCGCAGCAGGGCGCGAGCGGCGCGTTCGTGTCGCTGAACGTCGGGCTCGGCCGCAACACGTCGATCAACACGACCGTCGGGCGCCAGCGCGGCCAGTCGAACTACAGCGTCGACGCGAGCCGCCCGCCCGACTACGACGGCGGCTGGGGCTGGGGCGTACAGGCCGGCGGCACGGGCGCGGTGCCGTACCGGCAGGCGCAAGTCCGCTATCTCGGTCATGCGGGCGAAGTCATCGCGGCCGCGCAGAACATCGACCGCCAGAGCGGCGCGTCGCTCGACGTCAGCGGCGCGCTCGTGTTCATGGACGGCAGCCTCCTGTTGTCGCGCCGCATCACCGACGGCTTCGCGCTCGTGTCGACCGACGGCGTCGCGGGCATCCCGGTGCTGCACGAAAACCGCGTGATCGGCACGACCGATCGTGCCGGGCACCTGCTTGTGCCCGACCTGAATGCGTACCAGAACAACCGGATCGCGATCGATGCGATGAAGCTGCCCGCCGATGCGCGGATCGCCCGCACGTCGATGACGGTCGTGCCGCAGGCGCAATCGGGCGTGTTCACGCATTTCGGCGTGTCACGCTATCGCGCGGCATCGGTGATCCTGCACGACGATACCGGCCGCCCGCTGCCGGCCGGCGCGCGCGTGCATCACGCCGAAAGCGGCGCGGATACGATCGTCGGCTACGACGGGCTCACGTTCATCGACGGACTGCAGGACGACAACCACCTCGCGATCGACTACGGCACGCAGCACTGTGTCGCGGCATTCGCGTTCACCGCGCCCGGCAACGGCACGCTGCCGACCATCGGGCCCCTCACGTGCCGGACGACGCCGTGAGGATCGCGCTGCTGGTTCTCGTCGCCTTCATCGCGTGGTGCGGCTCGCCCCGTCACGCACAGGCCGAAAGCTGCACGGCGACCGCATCGAACGTGAGCTTCGGCTCGGTCAGCCCGATCTCGAACGCGCCGGTCGCCGCGACCGGTACGGTCAGCATCACCTGCACGTGGTCGGCCGTCTCGCTGACGCCAAACGTGCTCGTGTGCCTGAACCTCGGCGGCACGAGCCCGCGCAGCCTCGTCAACGGCAGCAACGCGATGCAATACGACCTCTATCTCGACGGCGGGCATTCGGTCGCATGGGGCTCGGTGTATTCCGGCACGACCCCGGCGTCCGTCACGCTGGTCAAGCCCGCGCTCGGCACGAGCGCGTCCGCGACGGTCACCGTGTACGGACAGATCACCGGGAACCAGCCGACCGTCCCGACGACCGGCAACAGCACCACGACCTACTCGCAGACCTTCGGCGGCAACACGACATCGATCAACACCGGGTTCTACCTGCTCGGCGCGCCGACCTGCGCGTCGCTGACGACGTCGAACGGGACCTTCCCGTTCAGCGCGACGGCGAACGTCGTCAACAACTGCAACATCAGCGCGACCAATGTGAGCTTCGGCACCGCGAGCCTGCTGTCGGGCTCGCTCACGGCGAGCGGTTCGATCACCGCGCAGTGCACCAACGGCGACGCATGGCAAATCGCGCTGAACGGCGGCGGCAGCGGCAGCGTGACGGCGCGCCAGATGCAGCGCAGCGGCGGTGGCGGCGCGATCGGCTACGGGCTTTACACGGACGCCGCGCGCTCGATCGCGTGGGGCGACGGCACGGGCGGCAGTTCGACGGTCACGGGCGTCGGCACGGGCACGTCGCAGGTCGTGACCGTGTACGGCGCGGTGCCGGCGCAAACGACGCCCGCGCCCGGCAACTACAGCGACACGATCACCGCGACGATCAGTTTCTAGCGTTCAGGGGCATGAGCGGGCGCGGGCGCCGCCCGCTCAAAACATGACGGTCCATGCGGACGGCGCGCCCGCACCCGCGCCCACGCCGCTCGACGCCGACCGCGCATCGGGCAGCGGCGCGTGGCTGAGCATGAACGGCGTGCCGTGCGCGCAACTGACACTCGGGATGCCGGTATCGGCGACGCCCTGCGACGCGCCGGTGCCGATCGTGCACGTTTCCGGAATGGTGAGACTGACGCGCAGCGGAATCGAGGGCTCCGTCGCGTTCGCGAGGGACCCTACGCCGGGCGCGGCCAGCGCGAGCACGAGCGCGATCGCACCGCGTCTGATTGGGTCGGCTGTCATCGTGCGGCTCTCCTTCGTGCATCCACTCAGCATATGCGCGAATTATCGGCGTGCGGGCGGAAAACCTGAACCCGCACGCACGTGGCCGTGCGCCGCCGCGCCGGTCAGCGCGCGGCGGCGAACCCACCGAAAAACGCCCGCGCATTCGCATCGAGGCTGTCGAGGTGATAGCCGCCTTCCTGCACGATCACCGTCGGCAACCCGAGCGCGCCGATCGCGCCGCCGAGCCGCCCGAAACCGTCGGTCGTGACGGCCACCTGCGATTGCGGATCGTCCTTGTAGATATCGAAGCCGAGCGCGAGCACGAGCGCATCGGGCTGGAACCGCACGAGCGCGCGCAGCGCATCGTCGAGCCGCTCGAAGAACGCCGACTCCGGCGCACCGTGCGGCATCGGCAGGTTGAGGTTGAAGCCGTCGCCGGCCCCCGTGCCCGTCTCTTCCTCATAGCCCGCGACGACCGGGTAGAAGTTGGTCGGGTCGCCGTGGATCGACACGTACAGCACGTCGTCGCGGCCGTAGAAGATCTCCTGCACGCCCTGCCCGTGATGCATGTCGGTGTCGAGGATCGCGACCCGGCGGTGGCGGCCGAGCAGCGACTGCGCGGCGATCGCCGCATTGTTCAGGTAGCAGAAGCCGCCGGCCGCGTCGCGACGCGCGTGATGGCCGGGCGGCCGGCACAGCGCGTACGCCTCGCGCGCGCCGTCGTTGACGTCGGCCGCGGCCGCCAGCGCGCCCTGCGCGGACCAGTACGCGGCGCGCCACGTGTTCGCGCCGACCGGGCAACTGCCGTCGGCGAGGTAGCGCGCGGCTTTCGCGAGCACGCCGCGCAGCGGATTCGGGTCGCGCACGAACACGTTCGACATCACTTCGTCGCCCCAGTCGTCGGGCATCTGCTTCCAGTCGCGATGCGCCTCTTCCAGGAAGCGCAGGTAGTTCATGTCGTGCACGGCCGCGATCGGCGCGGTGCCGCGGTCGGCCGGCTCGCGCACGTCGAAGTCGAGCGACCGCACGGCCGCGACGAGCCGCGCCGCGCGCTCGGGGACTTCCTGCGGCTCGCGCATCTGGCCGCGCGACAGGTAGCTGCGCGGATGGTGCAGCAACTGCTCGGGATGGAAATAGGTTTTCATCGTTCGCCCTCGTCGGTTTTTCGAATTATCGGTTCGCTGCGTCATGCATCCTGCATGGCGACCGCCACGGCAACGCCCGCCGCGACGCCGGCGCGCGCGAGCACCGCATGAAGCAGCACGTTCGTGCCGCGCGTCACGTCATCCGGCAGCGCATCCTCGGCTTCGTTGTGCGACAGGCCGTCGACGCACGGGATGAACACCATCGCGGTCGGCACGCAACGCGCGAGCAGGATCGCGTCGTGCCCGGCGCCGCTGACGATCCGTTCGTTCGTATAGCCGAACGCGGCCGCCGCCTGCGCGACCTGCTCGACGCAGTCGCGATCGAACGGCGTCGCCGGGCTGCGCCAGCAGGTTTCAATCGCGACCTGCACGCCGCGCGCGGCGGCGACACGCGTGCACGCGTCGCGCAAGTCGCGCTCCATTGCATCGACCTGCGCATCGTCGTGATGGCGGAGGTCGACCGTGAACGTCACGTCGCCGGCAATGGTGTTGCGCGATGCGTTGCGGATGCCGACCTGACCGATCGTCGCGAGCCCGCGCGGTGCATGACCGGCAACGATCCGTTCGAGTTCGAGCGCCATCTGCGCGCTCGCGAAAGTCGCGTCCTTGCGATACGGCATCGGCGTCGTGCCCGCGTGCGCGGCCACACCCGTCACCGTCACGTCGAGCCAGCGGATCGCCTGCCCGCCCGTGACGATGCCGATCGTCGTGCCGTTCGCCTCGAGCACGGGGCCCTGCTCGATATGCGCTTCGAAGTACGCATCGACCGCGCCGCCGGTCGCCCGCGTGCCGCGATAGCCGCATGCGTCGAGCGCCGCGCCGAGCGTGACGCCGTCGGCGTCCTGCTTCGCGAGCGCTTCGTCGAGCGGCAACGCGCCCGTAAACACCGCCGAGCCGAGCATCGCCGGCGCGAAGCGCGCGCCCTCCTCGTTGGTCCAGGACACGATCTCCAGCGGCTTGTCGGTCGCGATGCCCGCGTCATTCAGCGTGCGCACGAGTTCGAGCGCGGCGAGCACGCCATAGACACCATCGAAGCGGCCGCCTTCGGGCTGCGTGTCGAGATGGCTGCCGATCAGCACAGGAGCCGCCTGCGCATCGGTGCCGTCGCGCCGCGCGAACAGGTTGCCGACGGCGTCGACGCTCACCGTCATTCCCGCGTCGCTGCACCACTGCGCGAACAGGTCGCGCCCGCGACGATCGTCGTCGGTGAGCGCGAGGCGCCGCACGCCGCCGCGCGGCGTCGCGCCGACACGCGCCATGTCCGCCAGGCTCTGCCACAAACGGGCGCCGTCGATTTCCAGCAGGTCTTTCATGTGCACTCCGGATGAATTCTTTTGTTGAGGATCACTGCGAGCCGAGCGCTTCGGCGGCGGCCGGCCGTGCCGCGCGGCGGGCGTCGAGCGCGACGATGCACAGCAGCGAGATGCCGGCGAGACACGTGTAGAACACCGCGAGCGGCCACCACTGGCCCGCGAAGCGATGGGCGAGCCACGTGCCGACGAGCGGCGTCAGCCCGCCCGCGATCGCACCACAAACCTGGTAGGCGAGCGAGATCGCCGAATAGCGCACGTGCGCGGGAAACACGTCGCTGACGAAGCCCGCGATCACCGAATAGAAGCCGGCCATGCAGACCACCGCGAGTGCGATGCCCGCGATCAGCGACGCGGACGTGCCGCCCTGCACGAGCATGAACATCGGATACGGCGACAGCATCGCGAGCAGCGCCGCGAGCTTCAGGAAGCGCGCGCCGCCGATGCGCTCGGCGATCCATGCGGCGATCGGTTGCGCGACGAACTGGATGATCGCGACCGCGAACAGGCTGTCGAGGATCAGCGAGCGCGACACGCCGACGTACTGCGTCGTGTACGCGATCATGAACGTGTTCGTGAAATAGACGCCCGCGATGCCGATCGTGTTCGCGCCGATGCAGAGCGCCACGAGCCCCGACGCGGAGCGGAACACTTCCGCGACCGGCAGCTTCACCGTGCGGTGGGCTTCCTTCACACGCGCGAATTCCGGCGACTCGTTCACGCCGAGCCGGATCAGGATGCCGACCACGAGCAGCACCGAACTCGCGAGAAACGGCAGACGCCAGCCCCACGCGAGGAAGTCCGCCTTGTCCATCGACGTGACCGCGCGGAATGCGATCAGCGACAGGATCAGCCCGGCCGGGCTGCCGAGCTGCGCGAACGACGCGAAGAACGTGCGGCGCCCCTGCGGCGCATGCTCGCCCGCCATCAGCACGGCACCGCCCCATTCGCCGCCGACCGCGATCCCCTGCACCACGCGCAGCGCGACGAGCAGCACCGGCGCGAGCATGCCGACCTTCGAATAGTCGGGCAACAGCCCGACGCAGACGGTCGCGACGCCCATCATCATCAGCGTCGTCATCAACGCCTTCTTGCGGCCGATTCGATCGCCGAGATGGCCGAAGATCACGCCGCCGAGCGGCCGCGCGAAGAAGCCGACCGCGAACGTCGCGAACGACGCCATCGTGCTGACGAAGCGGTCATGCGACGGAAAATAGAGTTCGCCGAACACGAGCGCGGCGGCGGTCGCGTAGATGTAGAAGTCGTACCACTCGATCATCGTGCCGATGAATGCGGCCGTCGCGGCGCGCGCCGGCTGGCGGGCGGAAGAAAGGGACTGGGTCATGCGGGCTCCTGATGCGCGCCGCCACGGGCGACGCGCAATTCGTGTGACGGCCGTCTGTCGCGGCCTTGCGCCGCACGCTGCGGCGCCCCTCCTTTATCGGCGACCGCAAATCATTAGTCAAATTTCAAGTTATTATTCGCCGTATAAATTCAGCTAATACCCACCTTGACGGCTCGCCCGGAGACCCGATGCGCCCCGACCTCGCCCCGTTCCTGAACGACCGCCTCGACTGGAACCTGTTGCGCACCTATCTCGTGATCATCCAGGAGCGCAGCGTGAGCCGCGCGGCCGCGCGCCTGCACGTCACGCAGCCTGCGGTGAGCCAGGCGTTGCGGCGGCTCGAGGACGCGCTCGAGCGCAAGCTGATCGAGCGGCGCGGCACGCACTTCGCGCCAACGCCTGCCGGCGAAGCCGTCTACCGGATCGCGAGCGACATCTACGGCGGCATCTCGCGCCTCGAAACCGAAATCGACGACAGCACCGCCGACCTGACCGGATCGATCCGGCTGCTGACGGTGAGCCGCATCGAGTCGCCCGTCTACGACGAATTCCTCGCGGACTTCCATCGCGCGTACCCGCGCATCGACCTGCAGATCGAGGTGATGCGCTCGTCGGACATTCTGTCTTCGCTGCTGCAGAAAACGGCCACGGCCGGGCTCGGCCTGTGCCGCACGCCGCACGACAAGCTGGAGATGCGCTGCTTCCTGCGCCAGCGCTATGCGATCTACTGCGGCCGCCATCACCGGCTGTTCGGGCAGACGCAACTGCGGATGGACGATCTGCTCGCCGAGAATTTCGTGTCGTTCACGAGCGACCAGATCGGCGACAGCCTGTCGCCGCTCACCGTGTTTCGCGACCAGCGGGGCTTCACGGGGCGCATCGTCGCGTCGTCGCCGAGCCTCGAGGAAGTGCGGCGGCTGATCTTCGCCGGCTACGGGATCGGCTGCCTGCCCGAGCACATCGTGCGCGACGACATCGCCCAGCAGCGACTGTGGCGGCTGCCGCCCGACGACGGGCTCGTCGATGTCGACGTGTTCCTGCTGTGGCATCGCGATCGCAAGATGAACGCGGCCGAGCACGCGTTTCTCGACGCGATGGAGCGCTGCATGCAGCGCTATTCGCTGGCGGAGCGGTTGGGGAAGTAACGGCGCGAATGCGCGGGAAAAAGCGCCGGGCACACACGGCCCGGCGCGTCGGCCTCGTCAGAACCGATGCACGATCCCCAGCTGCACACCCCGTGCATTCGCCCCCGGATACGCGAGCGGCAGGCCGGGGTTCGCCGCACCGGCGAGCGTATAGCCGGCCTGCTTGCGGTTGCGCAGGTACGACAGCGCACCGTAGAAGCTCGTGCGCTTCGACAGGTCGTACTCGTACATCAGCCCGAGCTGGTCCGCATGGTTGCCCTGCGACGACTGGTCGTGCAGATATGCATAGCCGAGCGCCACGTAGTTCGCCGGATTGAACTGGTATTTGACCGACAGCCCGTACACACGCGAATCGATGCCGAGATCGGCCCACTTCACCGCGGAGAAGCCGCCGTACACGGTGGCCTTGCCGATCTCGTACGACGCGCCGGCCATGATCGTGCGATCGGTCGTGGTCGCCGTCGCGTTCTTCAGCCATTGGCCCGCGACGAACGCGCCGAACGGCCCGTGTTCGTAGGTCAGGTCGAACTGCTGGCTCGAGCCTGCCGAGCGCACGCCGCCCGCATCGCCGAATCCGAAGTACAGCCCGCCCTGGAAGCCGGCAATCTCCGGGCTCTGGTACGACAGCGTATTGCTGGTGCGGAACGCGAACACGGTCAGGTTGTCCATGCCGGACGCCTGCGTGACGCCGCCGAACGCATCCTGTCCGCCCTGGTCGTTGAACAGCGGCGAATTCTGGCGGCCCGCCCGCACCTTGCCCCACTGCCCCGCGATGCCGACCCACGCCTGCCGGTTGAACAGGCTGCCCGCACTCGCGAGCGAACCGTCGTTCGGATTGAAGCCGTTCTCCAGCGCGAACTCGATCTTCTGCCCGCCGCCGAGATCCTCGCCGCCCTTCAGCCCGAATCGGCTGCCCCACTGGCCGCCCGAATTGATCGCCGCCGTGTAGCCGTTGCCCGTATTCACGTACTGCGCGAATTCGTCGATCACGCCGTACAGCGTGACGCCGTCCTGAGCGAACGCGGCGCCCGGTCCGGCGACGCACGCCACCGCGACCGTCATGCGAAGACCGGCGTGCACCACCCGCGCCCGGGAATCGCTTCCGCGCGCTATCGTTTGTTTAGTCATACTATTCAATGGTCAGAGAATGAAACGACACCGGGCGCGGCAGTCGCGCCGCACCGGCATCGCGGGAAAGAAAACGTGGGGAAGAACCGGGCGCAGGCGGCGCCCGGCTCGCGCGACAGTCAGGCCGGCAGCCGGCCGGCCCGAGGCGCGTGACGTGTCGTCAGTGGTGAACTTCGCTGCGTTCGAGCGGCAGGATCAGGCGCTCGGGAATGCTGCGGCGCGATGCGCGTGCGCCGATGTAGTACAGCACGGCCGGCACGACCAGGCCGAGGATCCACGAGATGTCGGTGCCGCCGAGCGCGTCGACCAGTGGCCCCGTGTAGATGTGCGTCGACATGAACGGCAACTGCACGAGGATGCCGACCACGTAGATCGTGATCGCCATCACGTTCCAGCGGCCGTAGCGGCCGTCCGGATCGGACAGCGCCGGCACGTCGTAGCGCGAGCGCGTGAAGCAGTAGTAATCGACCAGGTTGATCGCGCTCCACGGCGTGAAGAACGCGAGCAGGAACAGGATGAACGCGGTGAATTCCTTCAGGAACGAATGGCGGCCCGCGAGCGCGATGAGCGTGGAGACGCAGATCATCCCGAAGATGTACACGAGGCGGCTGCGCGACGACACGGCGTGCTTGCCGCGAAAGCCGCTGACGATCGTCGCCATCGACATGAAGCTGCCGTACGCGTTGAGCGCCGTCACCGTCACCTTGCCGAACGCGATGCTGAAGTACAGCAGCGCGGCCACGGCGCCCGTCGAGCCGAGACCGACGATATACGCGACCTCATGGTGCGCGAACTGGCCGCCGGCCAGCGCGGCCGCAAACACGCCGAACACCATCGCCGCCTGCGCGCCGATCACCGAGCCGAGGCCGACCGCGACGAACGTCGCGACCGATGAGGTCGAGCGCGGCAGGTAGCGCGAATAGTCGGCGACGTACGGGCCGAACGCGATCTGCCACGACGCGGACAGC
Organism: Burkholderia sp. AU31624; assembly: GCF_020420065.1. Classification (NCBI taxonomy): domain Bacteria; kingdom Pseudomonadati; phylum Pseudomonadota; class Betaproteobacteria; order Burkholderiales; family Burkholderiaceae; genus Burkholderia; species Burkholderia sp. AU31624. The sequence continues at coordinate 316,110 of NZ_JAIZRT010000004.1, forward strand.
GACATCGACAGCAGGAAGCTCGCGAGCGAGAAATGCTTGTTCGCGAGCAGCGCGCCGATGTCGTGGTTCGCGAACAGCTGCGTGAACATGTAGACGAACGCAGCGATGCCGACCACGCTCGCGATCCGGCCGACGGCGTGGATCGCGCGATAGCCGAACACGGTCAGCACGACGATCACGGCCGCGAACAGCAGGATGCCGGCCGCGTCGTCGATGTGCAGCAGCTGCGCGACGGCCTGCCCGGCCAGCACCGAGCCGCTCGCGGAAAAGCCGATGTACATCAGGCACACGAGCACGATCGGGATCATCGCGCCATAGACGCCGAACTGCACGCGGCTCGAGATCATCTGCGGCAGCCCGAGCTGCGGACCCTGCGCGCCATGCAGCGCCATCACCGCGCCGCCGATGAACTGGCCGAGCAGCAGCGCGACCAGCGACCAGAACACGTCGCCGCCGAGCACGACCGCGAGCGCGCCCGTGACGATGGCCGTGATCTGCATGTTCGCCGACAGCCACAGCGTGAACTGGCTCAGCAAGCCGCCGTGGCGCTCGGCGTCGGGAATGAAGTCGATCGAACGGACTTCGATCAGGCCGCCGGCTTTTCCACTGGGATTCGTTGACACGGGGAAATCTCCAAAATACTCAGGATCACAAATGGTTTGAACGAGACGGGAAGCTGCGAGCCGCCCTTTCGGCTCGGCGGGTGCGGGGCGCCGTGGATCGCCGGCATGCGCCACGCACGCATGGTCTGCGCACTGGCGCGCAAGCGGCACGATGTGTGCCGACATTGCCAGCGGATGATCTTGTATATACAACTTGCGAGGTATCGGTGATTACCCGGAATCCGCCGATTTTCGAAAATGTCCGAATGATCGGGCCACGTTCGGCGTGTCCGGTCGAAAGATGAATGTCGGAATAATGAAAGCTCAGGCGCGTGCGGGCGATGCCTGATCGGGCTCGGCCGTCATGTCGGCGGCGGGAAGGAGATTCAGCATGCGCCGGGCGGCCTCGATGTCGCGCACGTGCAGCCATTCGTCGTAATCGTCGCGGCGCAGCATCACGACGCCCCGCTTCTCTTCGCCGGGCCGATGCATCCGCGCGAACAGCGGGTGCGTATCCGCGTTGACCGTGAGCATCGCCATGCCCACGCGCTCGCGGCCGTCGTCACCTTCGTAGCGCCGCCAGATGCCGGCGACACAGTACGGCTGCCAGCCGTCGACGCCGATCTGCTGCCACACGTTGCGGCCGGTTTCGTAGCAGGGTTCGAAGATCCAGCGCACCGGAATCAGGCAGCGCTGGCCGTTGCGCCACGCGTTGCCGTAGAGCCGTGACGAGCCGACCGTTTCCGCGCGCGCGTTCACCGTGTCGAGCTTCTTCTTTTTACGGCCGTTCTCGTCGAGCCGCTCCGGCTGCATGAATTTCGGCCAGAAGCCGAACACGGCCGCGACGACTTCGAGGCCGTCGCTATCGGCACGCGCGATCGGCGCCGCGTAGTCGGGATACACGTCGGGGGCCCACGGGTCGCGGCGATACAGATCGCCGATGCCGATCTTCAGTTCGCTGATGCCCGGGTCTTCGTCGGGGGCGCGGTAGTGAGTGCACACGGCTCGGCGGATGATGGATGCAATGTTTCCATCGTAGGTCAGCGCAGGGCCGCGATCGCACTACTGTTTGGTAAGACGAAACAGTTTTACGAATCTATTTTTCCATGGCTCGCCGCCGGCGCGATGCGTACAGGCAGATCAGCTCCAGCGCGATCGTCGCGCCGGCCAGCGACGTGATTTCCGCATGATCGTACGGCGGCGACACTTCGACCACATCCATGCCGACCAGGTTGATGCCGTCCAGATGCCGCAGGATCTCGAGCGCCTGATGGCTCGACAACCCGCCCGAGACCGGCGTCCCCGTGCCCGGCGCGAACGCCGGATCGAGGCAGTCGATGTCGAACGTCAGGTACACGGGATGGTCGCCGACCCGCTCGCGAATGCGCGCGGCGACCGCGGCGGGCGTCGACGCATGCACCCGGCGCGCATCCTGGATGTCGAAGCCCATCGGCTCGTCGTTGGTCGTCCGGATCCCGATCTGCGCCGACCGTTCGGGCACGACCCACCCTTCCCGCGCCGCGTGATAGAACATCGTGCCGTGATCGATGCGCTTCACGTCGCGGTCGGGCCACGTGTCGGTATGCGCATCGAAGTGCACGAGCGACAGCGGCCCGTGCACCTTCGCATGCGCCTTCAGCAGCGGATACGTGATGAAGTGATCGCCGCCGAGCGTCAGCATCGCGCAGCCGCGCGCGAGGATCGCATCCGCATGCCGCTCGATCGCACCCGGCACCGATTCGGGCTGCCCGAGATCGAATGCGCAATCGCCGTAGTCGACCGCGGCCAGCACGTCGAACGGATCGAACGACCACGGCCACGGGCGCTCCCACGCGATGCCCGTCGACGCGATCCGCAACCCGCGCGGGCCGAAGCGCGTGCCGGGCCGGTGCGACGCGGCGGAGTCGAACGGCACGCCGGTGATCGCGAGGTCGACGCCGCCGAGATCGCGGCTGAAACGCCGGCGCATGAAGCTCGTCGCGCCCGCGAAGGTCGGTTCGGCCTGCGTGCCGTAGAGGCTGTCGCGCGTGAAGGCGAAATCGTTCTGGCTCATCGTCGGATTCCTGTCTGGTGGGAAACGGCCGCGCGGCTCGCGACCTCGTGCCCGATTCTGCCGTCACGGCATCCGACGAAAAATATGAACTAACATAAGCCGACTTCACGAAACGCGACGTATCGCCATGCTGACCCGATTGAGAGACATGGATTTGCAGTTGCTGCGGCTCTTTCTGACGATCGTCGAAAGCGGCGGCTTCAGCGCCGCGCAGGGCACGCTCGGCATGGCGCCTTCGACGATCAGCACGCAGATGGCCAAGCTCGAGACGCGCCTCGGGTTCCGGCTGTGCGATCGCGGCAAGAGCGGCTTCCGGCTGACGCCGAAGGGCGAGCGCGTGCTGCAGTCGACGCGGCGGCTCCTGCACGCGATGGACGTGTTCACGCGCGATACGCAGCACGTGTCGGGTACGTTGCTCGGCGAACTGCGCATCGGGCTGTCCGAGCGGCTCGCACCGGACGTCGTCGAATCGATCGCGGCGAGCGTCGGCCGCTTCCGCGAACGGGCGCCCGATGTGCTGATCGAAATGATCGAGGTGCCGCCCGACGAACTGGAGCGCCGGCTGCTGAAGGGCGAACTGCAGCTCGCGATCGGCTACTTTTCCGGCCACCAGGCCGGCCTGCACTACGCACCGCTGTTCGTCGAACACCAGTCGCTGCACTGCGGCGCGCGGCATCCGCTGTTCGCGAAGAAGACCGTGTCGGTCAACGACATTGCGAACGCGAGCAACGTCGCGCGGCTCTACAAGACGAATACGTCGGGTGCGGTGCCGCGCAACGCGCAACCGACCGCGTTCTCCGAAAACGTCGACGCCGACGTGATCTTCATCCTGTCCGGCGCGCATGTCGGCTTCCTGCCCGACCATGTCGCGGCGCCGTGGGTCGCCGCAGGCAAGATGCGCCGGCTGCTCGCGAGCAAGCTGAGCCATACGGTCGAATTCCAGCTCGCGACGCCAAGGAACTGCGATGGCAGCGAAGCGCTGGCGGCGTTCACGGCGGCGCTTGTCGAACGGTTCGGCGGGCTCGACGGCTTCGCGGATCAGTGACCGGCGCGCGCCGCCCGCTTTGCGTCAGACGAGTTGGTCCGACGCAATGACCTGCACGCCCGGCCGCGCGTCGATCGCCGCGTCGAGCATCGCGCGGGCGATCCGCGACGCGGGATTCACGCGCCACTTCGCCGGCAAAACAGGCCGGGCCACGTTCAGCACGGACACCAGCAGCCGCTCGCCGAACCTGAATTCGTCGCGGCTGCCGCCGATCAGGCCGGGCCGCACGTAAGTGAGCGACGTGAACCCGACGCCGGCGAGCGCCTGCTCGACCTCGCCCTTCACGCGGTTGTAGAAAATGCGCGACGCCGGATCCGCGCCGAGTGCGGAATTCAGCACGTAAGCCGGCGTGCCGGAGCGGTGTGCGCGCCGCGCGATCGCGAGCGGATAGTCGTGGTCGACGCGCCGGAATGCCGCCTGGGAGCCCGCAGCCCGCATCGTGGTGCCGAGCGCGCAGATCACGGCATCGGCGTGCCACCAGTCGGCCGTGTCGGGCAGATGATCGAAATCGACCTCGAGCGCGCGCATCTTCGGGTGCGGCGACAACGGGCGGCGCGCGACGACGATCACCTGATCGACCCGCGCATCGGCGAGCGCGACTTCGAGGACGTGACGCCCGACGAGTCCGGTCGCGCCGACGAGCAGCAATTTCATGTCCGATCCTTCCGAGTAGAGCCTGCGTTGGCGAGCCGGGAACGGCCCGGCTTACGGCTTCCCCCATGATCGTCGGCCGACTCGGCGCCGACAACCCTCCAACATCTCCAAAAGTTACAGGGTGCGCTACAAACCCGCCGCCTGTCGCGACACGCTCGGCGCGACACCCGTCCAGCGCTTGTACGCCTGCGAGAACGACGACATGTCGCTGAATCCCAGTTCCTGCGCGATTTCCTTGATCGACAGCCGCCCTTCCGCGATCAACGCCTGCGCGCGGGTCTTGCGCACCGCGCTCGAAATGTCCCGGAAGCACGCGCCCTCCTCCTGCAGCCGGCGCTTCAACGTGCGCTCGCTGGTGTTGAGCAGCGTCGCGATGTCCTTCAGCTGCGGCGGCCGGTCGAACGGGCGCGTGGCCAGGTACTCGTTCAGGAACGACACGAGGTCGACGCGCGTCCGCCTGCGCGTGATCAGCTCGGCACACATGCGCTCGCACATCGCCGCGGTCGCGGCATTCGCCTGCGGCAACGGCCGCTCGATATGCGCATGCTCGAACGTGAGCGTGCTGGCGGGCTGGCCGTGCCGGATCTTCGCGCCGAGCACCGGTTGCTGCGCGTCAGCGTCAGTGCCGGGGCCGACGCCATACGCAAGATCGAACGTCGCGAGTGCGAACGCGCTGCCGATCACGTCGCGCAGCACGCGGCACGTCGCGCCCATCGCGCGTTCGACGAAGAAGCGCTGCACGTTCGCTGCGAGCTCCGGCGACGCGTCGAACTGAATCACGTCGCGCTGCCCGGCCCGGCGGAACGTCATCCCGACGAACGTATAGGTCAGCGCCAGGTAGCGGCCCGCGAGCGCGATCGCGTCCATGCCGGTCGCGCTGCTCAGCAGCCCGTAGCCGAGCAGCCCGTATGCCGAAAGCTGGTACGACAGGCCGACCTTGAGGCCGACGCCGGCCTCGCCGGCGGTCAGGTCGAGCAGGTTCGACGCCACCGCCAGTTCCTGCGCGGCCAGCACCGTGAAGTCCGGGTCAGCAAGCTGCTTCAGCGTGAGCTGCGCCCCCTTGAGCAACGCCTGCGGCGCGATCTTGCGGTCGCGGCCGAAGTCGATCATCAGCAGGACGGAAGCCGGGCTGCGGGCAAAGTTCCAGACATTCATCAGACGCCTCGCGACGTGGGTTGGCCTAGATTCTAAAGCGGTTGGCCCGCCCCAGCATGGATCGCGCGAGCCCGCGCGCCGATGATGAACGACATCGCAACCGCACGGCGTCGATCCCCATGAAGCGCTCCTCGCTCTTTCGTCCTGCCCGCACGCTGCTGCTGGCCGCCGGCCTGTCGAGCGCATCGCTCGCACCGGCACTGGCCGACGACGCCGTTTCGCCCAATCCACCGGAGTCCGCCACCATGCCCAAGACCTACGCCGACCATCCCGTCTGGCGCGACATGCAGACATTCCTTCCGACCGACTTCCAGTGGAAGGACGGCCAGCAACCGGCGGAAGAATGGTGGTCCTGGCACGGCCATCGCATGCATCTCGACACGTACCGCAACCGCCAGGCGCGGGTGAAGGTGATCCTGTTCCATGGCGTGGGCACCAACGGCCGGCAGATGTCGATGATCCTCGGCGAGCAACTGGCGCGCCGCGGCTATGAAACGCTCGCGGTCGATATGCCCGAGTACGGGATGACCGAAGTCGCCAAGGGCACACTGGTCCGCTATGACGACTGGGTGCGGGCGGGCAGCGACCTGATCGACGCGGAGCGCGCGAAGGACGGCCGGCCGATCGTGCTCTACGGGCTGAGCGCGGGCGGCATGCTCACGTATCACGTGGCCGTGATGAACGGCAAGGTCAAGGGCATCATCGGGATGACCTTCCTCGACCAGCGCCTTCAGCAGGTGCGCGATGAAACCGCGCGCAGCGTGTTCATGAGCCGCGTCGGCGGCCCGATGATGCATCTCACCGCGATGACCCCGCTGAAATCGATGCGCGTGCCGATGACGCTCGCCAGCAAGATGTCCGCGCTCGTCAACGATCGGGACGCGCTGAAGGTGTGGCTGTCCGATCGCACGTCCGCCGGCAACGCGATGACGATCGCGTTTCTCGATTCCTACATGTCGTACCGGCCGGCGGTCGAGCCGGAGGATTTCGCCGTGTGCCCGATCCTGCTCACGCAACCGGCCGCGGACCGCTGGACGCCGTTGCACCTGAGCGAACCGTTCCTGCAGCGCGTGCGGAAAGTGCCGGTGAAGGTCGTCATGCTGGACAACGCGGGCCACTATCCGCTCGAACAGCCGGGGCTGTCGCAGATGGTGGAGGCGATCGATGCGTTCTATCGGGAGGTGACGGCAAAGTGAATGCCGGGCGCGGATCGCCTAGAACACCGTTCGAACGCCGACCCGCAACACGCCCTGCCGCGCGCCCGACGATGCGGTGAACGTACCGCACACCGATGCGATCACGTCCTCGCCGCCGCTCGCCTGTTGATACACGGCACTCATGTAGACGTCGGTCTTCTTCGACAACAGGTAATCGAGCGTGATGCCGGCCTGGTTCGAATGATTGCCGGTCAGTTGCCGGTTGCCCTTCGCGTACAGGTAGTTCGCATACGCGAAGAAATCCGGCGCGAACCGGTACAGCCCGCCGATCTCGTAGGTGTCGACGTGCGCGCCCGTCAGCGTGTTGCGCGTATTCACGTACAGCGCGTCGAGCGCGAAGTCGCCGAATGTATAGCGTCCGCCCGCGCCGGCATTGCGGATGCCGAGGTGCCCGTTGTCGATTCCCTCTTCTTTCGAATACGTGTACGCCGCATCCAGCCGCAACGGCCCGTTGTCGTAGGACACGCCGAAGCTCGACAGGCTGTTGCTGCCGGTCTGCCCGGCGATGTTGCTGAAGCCATACAACGCGCCGAACCGGAACCCGCCGTAATACGCGGACGTGAACTTGATCGCGTTCGGTGTTGCGCCCCCGCCCGCCGTACGCGTGTAGTCGAAGGTGCCGAGCGCCGCGCCCAGTTTCGAGAACGGGCCGCCCGGCAGCTGGTACAGGCTGACATACGAAATCTCGTGCCCCCAGCGATGCAGCGACAGGTTGTCGAACATGTAGTCGAACTGCCTGCCAAGCGTCACGGTGCCGTACGGCGTGACGATGCCGACATAGGACTCGCGTCCGGACAGTGCGCCGCCGCGCACCGTGCCGCTGTTGATATCGGGCTGCGACGCCATGAAGACGAGCGCCTGGAACCCGCCGCCGAGATCCTCGACCGTGCGGATCCCGATCAGGTTGGGCGCCTGGATGCCGGACATCGCCTGAACCAGCGCCTTGCCGCCCGAATTGCTCACGTACGAAATGCCGTTGTCGACCAGACCAAACAGCGTGACCGAACTCTGCGCGTGCACGTGGCACGACACCATCGCCAACGCGACGGCCATTGTCTTCATTCTCACGGATGCTGTCTCCAAACCGTCAGTGTCCGACGCACCGTTCGCATACGAGCGAACCGCACGCCGGCCTGTCATTTTTATTAGTAAAACTATCTAATCGGCGCGTGCGAGATATGTGTTCCCCGCTCGATGCGCCGCCGTGGGCCGTGTTACCCGGCGTCGACTGATGGATCGCGCGCGCCGTCGCCGGCCGAACCCGTCGATGACGGGAACGACCGGCGGCGAGTCGCGCCTGTTACAGCATCACGTTGATGACCTTCTTCTCGACATAGCTGACCATTTCCTCGATCCCCTCTTCCCGGTCGACGCCGCTGTTCTTGAAGCCGCCCCATGGCACGCCGAGGAAGTGCGTGTTGCTGCCGTTGACGAACACGCTGCCCGCACGGATGCGACGCGCGGTGTTGAGCGCCTGCCGGATGTCGTTGGTCCAGATCGCTGCCGAGAGCCCGTATTCCGTGTCGTTGGCCATCGCGACCACTTCGTCGACATCACGCCATCGTGCGACCGACAGAATCGGGCCGAAGACTTCCTCGCGCCACAGCCGCATCTCGGGCGTGACATCGGCATAGACGGTCGGCTCGACCCAGAAGCCTTTTTCGAAAGCGTGCCCGGGCGGGCGGCGGCCGCCCGTCATCAGCCGCGCGCCATGCGTCTGCGCCGGGTCGAGAAAGCTCATCACGTGTTCGTAGCTCTTGCGCGAATTGATCGGGCCCATGCCCGTGTCGGGCAACATCGGATCGCCGACGCGGATCGCGGCCACGCGCTCGACGACACGCGCGAGCACGTCGTCGTAAATGTCGTCGTGCACCAGCAGCCGCGAATTGGATCCGCACGACTGGCCCTGCCACGAGAAATTCATCCCGCGCACCGCGCTCTCGGCGGCCGCGTCCGGATCCGCGTCCGGAAACACGATCATCGGATTCTTGCCGCCCAGCTCGAGCGTCACGTGCTTGACGCCCACCTCCGCCGCACTGCGCTGGATCGCCTGCCCGGTCGGCACGGACCCGATCAGCGCAAGACGCTTCACGTCCGGATGGCGCACCAACGCATCGCCGACTTCCGCGCCCGTGCCGTTGACGATGTTGAACACGCCGGCCGGCAATGTCTCGCGCGCGACCTCACCGAGCACGAGCACGGACAACGGCGACGTTTCGGGCGGCTTCACCACCACCGTGTTGCCGGTCACGAGCGCAGATGCGGTACGCGCCGCGGAGAACATCGCCGGATGATTGAACGCGGCGATCCGGCCGACGACGCCGTACGGCTCGTACACGGTCATGTGCAGATGGCGGCCGGTGGCCGGGATCGTCTCGCCGTGCAGCCCGTGCACGAGCCCCGCGTAATAGCGCAGGCTGCGCACCGTCTCGTGCATGCTCGCGAGCGTCGGCACGTAGGTGTTGCCTGAATCGAGCACCTCGATGCGTGACAACGCCTCCGCGCGTTCGAGCAAGCGCTCGCCAAACCCGCGCAACAGTTCGCCGCGCTCCTCGCCGGTGCGTTCGGCCCACGCAGGCCACGCGCGCTGCGCAGCGTCTACTGCACGCGCGACGTCCTTGCGCGAACCGGCTGGCGCGCGGCCGATCACTTCCTCGGTAGCCGGGTTGATCGACGCCGCCCACTCGCCGGTCTCGCTTTCCACCAGTTCGCCGTCGATCAGCAAACGGCCGGTTATCCACTGCTCGTCCATACTCGTCTCCTCGATGATTCGATCGCCGGTCAACGCGCGCCCGTGTGTTGCTCGTGCTGCACGCGCCGCTTCCACAGCGCCCACGGGCGCTCGACCTGCGTTTCGATGTTCGCGCACGCGGTCGCGGCTTCCTGCTCGCTCAGATAAACCACGTCACCCAGTTGCAGGGCCTCGATCTGCATCCGCGCATTCACTTCCGCGTAGACCGCGCGATACACGGCCTGCTTGAGCGTCGGCGCGACCACGGTCGAACCGTGACCGCGCATCAGTACGAACGCCGCACTGCCGAGCCGCTGCGCCAGCGCCGCGCCGAGCGCGTTGTCGCGCACGAGCAGGTCCGTCGCATCGCCGGCGGTATCGCGAATCTCGAACACCGGCGTACCCGCGCCAAGAAATCCGCTCATGTGGCACACCGGCCGCAGCGGCGTGCGTTGCGTCACGCTGAACGGCAGCACGGTCGGCGAATGGCTGTGCACGATCGCGTGCACGTCCGGACGCGCTTTGTAGATCTCGCCGTGGATGAAACGCTCCAGATAGACGGCGCGCCCGCCGGCATTGACCGGCACGCCGTCCAGCGTGAATTCGACGATGTCGTCGATGCCGACGGTGCCCGGCGCCATGTTGCGCGCCAGCAGGAAGCGCTGCGGATCCTTGTCGTGACGGACGCTGACGTGACCGAAGGCATCGACGATGCCCTGGTCGAACAGGATGCGGTTCGCGCAGACGAGATCCTCGACGAGCGCGGGATCCGGCGCATCGGCGGGACGCCCGGCATCGTCCGCATACGCGGCTGCGCCGCCGGATTGAAGATGAAGAGTACACATGGGTCGGCCTGTTTTTCGGGTTGACTGGCAGTGCGCACGCCCGCTTCGCGTCGCGAGGCGGACCGTCAAGCACCCGGCCAGCTTAGGACCGCGCCGACCATAGGTCTATTAGCTATTGATCGCCAAACAGATAGCCCGATGACTATGAATTCGGGACGCCCGCTGCCGCGCCCGGCGACGCGGAATCGACGATGAACTGCACGAGTTCGGCCTGGAACGCCGAGAAGCGCTTGTCGTCGCGATGCACGAGATAGATCGGCACCTTCATCGACAGCTCCGGGCGATCGAGCACGACCAGTTCGCCGCGCTCGATCTCCGCACGCACCGCCGACGCGAACATGAAGCTCACGCCGAGGTTCGCGCGCACCACGTGTTTCATCGCCTCCGGATGCCCGAGTTCCATCACGACCTTGCGCTGTTCGAGGCCGCGCTCGCGCAGCCGCGCCTCTTCGAGCTCGCGGCGCGGCTGGTTGCGCGGCGTGCTCACGAACGGTACGCGGCGCAGGTCGAGATCGCCGGCCGGCTGCGCGGCCCACGGGCTCGACGCGCCGCACACGAGCAGCAGTTCGTCCTCCCACACGGGAATGGTCGCCAACCCTTCGAGATCCTGATTGGCCGCGATCAGGATGACCGCGAAATCGCAACCGCCGACACGGGTCGCATCGACGGCCGCCTGCGGCGTCAGGATCTGCACGGTCACGAGCCCGTCGGGCTGCCGCCGGTGGAACTCGGCGAACAGCGGCGGCAACGCGTACGAGCCGATCGACATCGACGTCGCCACCACCGCGGTGCCCATTTCGCCCTGCTCGAGACCGGCGAGTTCGCGCTCGACCTCGCGAGTGCGCGTGATCACCTCGGTCGCCCAGCGATAGATGCGCTCGCCGGCTTCCGTGAGTGCGATGTTGCGGCCGGCGCGCTTCACGAGCGCGTAGCCGAGCCGCTTCTCCATGCTGCGCACGTGCGCGGTCACGACCGGCTGCGCGATGCACAGGCGGTCGGCCGCGCGCGTGACGCTGCCGAGCTCGACCACCGTGCAGAACACCTCGAGCTTCTGAAAAGTGAGATACGAATCGAATCCGCGCACAGTCCCCTCGCCCATAGCCATCCGGGTATCGGATAGCACCGTAATACGTATTGGAAGATATGTTTCAGGTTACGCACAATCGAATGAACCCACAACCGAGAGGCCTGCGTTCAGGCCCACCTGGAGACATCATGGTTCGTTCGACGTCTGTTCCGGCCGGTCGCCGCGCCCCGCGTTCGCGGGTCGCGCCGGCCTGCCCTGCCGCCCGGCACCGCGAGGTGCGTCGATGAAAACCGATACGTACGACTACGTGATCGTCGGCGCCGGCTCGGCCGGTTGCGCACTCGCCTACCGGCTCGGCGAGGACGCGAACGTCCGCATCCTCGTGATCGAGGCCGGCGAGCAGGATCGCTCGCCGTACATCAAGGTGCCGCTGACGTGGGGCCAGATCCTGAAGAACCGGCTGTTCGACTGGGGCTATTTCACCGAGCCGGAAGCCGGCATGGACGGCCGCCGGATCGAATGCGCGCGCGGCAAGGTAGTAGGCGGCTCGTCGTCGATCAACGGCATGGCCTACGCACGCGGCGCGCGGGAAGACTACGAAGGCTGGGCCGACGAATTCGGCCTGACCGACTGGTCCTACGACGCGGTGCTGCCGTACTTCAAGCGCTCCGAATCGTGGGAGCGCGGCGAATCGGCGCTGCGCGGCGGCCGCGGTCCGCTCACCGTGATCCGGCTCGACTATCGCGACCCGTTGGTGGGTGGCTTCCTCGACGCGACACGTGCCTGCGGCTATCCCGAGAACGACGACTACAACGGCGCATCCGTCGAAGGCTTCGGGCCGATGCAGGCCACGATCCGCAACGGCCTGCGCTGTAGCGCCGCGGTCGCCTACCTGCGCCCGGCGCTCGCGCGCGGCAACGTCACGCTGGTGACGGGTGCCCTCGCGAAGCGCATCGTGCTCGATACCGACCGGGGCGCGCCGCGCGCCATCGCGATCGAGTATCGCCGGGGCGAATCCGACTACCGCGCCGATGCGCGCCGCGAAGTCATCCTCTGCGGCGGCGTGATCAATTCGCCGCAACTGCTGATGCTCTCCGGCATCGGCGCGGCCGACAGCCTGCGCGCGCACGGCATCGCGTCGACAGTCGAATTGCCCGGCGTGGGCACGAACCTTCACGATCACATCGTGTTCGACCTGCGCTGGAGCCGCAAGGAACCCGGCCCGCTGCACCGGATGATGCGTGCCGATCGCATCGCGTTCGACGTCGTGCGCACGTTTGCCGGCGGCAACGGCTTCTCGAGCACGATCCCCGCCGCCGCGCTTGGCCTGGTCAGGAGCCAGCCTCACCTGCCGCTGCCGGACGTGCAGCTGATCCTCGCGGCCGGCGCGATGAACGCCGCGCCTTATTTCGAGCCGTTCAAGCATGCGTATGCCGATTCGTTCGCGATCAAGGGCATTTTCCTCACGCCCGAAAGTCGCGGACGCGTGTCGCTGAAGTCGGCCGATCCGGCCGAGCATGCGCGGATCGAACAAAACTTTCTCGCCACCGAGAACGATCGCATCGCTGCGCGGGAGATGTTCCGGCGCATGCGGGAAATCGGCGCGCAGGCCGGACTGCGCCCGTTCATCGACGCAGAGATCGCACCGGGCCCGCAAGTCCAGAGCGATGCAGATGTCGACGCGTTCATTCGCCGCATCGCGATCACCCTTCATCACCCGGTCGGCACGTGCCGCATGGGCCGCGACGACGATCCGGCGGCCGTGGTGGATACGCAGATGCGCGTGCGCGGCGTGGCCGGATTGCGGGTGGTCGACGGCTCCGCGATCCCGCGCATCATCCGCGGGCCGACCAACGCGCTGATCATGATGATGGCCGAACGCGCGGCGGATTTCATGACCGGGAAAGCTGTGCCGGTGCCGGTGCCGCAGGCGCAGGCACGCGCCACGGCACGGATATAAACAGTTGCGCGCGGGGCAGCGCACCACGCCCCGCTTCGATTCATTCCAATTCATTCAGGAGACACCGATGACCCATTCCTGCGGGCATGCGCATTGCCATGCGCACATCACGAATGCCGAACCGCATGCCTTCTCTCTCGCGCTCGGCAACGTCGAAATCATCCGGCTGTACGACACGACGCTGCTCGGCGAAACCGCGCAGAGCTGGCTGCCGGACTTCGACCGCGCACGCGTGGCGGAACACGAGCACTGGCTCGCGCCGACGCACTACGATCCCGAAAGCGGCCGCATCCCGATGCCCGTGCACAGCTGGATCGTGCGGACCGGCCGGCATACGGTGCTGATCGACAGTTGTATCGGCAACCACAAGGAGCGGCCGGGGCTGCCGGAAATGCACCGGCTGTCGACGCGCTATCTCGACCGGATGCGCGCACTCGGCATCCAGCCCGAGGAAATCGACTACGTGATGTGCAGCCACCTTCACGCCGATCACGTCGGCTGGAACACGCAGCTCGTCAATGGTGTGTGGGTGCCGACCTTCCCGAACGCGCGCTACGTGATCTCGCAGGTCGAGCACGATCACCTGGTCCGCGCGATCCGGGGCGAAGGCCCCGCCGGCCCCGCGTGGTTCAGCCCGATGTACAACGACAGCGTGCTGCCCGTGATCGAGGCCGGCCAGGCCACGATGTTCGACGACACCTACGAGCTCGATGACACGTTCCTGATCCGCCACGCGCCGGGCCATTCTCCGGGTCACGTGCGCATCGAGCTGACGTCGCAAGGCTCGCGCGGCGTGTTCAGCGGCGACATGCTGCACTCGCCGATCCAGATCCCGTTCTGGCAATGGAGCAGCAAGGTCTGCGACGATCGCACGCTCGCCGCGAAGAGCCGCTTCGAGCTGCTCGCGCATTGCGTCGAGCACGGCGCACTGCTGCTGCCCGGTCATTTCGAGGCACCGCACGCGGGGCATATCGTCGATACGGCCGGCACGTTCGGCATCGAGTTCCTGCGCTGACGCACGCATGGCCGCCGCGGCGGCCATGCCGCGCGAACCGGTGGGCTCATCCGGCGAAGCCGCCGGATGCGAGAAAGCGCGCCTCGTCGCGCGTCGTCTCGCGGCCGAGCAGCGCGTTGCGATGCGGGAAGCGGCCGAAGCGCGCGACGATCTCCCGGTGCCCGATCGCATGCGACAGCCACGGCTGGCCGAGCCTGCCGTTCAGTTTGACGGAAATCCGCTGGTCGTCGAGGTCTTCGGAATGGGCGAACGGCAAACAGAAGAACAGGCGCAGCGGCCGTTCGACCTGCGCCATCTGATCGTGCTCGTACGCGTGCATCGCGAACTGCCGTGCGAGCGCGTCGGTCGCATACATGCGCGCGGTGCCGCGAAACGCATTGCGCGGAAACTGGTCGGTGAGCAACAGCAGCGCGAGCGTCCCGTATGGCGTCGACAACCAGCCGTCCAGCTCGCGCCTTGCAGCGGCCAGGTGCGTATCGAGAAAGCGCTCGCGAAAGCGGCGATCGAAATCGGGATGTTTTGCGAACCATTGCGCGGGCCCGGCATCGATCCAGAACGTGATGACGGCCTGCGCCGGCGGCGCGGCAAACAATGGCATATCGATCTTCATGGCGAAGAGATGAACGACGGGTGAATGGAAGCGGCACGTCGACGACGGCCGTGCCCGCACCCGGCCCGTCGTCCGGCGATTCAGGTGCGTTGGAACAGCAGCGTGGCAGCCACCGCAACCACGGCCGGCACGCCGAATACGATCGCGAGGATCGGCAGCTCCTCGCGTACACCGTAGCCGGCCCGATGCACGCCAACCCACAGGTTGGCCAGCGAGACAACGAGCCAGACCGGCACGAACGCCTGCGCGGCAAACGCCAGCGATGCCGCGTGCGTCCCCCACAATTGCCCGAACAACAGGAACACGGCCAGCAACAGCACGCCGGCGACGATCGTCCAAAGTGTATGCATCGTGCCCCCGGTTACGCGAAGACGCCGAGCATCTTGCCGATGTCCTTTCCCGCATACGGCGGGAACACGTCGAGCACCGCGTCGGGATTGCCGATCAGCATCGCTTTGGTATTGCTCAACGCGTCGAAACCGGCCTTGCCGTAGTACTTCCCCATCCCGCTGTTGCCGACGCCGCCGAACGGCAAACTGTCGATCCAGCAATGCAGGTTGGTCTGGTTCACGCATCCGCCGCCGAACGACAGGCTGTTGAGCACGCAGTCGATGCTCGCCTGCCGCTTGCTGAACACGTAGCACGCGAGCGGCTTCGGCTTGCGCTTCATGATGCCGACGATCTCGCGCAGGTCGCGGTACGGCAGCACGGGCAGCACCGGGCCGAACACTTCCTGTTGCATCGCCGGATCGTCCCAGGTCGACGGGTACAGCACGGTCGGCTCGACATAGCGTGCCGCGATGTCGTGGCGGCCTCCGTGCACGACCTTGTCGGCGACGATGTAAGACGCGACGCGTTCGGCATCGTGTTCGCTGATCATTCGCGCGAAATCGGGGCTTTGTTGCGGATCGTCGCCGTACATCGCGGTGATCGACGCCTTGAGCTTCGCGATGAAGGCCTCGGCCACCGATTCATGCACGTACACATAGCCGGGCGCGATGCACCATTGTCCCGAGATCGCGTTGTGCCCCCACGCGACACGGTCGGCCGCGATGTCGAGATTCGCGGTTTCGTCGACGATGCACGGGTTCTGCCCGCCGAGTTCCAGCAAGACCGGTGTCAAATGCTCGGCGGCGGCGCGCATCACGACCTTGCCAACCGCCGAGCTGCCGGTGAAGAAGATGAAGTCGAACGGCAACGCCAGCAATGCGCCGATTTCCTGGCGACCGCCCGTGACGACGGCGACGTCCTCCGGTAAGAAGTACTGCGGCACGAGCCGGCTCAGCACCGCGGCCGTCGCGGGCGTGGTGTTCGCCGGCTTCAGCACCACCGTATTGCCGGCTGCCAATGCCGCGATCGCCGGATCCAGCAGCAACAGAATCGGCGCGTTGAACGGGCCGATCACGAGCGTCACGCCGTACGGCTCCTTGTAGATCATGCCGGCGTTGCCGGCCGCCTCCAGCGCGGGCGGAATCGCCACTGTCTGCGGCGCCATCAGTTCGTGCAGATGCTCGCGGTAGTAGCGGATGACACCGGTCGGCACGGAAATTTCGAACAGTTGCTCGAACGGCGGCTTGCCGAAATCCTCGTACAGCGCCGCGCACAGCGCGTCCTGGTGATCGTGCAGCATCCGCTCCATCCGGTCGAGCTGCGCGATGCGCCATGCATGGGTTTTCGTGACGTCCGAGTCGAAACGCGCACGTTGCGCGTCGAGCACGGACTGGTAGGGGTTCGACATGGTCGCGTTCTCCTTGGGGAAGCCGCCGGCCGGAGCGGCAACGGGCGGCATGCGGACGGCTCAGGCCTGCCCGATGTCGAGCCGGGTAATCCGGCCATCGGCGTCGACCCGGAACTTGAAGTACGTACGGAACGTGCCCCAGCGATCCGAATGAAACCGGCCGTGGATCTCGAGCCCGTCGTTGTCGACGCGATCGATCGTCGTGAAGCGCTCGGTCCCGATCGCGTCCCGGTTGAATGCGTGCAGGTCTCGTGGCCGGCCGTCGTCGTACAGCGTCGCATCGGGCGCGAACAGCGCGGCCCATGCCGCGCCATCGCCTTGCTGGAGCGCGTCGATCGCGCGCCGCACGACCGGATGGTGGAGTATGTCGGTGTTCACGATGCCGATCCTCGATGAAAGAAGGCCGCCCGTCGTCCTGCCCCGACCCGTGACGGGCAGGCAACGCGCGCCGGACGAAACTCGGGCAGCCGAGGTGTGTTACTTGGTCGTATAGCCGCCGTTGATCAGGATCGTCTGGCCGGTGATCCACCAGCCGTCGCTGACCAGGTGACGAATGAACGGCACGACGTCCTCGATGTCGGTCAGCCCCGTCTTCGAATACTTCGACAGCGCGGCGGCCGTCTTGTGATACGCGACCGCGTCCGCCCCCTCCTCCGGGTAGAAGAACGGCGTGTCCATCGGTCCGGGCCCCACTGCCGTCACCGAAATGCCGCGCTCGCCGAACTCCTTCGCCGCCGCGCGCGTGTAGTGCTCGACGGGCGCCTTCGTACCCGCATACGCGGCGTAATAAGGCGTGAATGCGCCGAGCAGCGCCGTCACCAGCGAGACGATCTTGCCGTTGTCGTTCACGTGCCGCCCCGCTTCGCGCAGGAAAAAGAACGCCGACTTCGCGTTCACCGCGCTCATCTGGTCGTATTCCGCTTCGCTGATTTCGGTGAACGGCTTTTTCAGCACCTTGCCGACCGTGTTGATCGCGATGTCCGGGCGGCCGACCGCCGCAACCGCATCGGCGAACAGCTTCTCGACGGCCGCCGCGCTCGTCAGGTCCGCCTGGAATGCGACCGCCTCGGCGCCGGCCGCCTTGATCGCCGCGACCGTCGTCTCCGCGTCCGCCTTCGAGCTTGCGCTGTTGTAGTGAATCGCGACGGCCTTCGCGCCATGCGCGGCCAGATCGCGTGCGATCAGGCCACCCAGGTTCTTCGCGCCGCCGGCGATCAGTACGGTCTTGCCCTTGATTTCATGATTTGCCATTTCGCTCTCCTGATTCATTTGCTGTTCGATCCACGTCCGAGATGACGTTCCGGATCAGTGGCCCCGCGCCGGCTGCGGCCGGCCGCCCGGCACGTTACGCATTCGCTTTCGGCTGCAGCAGGTCGGACAGGCCGACGCGATGCAGCATCTCCGCACGCACGCGGTCGAGCACCGCGAAGCCGACAGCCGCGCCGTCCTGCGTCGGATCGATGTGCACGCGGAACGGACGCTTGCCGAACGGCATGCCCACGATGTCGACGATCGCACGTGCCACCTCGCTTGCGTCGGCGTCGGCCGGCACGATGTCCGCAAACGCCTTCAGCACCTGCTCGCCGAAGCCCGCATACGGCCCCGCATCGTATTCGGCCGCACGCGACGCGTCGGCTGGCGCGCCCGCATGCGCGAAATGGTTGGTGCCGCCGGTAAATGCGCCCGGCACGACGATCGACGTCTCGATGCCCCAGCGCGACAGCTCGCGCGCATACTGCACCGCGATCGCATCCATTGCGGCCTTCGCCGCGAAATACGGCGCCAGGTACGGCGGCGTGCCGCCCGCCGAGCTGCTGCTGGAGACCCAGAGCAGCAGGCCTCGGGCGCTTTTCCGCATATGCGGCAACACCGCGCGGTTCACGCGCTGCGTACTCAGCACGTTCACGTCGTACAGGTGCGCATACTGCTCCGGCGTAAACGCTTCGGCGGGACCGAACACCATGTGCCCCGCGTTGTGCACCAGCACGTCGATGCGGCCGGCCTCGGCGATCACGCTGGCGACGCCGGCGTCGACGGAATCCTGCGACTGCACGTCGATCTCGACGGTGCGCAGATCGATGCCCTGCGCTTTCGACTGCGCGGCCATCTGCGCGACGACCGGCGCATTGCGTCCGGCCGTATCGCGCATCGACGCGAACACGGTGTGGCCGGCCGCCGCCAGCGCTTCGGCCGTCAGGCGGCCGAAGCCGCTCGACGCACCGGTAATGAGAATGGTCTTGCCCATGACGACGCTCCTTGATTGACGACTGCGATCCTTCGATACGATCCGTGCGGACTCAAACCATCCCGCCGTTGCTGCGCAGCACCTGCCCGTTGATCCAGCCACCGTCCGGACCGACGAGGAACGCGACCGCGTTCGCGATATCGGCCGGTGTACCGAGACGCTCCAGCGGATTCATCTTCGACAGGCGCTCGATCAGCTCCGCCGACTTGCCGTTCAGGAACAGGTCGGTCGCGGTCGGCCCCGGCGCGACGGCGTTGACGGTGATCGAGCGACCGCGCAGCTCCTTGGACAGGATGCCCGTCATCGCTTCGACCGCTGCCTTGGTGGCCGTATAGACGCCGTACGTCTCGGGCCTCAGTCCGACCACGCTGCTCGACAGGTTGACGATGCGCCCGCCGTTGCGCAGCCGGCGCGCCGCCGCGCGCAGCGTGTTGAACGTCCCCTTCAGGTTGATGGCGATCTGCGTGTCGAACAGCGCGTCGTCGCTATCGACCAGTGGCGCCAGCTTCATGATCCCGGCGTTGTTCACCAGCACGTCGACGCCGCCGAACTTCGCTTCGGCCACATCGAACAGCCGCGCCACGGCAGCCGGATCGCTGACGTCCGCCTGGACCGCGACCGCCTGCCCGCCCTCGCCCGCGAGATCGCTCGCCAGCTCCTCGGCCTCGCTCGCCTTGCCTGCGTAATTGATGACGACGGCCAGCCCGTCGTCCACCAGGCGCCGCGCGATTGCCGCGCCGATACCTCGTGATGCGCCGGTCACGATCGCCACGCTTGTTCGATTGTTCATGTCTGCTTCTCCACGGTTTCGCGTCCAGCGCATCCGGACGCATGCCTGGCCCGCGCGATATCGATCGCGACGAGGGCCGATTCACGACGTTTCCTTCCTGTTACTTAGCACACCGATACTATTAATCCGGACCTTACCCGAACGAACCGGATACCCGCTCAGTCGCGCTGAGTCGATCGCGACACGGTTTCCCATGCGCGGATATCACGCTCGATCGATTCGGCTCGGCCGAGCATCGTTCCCACCGCATCGGCACCGAGCGCGAGATGGACCGGCGGCTTCTCCGCCTTGAGGATATCGACGATCGCCTGTGCGCCCTTTTCCGGCACATTGGGCTGCTTGCCTTGCAGTTGGCCGATGAATCCGCGGAACTGGCCGGCCGGCGTGTCCGCGTAGTCGTCGATCCGGTTCGACGTATACGCCAGCGAACGTCCGGCGAACTGGGTTTCGAAAATGCCGATCGTCAGCACCGTCACATGAATGCCGAGCGGTGCGAGCTCGCCGGCCAATGCCTCGCCGAGCACGCCGGTCGCGGCCTTGGCCGCGGCGTACACGCCCAGCCCCGGGTAGCCCGCGAACCCGGCGATCGACGAGAACTGCACGATGTGCCCCGAGCGCTGGCGGCGCATGGTGGGCAAGACCGCATGGATCAGGCGCAACCCGCCGAAAAAATTCACGTCGAAGATCTGCTGCGCATCGGCTTCGGTCGTCTCTTCGACCGCGCCGACCGTGCCAACGCCAGCATTGTTGGCGAGCACGTCGATCCGGCCGAACTGCTCGATCACACGCTGCACGCCCGCCGCTACCGTGTCGGGCTGCGTGATGTCCATCAGGACACCGAGCGCACGCCCGGGCGCAAGCCGTTCGAATTCGGCGACCTGCTCCGCGCCGCGTACGGTGCCCGCGACCCGCGCACCTTCTGCGAGCAGCCGTTGCGCCAGTTCGCGACCGAGACCGGACGAGACGCCAGTGATCAATACGACCTTGTCTGCCATCGATGCTGTGTTCATTCGAAAACTCCGGATCACTGAAAGTATTGGGATGGATCGAGTGTAGTCGAGCCGATGGCGCGAATGAACGGGGCGCGTCGAGATGCACTATCCACGATTGACTAACAATCGGTTCAACCATATTAGCGTTCCGACCGTGCCGGTTCTTTCAAGAATGCGTACCGGAAAAATGAAAATCCGGAAGCCGGCCGAGCGGACACATCGACGTTGCCGCGCGGTGTTTCATCAGACAACACGGGCCTTCCGTGTGCAGCCTCCCGTTTGACAATTCTTGACGCACGATGCGCCGGCAAGGTGCAATAGTGGGCACGCACGCCGGTTGCGTGCGTCCCGTCACGCCGCCGCCGGCATCGAGTCGCGCCGGCATCCGTTCGGAGTGGAAACCAGCATGAGCGACCCGCTTCACAGGACGCACCGGTTTCACAGCGACGACCCCGACGAAGTGTCCGATTTCATCGGCACGATCTATGCCGACAACCAGTTCACGGCGCAGCACGCGGTTCGTCGGAATGTCAGCATGACGGGACATGAATGGAACGGCATCGGCGTCTACGACGTCGACTACCTGATGCCTTTTCACTTCCGCTCGAACGATGCGCGTCCGAATTACCTGTTCCTGTCCTGCCGTCGTGGTCAGGCTCGTTACGAAAGCAACGGAGACGATGCGGCCTGCGCGACGGGTGACGTCATGCCGATTTCGTCGACTGGCCACTCGTTCTGCACGACGGGTGGCGACGGATTCGGCCATCTGTCGGTCATCATCGATGCGGACCGGGTCAACCGCTTTCTCGCACAATGGATTGGCCGGCCGGGGCTCGAGCCGGTCGAGTTCGGGCTGACACCGGTCTCGCCCGAGCTGCGGATGCAATGGAACGCCGCGGCCGGCTGCCTGCGCCGGATGATCAGGATGTCGCCCATTCCCGGCGTCGCCGTCGACGCGTTGCTCGAACACATGCTGAAGATCATGGTGGCCGGCCACGCGAACAACCACGGCGCGCTGTTCGACCGCGACCATTGCACGCCCGAACACCAGACGCGCATGGCAATCCACATGCTCGAGGACGCGCCGCTGCGGTGGAAAACGCTCGGCGCGATCGCGCACGTGCTCGGCTGCGCGACCGAGGCGCTGGAGCACGGCATCCGCCGCCTGACAGGCCGGTCATCGACCGAGCTGCGCTACGAAGCGCGCTTTCGCCACGTGAACCGCGCGCTCGCGCGAGGCGACGGGCCGGATTTCGATGCGACATTGCATGCGCATGGATTCTCGATCACGGCGCGCTTCATTCGGGAGTACTACCGTCGCTTCGGCGAACCGCCCGGCGCCACCTACCGGCGAAACCCGCACGCCGCCGATCAGCCGTTGACAGCCGACACCGCCAGCGCGCCGCTGTGCGCACAGACGATCAACCGGTTCATCGATGCGTCGCTGGAAAGCCGTATCGACACGGCCGACCTCTGCCGACTGGTTGGCATGAGCGAGCGCGCGACGATCGACGCATTCAGGATGCAGTTTTCCCGCACGCCGGCGCAATACATCATCGAGCGGCGGCTGGAACGCGCACGCCTGCTGCTCGAACATACGTCGGACAGCATCCTGTCGATCGCGCTGGACTGCGGATTCGGCACGCAAAGCTACCTGTCGACCGCGATTCGGCGGCACTTCGGCGTAACGCCGCGGGAATTGAGGATGCGGGCGGCATCCGCCGGCCGCAGCAGGACGGACGACGGTCAATACGGTCCGGAGGACTAGGCGAAACCCCGGAGTACCGGCATCGCAGCGTGCCGGATATCGAATGAACGTGTCTGCCGTCAACCTGGCGCAAATATCGCCGCGGATACGCACGTTGCGCATCCGCGGCGCTTTTTCAGGAGGCTCGCCCGTCACACATGCACCGCATGCCCGAGCGCGCGCAGCGCGGCCTCCTGCAGCGCTTCGCCGAGCGTCGGGTGCGCGTGGATCGTGCCGCCGATGTCCTCCAGCCGCGCGCCCATCTCCAGCGACTGCGAGAACGCCGCCGCCAGCTCCGACACGCCGCGCCCGACTGCCTGCCAGCCGACGATCAGGTGGTTGTCGCGCCGCGCGACGACACGCACGAAGCCGTCGGTCGCCTGCAGCGTCATCGCGCGCCCATTCGCCGCGAACGGGAACGACGCGCTCACGCAATCGACATCGGCCGCCCGCGCGTCGTCCGGCGACCAGCCGGCCGTGACAATCTCCGGATCGGTGAAGCACACGGCCGGAATCGACGCGGGCATGAACTTGCGGCGCTTGCCGGCGATCAGCTCGGCCACCATCTCGCCCTGCGCCATCGCACGATGCGCCAGCATCGGCTCGCCGGCGACGTCGCCGATCGCCCAGACGTTGCGCATCGACGTCCGGCATTCGTCGTCGATCCACAGCGCGCGGCCGTTGCGATCGAGCGGCAGCGACTCGAGCCCGAAGCCGTCGACGCGCGGCCGGCGGCCCACCGCCACCAGCACGCGGTCGGCCGGCAACGTCTGCTCCGCGCCATCGGCGGCCTGCACGCGCACCGCGCCGTGCTCCGCGAGGCCGAGCACCGTGTGGCCGAGCAGCAGCCGCACGCCCAGCCGCGCGAGCGAATCGGCAACCGGCCGCGCGAGTTCGGCATCGTACGCGGGCAACACGCGCTCCGCCGCTTCGACGACGCTCACGTCGACGCCGAGCTTGCGATAGACGATCCCGAGCTCGAGCCCGATATACCCGGCCCCGACGACGACCAGCCGCTTCGGCAACGTCTCGGGC
Source organism: Burkholderia sp. AU31624 (assembly GCF_020420065.1). Lineage (NCBI taxonomy): Bacteria > Pseudomonadati > Pseudomonadota > Betaproteobacteria > Burkholderiales > Burkholderiaceae > Burkholderia > Burkholderia sp. AU31624. The sequence goes on from NZ_JAIZRT010000004.1 coordinate 339,571, forward strand.
GACAGCGCCTCGGTGGACGACACGACATGCCCGCCGAACGGCATCGACGGCAGCGCGACCGGCTCGGAGCCGGTCGCGAGCAACAGGTGCTCGCAGCTGATGCGCGTCGTATGGCCGCCGCCGACGACGTCGACGGTCTTGCCGTCGACCACCTGCGCATCGCCGTGCAGCACGCGCACGCCGTTCTTCTTGAGCAGCGCGCCGACCCCGCGCGTCAGCCGGTCGACGATGCCGTCCTTCCAGGCGACGCTTTTCCCGATGTCGATCTCGGGCGTGCGCACGCGGATCCCGAGTGCGCCCTCGCCCGCGTGACCGCGGGCCTGTTCGAATGCATCGGCCACGTGGATCAGCGCCTTCGACGGAATGCAGCCGATGTTCAGGCACGTGCCGCCGAGCCGGTCGCGCTCGACGAGCACGGTCGGAATGCCGAGCTGGCCGGCGCGAATCGCGGCGACATAGCCGCCCGGGCCGCCGCCGATCACCAGCAGCGTGGTGTGTTCGTTCTTCATTGCGTGATCACTCCACGAACAGCAGTGCCGGGCGCTCGAGCACCGCGCGCACGGCCTGGATGAATTCGGCCGCATCCGCGCCGTCGACGACGCGATGGTCGAACGACGACGACAGGTTCATCATCTTGCGCGCGACGACCGCGCCGTCGCGGATCATCGGCCGCTCGACGATGCGGTTCACGCCGACGATGCCGACTTCAGGATGATTGATGACCGGTGTCGACACGATGCCGCCGAGCGCGCCGAGGCTCGAGATCGTGATCGTCGAGCCGCTCAGCTCGTCGCGCTGCGCGCGGTTCGCGCGCACTGCGTCGGCAAGCCGCGCGATCTCGGCGGAAATCGACCACACGTCGCGCGCTTCCGCATGACGCAGCACGGGCACCGTGAGGCCGCCGTCCGTCTGTGTCGCGACGCCCATGTGCACCGCGCCGTAGCGCGTGACGACACCCGCTTCGTCGTCGAAACGCGCGTTGATCTGCGGGAAGTCGCGCAACGCGATCACCATCGCGCGGATCAGCAGCGGCAGCGGCGTGAGCTTGCCGCGCGTGTCGCCGTGGCGGCGATTCAGTTCCGTGCGCAACGATTCGAGCTCGGTGACGTCGATCTCCTCGACGTAGCTAAAGTGCGGAATGCGGCGCTTCGCTTCCTGCATCTTGCGTGCGATCGCGCGCCGCAGGCCGATCACCGGCACGTCGGTTTCGTCGTTGCGTTCGGCGTAGCCCTGCGCGTGCGAACCGCGCGCCGCACCGCTGCCAGTGCCCGCATACGCATCGAGGTCCGCGTGCAGGATCCGCCCTGCTTCACCGGTGCCGCGCACATAGCGCAGCTCGATGCCCATGTCCCATGCGCGCTGGCGCACCGCCGGCGACGCGAGCGGCCGTTCGCCCGGCGCGAGCGCCGCGCGCGGCGGCTCCGCTTTCTCCGCGTGCTCGGCCTGCTTCGCACGACGCGGCTCCGCCGGTGCGTGCTTCGCGGCGGGCTTGGCGGACGATTCCGCCGGCGCCTCGGCTACCGCCTGCGACGGCGCCGAAGCGACCGGTGCGGTTGCTACCTTTGATTCCCGCACCGGTGCGCCGGCCTTCAGGTTGCCGTCGCCTTCGACCTCGAGGCGGATCAGCTCGCTGCCGACCGCCATCATCTCGCCGATCCGGCCGCCGAGCTCGATCACCTTGCCCGTCACCGGCGACGGAATCTCGACCGCCGCCTTGTCGGTCATCACATCGGCGAGCGGCTGGTCTTCCTTGATCGTCTGCCCGACTTCCACGTGCCAGGCCACCAGCTCGACCTCGGCAATCCCTTCGCCGATATCCGGCATCTTGATGACATGAATCCCCATCTCACGCCTCCATCACGCGTCGCAACGCTTCACCGACCCGGGCCGGGCCCGGAAAGTACGCCCACTCCTGCGCATGCGGATACGGCGTATCCCAGCCCGTCGTGCGCTCGACCGGCGCCTCCAGGTGGTAGAAGCAATGTTCCTGGACCAGCGACACCAGTTCCGCACCGTAGCCGCAGGTGCGCGTCGCCTCGTGCACGACGACGCAGCGGCCGGTCTTGCGCACCGACGCGACGATCGTGTCGAGATCGAGCGGCCACAGCGTGCGCAGGTCGATCACCTCCGCGTCGATGCCCGTCTCCTCGGCCGCGGCGAGCGACACGTGCACCGTCGTGCCGTAGGTCAGCACCGTCACGTCGTTGCCGGGGCGCACCACGGCGGCCGTATCGAGCGGCACCGTGTAGTAGCCTTCGGGCACCGCGCTGGCCGGATGCTTGAGCCACGACGTGACCGGCCGGTCGTGATGGCCGTCGAACGGCCCGTTGTACAGCCGTTTCGGCTCGAGGAAGATCACCGGATCGTCGTTCTCGATCGACGCGATCAGCAGCCCCTTCGCGTCGTACGGATTCGACGGCATCACCGTGCGCAGCCCGCACACCTGCGTGAACATCGCCTCCGGGCTCTGGCTGTGCGTCTGGCCGCCGTAGATGCCGCCGCCGCAGGGCATGCGGATCGTCATCGGCGCGATGAACTGGCCGGCCGAGCGATAGCGCAGCCGCGCGCCTTCCGACACGATCTGGTCGGACGCCGGATAGAAATAGTCGGCGAACTGGATCTCGCACACCGGGCGCAGCCCATACGCGCCCATCCCCACCGCCGCGCCGACGATCCCGCTTTCGGAGATCGGCGCGTCGAACACGCGCGACTTGCCGTATTTGTTCTGCAGTCCTTCGGTGCAGCGGAACACGCCGCCGAAATAACCGACGTCCTGCCCGAACACGACCACGTCGCTGTCGCGCCCGAGCATCACATCCATCGCCGAGCGCAGCGCCTGGATCATCGTCATCGGCTGCGTTGCCGTGCCTGTCTCTTGTTGCGCCATGATCACGCTCCCAGTTCCTGGCGCTGACGGCGCAGGTGCGCGGGCAGCTCCTTGTACACGTCGTCGAACATCGACGCCGGCGACGGAATCCGGTCGTCGGCCAGCGTGCCGAATTTCTCCGCTTCCTTCTGCGCGGCGATCACCTCGGCCTCGAGCTCGGCCGTCAGCGCTTCGTGCGCGCTGTCGGACCAGATGCCCTTGACGATCAGGTGGCGCTTGAAGCGCTCGATCGGATCGCCGAGCGGGAAATGGGACCAGTCGTCGCTCGGCCGGTACTTGGTCGGGTCGTCCGACGTCGAATGCGCGCCCGCACGGTAGGTCACCCACTCGATCAGCGTCGGGCCGAGATTGCGGCGCGCGCGTTCGGCCGCCCAGCTCGACGCCGCGTAGATCGCGAGGAAGTCGTTGCCGTCGACGCGCAGCGACGCGATCCCGCAGCCGACGCCGCGCCCGGCGAAGGTCGTGCCTTCGCCGCCCGCGATCGCCTGGAACGTCGAGATCGCCCACTGGTTGTTGACGACGTTCAGCACGACCGGCGCGCGGTACACGTGCGCGAACGTGAGCGCGGTATGGAAGTCGGATTCGGCTGTCGCACCGTCGCCGATCCACGCGGACGCGATCTTCGTGTCGCCCTTGATCGCCGACGCCATCGCCCAGCCGACCGCCTGGATGAACTGCGTCGCGAGGTTGCCGGAGATGGAGAAGAAGCCCGCGTCGCGATCCGAGTACATCACGGGGAGCTGGCGGCCTTTCAGCGGGTCGCCTTCGTTCGACATCAGCTGGCAGATCATCCGTTCGAGCGGGACGTCGCGCGTGATCAGGATGCTCTGCTGCCGGTAGGTCGGGAAGCACATGTCGCCGTCGCGCAGCGCCATCGTGTGCGCGGTGCCGATCGCCTCTTCGCCGAGGCTCAACATGTAGAAGGAGATTTTCTTCTGACGCTGCGCGATCATCATGCGCGCGTCGAAAATGCGGGTCTTGAGCATCGCGCGCAGGCCGGCGATCAGCCGCGCATCGTCGAGATCCGGTGCCCACGGGCCGACGGCCTTGCCGCTGTCGTCGAGCACGCGCACGAGGCTGCGGGCGAGATCGGCGGTGTCCGCCGCGGCAACGTCGATCGGCGGGCGGCGAACGGCGCCGGCCGGCGATAGATGCAGATAGGAAAAGTCCGTCTTGCAGCCCGGGCGCCCGGTGGGCTCCGGCACATGCAGACGCAATGGCTCTGACAGGCTCATCGTGTCGTCTCCACGCTCGATTGTGTCTCACGCTGATTGGGAACGCGCGGCCGGTTGCCGGCCTGCGCGCGGGTTGGCGTGCGGATAGGCACGTCAACCTCGGAAATCTATGCCTTGCGGCGGCGGACGTCGATGCCCAAGCCGCTCGATTGCGGTGAGCAGATTTGCCATGTCGGACACCGGACGACCAGCGGGCGGGGCCGCCGTGGCGCGCGAACACGCGTGGCCGTGCCGCTTCGAACCGGGCCCGGACGGGAATTTGCCGGCGTCGCCGCGGCCGCATACCGAATGCGTCGGACGATATCGCCACCCTGCCGCCGACGCGGGAATCAGCCGATCCCGGGTGGGATGCCACGCCCGCCCGATCGCGGCAGGCACGTACCCGCGAGCGACCACGACGACCCGCGGCTCACGTTCGGCTGCGCGCCGCAACAACCGCACGCGATCACGGCCACGATCGGCACGCAACCCTAACGATGACCGACATCCAGCATGTACCCTTCCCCGCGAATCGTGCGAATCAGGCGCGGCTCCTTGATGTCCTCGCGCAACTTCTGACGCAAGCGTGATATCTGCACGTCGATGCTGCGGTCGAACGTGTCGATCGACTTGCCGCGCGCGGTATCCATCAGGTATTCGCGGCTGAGGACTCGCCCCGGCGCGGCGAGGAACGCATTGAGCAGGCGAAATTCCGCGTTCGACAACGGAATGACCGTGTTGTCGGCCGCGATCAGGTGGCGTCCGATCTGGTGAAGCCGCCATCCGGCGAAGCGGCTTTCCTCCTGCGCCCGCGTCCGGCCCTGCGTTTGCGCACGCACGCGGCGCAGGATCGTCTGGATGCGCGCGACCAGTTCACGCGGCTCGAACGGCTTGACGATGTAGTCGTCGGCGCCCAGTTCCAGCCCGACGATCCGGTCGGTCATCTCGCCGCGCGCGGTCAGGATGATCAACGGAATCTCCGAGGTCGCACGAATCTCGCGGCAGAGATTGAGGCCGTCGTCGTCCGGCAGCATCAGGTCGAGCACCACGAGATCGAAGCCGCCCTCGCCGAGCGCGTGATGCATTTCCGCGCCGCTGCCGGCTTGCGCGGTCGTCATGCCGAAGTCTGCCAGGCAGTCGCACAACAGGCTGCGAATCTGCGAGTCGTCGTCGACGACGAGAATACGAATCGCTTTGTTCACGGCGTCTTGTCTCCGATGTTGCGGCGGTGAGATGTGCCTCACTCATTATTGCCCGCCAATATAAGGGCTTTTTGCACGAATTGTTGCAGCGTTGAAATAATTGCCCCGGCACCTTGCCCCACAAGGTCATCCGGAACGATCGGGATGCCTGACGAGCGTTCACGTCATGGATAACCCGCCCGGTATTTTCCCGAAGAGACGCCACTGGCCATCGTCCGCCTTCGCCGCTCCGTCTGGTTTCCCGAGTCCCGCCGCGACATGGCCCATCCGGAAAGACTTTGTGTCAGCGCCGATACAAAGCCGATATGAACCAGAAATGCCCGGGTTTTAACGTGGCTCCCAAGTCATATCGACGCAGGAGACACGCGGGACATGAACTACGCACAACCCAAGCCGCCTGTCCGGCGCATCGGCGGCATCGCCTTCGTGGTCGGATTGCATGCGGTGATCGTCTACGCACTGCTCACCGGTCTCGCGACGAAAGTCGTAGACGTGATTCGTCAGCCGATCGAGACGCGCATCATCGAAGAGATCAAGCCGCCGCCGCCCCCACCGCCGCCGCCGAAGCACATCGCGCCGCCGCCGCCGAAGCACGTCGCGCCCCCGCCGCCGTTCGTGCCGCCCCCGGAAGTGCGCGTCGCGGCACCGCCGTCGCCGAACGCGATCGCCGCGCAGTCGACCACGCCCGCGCCGTCGGCCCCCGTCGCGCCGCCGGCGCCACCCGCCCCGGCGGCACCGGTGTCGACGAGCGTCGGCGTGGTGTGTCCCAACTCGACGCAGGTCCGCGCCGCCATTCGCTATCCGCGTGAAGCGCTCAAGGACAACCTGACCGGCGACGTCGTCGTGACGTTCGTGGTCGGCACCGACGGCAACGTCAAGGACCTGAGCGTGACCCAGTCGGCCGCGCCCGTTCTCGACCGGGCCGCGGAAAACGCCGTGCGGCAGTTCCACTGCGTCGCACAGGGCGAGGAAGTCCGCGTGCAGGTGCCCTTCTCTTTCAAGCTCGATTGAGGCTGCCCTCGACAGCCGTTCCCGTTCCACTTGGCAACGCATTTCAGGAGACATTCATGCTCAACCGAACCCGCAAGGCCGCCCTGGCGACGGCACTGTTCCTCGCGGCCAGCGCCGCCCACGCCGCCACCGACACGGTGACGAATCCCTACGGCCTCGATGCGCTCTGGAAAGGCGGGGATTTCATCGCACGCGGCACGCTGCTCATCCTGGTCGTCATGTCGATGGGCAGCTGGTACATCATCGTCGCGAAACTGCTCGAGCAAGCGCGTGTGCTGCGCCGCGCGAAGGCGGCGGAAACGGGTTTCTGGAAAGCGGGCAGTCTCAGCGAAGGCACGAAAAAACTGGACGCCGGCAGCCCGTTCCGCTTCATCGCCGAAACCGGTCTCGCGGCGTTCGACCATCACGAAGGCGCGCTGGTCGAACAGGTCGACCTCAACCAGTGGGTCGCGGCGGCCATCGAGCGGGCGACCACGTCCGTCTCGAGCCGCCTGCAGGACGGCCTCGCGTTTCTCGGCACCGTCGGATCGACCGCGCCGTTCATCGGCCTGTTCGGCACGGTGTGGGGCATCTATCACGCGCTGACGGCGATCGGCATCGCCGGTCAGGCCTCCATCGACAAGGTCGCGGGGCCGGTCGGCGAAGCGCTGATCATGACGGCCATCGGCCTGGCCGTCGCGGTGCCCGCCGTGCTCGGCTACAACTGGCTCGTGCGCCGCAACAAGGCGGTGATGGAACGCGTGCGCGGGTTTTCGACGGAACTGCACATCGTCCTCCTGACCGGCACGACCACGGCCGGGGCCGCCGCCGCGACCAAGGCCGCCGCCCTGACCCGCGTGGGGTAAGCCATGGCCATGACCACAGGCTCCCGCGACGGCGCCGAGCACGACGAGACCATGTCGTCCATCAACACGACGCCGCTGGTCGACGTGATGCTGGTGCTGCTGATCATCTTCCTCATCACGATTCCGGTGGTCTCGCACACCGTGCCGGTCACGCTGCCCAAGGAGACCGTGCAGCCGCTGCAAACGACGCCGCAGAACGTGATTCTCGCCGTGACAAAAGAGGGCGACGTGTTCTGGGACGAACGGCGCGTGCCCGATGCCGCAACGCTCGTCGAGAAACTCAAGGCGGTTGCCGTGCAGTCGCCGCAACCGGAAGTCCACATCCGCGGCGATCTCGACGCGCGCTACGCCGCCATCGGCCGGGTCGTGTTTGCCTGCCAGCGGGCGGGCATCGTCAAGGTCGACTTCATCACCGAACCGCCGCCGCGCCAATGATCCCTTCATACCGACCAGGAGACCCGAGATGGCCATGACGATGCCCACCGGCAACGCCGACGAACCCGACGTGATGATCGAGATCAACACCACACCGCTCATCGACGTGATGCTGGTCCTGCTCATCATGCTGATCCTCACCATTCCGATCCAGACGAACGCGGTCAAGCTGGACATGCCGACCGGCGCACCGCCGTCGCAGCCGCGGACACCGCCGGTGGTGCAGATCGATATCGCGGCCGACGGCGCCATCGCATGGAACGGCGAGACGCTGCATTCGCGCGAGCAACTGGAAACGCGCTTGCACGACGTCGCCGTCGACCCCGCGCCGACCGAACTGCATTTGCGACCCGACAAGGCGGCGCCTTACCGCGCCGTCGCCATGGTCATGGCCTCCGCGCAGCGGCTCGGCGCGAACCGCATCGGGCTCGTGGGCAACGAGCAGTTCATGCAGTAACCGCCTTCTCATCACGGAGCCCTCATGTTCGACTCCAACCCCGACGTGCTCGCCCCCGTGGCGGCCTCGAGCCCGCCATCCGATTCACCGGCCGGGCCGCGCGCATGGTTCGGTCTCGCGATTCTGGTGATCGTGGCGTTCTTCGCGTTCGTCGATCGTCAGATGCTGATCCTGCTGACGGAACCCATCCGCCACGATTTCGGGCTGACCGACACGCAAATCGGCCTGATGCAAGGCGCCGGCATCGCCCTGTTCGCCGGCGTGGCGTCGTTGCCGATCGGCTGGGTCGCCGACCGCGTGGATCGCCGTGTCGTGCTGGTCGCGTGCGTCCTCGTCTGGAGCGCCGCCACCGCGATCTGCGGCATGACCACCCACTTCTGGCAGTTGTTCATCGCCACCGTCGGGCTGGGAATCGGCGAAGCCGGACTGGTGCCGGTGATCTACGGCCTGATTCCCGATCTGTTCCCTGCGCGCCGGCGCGTGCTCGCCAATGCGATCTTCGCGCTCGCCAACCTGTTGGGCTCAGGGGCGGGGATGGCGCTCGGCGGCGCACTGATGCACGGCATCGCGGCGGCGCACGGCGCGTTGCCGGCGGGACTCGCCGATCTCGAACCGTGGCGGCTCGCGTTCTTTGCCGTTGCGTTGCCCGCCCCCGTGCTGGCCGTGCTGGTTCTGCTCATCCGCCCCGGCAAGCACGGCGATACGGAAGCAGCCACCGCGCGTCACCGGACTTCCGCGCCGCTGCCGTCCGCACCGGTCTACTTCCGGCGCGAAGCCATCATGATGCTCAAGTTCTTTGGCGCCATCGGGCTGGTCAACCTGTCGTTCGGCGGTGTCGCGACATGGATGCCGGTCGTGGCGGTGCGAACCTTCGGCGCGACACCGGCTGAAGCGGGCGGCGGCATGGGTGTGGCGGCGATGGCCGGCGGCATCGCGGGCTGCGTGCTCAGCGGACTCGTTGCAGGCCGCATGCGAGCGCGCTTCGGCGTACTCGCGCCATTGCGTGTGTGTGAATGTGGCGCGCTGGTCGCCGGCGGCCTGTCGTTCCTGTATCTGGCCGTGGGCTCGCTGACGCCGGTCTACGCGCTCTTCGGCGCACAGCTCGCCTGCATGGTCGCCGGCATGGTGCTGTTTCCCACCCTCATGCAGAACATCTGCCCCGCTCACCTGCGCTCGCGCGTGGCGGCGATCGGCGCGCTGACGTCGATCATCGTGCAGTCCGGCAGCCCCGTGTTCATCGGGTTCATGTCGGATCGTCTGCATGCGTTCAGCCAGGGCTTGCTGTGGTCGATCGTCTGCGTGGCGGCGTTCGGCTTCTTTGCCGCCTGCCTGTTGATGCGTGCGGCGGGCCGTGGTGTGCGCGACGCGATCGAACGCTATGCGTAATTCCCCTCCTCCTTCCGCTCCCATGTCACCCCGCCCGCTCTCACTTTCGCTGCGTATCGAACGTTGGCCGTTGGCCACGCCGTTCCATATCACCGGCCACGTCATCGACGCCGCTCGCCTCGTGAGCGTGACCGTCGACGACGGGCACCACGCCGGCAACGGCGAAGCCTCCGGGGTCTTTTACCTCGGTGAAACGCCGGAATCCATCGCCGCGCAAATCGAGCGCGTCCGACCATCGATCGAAGCGGGCATCACGCGCGCGCGATTGCTCGACGTATTGCCGCCCGGCGGCGCACGCAATGCGGTCGATGCGGCATTGTGGGCGCTCGAATCGCAACGGCAAGCGATGCCTGCCTGGCGCATCGCGGGCCTCTCCGAGCCGCGCCCGTTGCGGACCACGATGACGATCGGCGTGGATACGCCGAATGCGATGGCCGGGGTCGCGCAGGGATTGCCCCACGCGCGGGCGCTGAAGGTCAAGCTGGACGGCAGCGCCGCCGACGCCGCGCGCCTCTTCGCCATCCGTGACGTGCACCCGGAAATACCGCTCGCCGTCGACGCGAATCAGGGCTGGTCACGCGCGCACTTCGACACGATGCTCCTCGTGCTGCAACAGCTTGATGTCGGCATGCTCGAACAGCCGTTTGCGATCGGCGTGGACGCCTGTCTCGAAGCAATCGATTGTCCGGTCCCGCTCGCGGCCGACGAATCGTTTCAGGATCTCGGCGACCTGTCCGCCGTCGCGCGCCGCTACGACATCGTCAACCTCAAGCTCGACAAATGCGGCGGCCTGACGCGCGCACTCGACCTTGCCGCGCGGGTGCGCGAAGCGGGCTTGTCCGTGATGGTCGGTTGCATGGCAGGCACCTCGCTGGCGATCGCCCCCGCGTTTCTGCTCGGGCAACTGTGCGATCACGTCGATCTCGACGGACCGATCTTCCTCGCACGCGATCGCGAGCCGGGTGTCGCGTACACCGACGGCCTGCTGCACTGCCCGTCCAACGTCTGGGGCCACGCCGGCGCCCCCGCCTCCTCTCGCTGAGCCATCGACATGACATCCGACTCATCCACCACGACGACGCAGCTCGACACGCTGTTCGCGCGTGATCACCGCGCCGATGCACCCGGATTGATCGCCGGCATCGTCCATCGCGACCAGCTGCTGTATCGGCGCGCGTTCGGCCTGGCCAGCCTCGAACACGGCATCGCCAACACGCCGGCCACCCGCATGCGCATCGGCTCGGTCAGCAAGCATGTCACTTGCCTCGCCGTGCTGCTCCTGTGCGAGCGCGGCGCGCTCGACGCCGATGCCCCCATCGGCGCGTATCTGCCGGCGCTGCCGCCGGCCGCGGGCCGCCCGACGCTGCGGCAGTTGATGTCGCATCGCGGCGGGCAGCGATGCGCACTGGATCTGGCGCTCCTGACACAGGGTCTCGCCATGTCGCCGCCTGGCGCGTTCCTCGCCTCGCAGCAACGTCAGCACGACGAAAATTTTCCGCCGGGAGAACGCATGATGTACTCGAACGGCGGCTATCACCTGCTTTCGCTTGCCGTCGAACGTGCGAGCGGGATGCCGTTCGACGCGTTCCTCGCGACCCATATTTTCGCGCCCCTTCTCATGCATGACACCGCATGTGTACCCAACGACATGAAGATCGAGCACGGCATCGCGACGATGCATGTGCCTGACGGCATGGGCGGATTCCGGCGCGGCATCTTTCCGACGTGGGAACTGCTCGGCGAAGGCTCGATCGTCTCGACCGTCGACGACATGCTGCGATGGACCGCGCACCTGCGATGCAGCGAGAAGATCGTCGGCAACGCCGACACCTGGCGCCAGATGCTGGCGTTGCCCGTATTCTCCAGCGGTCTGCGCAGCCAATACTCGCTCGGTCTCACGCAGAGCACCTACCGAGGTGTCGAGCTGATGCAGCATTCCGGTGGCGTCGTGGGTGGAACTTGCCAGATGCTGGTATCGGTGGCGCACGGGCTTGACATCGTATTGCTCAGCAACGGCGCGCTCGACGCACCGCTTGAACTGTCGAAGCGTGTCGTCGACATCGTGCTGGCGGACGAGCTGGATGGCGATGGCCCGCCTGTCGCGGCGCGCGCCGCGGATCACGCGGCACGCCTCGGCAGCTACCGGTCGACCCGCACCGGCGCCGTGTATGCCCTGGAGGATCATGACGGTGCGCTGGTGCTGGCGGGCCCCCTTTGCCCCAGACGCTCGATGACGCTCTACGACAGCGCCGATGAACTGGACGACGTCCAGCTGGAAGCGAGCGGCGACGGTCTGTTGGCGCTGCGGTGGGGATCGTCCTGCACACCGAACGATCTCTCCAGCCTGCGCATCGTGCATTGCGGCCATGTCGACACGTTCGCACGCGTCGGCGAAGCGCCCGCGATGACGCCGGATCTCGCCGCTGCGATGTCCGGCACATTTGCAAGCCACGACGCCGATGCCCACGCGATCATTCGGCTCGACGACGAAGCCATCGTGCTTCGCCTGCACGGCGCGGTGGGCCATTGCGACTACCGCCTCACGCCGCTGGCCCACGATGCTTTCGAACTGGTGCCGATCGATCCAGTGAACATCACGACCGGAATGCTTACGTTGACGCGCGACGCAACGCGCGGCGACATGACCGGCTTTCGCGTCGATACCGCGCGTACCCGGCATCTGGTTTTCACACGGGTACACGCCGAAGCCTGATACGTGCCGGCGCCGAACCGCGCCGGCATGTATTCACCTCGCCGACGCAAACGGATTCGACACGCGCGGCCAGTAGTTGAGGTCACGAAGCCGATAGTCCAGTTCGGCAAAGTTCATCGTGAGCGCCCCTGGCGCGGCGATATGAAAGACGGCTTTCGAACGCGGCGCGAAGTTGGTCTGGAAATGCTGCGTCGATTTCACGACCACGAGCTTCTTGCCGGCGAAGTCGATGCCAAGGCCGGTGAATGCGTCCACGCCGAGCACCTGGGTGCGAACCGATATCAGCGCGATGTCGAGCCCGTTGTCCGCTTCCACCCACACTGCCCGGCCAAGCGGTTGCTCGAGGCCCATGATGCTTTGCGTATGCCGCTCGACCACGTTGCGGACGGTGACGCGCAGGTCCACCGGTTCGCCGGAGTACACACTGCACTTGCCGCCGATGCGCAGATCCAGCGTGGCCCCGACACCCGCGTCCTTGCAGATCTGGATGGCACCGAGATCCCAGAAGCACCCGATCGCTACATTGGAAATCCGTCGCTCGACCACGCGACGCAGAATGAACGTGCTGTCGCACGGCGCGCCGCCGCCGGGATTGTCCGCGACATCCGCCAGCACGACCGGCCCGCCCTCGAACGCCAGCGCGCGATCCAGCCCGGCATCGATATCGAGCCATGCGGGGCGTGTCGCGTCGCGCAACTCCCAGAACTCGCGCGCCAGTTGCGCCGCCAGCGCGTCGGCCTTGGCGAGATCGTCGTCCGTCACCACCCAGAGTTTCGCGCCGGCTTCCGGCACGTCGCCCCACGGAAACCCATGGCCGAGCGACACCGACAGCACGCCGTCGCGCCCTTCGAACGACTGCATGCGCCGGACGAACCCCGCCATCGGCTCGCTAGTGGTGTGCCAGGCGCCGACCATCCGGCAGTCGAACACGCCGATCGTCGGACGGATGCGTCCGGCAGCCATATCGAGCGTCAGTCGATAGGCGTCGCGCGCCCGCTCGACGGCGTCGATGTGCGGATACTCCTTGTAAGCGATCAGGACATCGGCCGATGCCTTCATCAATTGCGTGAAGTGACAGTGCGGGTCGAGCGTGACCGAGATCGGCACGTCGGGGCCGACCACCGCGCGAACGCCGGCGAGCAGGTCGCCTTCGCAATCGTCGTAGCCCTCCGCCACCATCGCGCCGTGCAGCAGCAGAATCACGGCATCCAGCGGCAAGGCGGCCTTTACGCCATCGAGAATTTCGTCCCTCAGGGATTCGTAGACCGCACGAATCGTGCGGCCAGACGGCTGGGCTTCGGCACACAGGCCTTCGACGATGTAGTGACCGTCGGCCTGCGCGAGGCGCCGCACTTCCGCGAGCACGTGCCCCACGCCGTCGGGCTCGCGCACACTCGCGTCGCCATGAAAAATCGTGAACTCTTCGAAGCCGCCCCATCCGGTCGGGCACGGGGCAAAGGTATTGGTTTCCGTCGAAAGCTGAGCCGTGAATATCTTCATGACGAGGTCTGCCGAATGGGAGTGAAGGACGTGAATCGACTATAAGCACCCGCCATTTCCGCTTTGTGAGCAGTCTGTATCAAGCGTGAAACAGAGCAGTGCCAACGGTCGCTCCGGGCTCTTCTCCCTATCGACGCGGCAACGTGACCTGTGCGACCAGCCCGCCTTCCGGACTGTTGCGCAACACCAGTTCCCCGCCGTGACGCTTCACGACGTCGTTCGCGATGGCGAGGCCCAGCCCCGTCCCGCCCGTGTTCCGGTTGCGCGAACTTTCCACGCGGTAGAACGGCTCCAGCGCGCGCTCCAGTTGCGACTCCGGGATGCCCGGGCCGTGATCGACGATCTGGATCCGCACGCACGACGGTGCGTCGATCAGGCGGATGTGCGCGTCTTCACCGTATCGAATCGCGTTGGCGACCAGATTCGTCAGGCAGCGCTTGAGGCCCAGCGGCTGCGCCGAGATCGGCGGCACCTCACCACTGATCGTCACTTTTTGACCGTGTTCGGCCGCATCTTCCGCGATGGCATCCACCAGTGCATTGATATCGACCGGACTGAACGCCTCGACCACCTCTTCATTGCGCAGGAACGACAGGGTGGCTTCCAGAAGCTGCGTCATCTCGTCGATATCGTCCCTGATTCGTTCGCTCAATTCGGTATCCTGAGCGGATCGAAGACGCAGCTTCATGCGCGTCAGCGGCGTGCGCAGATCGTGCGATACGGCGGCGAGGAAGCGGTTGCGCTCACTCATTTGCCGCCGCAGCGACGCCTGCATCGTGTTGAACACGCTGGCGGCCTGACGTGCCTCGACAGGACCGATTTCCCGGATGGGCGGCGCATCGATATTCCTCGACAGCTCGGCGGCGCCGACGGCCAGCGTTCGGAACGGGGCCGCCAGCATGCGCGCGCCGATCCAGGACGAGATCAGCGCGGGCATCACCTGGATCATCACCGCGGCGCCCCACTGCAACGCCGCGCTCATCCCGGGCGGCGGCTTGAACGGCGCGGTGCTGTAGAGCTTGAAGAGCAACAGGCCGGCACTGATCTGCATCACGAGGATGATCGAGATCATCACGAAGAACAGGCGATAGAAAGCTGAATCGAAGCGGGGTTTGTGCATGGTCCTGGCCAACGGCGAGCGATGGCGTCGATTATCGCCCGTGAATGTAGGGGCCATGTGAGCCCTTTATTGCAAACCCGAAACAAGTCTTCGTCCCGGTTTTGCACCGCGTCGGCCCGTGTGGCGGCCCCGCTCCGTCACCGATCGTTTGTATCAGCACCGATACAAACGCCACATGAACCAGAAATAACCGGCACTTACCGTTCACCCTGAGTTGCGCTACACGGCATCGCGTTCAGTCGATTGCAAAACCAGGAGGAGACAATGGTGAAGATGAAAAACCGGACGAAGCACGCGGCGGTTTCGGTAACGCTACCGCTGCGGCACGGCAGACGTTACGCTCCGCTCTTCGTCGGCCCCGTATTCGGGTTGGCATCGTTGGGCGTGCACGCGCAGGAACAGGCGCGAACGCCCGCGACGACGCAGCAGGTCGCCGCGCCTGACGCGGCGTCCACCGCGACGCCCATCGCCGCGCCCGGCGCCGCGACGCCGAACACCCCTGCGGCCGAGGTGACGAAGGCGCAAGGCAAGGGTGGCGCGACGCTCAATACCGTCGTGGTGACCGCGACACGCCGACGTGAACCGGCTCGCGAAGTCCCCATGCAGGTCAATGTATTGTCGGCCGACGAACTGCAGAAGAGCGGCGCGAAAACGATGTCCGACTTCCTGTCGTCGGAGCCGGGGGTCGACTTGAACGCCAGCGGCGGCAGCGGGGCCGGTCAGGTCAGTATTCGCGGCGTGACGACCGGTGTGCAGACGGGGCCGACGGTCGGCATGTACGTCGACGACGTCGCGTTCGGCGGCAGCACGCTGTTCTCCCAAAGTGCAACGTTCTCGCTCGACATGAGCCTGCTCGACCTCAACCACGTCGAAATCCTGCGAGGTCCGCAGGGCACGTTGTATGGCGCGGGTGCGATGGGCGGCTTGCTGAAATACGTGACCAACGAACCGGACTCCAGTCAATTTTCCGGGCAAGTCGGCACCGGCGTATCGGGAACGGCGCATGGCGGGGTGAGCGGGACGGCCAACGCAACGTTGAACATCCCGCTGAAGACCGACGTTGCCGCGCTGCGCGTCTCCGTGTTCGGCCAGCACGATGGCGGGTATGTCGACGCAGTGGGCCCCAAGGCGGACACCCACATCGATCGCGGCGACACCTACGGTGCTCGCGCGTCGTTACTGCTGACGCCCACCCGCGATCTGACGGTCCGGCTGACCGCGCTCTCGCAAAACATCAATCGCAACGATCCGAACTACGTTGAATATGGCGCCGACGGCAAGCCGGTCTGGGGGGACCTGACCACGCGACAGTTCGCCCCGCAGCCCTTTCATCAAAACATCCAGCTCTATTCGGCCGGAATCGAATACGAGCTCGGCTGGGCGCGCCTGAACTCGATCACGTCGTATCAAAGGATCAACACGAGTGCGCCGCAGGACCTGACCGGTGTCTACGGGCCGCTATTTGCCGCCCAAGGGCTGAACCTGGGGTCGGTGGTCGCCAAGGATGTGGCCACCACGAACAAGGTGACCCAGGAGTTTCGCCTGACTTCGCCAGGCAACCAGCGACTCGAATGGCTGGCCGGCCTCTTCTATACGCACGAGCGCAGCCATTCGAGCGAAGGCTTTCTGACGACCTTGCCCGACGGCTCGCCCGGCCCGGACCTGTCGGAGCTCCAGGCGCCCAGCACGTACAACGAGTACGCGGCATACGGCGATATCACTTATCACCTGACGCCGCGGCTTTCGCTGACCGGCGGCGTGCGGATCGCCCACAATACCCAGACCTACGAGCAGACGACCTACGGCACGCTCGCCGGCCCGACCCAGACCATCTCGGCACCGTCGTCGGACACCAGCAAGACCTACATGTTCACCGCGCGCTATGCGCTGACCGCCAACAGCAATGCGTATGTCCGCATCGCGAGCGGATACCGGCCCGGCGGCCCGAATGCGCTGCTGATCGATCCCCTCACCGGCATGCGCGCGGCGGGTAGCCCGACCTTCGCACCCGACACGCTGTGGAGCTATGAGGCGGGCTACAAGGCCGACCTGCTCGACAAGCGGCTGTCGCTGGAAACGTCGGTCTACGACATCGAGTGGAAGAACATCCAGCAGCTCGGCACGGTCGATGGCGTCAATCAGGTCATCAACGCCGGCAACGCGCGCATCAAGGGCCTGGAGTTCTCCGGCACGTTCCGCCCCAACCCGCACTGGAACTTCAGTGCGAACCTGTCGCTCATCGACGCCAGCCTGACGAGCGGCAACGCCAACGCGGGGACGACCGCGGGCGCGCCCTTGCCGAACTCGGCCAAGGTCGCCGCCACGCTCTCGGGCACCTATCTGTTCACCGCGCAAGGGTATCCGTCGTATGCGGGTGTGACCCAACGTTTTGTCGGCCGACGTCATAGCGGGTTCGACGCCAGCTCGGGCCGGCCGGATTATCCGTTGCCGGGCTACGCGATCACGGATCTGCAAGCGGGCGTGGATTTCAGGAAGTTCAGCCTGGCATTCTATGTTCGCAACCTGTTCGACCGTCGCGCGTTGATCGCCGCCGGTACGTCGCTGATACCGATGGGCGGCCCGGCGCTCGTCAGCGTGATTCAGCCCCGCACGATCGGCGCGGCGCTGACCGTTCCGTTCTAAATCATAGGGATACCTAAAATGACTCAAGCATCGCACGACATCGTCGAGCAACTGGATACCCTTTTCGACCGCTTCAACAGGAGCGACGAACCCGGCCTCGTCGTGGCCGTCGCGCATCGAGGCGACGTCCTCTACCGGCGAGGCTTCGGCATGGCAAGCCTGGAACACGGCGTCGCCAACACGCCGGCCACGCGCTTGCGCATCGGCTCGACGAGCAAACACTTCACCTGCCTTGCCGCCCTCCTGCTCGCCGAAGACGGCAAGCTCGACGTCGACGCCGGGATCCGCACGTACCTGCCCGAGCTGCCGCTGCTCGCAGGCGACCCCAGCTTGCGCCAACTGATGACGCATACGGGCGGCTACCGCTGCTATCTCGATCTCACGCTGCTCGCGCAAGGCGTCGCGACGTTGCCGCGTGGCGGCGTGCTGGCGGCGCAAGTGCGGCAACGCGACGTCAATTTTCCGCCGGGCGAGCGGATGATCTACTGCAACGGCGGATATCACCTGCTGTCGCTCGCGATCGAGCGGGTCAGCGGCATCCCCTTCGAGACCTTCCTGAAGGCGCGCATCTTCGACGTGATGGGCATGGTCGACACGGAATCGGTCGCCGACGACATACGCATTCGCCCGCGCATGGCGACCCAGCATGTGCCGGATGGAAAAGGCGGATTCATGCGCGGCCTCTTTCCGACGTGGGAAGTGCTCGGCGAAGGCGGGATCGTGTCGACGGTCGACGACATGCTGCGCTGGCTCGCGCATCTGCGCGGCCCCAAACGGGTCGGCAGCGAAGCAAGCTGGCGCCAGATGCTGACCCGACCACACTATTCGAGCGGCGCGGAAGGCGTCTACGCGCTCGGGCTGATGCTCACGCCGCATCGCGACGTGGAGGTGCTGCACCATGCCGGCGGGGTGTTCGGTGGATCTTGTCAGATGTTGACGGTGGCCGAGCACGCACTGGACGTCATCATTCTCACGAACGGCGCAGCAGTCAATCCGGTTGAAGTGGCGACGCAAATCGTCGATATCGTGCTGGGCGATGCCGTCCTTGGCGCGAAGCCCGCCACGCCCCTGCAAACTGCCGGGCACGAAACCTTGCTCGGCAGGTTCCACTCCCGTGTGTCCGGGACGTATTGCGTGATCGGCGATCGCAACGGGCAGCTCAACGCGAGCTTTCAGAACGTCGAGCAGATGCCCCAGCCGCTCATCGAGACGGCGGCCGGATTGCGGGTTGACGACGGCACAGGCAGAGCGCTGCTGATCAAACCTCGAGCGTCGACGGCGGCGGCTCGCGTGACGGCGATCGAGCTGGTGGACTGCGGTCACGCGGAGACGCTCGAGCGCTTGCCCGATCACGCGCCGTCGCTCTCCGATGCGTCGGCGGGCCTGGCGGGCACGTATCACAGTCACGATGCCGCGGCACGTGCGACGATCGCCGTGACGAACGGTGAACTCACCCTCACCATGACCGGCGCCGCCGGCAGTGCCGGCTACCGGCTGGAGCCGGTGGCCGACGACATTTTCACGTTCGACCCTGCCGGTCAGATGGCCGTCATGCGCGGCGTCGTGACGGTGGAACGCTCGGGTCACGAGGTGACGGGCTTTCGCATCGACACGTCGCGCACGCGCAATCTGGCCTTCGTGCGCGAGCGGTGTGATTCGTACACTCCGAGTCACTTCATGGCGTGACGTTTGCGTGGTGGGGCGCGCGGCTTCGTCAGGCGGCGCGAGTTCCACCACATGCCTGATGCCGCCGCAGACCGACCTGCCCGTCCATTCGACGCGTCTCTGATGGCAGTGGCGTCGCCGTTCGGTCGCGGGCAACTACCGCCGATGCCACGCCACAAAAACAAAAAACCCGCGAGCGCATGGCTTCTCGCGGGCTTTCGTCCCTTTATCGAATCGCGATGAAGCGATCGTGGTGCCGGGGACCGGACTCGAACCGGCAAGCCAGTTAAGGCGGCGGATTTTCGTCACACTGCTTCTTTCAAAGCCGGCGTCGCGTGCGCGATGCCGTTCGTGCGCTGGACTATGCCTTCGCCGTCGCGCGCGGGCTGACCTGCTGCCCATGCGCCTTAGGCGCCCCCCGTCTAGTCTCTACACCTTCCTCGCGGATGCCGCGAGGCTTGGCTCGGCGTTGCCTCGATGCGCGCATCAGGGGTTTCGCCGAATTTGAAGGGTTCTGCACCGACCGTTTCCGACCGGGCACTCAATCGTTTAAGTCCGCTATGTTTACCAATTTCATCACCCCGGCAAGAGGGCGGACGCGATTCTACCATTGCTTGCCCATGCGTTCCCTTATTCCGCGGCGCCGCATCACACCCCCCACGGATTCATCCGTTGTCGTCGACGCCGCCGCACCGCCGCCAACGATTTCCTCCCGCGCCGCAGCATCCCCGATACAATCGAGTCCGCGTCGTCCAACGGCCCTATCCGTCAGACTTTTGTCTCGTGCTTTTTGCGAAACAAGCGTCGCCTAAGTCATCGCGAAGTCACAAACGTTTTCGATAATTTCCCGGCCGAAAACGTTTACATCGCAAGGTTTCATGACCTCGACCATCAAGGACGTCGCTGCCCTCGCGGGCTTCTCGATCGCCACCGTCTCGCGCGCGATCAACGCCCCGCATACCGTCAGCCCCGCCACGCTGCAAACGATCCGCACCGCGATCGATACGCTGCAGTTCCGCCCGAGCCCGCTCGGCCGGCAACTGCGCGGCGAGCGCACGCGGCTCGTCGGCGTCGTCGTGCCGACGTTGTCGAACCCCGTGTTCGCCGACTGCCTGCAAGGCATCGACGAACTCGCGACCGCGGCCGGCTTCAAGCTGATCCTGATGACGACCGAATACGACGCGGCGCGCGAGCGCCACGCGATCGAGACGCTGCGCGAGCAGCGCGTCGAAGGGCTGATCCTCACCGTCGCCGACGCGGATACCCACCCGCTGCTCGACATGCTCGACCACGACGGCCCGCACTACGTGCTGATGCACAACGACACGCAGCGTCGCCCGTCGGTGTCGGTCGACAACCGCCGTGCCGCGTACGACGGCGTGCGGCTGCTGACCGCGCGCGGCCACCGCCGCGTGCTGATGCTGGCCGGCTCGCTCGCCGCGTCGGATCGCGCACGCCAGCGTCATCTCGGCTATGCGCAGGCCCTCGAGGAAATCGGCGTCACCACGCTGCCGCCGGTCGAAGTCGACTTCAACGCGCCCGAGCTGCCCGACGCGGTGCTCGCGCATCTCACCGCGCACGCGACGCGCCCGACCGCGCTCTTCTGCAGCAACGACCTGCTCGCGATGGTCGTGATGCGCGGCCTGCGCCGCGCGGGCTTCTCGATTCCCGACGACCTGTCGGTGCTCGGCTTCGACGGGATCGCGCTCGGCGAACTGCTCGCGCCGCCGCTCGCGAGCGTCGCGACGCCGAATCGCGACATCGGCCGCCACGCATGGCAGCGTCTCGTCGAAAGCATCGGCGGCGCGGCGATCGAACGCACGTCGCTGATCCTGCCGCACGTAGTACGCGACGGCGCAACCGTGGCGCCGCCGGCCACCGACCTGCAATTGCGCAAGGCCTGAACCCGCGCCGCACACCCTGCACCCCCCCCACCCCAGCGCCTCACCCTCGCCCGGAGACCTACCGTGTCCTTTCGCCTGACCTCGCTGCTGCGCGCGCTTGCAGCGCCCGTCGCCTGCGCCGCGCTCCTCGCCGGCACGCCCGCCGCCCACGCCGACGAAACGGCGATCTGCTACAACTGCCCGCCCGAATGGGCCGACTGGGCCGCACAGATCGCGGCGATCAAGCAGAAGACCGGCATCCGCGTGCCGTTCGACAACAAGAACTCGGGCCAGTCGATCGCGCAGCTGATCGCCGAGCAGAAGAGCCCGGTCGCCGACGTGGTCTATCTCGGCGTGTCGTCGGCGTTCCAGGCGAAGGACAAGGGCGTGATCGCGCCGTACAAGCCCTCGCACTGGAACGACATCCCCGCGAACCTGAAGGACCCGCAAGGCTACTGGTTCGCGATCCATTCGGGCACGCTCGGCTTCTTCGTGAACAAGGACGCGCTCGACGGCAAGCCGGTACCGCGCTCGTGGGCCGATCTGCTGAAGCCGGAATACAAGGGCATGGTCGGCTATCTCGACCCGTCGAGCGCGTTCGTCGGCTATGCGGGCGCGGTGGCCGTGAACCAGGCGCTCGGCGGCAGCCTCGACAACTTCAAGCCGGCGCTCGACTGGTTCAGGAAGCTGAAGGCGAACGCACCGATCGTGCCGAAGCAGACCGCGTACGCGCGCGTGCTGTCGGGTGAAATTCCGATCCTGCTCGACTACGACTTCGACGCGTATCGCGCGAAGTACAAGGACAGCGCGAACGTCGAGTTCGTGATTCCGAAGGAAGGCACGATCGCCGTGCCGTACGTGATGAGTCTCGTGAAGGGCGCCCCGCACGACGCGAACGGCAAGAAGGTGCTCGACTTCGTGTTGTCGGACGAAGGCCAGAAGCTGTGGGCCAATGCGTACCTGCGTCCGGTGCGCGCGCAGACGCTCGGCGCCGACATCGCGTCGAAGTTCCTGCCGGCGAGCGAATATGCGCGTGCGAAACCGGTCGACTTCGGCAAGATGGCAGCCGGCCAGCAGGCATTCGGCCAGCAATACCTGCAGGTCATGCAGTAAGCGGCGGACCTCATCGATGCTCGACCTGACTTTCCCGCTGCGCTGGCGCGTCGCGCTCGTCGCGCCGGCGCTCGCGGTGTTCGCCGCGTTCTGGCTGCTGCCGATGGCGGCACTCGTGCAGGTGTCCGCCGACGGCGCGTTCTTCCCGCACTACGCGGCGCTGCTCGGCAATGCGCGCTACATGAAGAGCCTCGGCGAAACCATCGCGCTGTCCGCGGGCGTCACGCTCGCGACGCTCGCGCTGTCGACGATCTCGGGCCTCCTGCTTGCTCGCCGCGAATTCGCCGGCAAGCGCGTGCTGCTCGCGCTGCTCACGTTCCCGCTCGCGTTCCCGGGCGTCGTCGTCGGCTTCATGGTGATCATGCTCGCCGGCCGGCAGGGGTTGATCGGCATGCTGTCCGCGAAGCTCACCGGCGACAAGTGGGTGTTCGCGTACTCGGTCGCCGGGCTGTTCATCGGCTACCTGTACTTCTCGATTCCGCGCGTGATCGTCACCGTGATCGCGGCCGCGTCGAAGCTCGACGCGTCGCTCGAGGAAGCCGCGCGTTCGCTCGGCGCATCGCCGTGGCGCATCTTCGTCGACATCGTGCTGCCCGCGCTCGCGCCCGGGCTGATCGCGGCCGGCGCGATCTGCTTCGCGACGGCGATGGGCGCGTTCGGCACCGCGTTCACGCTCGCCACCGACCTGAACGTGCTGCCGATGACGATCTATACCGAGTTCACGCTGAACGCGAACATCGCGACGGCGGCCGGCCTGTCGATCGTGCTCGGCATCGTCACCTGGGCCGTGCTCGCGCTCGCGCGCCGCTTCACCGGCCACACCGCCGCCGCCGCGGCCTGAGGATTCCCGCATGCAATCGCTTTCCGGCTCTTCCGCGCCGTCGCCCTCACCGGCACCCGCTCCCGCTCAGGCGAACGGCGTCGCCCGCCGCGCGCCGCGCGTCACCGGCGCGCGCGCGATCGCCGCGCTGCAATGGGGCGTCACGCTGCTGCTGTGCGCGTTCCTGATCGTGCCCGTCGTGATGTCGGTGCTCGCGGGCCTCACCGTCAACTATTTCCGCGGCCTGTCGAGCGGCCTCACGCTGCGCTGGCTCGAACAGGTGTGGCAGCAGTATCACGGCTCGGTCGCGCTGTCGCTCTATGTCGCGTTCGCGACGCTCGCGATCGTGCTCGCGGTCGGCGTGCCGGCCGGCTATGCGCTCGCGCGCAGCAAGAGCCGCGCCGCGCGCGCGATCGAGGAGGCGCTCGTGCTGCCGGTCGCGCTGCCCGGCCTCGCGTCGGCGCTCGCGCTGCTGGTCGTGTACGGCGGCTTCACCACGTTCCGGATGAGCCTGTGGTTCATCGTCGTCGGCCACGTCGTGTTCACGCTGCCGTTCATGGTGCGTGCGGTGGCGGCCGTCGCGGCCGGCGCCGACCTGCGCACGCTCGAGGAAGGCGCGGCCAGCCTCGGCGCATCGTTCGTCACGCGCTTCGTCACGATCGTGCTGCCGAACCTGCGCCCCGGCATCGTCGCGGGGGCGCTCGCGGTGCTCACGCTGTCGATCGGCGAATTCAACCTCACGTGGATGCTGCATACGCCCGACACCAAGACGCTGCCGGTCGGGCTCGCCGATACGTATGCGTCGTTGCGTCTCGAAGTCGGCAGCGCGTACACGATCCTGTTCCTGCTGATGACGCTGCCGCTGCTCGTCGCGATGCAGTGGCTCGGCGTCGATCCGTCCGGCACGCGGGCACTCAAGAAGCGCCCGCGCTGAATTTCTCGCAGACATGAAACTCGATTCCACCCCCATCACCCTGACCCGCTGCGCGAAGACGTTCCGCGGCACGCGCGTGCTCGAACCGCTCGACCTGTCGATCGGCGCGGGCGAAACGCTCGTGCTGCTCGGGCCGTCGGGCTGCGGCAAGACCACGACGCTGCGCCTGATCGCGGGCCTCGACACGCCGGACGCCGGCGGCACGATCGCATTCGGCAACGACGACGTCACCGCGCTGCCGATCGAGCGCCGGCAGGTCGGCATGGTGTTCCAGAACTACGCGCTGTTTCCGAACCTGACGGTGCGCGGCAACGTCGGCTACGGGCTGAAGATCCGCAAGACCGAGCCGCGCGCGCTGCGCGAGCGTGTCGACGAGCTGCTCGCGATGATGCGGCTCGACGCGCATGCGGACAAGCCGATCGACCAGCTGTCGGGCGGCCAGCGCCAGCGCGTCGCACTGGCCCGCGCACTGGCGGTGCGGCCGCGCGTGCTGCTGCTCGACGAGCCGCTGACCGCGCTCGACGCGAAGCTGCGCGACACGCTGCGTCGCGAGATGAATGCGCTGCTGCGCGAACTCGGCGTGACGACGGTCTACGTGACGCACGACCAGGCCGAGGCGATGGAGCTCGGCGACCGGATCGTCGTGATGGGCGCGGGCCGCATCGAACAGATCGGCACGCCGCGCGACATCTACTACCACCCGGCCAACCGCACGGTCGCGCAGTTCATCGGCACGCTGAACCGGCTCGCCGGGCAATGGCGCGACGGCACGCTGGTGACCACGGGCGGCGCGATCGCGACGCCGCACGCCGCCGACGAGTGGTTCTTCCGCCCCGAGGATGCGCAACTGGCCGATCCCGCGCATGCGCCGCTGCGCGGTGCCGTAAGCGCATGCGCGTTCCTCGGCGAGCGCACGCGGCTCACGATCGAGCACGCGGCCCCCGACGCGCTCGTGATCGACGTGCCGGGCCGCATCGCGCTCGCACGCGGCACGGCGGTCGGCCTCACGGTCGCACCGGAAGGCCTGATCGCGCTCGGCGCCTGATCCGTCCTTCCGGCATCATTCATGCAGCACCCCACCGCGGCGCACGACGCCGCGACAACAATCAGACAATTCCGAGGAACGACGATGCTGCTTGCTCAAATCAGCGATCTCCACATCAAGCGTCCGGGACAGCTCGCGTACCGGCGCGTCGACACCGCGGCCGCGCTCACGCGCTGCATCGAAAAACTGAACGCGCTCGTGCCGCGCCCGGATGCGGTGCTCGTCACCGGCGACCTGACCGATTTCGGCCACGACGAGGAGTACGGCAACCTGCGCGGGCTGCTCGCCGCGCTCGAGATTCCGTACTACCTGATGATCGGCAATCACGACGACCGCGCCGGGCTGCGCCGCGCGTTCGCCGATCGCGCCGAACTGCAGGCGGGCGAATTCGTGCAGTACGCGCTCGACGTCGGTGCGGTGCGCGTGCTGGCGCTCGATTCGCAGGTGCCGGGCGCCAGCCATGGCGACCTGTGCGATGCACGGCTCGCCTGGCTCGCCGCGCAGCTCGACGCCGCGCGCGACCGTCCGGTGATCGTCGCGCTGCATCACCCGCCGTTCGCGTCGGGCATCGGCCACATGGACAAGCTGCGCCTCGCGCCCGCCGCTTCCGCGAAACTCGACGCGCTGCTGCGCGGCCATCCGAACGTCGAGCGCGTGCTGTGCGGCCACGTGCATCGCACGATGTTCACGCGCTTCGGCGGCACGCTCGCCGCCGCGGTGCCGTCGCCCGCCCATCAGGTCGCATTCGACCTGCGGACCGATGGGCCCTCCGCGTTCCGGCTCGAACCGCCGGCGTTCGCGGTCCATCACTATGTGCCCGATGCGGGGATGACGTCGCATCACGTGTATGTCGATGAAGGCGCCGGGCCCTATCCGTTCTATGAACCGACGGGTGAGCTGGTCGACTGACGGGTTGACGCACGCACGATGACGGGCCGCGGCCGGCCGGTTACGCAGGTTCGGCCGGTTTGGCCGATCTGCCCCCGTCCGGCAGGATTCCCGTCGCTCCGGTATGATCGGCAGCCTCGACGGCGCCCCGCCGGCCTGCGCACCCGCCGCGTGCGCCGCGCGCTGCGCCGCCCCACTTCCGTTCGCGCAGCCATGTCCACCGCCTCCACCAACCGTCCGACCGACGCCGCCTCGCCCCACTATTCGCGCAGCCTGCTGGTGCTGCTGGCAACGATCGCGGGGGTGTCCGTCGCGAACATCTACTACAACCAGCCGCTACTCGACAGCTTCCGCTTGGCGTTTCCCGACGGCGCTTCGTGGATCGGCGCGGTGCCCACCGCGACGCAGCTCGGCTACGCGGCCGGCATGTTCCTGCTTGCGCCGCTCGGCGACCGCTTCGACCGCCGCGGGCTGATCCTGATGCAGATCGCCGGCCTGTCGGTCGCGCTGATCGTCGCGGCCACCGCGCCGTCGCTGGCCGTGCTCGCCGTCGCGAGCCTCGCGATCGGCGTACTCGCGACGATCGCGCAACAGGCCGTGCCGTTCGCCGCCGAGATCGCGCCGCCGGCCGAACGCGGGCATGCGGTCGGCACCGTGATGAGCGGCCTGCTGCTCGGCATCCTGCTCGCGCGCACGGCCGCCGGTTTCGTCGCCGAGTATTTCGGCTGGCGCGCGGTATTCGCCGCGTCGGTCGCGGCGCTCGTCGCACTCGCCGCCGTGATCGTGCTGCGGCTGCCGCGCAGCTCGCCGACGTCGACGCTGTCGTACGGCAAGCTGCTCGGCTCGATGTGGCATCTGGCGGTCGAATTGCGCGGGCTGCGCGAGGCATCGCTGACGGGCGCCGCGCTGTTCGCGGCATTCAGCGCGTTCTGGCCCGTGCTCACGCTGCTGCTCGCCGGCGCGCCGTTCCATCTCGGCCCGCAGGCCGCCGGCCTGTTCGGGATCGTCGGCGCGGCGGGTGCGCTCGCGGCACCGTACGCGGGCCGCTTCGCGGACAAGCGCGGCCCGCGCGCGATCATCTCGCTCGCGATCGCGCTGCTCGCGCTGTCGTTCGTGATCTTCGCGCTGTCGGGCTCGAGCCTCGTCGGGCTCGTGATCGGCGTGATCGTGCTGGACGTCGGCGTGCAGGCCGCGCAGATCTCGAACCAGTCGCGCATCTATGCGCTGAAGCCCGAGGCGCGCAGCCGCGTCAACACGGTGTACATGGTGTGCTATTTCATCGGCGGCGCACTCGGCTCGTCGGCCGGCGTCGCCGCATGGCACGCGTTCGGCTGGATCGGGATGTGTGCAACCGGGCTGGTGTTCACCGCGCTCGGGGGCTGGCTCCACCATCGCGGCGGCCGGCGCGACTGAGCGCGACCGGCCACGGCCACGTCACGCGTCGGCGCGGGGTGCGGCCGGTTCGGCGGCGGGTGACGGGGCGAACGCCGGCGCCGGTTCAGCGATCGGCGGCGTAGCGAACGCCGGTGCCGGTTCAATGACCGCGGCTGGATCCATCACGGCGCCCGGCGCCGGCACGGCCAGCGGAACGGCGGAAGGCGCCAGGATCGGCGCCGCATCCGGCACCGCGATCGGTTCGGGCGCCGCTGCGGCCTCCGCCGTCGACGCAGCCGCCATGGCCGCCGAGCTGGCAGCCGCCGCGCGCGCCGCGGGGCGGCGCGCGGGATCGAACACGAACGACAGCCCGACGCTGCCGAGGATCGCGACCGTCGCGACCACCGTCGCCATCGTCACCGGCTCGCCAAGCAGCAGCGCACCGAGCGCGACCGCGACGATCGGGTTCACGTACATGCAGCTGCTCGCGATGATCGGGCTCGTGTGGCGGATCAGGTAGCCGTACGCGACGTACGCGGCCATCGTGCAGAACACCATCAGGTACAGGAACGCGAACACCGGCCCCACCATCAGGTGCTCGACGCGTTCGCCGACCAGCCATGCGACGAGCGTCGAGATCATGCCGCCGAGGCCGATCTGCAGCGACGTCGACAGGAACAGGTCGGACGGCAGCTTGAGCCGCGTCGCGAGATGCGCGCCGCCGGCCCAGAACAGGGCGCCGGCCAGCACGCAGATCGTGCCGAGCGCCGAACTCTGCGCGGCCGCGCCGCCCGAATTCAGCACGACGATGCCGACCATCCCGAGCGCCACGGCCGACCACTCGCCTTTCGTGACCGGCCGCCCGGCAACCGCGGCGATCACGGTCGCGAACAGCGGCACCGTGGCCACCATCACCGCGGCCGAGCCGCTACTGACCAGACTGATCCCGAGCGCGATCGTGCCGGACGACAGCGCGACGAGCATCGTGCCGACGATCCCCGCATTGCGGATTTCGAGCAGCGTCGGCCATTCGGGCTTGCGCCGCAGCGCGAAGATGAACAGGCCGATGCCGCCGAGCAGGTTGCGCAGCCCCGACAGCAGCAGCGGCGGGAACGACTGCAGCGCGAAATGCAGGCCGCTGTAGGTCGAACCCCACACGAAATAAATGAAGACGAGCGCCAGCGCGACGCGGCCGCCGCGGCTTTGCGGCAGGCGGATCCGGAACGAGAAGCGGGCGAAGAAATCGAGGAGACGGTCGAGCGGCGTCATCGAGCAGCCTGCCCGCACGTCACGCCGCGTGCTCCGCTGAAGGACACCGGCGATGCCGGCAAACGGCCCTGGCGGGACCGGGAAGGCAGAGCGAACGTGCGGAACGACATGGCAGTGCGAACGGCGACGAAAGAGAACCGGCAAGCGGCGGCAGAGGGACAAAAAAACGCGCGCAACCGTTTCGGCTGCGCTCGCTCGGCATTATGGCATCAAGGATTCGAAAGCATCGTCGGACCAGTCTGAAAGGATCGCGAATGATGTTTCCGCGCGACATTTCCCGGCCGGCGTGCAGGTGAAATCGGGGGCCGGATACGCGACACGCGTGCGTTGCCACGGTGTCGATCCGACCCGCCATTCACGCCATTCACGCGATCCGTCGCGATCGAGTCAGCCATCGGCCGAACGGCCAGTCCTGCGCGCCAGCCAGCACTTCCCCCTTATCGTGACGGTCGGCTCACGCGCCGCATGCGCTGAACGACCTTCCTTCGACACCTGTACCGCCCATACAAAATTTTGTATAATCCAACCATTCTCCCGCCGAAGCCTGTTGTTTTCGTCGGCAGCGCGCTCGCGGATCTGCGCGGCTTTCCGCTGCCTGCGCGACGCGAAGCCGGCCACCAGATCGACCAGGCACAACGCGGGTTCGCACCCGACGACTGGAAGCCGATGCGCACCGTCGGCGTCGGCGTGCGGGAAATTCGCCTGCGCGATGCGAGCGGCGCGTTCCGGATCATTTACGTCGCGACGTTCGCCGACGCCGTCTACGTGCTGCACTGCTTCCGCAAGCAAGCGACGCGCACCACCCGAGCCGATATCGAACTGGCCGCCCGGCGCTATCGCGCACTGACGATGGAGAGGAAACGATGACCACCGACCGTTATTCAAGCGTCTGGGACGCAATCGAGGGCCAGCCGGCTGAAGCCGAGAACATGAAGCTGCGATCCGAACTGATGATCGCGCTCAAGCAGCGCATCGCGCAGCTCGAACTCAGTCAGGCCCAGGCTGCGGAACGACTGGGCGTCACGCAGCCGCGCGTGTCCGACCTGATGCGCGGCAAGATCAACCTGTTCGGGCTCGACGCGCTCGTGAACATGGCGGCGGCCGTCGGCCTGCGCGTCGACCTCCAGGTGCGCGAATCCGCGTGACGCGTCACGTGCGATGCCGCGACGCCCGACGCATCGCGGCACGCGCCGCCATCGCACGCCATGCACCGCTCACGATCCGCCGAACCAGTTGTACCCCTGGTCGACCCAGTAGCCGCCCGGAAACGTATCGGTCACGAAGATCTCCATGATGTGCTTCGGATTCTTGTAGCCGAGCTTGGTCGGCATCCGCAGCTTCATCGGGAAGCCGAACTCCGGCGGCAACCGATGGCCGTCGTAGTCGAATGCGAGCAGCGTCTGCGGATGCAGCGCGGTCGGCATGTCGATGCTCTCGTAGTAATCGTCCGCGCACTTGAAGCCGACGTACTTCGCCCGCGTGTCGGCGCCGGCGCGGGCGAGAAACGCGCCGAACGGCGTACCGCCCCAGCGGCCGATCGCGCTCCACCCTTCCACGCAGATATGCCGCGTGATCTGTTCCGCGTGCGGCAGCGCATACAGTTCGTCGAGCGTCCACACGCGCTTGCCCGTCACGCGGCCGGACAGCACGAGCCGATACGTCGACGCGTCGACGTGCGGCACGTCGTCGATCCCGTAGTACGCGTTGAACGGGAACGGTCGCGTGATGTCGGCTTCGGTGTAGGTCGGCGCGAGCCGCTCGCCGCTGAACAGCCAGGCCTGCACGCGGTCGTTCATGCGCGACACCGTCTCGAGGAACGTGTTGACCGACGCGTCGTCCTTCAGCGTGCAGCCGGTCAGCATCGTCAGCCCGCCAAGCGTCAGCACGCGCCGGTTGAACAGCCGCCGCGACGGCATCTCGAGCTCGCGGCGCACGTCGAGTTCGAGCGACTTCCGGTCGAGCGTCCAGCGCGAACCGTCGCGCGTGTATTCGGATTCCGACATGATGATTTCCTTCACCCGAGGTTGACGGGTCAGCGCCCACGCAGCATCGCGAGCAGCGAGCGCGGCACCAGCAGCGCCATCGCAACGTGAACGACAATGAATCCGACGAGCAGCGACATTGCCCAGAAGTGCACGACACGCGCGTTGTCGTAGCCGCCGAACAATTCGCGC
Source organism: Burkholderia sp. AU31624 (assembly GCF_020420065.1). Lineage (NCBI taxonomy): Bacteria > Pseudomonadati > Pseudomonadota > Betaproteobacteria > Burkholderiales > Burkholderiaceae > Burkholderia > Burkholderia sp. AU31624. The sequence continues at coordinate 370,149 of NZ_JAIZRT010000004.1, forward strand.
AGCAGCGGGAATTGCACGGATTTCCAGATCGTGAGCCCCGACAGCACCAGCACGACGAGATCGACGATCGCGGTCAGGTACGCGGCGCGCTGCACCGCGTTGTACACGCTCAGGTCGGCGTGCGATAGCCGCCCGCTCACCGCGGCACGGATGTCGCGCCAGATCGACGCCGGCGTGACGGGCAGCATCTTGCGCGCGAGGCGCCCCGTCGCGATCGACATCGTCAGATAGAACAGTCCGTTGAAGACGAGCAGCCACATCGCCGCGAAATGCCATTGCAGCGCGCCGCCGAGCCAGCCGCCGATCGTGATCCCGTGCGGGAACGTGAACGGCGGATAGATCGGCGACGCGTCGTAGATACGCCAGCCGGACAGCACCATCAGGATCGCCGCGAGCGCGTTGAGCCAGTGGCTCGCGCGCACCCACAGCGGATGGATCGGGCGCGCGGGCGGCGTGGCGGCCGCGCGGCCGGTGGCGGGAACGGTTTGCATGATGAAGACTCCCGGAATGAGTCGACGGGACAGGACGCGATGCGGGCGGCCGCCGTGCGACGCACGCGCCGGCCGCGCCGCGTCCGCCTTTCGTCAGTTCGACGGCGCCATCTTGTCGCCCGACGGCTTGCCCATCTCGTCGTGCGACATCGCGTCCTTCTTCATCGCGTCTTTCTTCATCGCATGCTTCTTCATGCCGTCCTTCTTCATCGCGTCGTGGCCCATTGCATCCTTGGCCATCGCGTCGTGGCCCATCGCGTCCTTCGACATCGACGACCCCGGCTGCGACATCGCGTCGTTCTGCGCATACGCGCCCGTGGCGATCGTGGCGAAAGCGGCGACGCAAGCGGCAATCAGTACTTTTTTCATGACATCTCTCCAGAACAACATGGGTTTAAGGAGCCGAATAGACGGACGACGTCGCGGGAAATGACAGCCGCTGCGAAAATTTTTTTTGAGGTTGCGCGAAAGCGCGTCATGCTGCACCGCTTTGCCGTGGCCGGCCAAGCCGGGAGGCCATGCGGCGGCGACGCGCGCTGCCATTTCGACGGGCCACCGTGCCGCCCGCCATGCTGCGGCCGCACCGGGACAGCCGATCCTCTCCCGGTTGAAACCGCCGCCAAGCCAGTGTATCGTGTGCCCTGCTAACGCGGGGGTCCTGCAATGCGCCCGGTCAAACAACCGGCATTGCGGGTGAGAAATACCCTTTGAACCTGATCTGGATAATGCCAGCGCAGGGAAGCGTACGGATTTCGCCGCCATCCTTCTGACGAAATCCGCCGCCTCACCAAGCCTCGTCTCCTGCTTAGCTCGAGCCCCACATACGTCAAGGGCTCCGGGCAAGCGCCGAAGCGCCTGTCCGGCGCTCACACAGGAGATTGCATGAACGCCAATCCGAAGTTTCTGTCCGCCGACGCTCATGTCGATGCCGCGGCCGTCGCCCCGCTGCCGAATTCCCGCAAGGTTTATGTCACCGGCTCCCAGCCCGACATCCGCGTGCCGATGCGTGAAATCACGCAGGCCGACACGCCGACCGGCTTCGGCGGCGAAAAGAATCCGCCGATCTACGTGTACGACACGTCGGGCCCCTACACCGATCCGGACGCGAAGATCGACATCCGCGCGGGCCTGGCCGCGCTGCGTCAGGGCTGGATCGAGGCGCGCGGCGACACCGAAGTGCTCGGCGGCCTGTCGAGCCAGTACGGCCTCGAGCGCGCGGCCGACCCGGCCACCGCCGACCTGCGCTTCCCGGGCCTGCACCGCAACCCGCGCCGCGCCCGGGCCGGCAAGAACGTCACGCAAATGCACTACGCGCGCCAGGGCATCATCACGCCGGAAATGGAATACATCGCGATCCGCGAGAACCAGCGCCGCGCCGAGTACCTCGAGAGCCTGAAGGCGAGCGGCCCGAACGGCGCGAAGCTCGCCGCGATGATGGGCCGCCAGCACCCGGGCCAGGCGTTCGGCGCAGCGGCCTTCGGCGCGAACGCGCCGGCCGAGATCACGCCGGAATTCGTGCGCTCGGAAGTGGCGTGCGGCCGCGCGATCATCCCCGCGAACATCAACCACCCGGAATCCGAGCCGATGATCATCGGCCGCAACTTCCTCGTGAAGATCAACGCGAACATCGGCAACTCGGCCGTCACGTCGTCGATCGGCGAGGAAGTCGACAAGATGACGTGGGCGATCCGCTGGGGCGGCGACACGGTGATGGACCTGTCGACCGGCAAGCACATCCATGAAACGCGCGAGTGGATCATCCGCAACAGCCCGGTGCCGATCGGCACGGTGCCGATCTACCAGGCGCTGGAAAAGGTCAACGGCAAGGCCGAGGACCTCACCTGGGAAATCTTCCGCGACACGCTGATCGAACAGGCCGAGCAAGGCGTCGACTACTTCACGATCCATGCGGGCGTGCGCCTGCAATACGTGCCGCTCACCGCGAACCGGATGACCGGCATCGTGTCGCGCGGCGGCTCGATCATGGCGAAGTGGTGCCTCGCGCATCACAAGGAAAGCTTCCTGTACGAACACTTCGAAGAGATCTGCGAGATCATGAAGGCGTACGACGTGAGCTTCTCGCTCGGTGACGGCCTGCGCCCCGGCTCGATCTACGACGCGAACGACGAAGCGCAGCTCGGCGAGCTGAAGACGCTCGGCGAACTCACGCAGATCGCGTGGAAGCACGACGTGCAGGTGATGATCGAAGGCCCCGGCCACGTGCCGATGCAGCTGATCAAGGAGAACATGGATCTCCAGCTTGACTGGTGCAAGGAAGCGCCGTTCTACACGCTCGGGCCGCTGACCACCGACATCGCACCGGGCTACGACCACATCACGTCCGGCATCGGCGCCGCGATGATCGGCTGGTTCGGCACCGCGATGCTCTGCTACGTGACGCCGAAGGAGCACCTGGGCCTGCCGAACAAGGACGACGTGAAGGAAGGCATCATCACGTACAAGCTCGCCGCGCACGCCGCCGACCTCGCGAAGGGCCACCCGGGCGCGCAGGTGCGCGACAACGCGCTGTCGAAGGCGCGCTTCGAGTTCCGCTGGGAAGACCAGTTCAACATCGGCCTCGATCCGGACAAGGCGCGCGAATTCCACGACGAAACGCTGCCGAAGGATTCGGCGAAGGTCGCGCACTTCTGCTCGATGTGCGGCCCGCACTTCTGCTCGATGAAGATCACGCAGGACGTGCGCGAGTTCGCGGCGCAGCAGGGCGTGTCGGAAACCGAAGCGCTGAAGAAGGGGATGGAAGTGAAGGCGGTCGAGTTCGTGAAGACCGGCGCCGAAATCTATCATCGCCAGTAAGCGAACGCGCGATCCGGCGCTTCCGCCGGATCGCCGCGCCACGCACGAAGCCCGCTTTCGAGCGGGCTTTTTTGCGCACGTCGCATGCCTGCCGGCCCATGCGAAACAATTGATTACGAAACCGCGCGAGCCTTAACAAGTCCTTACAGCAGCGTCGGGGGACGGCGCGTAGATTGGGTTCATGCGCGGCCGCCAGCCGGTCGTGCGCCTTCCCGTTCACTACCACAAGGACAACGATCATGAATTCGATTCGGCGTTTTGGGGTATACGCTCTCCTCGTCGCGACAGTGGCCAGCCTGTCGGCCTGCGATTCGATGTCGCGACGCCAGCGCGATACGGCAATCGGTGCGGGCGTCGGTGGTGTCGCCGGCGCGGCGATCGGCGGCAACGCGCTGTCGACGCTGGGCGGCGCGGCGGCCGGCGGCATCATCGGTAACCAGGTCGGCAAGTAAGCAGTCCGAGATCGGCCGGCTGGGCGTCGCCGCCCAGCCGCAGGCCGGTGGTTCAACGGCGTTTCCGCGGTGCGGAAGCGCCGTTTTCGTCTGTCGTGCCGCAACACGCGCGGCCGCGCCACCCGGAAATGATCGGTTACCGTTTCTCATACCGTGTCATCGGGACTCGGCCTAAGCTTCAAGCATCTGCCGATAGCCGGCTCCGCCGGAGACACATCATGAACAGGACCCTCGTCGCCGCGGCGCTTGCCTGCACGACGCTTGCCGGCTGCTACTACCCGTACGGCTATTATCCGGGCGGCTATTACATGGCGGCGCCGGTGCCGGTACAGCCCGCGCCCGTGTATGTCGATCCGGCCCCCGCCTACTACTATCCGGCGCCGGCCTATGCGCCCGCATGGGGCGGTTATTGGGGCCCGGCGCTGTCGCTCAATTTCGGCTTCGGCGGACGCGGCGGCTGGCGTCATCACTGACCTGATCGGCCGCGCCGCATGTGGCGGGGCGTGCGCCGCCCGGCGGCAAACGGCCGGAATGGCCGTTTCTTGTCGTTTCATCCGATCGTGAAACGACCGGGCGGTAACGCGGTGTAAGATTCCTCGCATCCCGTCCCGCCCTCGCCGATCGATGTCACCCAAGAACGCTTTCCTGCTGACCGTGCTCGCCGCCCTGTGGGGCGCGTCCTTCCTGTTCATCCGAGTCGGCGTCGTCGATTTCGGCGTCGCGCCGCTGATGGCGTTGCGGGTGGGCATCGGCGCGCTGTTTCTCGCCGGCTTCGCGCTGACGCGCTTCAAACCCGCCGATCTCGGCGCCCGCCTGCGCCGTCATGCGTGGCCGTTGTTCGTCGTCGGCGCACTGAACTCGGGCATCCCGTTCTGCCTGTTCGCGTTCGCCGAACTGACGCTGTCGGCCGGCGTGACGTCGGTGATCAACGCGACGACGCCGCTGTGGGGCGCGCTCGTCGCCTACCTGTGGCTGAAGGACAAGCTGTCGCTGCCGCGCGCGCTCGGCCTCGTGATCGGGTTCGCCGGCGTGCTCACACTCGTATGGAACCAGATCGCGAATGCGCACGGCGAAACGGGCGCCGCCGCGACCGCACTCGCCGCCGCCGCGGCGCTCGGCGCGACGCTGCTGTACGGCATCGCGGCCAATTACACGAAGCGCAAGTTGACCGGCGTCGACCCGCTCGTCAACGCGACCGGCAGCATGATCGGCTCGACCGTCCTGCTGCTGCCGTTCGCGATCGCCACCTGGCCGACCGCGCCGGTCAGCGCGCACGCATGGAGCTCGGTGCTCGCGCTGGGCGTCGCCTGCACCGGCATCGCATATTTCATCTTCTTCCACCTGATCGCGCACATCGGCCCCGCCCGCGCGATTACCGTGACGTTCGTGATCCCCGTGTTCGGCCTGCTGTGGGGCGCGCTGTTCCTCGGCGAACACGTGTCGGCCGTGATGATCGAAGGCTGCGCGATCGTACTCGTCGGCACCGCGCTCGCGACCGGCGCGATCAAGCGGATTCCCGGGATCCGGCCGCGCAGCGGCGAAGCGACCTGACGATACATTCGGGTGCACGCGCCGCCATCGTTCCGGGCGTGATGCGTGACGACCGGGCGCCGGCTATTCATCGCCGCGCCCTCGAATAGTGCCGCGGTCCGGCCGGCATTCCGCTGACGGCGACGTTCGTTCGCCATTTGGCGGCTGTCGGGATTTCCCGCCTCGCCTTGCCGCGCATGCCATGCGGCCGGATTGTCATGTGCGGCGGCGACGCCCGACGCTACGCGGCGATCATGCGCGGCACGCATGCGAGCAGCGCCGGCCGCGGTCGCATTCCCGCGTGCGTCTGGAGTTTCCCTGATACGCGAGCGGCCGCGTTCCCGTTACACTCCGAACACTTACCCGCAGAAGGCGGTCTCGATGCCCCACGTCCTTTCGCGTCCGCCGGCGCGTGCGACTGCTTCAGCGTGGCGGCGCGCTGCCGTTCCGCCGCTCATTCCCGGGCACCGTTGACATGAAGCCCGCCCGCGACCTCTCGCTCGACTCCCTGCTCGAACGCCTCACGCCGACGCCCGGCGGCTGGGTCGCCACCTATCGCACCACGACATTGCGCAGCGTGTTCCAGCCCGTGCTGTCGATCACGCACAAGCGGGTCGTCGGCTACGAAGCGCTGCTGCGCGTCGTCGATTCGAACGGCGCAATGATCTCGCCCGCCGCGCTGTTCGACAAGACGCGCGCCGACGCCGACGCGCTGCTGCTCGACCGGCTCGCGCGCTGCCTGCACACGGCCAACTTCATCGCGCAGGGCATCGGCGACGGCTGGTTGTTCCTGAACGTCAACCCGCGCGTGCTCGACTCGGGCCTCGTGCAGCGCGAATTCGTCGAGGCGCTGTGCCGGCATTTCGCGCTGCCGCCGAACCGCATCGTGCTGGAAGTCGTCGAACAGCCGTCGCGCGACGAAGCCGAGCTCGCCCGCACGATCGACATGATCCAGCATCGCGACTTCCTGATCGCGATCGACGACTTCGGCACGGGATTCTCGAACTTCGACCGCGTGTGGCGCGCGCGCCCCGACATCGTCAAGCTCGATCGCTCGCTCGTCGTACGCTCGACCGGTTCGGCCGACGATCGCCGCATCATGCATCACCTCGTGTCGATGCTGCATCAGGCCGGTGCGATGGTGCTCGCCGAGGGCGTCGAGAGCGACGACTCGCTGCAGGCGCTGATGGAAGCCGACATCGATTTCGTGCAGGGTTTCCAGTTCGGCCAGCCCGATGCATCGATCGCCCATGCCAGCGCGGCAGCACCCGCGATGCTCGACGCCGCGTGGCAGCGCTTCATCGCGCGCCGGCACGCGCCGGTCGTCGCCGAGCAGCCCGGCTTCGACGCGATCGAGCGGCTCGTGCTGTCCGGCGCGGCGGCGTTTTCCGCAAGCGGCAACCTGCAGGACGCCGCGCAGCGCGTGTTCGCGGTGCCGGCCGCGCGCCGCGTGTTCGTCACCGACGAAACCGGCGAGCAGTTCCTGCCGTCGATCGGCGCGCGCGCCGACGACGGCCAGGCGGGCGTCACCCGCCTCTCGCCGCTCTTCCCGGAAACCCACAGCAACTGGTCGCGGCGCCCGTATTTCCAGCGCGCGATCGCCGCGCCCGGACGCGTCGCGCTGATGGGCCCGCACTTCTCGCTGACGGAAGGCCGCGACTGCTATACGGCCGCCGTCGCGATCCGCGCGCAGAACCGGCTGGTCGTGTTCTGCGTCGACTTCGTGCTCGACAGCGCCGGGACCGTGATGCGGTAGCCGGTGCGACGGCGGGCGACCGGCTACCGCACCCGTCGTTCGGCCGCTCATCCATTCGTCAGTCGGTCACCTTCCCTCTTCCCGACTTCACCACGCTGCGGCGCGACTTGTGCTCGAGCCGCCGCTCCTTCGACGCACGCGTCGGCCGCGTGGCGACCCGCGCGCGCGGCGTGAATGCAACGCCGCTGATCAACGCATCGAGTCGCGCCAGCGCGGCTTCGCGATTCTTCTCCTGGGTGCGATATTCCTGCGACTTGATCACGACGATGCCGTCACGCGTGATGCGCTGGTCGGACAATGCAAGGAGCCGCTCCTTGATGACGGGCGGCAACGACGACGCGCGGATATCGAAGCGCAGGTGAATCGCGCTCGACACCTTGTTCACGTTCTGCCCGCCCGCGCCCTGCGCGCGCACGGCCGTCCATTCGACTTCGGCCGGATCGAGCGTGTAGCGGATCATCATCGCGCAGCCTCCCTGCGGCGCCGTTCCAGCGCCTCGTCGACGCGTGCCGCGAGCCCCGAATCGCGCTGCGTACGCGTCGCGACCGCCTGCGCGAGCACGCGCCGCGGCCCGATCACTTGCACACGCGTGCGGGCACGCGTGACGGCCGTATAGACGAGTTCGCGCGTGAGCACGCGGCCGAACGACGCCGGCAGCACGAGCGCGGCTTCGTCGAATTCCGAGCCCTGCGACTTGTGGACCGTCAGCGCGAACGCGGTTTCGTGCGGCGGCAGCGCGGCCGGCGACACCGCGCGCGCGGTGCCGTCCGCGCGCCTGAACCACACGCGCAGCACGCCGTGCGCGTCGGGCAGCGCAATGCCGATATCGCCGTTGAACAGCCCGAGCGCATAGTCGTTGCGCGTCACCATGATCGGCCGCCCCGTGAACCAGTGCGCGCCGACCGCGAGCGGCACCCGCGCCGCGTGGCGCACGTGCGCGGCCACGAGCGCATTGACGTGCTCCGCGCCGCGCAAGCCGCTGCGGGTCGCGCACAGGATCCGGAACCGGTTGAGCGCGTCGAACAGCGGCAGCGGATCGGGCGCCGGCGCGGCCAGTGTGTCGCGCAACGCGTCGAGGTAAGCGCCGAAGCGCCGCGCGAGCCGCTCGACCGTCGACGACGCGAGCGACTCGCCCGCATCGTCGTGGAATGACGCGGCGGCCGAATCGTCGGCGGGCAGCGCGTCGAGCGCGGCCTGCACGTCGCCGCTGCGGATCGCGAGCGACAGCCGCCCAATCGGTGAATCGAGACCGAAGCGGTAATTGCGTTCGAGCCAGACCACGCAGTCGGCGAGCGGTGCGGGTGCGGGTGAGGCTGGCGCGGCGGCGGGTTCGCCCGGCGGTATCGATGTGATCAACGCAAGCGCCGCGTCGCCCGCGTCGAACGGCGGCAGCTCGACGGCGTCGAGCCACGCAAGCTCGTCGACCTCGATCCACGCAGGGGCGTCGCCTGTCGCGCCAGCGTCACCAGCCTCGCCGGTTTCGGTCAGCACCGGGCCTGCGGCCGGCGGCGGCGCGACGCTGGACGGCGCACTGTCGTCATCCTGCGGTTCGTCGTCGAAAAGCGATGCCTGTCGCACGTCGACTTTCCGTCGCGACGCTGGTTTGCGCGTAGCGGCTGCGGCAGGCGCCGGCGCCTCGACCGCGGCGGAAGCCGGACGCGCAGCGGGAGCGGCGGCGGTCGCGGCTTCGTCCTGCACCGGCAGCGCCGCGACGAATGCGGCCTCGTCGATGCCGAGCGCCTGCGCGATGCGCGTGCGCGCCGCGGCGGTAAACGCCGGCCGCGCGCTCAACTCTGCAAACACGGCGCCCGCCTCGACCGCGGCGAGTTGGTCCTTGTCGCCGAGCAGCACGAGCCGCGCACCCGGCGCGAGCGCATCGAGCAGATGCGCGGCGAGCGCGACGTCGATCATCGACGCCTCGTCGACGACGATCAGGTCGTACGGCAGCGGATTGTCGCGATGATGCCGGAACCCGGCCGCCCCGCCGCCGCCCAGCAACCGGTGCAGCGTGTATGACGTATCCGGCAGGCGCGCCGCGAGTTCGGGCGGCAGGTCGCCGGCCCGTGCGTGCAGCGCTTCCTGCATCCGTTGCGCGGCCTTGCCGGTCGGTGCGGCCAGCGCGACGCGCAGCCCCGGATGCGCGTCGAGCAGACAGGCCAGCACGCCGACGACGGTCGTCGTCTTGCCCGTGCCCGGGCCGCCGCTGACGATCGTCACGCGGCCCGTCAGCGCGACGATCGCCGCGACGCGCTGCCAGTCGACTTCGCCGGTTGCCGGCCCGAAGTAACGCGCGAGGCTGTCGCGCAACCGGTCGGGCGCGAGACCTTCGTCCGGCGCGGCCACGCCGGCCTGCGCGACGAGCGCATCGGCAAGCCGCCGCTCGTAGTCGAAATAGCGCGACAGGTACAGGTGGTCGTGGCGATCGACGATCAGCGGCCGCTCGTCGCCGCGTGCGAGCGTGCCGAACGCGACCACGCCGCTCGCGGCAAGCGCCGCGCGGACTTCGTCGAGCGGGGCTTCGTAGCGTTGCGCGAGCGCGCCGAGCGCGACGCATACGTGGCCGCCCGCGGTCGCACGACTCGTCGCGAACGCGGCACGCGCCGCCCAGCGCGCGGCCGCGGCCGGCGCACCGGCGCGACGAGCCAGATCGCCGATGCGACGCGCGAAACCTTCCGCGAGTGCGATGCCGAAATCGGCGGGTTCGGGCAGGCGCGCGACGAGGCCGCCGGTAAATTCGAGCGTGTCGTCCTGCGCGTTCATGCGCGGCCCCCGTCCATCATCCGGTCGAGTGCGTCGACGAGCGCGCGCTCGGGCCGCCGCGCATGCACGCCGGCCGGTTTGCCGTCGCTGCGCCAGCCGGGCCGCACACCACGCACGAACAGGTACAGGTAACCCGCGATATGCGTGTCGTAGTCGTAATCGGGCAGCCGGCCGCGCAGGTAGCGGTGCAGTGCGACCGTATAGAGCAGCGCCTGCAGGTGATACGCGTGATCGGCCATCGCGACGTCGAGCGCGCGCGGCCCATAGGCGTCCGGCGTCGTGCCGAGATGGTTCGACTTCCAGTCGACGATCCAGAAGCGGCCGTCGTGTTCGACGATCATGTCGATGAAACCCTTGATGAAACCGGCGAGCATGCCCGCCTCCAGTGCAACGTCCGGATAGCCGTGCGCGACCAGCAGGCGGCGCAGCGCCATCAGGTCGAGCGCGGGCGCCGGGAACAGGAAACCCATTTCGTCGAGCCGCTTCGCGGGATCGAGATCGGCGAGCCGCATGCCCGGCACGAGCTCGGTGCGCACGACATCGTCGACCAGCTGCACCATCATCGCCGGCAGGCGCGCGGCCAGCTCGGGCACGGCCTCGACCGGCCGGTCGTGCAGCGCGCCGAGCGCGGCCCTGGGCCACGACTCGGGCTCGGTGAAGCGGCTGAGTTCGAACAGGCGGTGCAGGCACTCGCCGGCCGCCGCGCCGCGCGGGAACACGAGGATATCGTCGTCCGGCGGCTCGGGCGCGACCGTATCGGCCAAGAGCCATTCGCCATCCGGCGCCACCTCGGCAAGCGCATCGTGATCGGGCCGCAGCTCGTCGTCGGGCACGGCCGCGACGCCCGCCTCCTCGCGCGCCATCGACGCGGTCAGCGAACTGAAGCTGGCCATCCGCCACGCATCGCGCAGCACGCGCGTCGCATGGCGCGCCGCGAGCGTCTGTGACGCGTCGTGCCCCGCCGCGAGCCGCTCGGGGCGCACGGGCGCCGGCAGCGGCGCGACGCTCACGGGGCCACCCGCGAGCGCCTGCCACGCCATATCGAGCGCGGCTTCGTCGGGCGGCTCGTCGAGCCACGCATCGAACGACTGGCCGGCACCCGCGACGAGCCAGTTGAGCACGCTGCGCCGCGATTCACGCGTCGAGCGCGACGACAGGTACGGCCCGGCGACGACGTAGCAGCGATAGACCGCGCGCGTGAGCGCCACATAGACGAGCCGCGCGCGTTCCGCCGCCTGCTCGCGCAGCGCCTGCCGCGCCGCATGCTCGGCTGCCTCGTCGTCGCAGCCGTAATGCAGCACCGCGTCGCCCGCCTCGTCGTGATACTCGCGCGCATCGGGCAATGCGGACGCGGGCGGCTCGCGCAACCCGCCGTCGTTCAGGAACGGACAGAACACGATCGCGTATTCGAGGCCTTTCGACTTGTGCACGGTGACGATCTGCACGAGGTTGCGATCGGATTCGAGCCGCAGCTGCGCTTCCTCGCCGCCGCCGTCGAGCCGTTGCGCGGCGAGCCAGCGCAGCGTCGGCGCGATGCCCGGCTGCGCGGACGCGCGCGCCTGCGTCAGTTCGGCCAGATGGTTGATGTCGGTCACGCGGCGCTCGCCGTCCGCGCCGGCCATCAGGCGCTCGGCAATCCGCAGCTCCCGCGTGAACGTGCGCCACATCACCGCGAAGCCGCGTTCGCGCCACAACAGCCGATACCGCGAGAAGCGCTCGACCCAGCTCATCGCGTCGGCGCTGTCCGCCGCCGATGCTTCCCGTTGCGCGTCGCCTTCGCCCTGCTCCATCCGCCACAGCGCGCCGGCATCGAGGCCGAACCAGTCGGATGCGAGCGCCGCGCGCAGGCGCCGCAGGTCGCCCGGTGCATCGATCGCCGCCAGCACGCGTTCGAGCTGCTCGGCGTCGCCGGTCGAGAACACCGAGGCCTGCGCCAGTTCGACACTGCCGATGCCCCACGTGGCCAGCACGCGCTTCACGAGACTGCCCTGCCGGTGCGTCTGCACGAGCACCGCGATATCGCCCGGCGACAGCGGTGTCTCGCCGAGCCGCACGCGCCCTTCGCGCGCGCCGCGCATCAGCCGTGCGATCTCGGCGGCGCAGGCCTGCGCGGCCTGTGCCTGTGCATCACGCTTGAGCAACGTGCCTTCGCCGCCTGGCAACGCCCACACCCGGAAGTCGCCTGCCGGGCCCGGATCGGTTGCGTCGACGAACGGCGCGCGCACGCGTGTGCCGGCACGCACCGCGTAGTAGTCGAGCCCGTCGAGCACGAAGGCGCGCGGATTCGACATGAAGAAACGGTTGCACGCGTCGACGATCGCGGGCGTCGAACGCTGGTTGACCGCGAGTGTGTAGCACGCGCTCGCCCGTGCGCGTGCGGCGAGATAGGTATGCAGATCGGCCGCGCGGAAGCTGTAGATCGCCTGCTTCGGATCGCCGACCAGGAACAGCGGCCCGCCCGGCGCGAAGATCCGGTCGAAGATCGCGAACTGCAGCGGGTCGGTATCCTGGAACTCGTCGATCAGCGCGGCCGGATAGCGCGCGCGCAGCGTCTCGGCGAGCCACGGATGCGCATGCAGCGCGTGGTACAGGTTCGCGAGCAGATCGTCGAACGAGACGACGCGCCGCGTGCGCTTGCGCTCGGCCAGCTCGCCCGGCGCCATGTCGAGCCATTCGGCGATCAGCGCGAGCCAGCGCGCGCGCTGCGCGGCCTCGGCCGCGGCCACGGCCGCTTCGAGCGCGTCGGCCACGTCGAAGAATGCGTGTTCGGGCGTCGCGCCGCCTTTTTTCGTCGCCTTCACGAGCGCGGTGCGGGTGAGCTTCAGCGCAGCCTTCGGCAGCGCAGCCGTCGCGTCGCCCTGCGCGAAATGCGCGGTCCATGCAGCCAGCGCATCGGCCACGGCCTCGGGTTTGTGCGAGCGCTGGTTGAGCGCGGGTTGCGCGACGCGCAGCAACGCATCGATCGCGTCGCGCTCGGCGGCCCACATCCGCTCGGCCTCGGCGAAGCATTCGGCGGCCGCCGCCTCGGCCGATTCGTCCGGCTCGACCACGCCGTCCCACCGCAGCGCGGCAAGCGGCTTCTTCAGCCGGCGCGCGAGCTGCGCATCGAGCGCGGCCGGGCCGGCGCCCGATTCGACGAGCCAGGTCGCGAAGCCCGGCCAGCGCGCGGCTGCCGGCTCGACGCGCGTGCGCCAGAAATCCGCTGCCAGTTCGAAGCGCAGCGACGCGTCGTCGGCCTCCATGTCGAACGCGAACGGCATCGCCGCCGCGAACGGCGCTTCCTGCAGCGCGCGCTGGCAGAACGCATGGATCGTATGGATCGCGGCCTGGTCGAATGCGCGCAGCGCACGGCCGATCCGCTTTTGGGCCATTTTGCGATCAATCGCAGCGCCTGCACCGAGCGTAGTCTCGAATAAGCGCGTTACAAACGGATCACTACCGTCATCTCCGTTGACAAGCATGTGCGCGAGCTGCGCGAGCCGGCCGCGAATCCGTTCGTGCAGCTCGGCGGTCGCCGCTTTCGTGAAGGTCACGACGAGGATTTGATCCGCACCGAGATCCTTCTCCAGCAGCAGGCGCACATACAGCGCGCAGATGTTCCAGGTCTTGCCGGTACCGGCCGACGCCTCGATCTGGTTGACACCGTCGAGCGGGCACGCGAACACATCGAGTTCGAGCGCCTGCTGCGGCTGCGAGACGGCGCTCATGCGACCTCCTTCAGATGGGCGACGAGCGGATCGAACACGAGCCGCGCAAGGGTGCCGAACGGCTCGTCGAGCGATGCATGCGCGCCGCGCCACGCGATCGCGATGGCCGGATCGTCGGCTTCGCTCACGACCCGCTCGTTGATCCAGACGCTCGCGGCCTTCGCCTCGCCGTCGGACACCCTCGCCCACGCGCTGCGCGGGAAAAACCGCAGCGGCATGCGCCGCCCCGCGCGAAACAGCGCGGCCAGCGGCGCGAGCTGCTCGAGCGGCGCCGCGACGGGCGTCAGCTCGAATGCACCGCCGCTGCCGAACCACAGCGTGCGGCGCGGGCCGCCAGGCTCCACCGCGCAGTAGACGAGATGCGCGAGCCACGCGGACAGGTAGTCGCGCGCACTCGGCCGCGCATAGCGATAGATGATCTGCCCGGCCGGCGTGAGCCGGTTCAGCGTGCCGTGCAGGTCGAGCGGCGCGCTCACCGCGTCGCCCGACAGCTGCGCGTCGTCGGCGCCGAACAGCGCCTGTTCGGTGTCCGGCCAGGCCGGCACGACGGTGAGCGTGAACGGCCGCCGCTCCATCCCGTCGGCCAGCGCGCGGCGCACGTTCGACGCAAGCTGCGTCATCGAGCCGAGCGCCTGGTCGCGCCACACGGCGCCCGTCGCGCCGCCCGGCAGTTCGGGGCTCGCGTCCGCAATGCGCAGCGCGTGATCGTGCACGCCGCCCTCGTCCGACTCGATCAGCAACGGCAGCACGCGCTCGGCGAGTGCATCGCTGCCGGCGAAGTCGAGCGCGAACGGCTCGGTGTCGAGCAGTTCGGCCTGCGCGTCGGCGAGCACGATGCCGAGCCGCGCGCGGAGCAGCGCACGCGCGGGATGGCGCCAGAAGCGTTCGAATTCGCTGAATGCGACAGGCTCGACCGGTTCGGCCGGCAGCGGCTGCGCGAAGAACGGCAGCTCGCGCGGCCCGTCGCGCGACGCCTCGGCGGCCAGCAGCGACGCGAGCGTCGCACGCTCGGCGTCGAAGGAAACGAGTTCGCTGCCGGGCTGGAAATACGCGGCCGCGAACGGTTGCAGCGGATGCTCGACGACGAATGCGCGCCGCGCGGCATCGACCGCGTCCGGCGCCGCGTCGGGCCCGGCCGTGACGAGCGCGAGATGGTCGAGCAGTTCGTCGACGAGTGCCGCGGGCGGCAACGGCGCGTTGTCGCGAATGCTGCGGCCCGTGTAGGCAATCATCAACCGGTCGCGCGCGGCGAGCAGCAGGTCGAGAAACAGGTTGCGCTCGTCGTCGCGGCGCTGGCGGTCGCCGAGCTTCGGCAACACGGCCATCAGGTCGAATTCGTCGGTACGCGCGAGGCTCGGCAGCACGCCATCGTCCATCCCGAGCAGGCAGACGACGCGATAAGGCAGGCCGCGCAGGCTCGTCAGCGACGAGAACGTGACGCCGCCCCACGGCACGCCGCCGCGCGCCGGATCGTCGAGCGCGGCGGCCAGCCCCGCCCGGACGACGGCCGCCGGCAACGCCTCATCGGGCGCCCCCTCCGTCATCGCGGCCAGCATCGCGTCGAGCGCGTCGCGCACGCCCGCGAGCGCGTCCGCATACGCGGCGCCCGAATCGAAGAACCGCGCGAGCGTATCGGCGAACAGCTCGCTCCAGCCTTGCGGCGTATGCGATTCGGCCAGCCGCCGCGAGAAGCCGTCGAGATCGTCGGTGAAGCGTGCGAGCCGGCCGAGCAGTTCGGCCTCGCTGCCGGTGGCCGCCTCGATCGGCAGCCACGCGCCGACCGGCGCCGCGCCCTCCGGCATCGCATAACCGAGAAAGAGCCGCGCGAGCGCATCGGAGAACGTATGGCGCGGCGACGGCACGGCGGCATCGTCGCTCACGAGCGGCGACAGCCCGCGCCGCGCGCCGGCCGCCGCGAGCCAGGTCTGCACCGTCTCCAGCGCCGCCGCATCGATGCCGTAGCGCGCCGCCACCGCGTCGACACGCAGCCATTCGACCAGCTCGGGCGCGCCGACCTGCCGCTCCGGCAACGCGAGCCAGTCGAGCAGCACGCGCGCGACCGGGTTCGCCTGCGACGGCGGCAAGCCGGTGATCCGGTAAGGCACACGCGAGCCGCCGGCGCCGGCCGTGCCGAACACGGCGTCGATCAGCGGCCCGGCGGCCGCGAGATCGGCCACCGCGACGAGCACGTCGGACGGCTGCAGGCTCGCGTCGGCGTCGAACCACGCGAGCAGCCGGTCGTGCAGCACCTCGAGCTGGCGCGCGAGGCTGTGGCACACGTGCACCTCGATCCCGCGCTCGGCCGGCGTGTCGCCGATTTCGGCCTCCGGCTGCAGTTCGAGGATCGCGTTCTGCACGCGCGCGAGCCAGGTCGGTGCGGGATTCTCGACGAAACGCGCCGCGTCGCCCGACGCGGCGCTTTCGGTCAGCTCGTGCAGCATGTGCAGCTGCGCCTGGGTCTGCCGGCCCCATTCGGCGAGCAGCGGATGACCGACTTCCTGGTAATCGAGCCGCCCGGCCGCATCGAGCGCCTCGGCATGCGCGGCGGTCACGATGTCGAACCAGAATTCGCGGCACGGGTTCAGCGCATAGACGCGCACGTCGATCCAGCGCGACAGCTCGCGCAGCAACGCGACGTGCAGCGGCGGCATCGTCGGCAGCGCGAACACGCTGACCGATTCCGGCCAGTCCGCGCGCGCGATGGCTTCGGGATCGAGATGGCGCGCCTCGACGAGGAAACGGTGCGCCGGCGGCGTGCCGCTGTCGCTCAGCTCGGCGAGTAGCGCGCGCCACAGCGCGGCCTGCCAGCGCTCGTCGTCGCGCGCGGCGTCGCTGATCCCGCGCGGCGCGCCGTCGCCCGCGAGCACGGACTCGCCGGCCTGCCATGCGGCCAGCCATTCGGGACGATAGGTCAGGTAATGATCGAGCACGGCCGCGACGCGGTGTGCCAGCTCGTAGCGCATCGCATCGTCGGACGCGGACAGATACGCGGCCAGCCGCGGCGACGCGAGCCACGGCGCACCGTCGGCCGCCTGCGCGAACAGCCGGTAGCAGCGCCACACGAGGCGATCGGGCGCGAACGGCGAACGCGCAGGCACCGTCAGCACGCGGCCGATCTGCGCCCACAGCCATTGCGCGAGATACGTGAACTCGACGTTCGCGCACACGCCGTTGCGCGCGGCGATGTCGAGCTCGAGACGGCGGCGCAGCGCCGCGCTCGGCACGATGACCTGTTGCGGCGCCCACGGGCCATTGCGGGCCGGGAACGCGGCCAGATCCTCGAGCAGCGCATCGGCCAGCGTTTCGTGACGGTTCGAATAGAAGAGATGGAGCATGAAGCGGGCGTCGGAACCTCGCGCCGGCCGGGCCGGGCGAACAGGATCACCAAGGATAGCAAATGGGCCGCCGTCGCGAACCTCGTCCGGAAGGCCAGGTTTTACGGATCGCGAAATACGATAGACTCGTCGCCAGTCAAGATGCCGCCCCCGGGCGTCTTCGTCTGCTATTCAGCCCATCGATGCGCTATTCGGTCGAAATCAGAAAGTTTTTCTACAGCCAGTACTTTTTCGGCGGCCTGCGGATCGCGGTCGGCGTTTCGCTGCCGGCCGTGCTGTGCCTGATCGTGTTTCACAACCGGGAGCTCGGCTTCACGATCTCGACGGGCGCGCTCGGCGCCTGTGTCGTCGACATGCCCGGCCCGCTCAAGTACAAGCACAACGAAATGCTCGCTTGCAGCGTGATCGGTTTTCTGGCCGCGCTCGCCACCGGCCTTGCGACACCGAACATCTTCGTGCTGTGGCTCACCATCGTGCCGCTCACCTTCGTGCTGTCGCTGATCGTCGTCTACGGCAACCGCTGGCCGCAGATCAGCTTCGCGACGCTGTTCATGATGGTGATGACGCTCGAGGAGAAGTTCACGCCGCTGCAGGCGTTCATCAACGCCGGCTGGATTCTCGCGGGCGGCCTCTGGTACACGTACTGGGCCACGCTCGTGTCGCAATGGCAGGCGCGCCGGATCGAGCAGCAGGCGTTGGCCGAGAGCCTGTTCGCGTGCGCCGACTACCTGCTCGCGCGCGCGCAGTTCTACGATCTCGACGCCGATCTCGACGAGTGCTACCGCAATCTCGTCGCCAAGCAGATCACGGCGGTCGAAACGCAGGAAACCGCGCGCGACATCGTGCTGCGCAACCTGCCGAAGCTGCGCCGCGGCAAGCTCGACCCCGGCCGCACGACGATGTACAACCTGTTCATCAACAGCGTCGACCTGCACGAGCTGTTCGTCGGCGCGCACACCGACTACCCGCTGGTGCGCAACACGTTCGGCGGCTCCGATCTGATCATTTTCTACCGCGACCTGATCCGCAAGGCGGCTGCCGATCTCGAGGAAATCGGCCTCGCGGTGCTCGAGAACCGCGCACCGCATTCGCGGATCAGCGTGAAGGCCGAGCTGCGCGCGATCGAGTACGAGATCGAGCTGATGCGCAAGAAGAACTTCCCGGCCACCAATGCGGAAGCGTATGCGGCCGTGCTGGCCACGTTCCGGCGCATCTGGAGCGCGACGCGCCTGATCGACCGGATGCGCCGCAACCTGTCGGGCCACGCCGATCCGCAGCAAACCGAACTGAAGATCGACAAGGCGCTCACGCGCTTCCTGCAGCGCCGCCGGATGTCGCCGCTCCTGATCTTCTCGAACCTGAACATGCGCTCGCCGAGCTTCCGCCACGCGCTGCGCGTGACGATCGCGGTGGCGGTCGGGTTCTGGCTCGGCCGGCTGCTGCCGCTCACGAACGCGTACTGGATCGTGATGACCACCATCATCATCCTGAAGCCCGGCTATTCGCTCACCAAGCAGCGCAACGCGGCGCGTATCGTCGGTACGCTGATCGGCTGCGCGGCGAGCGTCGCGCTGATCTACACGGTCAAGGATACGCACCTGCTGATCGCGATCATGTTCGGGTCGATGGTGATGAGCTACAGCCTGCTGCTGTTCAACTACGCGGCGAGCGTCGTGTTCACGTCGTCGTACGTGCTGCTGATGTTCCACCTGCTCGCGCCGGGCAGCATGCGGATCATCGGCGAGCGCGCGATCGACACGGTGGTCGGCTGCATGATCGCGATCGCCGCGAGCCGGCTGTTCCCGTACTGGGAATACCGGCTGATGGGCAAGCAGGTCGCCGACATGCTCACCGCCACCCGCAAGTATTTCGAAGCCGTGTGGCGCGCCGGGCGCGGCATGTCGCCGCCGCCGGTGCCGGCCGCCGACGGCGCGGCCGTCGTGCCGGTCGTCGCCGCGGCCATCGAGACGCCGGCCACGGCCCTCGACGACGACTACCGCTACCGCCTCGCGCGCAAGGACGTGCACATCGCGTTCGCGAATCTCGGGCAGGCGTTCCAGCGGATGATGATCGAGCCGAAGGCGCACCAGCGCTTCGTGCCCGAACTGAACGACCTGCTCGTGCAGACGCACGTGCTCGGCGCGCAGATCACGGCCGCCGCGCCGCTGATCCGCACGGCCTGCGCGGCCGACGGCAGCATCCTCCACGACGACGCGCTGCATCGCGGCCTCGCCGCGGTGCTCGACAATCTCGAGAAGGCCGAGGCGGGCGAGCCGCCGCCCGCCGACCAGCTCGACGCGTCGAAGCAGATCACGCGCGACCTCGACGCGATGGTCGTGTCCGCGGAGCAATCCGATGCGGTGGGGGCCGAGCTCACGCACGACCTGAAGGTGCTCGCGCACCAGTGCAAGCAGATGCTCGCGTCGTCGCTGCTGATCCGCAAGGATGCGAGTGTGATCCGCCTGCCTGCCTGACTACGGCTTTACCCCGCCGGTGGCCGGCCCGCGCATGCCGCGGCTCGGCCCCGGCGCTCCCCGATTCAGCGATCCCCAAAGCATGATGACCCGCCCGTCCCACGCGGCCCGCGCCCTCGAGGTACGACCGCCCCGCCCCGCATTG
Source organism: Burkholderia sp. AU31624 (assembly GCF_020420065.1). Taxonomy (NCBI): domain Bacteria; kingdom Pseudomonadati; phylum Pseudomonadota; class Betaproteobacteria; order Burkholderiales; family Burkholderiaceae; genus Burkholderia; species Burkholderia sp. AU31624. The sequence goes on from NZ_JAIZRT010000004.1 coordinate 389,613, forward strand.
CGCCCGTCGCGCCAGTCAGGGAATACCCGATTCCGGTCACCCGGCCCGGCTTGTTATCATTTGTTCACATTTAAGTTGTCTATACAACTTGAGCCAATCGGACCGGCCCCGCTCGCCCGGTCCGTCGCATAACGATATCGGAGACACGATGAAAAACTTGCAGCGCCACCTGAGCGCGCGGCACATCCGCTTTCTCGCGCTGGGTTCGGCGATCGGCACGGGCCTGTTCTACGGGTCGGCGTCCGCGATCCAGCTCGCGGGCCCCGCCGTGATCCTGGCGTACATCCTGGGCGGCGCGGCCGTCTACATGGTGATGCGCGCGCTCGGCGAGATGGCCGTGCGCGAGCCCGTCGCCGGCTCGTTCGGCCACTACGCGACCGAGAACCTCGGCCCGTTCGCCGGTTTCGTCACCGGCTGGACCTACACGCTCGAAATGGTGATCGTCGCGATCGCCGACATCACCGCGTTCGGCATCTACATGGGCTTCTGGTTTCCGGATGTCCCGCAATGGATCTGGGTGCTCGGCGTGGTCGCGATCATCTGCGGGCTGAACCTGTGCCACGTGAAGGTGTTCGGCGAACTCGAGTTCTGGCTGTCGATCATCAAGGTCGGCGCGATCGTCGCGATGATCGGCGGCGGCGTCGCGATCCTGCTGACCGGCATGCACTTCGGCCATTCGGCCGACGTGCCGACGTTCGCGAACCTGTGGAACCATGGCGGCTTTTTGCCGAACGGCGTCGGCGGGCTGATCGCGTCGCTGTCGGTCGTGATCTTCGCGTACGGCGGGATCGAGGTGATCGGCATGAGCGCCGGCGAAGCGAAGGATCCGGAGCGCGTGATTCCGCGCGCGATCAACGCGGTGCCCGCGCGCATCCTGCTGTTCTACGTGCTGACGATGGTCGTGCTGATGTCGATCAGCCCGTGGACGGGTGTCGGCAACGATGGCAGCCCGTTCGTGCAGATCTTCTCGGCGCTCGGCGTGAAGTCGGCCGCGACGATCCTCAACCTGGTGGTGATCAGCGCGGCGATCTCCGCGATCAACAGCGACATCTTCGGCGCGGGCCGGATGATGTTCGGGATGGCGCGCCAGGGCCAGGCGCCGGCCGTGCTGATGACGACGTCGCGGCACGGTGTGCCGTGGGTCACGGTGCTCGTGATGGCGGTCGCGCTGCTCGTCGGCGTGCTGCTCAACTACCTGATGCCGAAGGACGTGTTCCTGATGGTCGCCGCGATCGCGACGTTCGCCACCGTGTGGGTGTGGCTGATGATCCTGCTGTCGCAGGTCGCGATGCGCCGCCGGCTGTCGAGCGCCGAAGTCGCGGCGCTGAAGTTCAAGGTGCCGTTGTGGCCGGTCGCGCCGGCACTGACGATCGCGTTCATGGGCTTCGTGATCGTGATGCTCGGCTGGTTCGAGGACACGCGCGTCGCGCTGTATGTCGGCGCGGCCTGGCTCGCGCTGCTCGCGGCCGTGTTCTACGCACGGATCCGCCCGAAGTTCGCCCCTGCGTCACGTTGACGCACGGCTGACCTGCCTACGCGGCGCGCCGGCTCGGGCGCCCGCTTCTCTTCCGGCTCCGCGCGGCATCCCGCGCGCCAACAGCCGGGGCCTCATCCCCTTCACATCCACCCTGCGTGCGCGGCCCGGCGGGCCGCGCATCGGCACGTCAGTGCGACGCCGCGCTCGCGGCCTCGGCCGGATGGGCCTCGTCGTACGCGTGCTTCTGCGAAATCGCGTTGTACAGGATCGTCCCGATCACGAGCAGCACGGCCACGACGATCAGGATGCTCACGTTGCGGACAGGGTTCTTCTTGCGCTGATCGTTCATGGTCGGGGCGACTCCGTCAAATTCATCGAAGCGGGCATTCTACGCGCTTGCGCGCCCGCTGCGACGCGCCGTTTCCGATCCCCTTCCCCGCCCTCCGCCCGCCCGCCGCAAGCTTTCATTTGATAATCGTTCCCATTTCGATCTAGAATCTCGAGTCTTTCATTTTGTAATGTTTCGGGTCGCTCGGGCGGCAGGCGCGCCCCGGAACGCTCCCATCGTCCACCTGCCCCTTCCGGAGTCTTCATGTCGAATCCGCGCACCCGCCTGCTGCCGCTTGCCGGCGCCCTCGCCCTTGCCGCCGCCGCATTCGCGCCGCTGGCCCACGCGGCCGAGGAAGTGAGCCTGTACACCACCCGCGAACCGAAGCTGATCCAGCCGCTCATCGATGCCTTCACGAAGCAGAGCGGCGTCAAGGTCAACACCGTGTTCGTGAAGGACGGCCTGCTCGAGCGCGTGAAGGCGGAAGGCGCGCAGTCGCCGGCCGACGTGCTGATGACGGTCGACGTCGGCAACCTGCTCGACCTCGTCGACGGCGGGCTCACGCAGCCGGTGCGCTCGAAGGCGCTCGACGACGCGATTCCCGCGAACCTGCGCGGCGCGAACGGCGACTGGTACGCGCTGTCGCTGCGCGACCGCGTGCTGTACGTCGAGAAGGACCTGAAGGTCGACGCGTTCCGCTACGAGGATCTCGCCGATCCGAAATGGAAGGGCAAGGTCTGCATCCGCTCGGGCCAGCACCCGTACAACACGGCGCTCGTCGCGGCGATGATCGCGCACGACGGCGAAGCGGCGACCGAGAAGTGGCTGCGCGGCGTGAAGGCGAACCTCGCGCGCAAGGCGACGGGCGGCGACCGCGACGTCGCGCGCGACATCCTCGGCGGCATCTGTGACGTCGGCCTCGCGAACGCTTACTACGTCGGCCACATGAAGAATGCGGAGCCCGGCAGCGATGCGCGCAAGTGGGGCGACGCGATCAAGGTCGTGCGGCCGACGTTCGCGAACGCGAAGAGCGGCGGCACGCACGTGAACATCAGCGGCGCGACGGTCGCGAAGCATGCGCCGCACAAGGCCAACGCGGTGAAACTGCTCGAGTACCTCGTGTCGCCGGAAGCGCAGGCGCTGTATGCGCAGGCGAACTACGAATACCCGGTGCGCGCGAACGTGAAGCTCGACCCGGTGATCGCCAGCTTCGGCACGCTGAAGATCGACCCGCTGCCGCTGGCGGACATCGCGAAGCATCGCAAGCAGGCGAGCCAGTTGGTCGACAAGGTCGGTTTTGACAACTGACGCAACCCCCGCCGGCGGTGGGCGCCGCCCGCCCTGCCGGCCGCGCGTGCTGCCGCGCGCGGGCAGCCTGTGGCTGCTCGCGGCGCTGGCGATCGCCGCGGCTGTGGCGGCGCCGCTCGCGGTGCTCGTGGCCGCCGCGTTCGACGCCGATCTCGCGCACTGGCGCCATCTCGCCGAATTCGTGCTGCCGCAGGCGCTCGTCAATACGCTGCTGCTGCTCGCGGGCGTCGGCGCGATCGTGTCGATCGTCGGCACCGGCTGCGCGTGGCTCGTCACCGCATACGACTTTCCCGGCCGCCGGATGCTGACGTGGGCGCTGCTGCTGCCGCTCGCGGTTCCCACCTACATCGTCGCGTTCGCCTATCTCGACCTGCTGCACCCGATCGGCCCGGTGCAGGGCGCGGTCCGCTGGCTGCTCGGCTTCGACAGCCCGCGCCAGTTCCGCCTGCCCGACCTGCGCTCGCTGCCCGGCGCGATCTTCGTGCTCGGCTTCGTGCTGTATCCGTATGTTTACCTGAGCACGCGCGCGATGTTCGTCACGCAGTCCGCGAGCCTGCTCGAAGCCGCGCGCACGCTCGGCGCGGGACGCATCGCCACGTTCTGGCGCGTCGTCGTGCCGCTCGCGCGGCCCGCGATCGCGGTGGGCGTGAGCCTCGCGCTGCTCGAAACGCTGAACGACATCGGCGCGTCGGAATTCCTCGGTGTGCAAACGCTCACCGTATCCGTCTACACGACGTGGATCACGCGCTCCGACCTCGCCGGTGCCGCGCAGATCGCACTCGCGATGCTCGCGATCGTCGTCGGCATGATCGTCCTCGAACGCTACGGGCGCCGCCGCCAGCGCTACGCGCATGGCCGGCGCATGCGGCCGATCGCGCCGCGCCGCCTGACGGGCACGGCCGCATTGGGCGCCGCCGTGATCGGCTGGCTGCCCGTGCTGCTCGGTTTCGGCGCACCGGCTGCGTACCTCGCGGTCGAGACGGCCAAGCGGCTGCATCTGGTCGGCGGCGTATCCGCACAGTTGATGACCGGGCTCGCGAACACGCTGACGATCGCCACCGCCGCCACCGTCGCGACGCTCGCGTGCGGGCTCGTCGTCGCATGGGCCGCGCGCGCGCAACGCGACAGCGCCCGCGCGGGCCCGGCCCGCGTGTGCGCGCGAATCGCGAGCCTCGGCTATGCGGTGCCCGGCACCGTGCTCGCGATCGGCCTGCTGATCCCGTTCGCGGCGGCCGACCGGCTGTTCGGCGCGGCGCTCGGCCGCGACGGGCTGCTGCTGATGGGCTCGTCGGCCGCGCTCGTGATCGCCTATACCGTGCGCTTTCTCGCGATCCCGGCCGGCAGCATCGAGGCCGGCCTCGCGCGCATTCCGCCGTCGCTCGAACAGGCGGCGCGCTCGCTCGGCGAGACGGCCGGCGGCACGCTGCGCCGCGTGCACCTGCCGCTGCTGCGGCCCGCGCTCACGACGAGCGCGCTGCTGGTGTTCGTCGACGCGATGAAGGAATTGCCGGCGACGCTGCTGCTGCGTCCGCTGAACTTCGACACGCTCGCGACCTGGCTGTATGCGGAAGCCGCGCGCGGCACCTACGAGGAAGGCGCGGTCGCCGCGCTCGCGATCGTGCTGGCCGGGCTCGTGCCCGTGATCCTGCTCGCCCGCACCCGCCACAAGATCGGAGCCTGACACCGTGAATCTGCTCGAACTCGATGACCTCTGCCTCGCCTACGACACGCCGCACGGCCGCCGCACCGTCGTCGACGGGCTGAGCCTCGCGCTGCCGCGCGGCGACATCGGCTGCCTGCTCGGCGCGTCCGGCTGCGGCAAGACCACCGTGCTGCGCGCGATCGCCGGCTTCGAGCCGGTGCGCATGGGACGCATCATGCTGGACGGCGTGCCCATCGCGGCGCCATCGCTCGACGTGCCGCCCGAGCGGCGGCGCATCGGCATGATGTTCCAGGATTACGCGCTGTTCCCGCACCTGAGCGCGGCGGACAACGTCGCGTTCGGCCTGCGGCGCATGCCGAAGGCCGAACGGCGCGTGCGTGTCGCGGAAATGCTCGAACTCGTCGGCCTCGCCGATGCCGGCGGCGCGTATCCGCACGAGCTGTCGGGCGGCCAGCAGCAGCGCGTCGCACTCGCGCGTGCGCTCGCACCGTCGCCGGAGCTACTGCTCCTCGACGAGCCGTTCTCGAACCTCGACGTCGATACCCGCGAGCGGCTCGCGTTCGAGCTGCGCGACATCCTGAAACGCACGGGCCATACCGCGATCCTCGTCACGCACAACCAGGCCGAGGCGTTCGCGATCGCCGACCGGATCGGCGTGATGAAGGACGGCCAGCTCGCGCAATGGGATACGCCGTACGCGCTGCATCACCATCCGGCCAGCCCGTTCGTCGCGGATTTCGTGCGCCGCGACGCGCTGGCCGACGAACGCGCGCGCGCCCTGGCGCGCGGCCGCTGAACTCGCGAGCACGCTGCGCACCTGCGTCGTTTCAACGACGCGTTTCATTGCCGGGTCAGGCCGGCTCGGCAAGATCGCGCACGGGCAGCGCGGTCGAATACTTGATCTGCTCCATCGCAAACGACGAGCTCACGTCGAACAGCGGCACCGCGCGAATCAGCTGCTTGTAGACGCGGTCGTAATCGTCGATGCCGGTTACCACGACACGCAGCAGGTAATCGGTCTCGCCGCTCATCCGGTACACCTCGACCACTTCCGGCATGTCGCGCACGGCCTGCGTGAAACGCTGCGCCCATTCCTCGGTGTGCTGGTTCGTGCGGATCGCGACGAACACGGTCGTGCCGACCCCGAGCTTGCGCGGATCGCACAGCGCAACCTGCGCGCGAATCGCGCCGGTTTCCTTGAGCCGCTGCACGCGCTTCCAGCACGGCGTCTGCGACAGGTTCACGCGCTGCGCCAGTTCCGCGATCGGCAGCGTGGCATCCGCCTGCAACAGCTCCAGCAGCTTGCGATCGATGGCGTCCATTTCTCCAGTCCCTCGTCGATAGAAATTTATTCTATGCATCCTGCACAACGGGGAACAATATGAAAACGGCTTCGCCGCGTCGACCGGTATAAATACCGATCCCGCACGCGCGCGGAGCGAGCGAATCCGCCGCCACACCGCACGCGCCAAAAGAAACAGGCGACTCCGCCCGTGAAGGGGAATCGCCTGGCGTTCCTGCAAATCGTAGCCAGCCCGGCGCTCACGCGCCACTGGCCAGCGTCAGCGCACCGCTCAATACGCGACCGTCGCGATCTCGTGCACGAAGCTGCCTTGCTCGAGCGCGTCGACGAACGCGACCGCGTAGTCTTCCGCCGAGATCTTGCTGTTGCCTTGTGCGTCCGCGATCAGCTTGCCGACGCCCGTGCGGAACGTACCCGTGCGCTCGCCCGGGGCGATCAGCGCGGCCGGCGCGAAGAACGTCCAGTCGAGATCGCCGACCGTCTTCAGGTAGTCGAGTGCATCGCGGTGCGCGAGTGCGACCGCCTTGTACGCTTCCGGAAAACCTTCGCTGTCGACGAGCTGCTTGCCCGGCGCAACTTCGAGCGAACCGGCGCCGCCCACCACGACGAGCCGCTTCAGCCCCGCCTGGCGCGTGCCGGCAACCAGCGCCTTCGCAGCCGCGACGACCTTCGCCGCATCCTCCTGCTTCGGGCCGTACGCGCTCGCGACGACGTCATGGCCCGGCAGCGCGGCCGCAATGCTGGCCGCGTCGAACAGGTCGGCCGCCTTCGCGGTGATGCCATCGCCGGCTGCACCCGGATGGCGCGACAGCGCGGTCACGCGATGGCCGCGTCGTGCCGCTTCCGCGGCGATGCGCGAGCCGATCGTGCCGGTGGCGCCGAACAGCGCGATATTCAAGGTACGTTGCGTCATATCGATTCTCCAGTAAGAAAAATATGTAACGTAGTTAATTACATATAAGACCGAAAAAAACGGGGCAAAGCCCCCGTTGCGCCGGCCGCCACGCCTCTCGCGCCGTCCGGCCTCCTGCCCTGCCGCCAGTCACCCGCCGGCGCGTGCCGCCTGCTGCGTGCGCTGCTCCAGATCCAGCACGTCGGCCGTCACGTCGGCCAGCGTGCGCGTGCCCAGCGACGCTTCCATCGCCCGCTGCGCGTCGCCGATGTAGTCGACCAGCGCGCTCTGGATGTGCCGCCCGACGAGACACGCGGGATTCGGCGCCTCACGGTGCAGCGCGAACAGTTGCGCATCGTCGACCGCGCGATACACGTCGAGCAGCGTGATCGCGCCGGGCTCGCGCGCCAGCAGCGCACCGCCGCCCGCGCCCAGTTGCGACGTGGTCAGCCCCGCGGCCGCCAGCATCGACAGCAACCGGCGGATCAGCGCCGGATTCGTGTTCACGCTGCCCGCGATGATGTCGGACGACAACGGCACGCCCTCCTGCATCGACAGCAAGGCAAGCACGTGGACGGCAAACGCGAACCGGCTGCTGGTATTCATTCCTGACTCACTTGACGACGCCGGCCCATCCCGCAGCCGGCGACATATGTAACCATCATAATTACATTTAGCGGATCATGCAAGCCCGCGTCACTCTCCGCTCGCGGGCTTGGCGCCCGGCGCGTTCTGCTGGCTCCACTGCTGGAGCTTCTTGCCGGCTTCGGCGATTTTCGCGCCGGCTTCGGAAGCCGCATGCGCGACGACCGCGGACGCGGCCGCGTCGATCTGTGCCTGCGCGGCGGAGGCGAGGCCGCTCGCGGACAGCGGCGGCACGGCCGACGCCGCGGACGCGATGCCGGCCTTCGCGGCGTTGAGCTGCTGGTTGACGGTGCTCGCGACCTGGTCGAGCGCCTTGGCCGCATTGTTCGCGGCATCGGCGGCCGCACTCGCGGCCGTATCGGGTTGCGTGACCGGCGCGCCGGACTTCTCGCAGCCCGCAAGCAACAACAGCGCACCCGCGGCCACGGCCGCCAGTACGGACCCGGGCACGCGACGCGCCCGCGATGTCTTCATGTTCATCAGCAATCTCCGGCCGCGCGTCGCGCGGCCTCGTGGTTGGACCGACGTCGATGATACCGCCTGTGGAACAGGGCCAATCACGCACCGTGATTAAAAATGGCTTTCAATTTCGGACTCGTCTGATTCAATCGCACACGCGAGGACACTAAAGTGGGCACGCTTCAATCCGCTTGGGACGCGCCCCCTTTTTCTCATGGATTTCCTCGTCGACTGGCTCATCGCCCTGGCCGCCGTGCTCGCCGCCACCCTGTTCCTGTGCCTGCGCCCGCCGTCGGCGCGCCGCCTGGCCGAATCCGGGCGCCCGCGCCGCGTCGCGTCCGCGCGCCTGCTCACGCAGGCCGTGATCGGCTTCTGGACGGCCGCGCTGATCGTCGCGGAAGGCATCCTCGGCCCCACCGCCGACGGTCAGTCGCTGGCGGGCTTCGCGGCACTCGCGTTTGCCGCGCTCGGGCTGACGACCGTCGCCGCCTACTGGTCGGCGTGCGCGCTGCGGCTGCGCCGGCCGCCGCCGCTGTTCCCGCGCCACTGACGCGCCGCAACGGTGCGCGGCAACGCACCATCACGCACCACGCCGCGCCAATCGACATATCTCGCGCACCAGTTCCGCACACGTCGCACCACACGCGTGCATCCGGCATCACGTCACCCCCGCACCGGCCACGCCCCCTTCCCGTGCACGATTCACCGGATTGCCGCAACCCACGGCATTGAAGCACCAACTCCACGCAGCCGTTCACCAAGTTGGCTCGATACTTGCATTCCTTGCCCGTTTTTTGCGCAAGGAAGCCACGGCATGGATGGTCTGAAATCCGGCGTCGACACACTGTTCCTGTTGATCGGCGCCGTCATGGTGCTCGCGATGCACGCGGGCTTCGCATTTCTCGAACTCGGCACGGTCCGCAAGAAGAACCAGGTCAACGCGCTCGTGAAGATCCTGGTCGACTTCTCGGTGTCGACGCTCGCGTATTTCTTCATCGGCTACACGATCGCGTACGGCGTCGAGTTCTTCGACGACATCGGCACGCTGTCGCAGCACAGCGGCTATGCGCTCGTGCGCTTCTTCTTCCTGCTGACCTTCGCGGCGGCGATCCCCGCGATCGTGTCCGGCGGCATCGCCGAACGCGCGAAGTTCAATCCGCAGCTCGTCGCGACGCTGATCATCGTCGGCTTCATCTATCCGTTCTTCGAAGGGATCGCCTGGAACGAGCGCTTCGGCGTGCAGGCCTGGCTCACGCACGCGTTCGGTGCGCCGTTCCATGATTTCGCGGGCTCCGTCGTCGTGCACGCGTTCGGCGGCTGGGTCGCGCTGCCCGCCGTGCTGCTGCTCGGCGCGCGCCACGGCCGTTATGCGAAGGACGGCCGGATCGCCGCGCACCCGCCGTCGAACATCCCGTTCCTCGCGCTCGGCGCGTGGGTGCTCGCGGTCGGCTGGTTCGGCTTCAACGTGATGAGCGCGCAGACGCTCGACAAGATCAGCGGCCTCGTCGCCGTGAACTCGCTGATGGCGATGGTCGGCGGCACGCTCGCCGCGTGGATGGCCGGCCGCAACGACCCGGGCTTCACGTACAACGGGCCGCTCGCGGGCCTCGTCGCCGTGTGCGCGGGCTCCGACGTGATGCACCCGATCGGCGCGCTCGTCACGGGCGCCGCGGCCGGTGCGCTGTTCGTCGCGATGTTCACCTGCGTGCAGAACAAATGGCGCATCGACGACGTGCTCGGCGTGTGGCCGCTGCACGGCATGTGCGGCGCGCTCGGCGGCCTCGCGGCCGGCGTGTTCGGCCTGCCCGCGCTCGGCGGTCTCGGCGGCGTGTCGTTCCTGTCGCAACTCGTCGGCACGCTCGGCGGCATCGCGATCGCGACCGCCGGCGGCACGCTCGTCTACGGCGCGCTGAAAGCGACCGTCGGGCTGCGCCTCGACCGCGAAGCCGAGTTCGACGGCGCGGACCTGTCGATCCACCGCATCTCGGCAACGCCCGAACGCGATTGAGCGCAAACGCTTGCGCCCGGCGGCCGTCCGTTCACCTGACGGCCGCCCGACACATCATTACGTTTTCAATTCAAAAAACTTTCATCTAGCGTCCCTACACTTCCGTCCAGTTTTCAATTTGCCTTCGCCGAGCTTGCCGACCGCCTGCTTCGCGAAGGCCATTCTTCCAACAACCGAAACTGGACTCCACATGCCCGCGTTGCCCAATGCTGCCCGTCGTCAGGCCCTGAAGATCCTCGCCGGCGCGCCGATGCTTCCCCTTTCCGGCCTCGCGCTGCCGGCCCTGCTGACGGGTTGCGGCGGCGACGACAATCCCGCGTCGACGCCGGCCCCGGTCGCCGCCGCGTACACGTCGGCGACGTTCTCGGCGATGGCCGCCCCGACGCTCGACAATGCGGCCGCGATGGCCACGACAACGGTCGGCTCGACGCTGTCGGTGTCGTTCTCGGACGGCTCGGCACGCAACTTCAAGCTGGCGTACCGGCCGTTCTTCGTGACGGGCGACCTGGTGCCGGACGGCAAGGGCGGCACGACGCTCGCGGGCGGCTACTACGACATCAACAACCAGCCGATCATCGATCGCTCGGTGGCCGGCAAGGAGCGCCAGTTCTATTCCGACTGCCCGGACGGCAGCTCGCTGCTGACGCTGAAGAACGCGAACGTGCCCGGCGTGAAGGGCAACACGGTGTTCGCCGTCGTGCAGTTCGAATACACGACGCGCGACCAGGCCAGCGCATCGCAATACGGCCAGCTGCCGTCGCCGATCGCGGTGATCACGCTCGACCAGGATCCGGCCAACGGCGCGCTGAAGGTCGTCAAGTACCACAACGTCGACACGTCGAAGGCGCACGGCCTGTGGATCACGTGCGGCGCGAGCCTGTCGCCGTGGGGCACGCACCTGTCGAGCGAGGAGTACGAGCCGGACGCGACGAAGGTCGCGACCGACGCGCAGTTCAAGGCGTTCAGCAAGAACACGTTCGGCGACGAGACGAAGGCGAACCCCTACCACTACGGCCACCTGCCCGAGATCACCGTGAATCCGGACGGCACGGGCACCGTGAAGAAGCACTACTGCCTTGGCCGCATCTCGCACGAGCTGATCCAGGTGATGCCGGACCAGCGCACCGTGATGATGGGTGACGACGCCACCAACGGCGGCCTGTTCATGTTCGTCGCCGACAAGGCGGCCGACCTGTCCGCCGGCACGCTGTACGTCGCGAAGTGGACGCAGACGTCGTCCGCCGGCGCGGGCACCGCGACGCTCACGTGGATCAGGATCGGCCACGCAACCAGCGGCGAGATCGAGGCGCTCGCGAACACGCTGAAGGCGTCGGACATCATGGACCTGACGACCACCGACCCGAACGATGCGAGCTACACGAAGATCCACTTCGGCGGCAAGTTCAACTGGATGCGCGTGAAGCCGGGGATGGAAAAGGCGGCCGCGTTCCTCGAGACGCACCGCTACGCGGCGCTGCTCGGCGGCAGCATGGGCTTCACGAAGCTCGAAGGCACGACCGTGAACGCGAAGGACAAGATCGTCTACACGGCGATGTCGCGGATCGAGACGTCGATGGTCAAGGGCAACGCGGTATCGCGCGACGTCGCGGTCGACAAGAAGATCGCCGCGGGCGCCGTCTATGCGCTGAACCTGAAGGGCAGCCAGCGCGACACGACCGGCAGCGCGATCGACAGCGAATGGGTGCCGGTCGACATGGGCGCGCCGGCCGCGCTCGTCGGCGAGGATCTCGCCGCGGCCGACGGGCTCGGCAACCTCGCGAACCCGGACAAGATCGCGAACCCGGACAACCTGAAGTTCTCCGAAAAGCTGCGCACGCTCTTCATCGGCGAAGACTCGGGCATGCACGTGAACAACTTCCTGTGGGCCTACAACGTCGACACGAAGTCGCTCGTGCGCGTGCTGTCGTGCCCGGCCGGCGCCGAATCGACGGGCCTGCACGCGGTCGACGAGATCAACGGCTGGACCTACATCATGAGCAACTTCCAGCACGCCGGCGACTGGGAATCGCCGCTGCACGACAAGGTCAAGCCGACGCTCGATCCGCTCGTGCGCACGAACTTCAAGGACCGCTTCGGCGCCAGCGTCGGCTACCTGACGGCCGAGCAGACCAGCATCCAGCTCGCGAAGGCCTGACCGGGTCACGCGAGGAGGTCCGCCCCCCTGGTGGGCCCCGTTCTTCATCACCGTTCATTCGTCGGCGCTCCACGCCGTTTGATGCGCGATGCCCGTTGCGGGCGTCGCGCTTTTTTTTGTGCGGCGAGCGCGTCAATGCCGGCCGGCCAGGCCCTGTCCCGGCAGCGTGCCTCCCGGAAAACCGGACAGGCTCGGCGCACTGGCCGGCATCGCCGGGGCAATCGCCGGCGCGTCGGCGGGCGGCGCGGACAGCCCGGGCGCGAGGTAAAGGAACTTCCATTGCCGATAGGTCTCGGCTCCTTCGAAATCCATGTACCGATCCGGAAATCCCGTGCGCTTGATCGTCGCGCCGTCCGAGCTGCTGAACACGCCGTAGAAGCGCTCGCCCCGCCACAAGAAGGACCAGTCGTTCTTGCCGCTGACCGGATCCGGATACGCGCGGCGCAGGTGGTGCATCGGCTTCGCGAAGCGGGTGTCTTCCAGCAGATCGTCGACCGTCTGCGGGTACGCGCGCGCGAGCCGGTAATAGCCGACGATGGCCTTCCGGTACTGGTCGCCGACGAACAGCAGTTGCCGCTCCTGCTCGCGGCGCCGCTGCAGCGACCAGACATCCAGCGCGCCGGCCAGGGCGATCGACATCAGCATCAGCGCGATCAGCAAGGCAAGCAGCACGAGCCCGCGCTGCCGCCGGCGGCGGGCATGCGGCGCGCGCGCGACGCGGCGCCCGGCCCGCTTCATTTCGCCGCCCCAGCCGCAGCAGTTGCCGCGACGCCCGGCGGCACGCCCTGCGCGGCGCTCGCGGGCCCGACGTCGTACACGCCGGGCTTGTTCTCGTCCGGCGAGGCAAGCGTCGTCCATTTGTCGTCGCCGTTGACCGGATCGACCGGCACCGCCCGCAAATAGTGCTTCGCGACCAGCTCGTCGAGCGTCTCGGGATACTGCCCGTTGTCGCCGTAATACTGGTCGATCGCATTGCGCATCACCGCGAGGTTCTGCAGCCTCACCTGCTCCTTGCCATGCTCGATGCTGTGCATGTAGCGCGGCACGGCCAACGTCAGAAGCAGTCCGATGAGCGCCATCACGACCACGATTTCGATCAGCGTAAAGCCGCGGATCCTGCGGATGCGAGCGAGTTTCATGATGGCCGGTCACCACTGTTTGTACGGAATGCCGTTGATGCCGATACGTGCCGATTTCGACGTCACGTCGAACACGTCCTTGCCGGGCTCGAAGCCCCCCGGAGGCCCGTCCGCCGCCGGCTCCGGCGGCGTGCCGTATGCACGCACGTCCCAGGTGTCCTCGTCCGGCGTATCGGGGTCGCCGGTGAAGAACGGATCGCGCGGCACGCGGCGCAGGAACATCACCAGGCCGCCCTTCGGGTCGCGGGCGTTTTTCACGCCCGTCACGAGCACGGTCAGCGACGGCGGATAGCCGGACGATTCGGCTTCCTTGTCGATCTTCCCCGCGTCGCTCGCCTCCTTGTACGCATCGAGCGCGGTGCGGATCTCGCGCAACGCGGCACTCAACGCCTGTTCCTTCTGCCGCTGCACGAGCAGTTCGGAGAACGGCATGACCGCGAGCGCGAGGATCGCCACGAGCGCGAGCGTGATGACCATCTCGATCAACGTGAAGCCGCGCAGGCCGATGCGGCTGCCGCGGCCGACGCAAGTCGCTGCATTGCGCGCGGCCACGGCTCACTTCCCGACCGGGCGAAGCGGGTTTTCGCTCGGAATGTCGCCCGCCGGCATCTGCAGCGTCGGAGGCGGGGCCGCCGGTGCGGCGGCGGGTGCATTGGCAGCCGCGGCAGGCTGCTCGGCCGGCGCGGGCGACGCAACCGGCGTCACGGTGGTGCCCGGCGCCGGCGCGACTTCGTTGCCCGCGGGCGGCGGCTCCGCCGCGGCTGCCCCGCCGCCCCCGCCGGCCGGTGCAGGCAATGCCGTTTGCGGCCTCGAGAACCGCCCGCCGTAGGGTTCGGGGGGCGGCGTCGTACGCGGTGCGGCCGGCATCTGTCCGAACGCGCCGCTCTCGGGCGACGGCTGCGCGCGGATTGCGGCAGCCTCCAACGGGGTCGGCGCCCTGCCGCCCGACGTCCCGCCTCCCACGCTGCCCGGAACGACCTTCGCCGTCGGCGCGGCGGGCGCCTCCGCGTTCTGCGCCTCCGCGTTCAGCGCAACCGGATCGAGTCGCAGCTGATCGGCGTGCACGTTGACGTCGGTGCCCGACCATACCTCCTGGGTGTCCGCGTCCGCCGCCACTTGCGGCCGGACGATATGCGGCGTGATCTGCAGCACGATCTCGGTCTTCTTGTGATCGCCGCCGTGATCGGAGAACAGGCGGCCGAGCACCGGCAACTGCCCGAGACCCGGCACCTTGTTCGCGTTGCGGCGATCCTCGTCCGAGATCAGGCCGCCCATGATCTGCGTTTCGCCGTCCCGCAGCCGCAGGCTGGTCGCCGCACTGCGCGTACCGATCTGGTAGGCGAGCGAGCTCAGCCCCTGCGAGTTGCCGCTCGAGATCGTGTTGGTGATGTTGCTGACCTCGAGATTCAGCTTGATGCCGACGTCGCCGTCGCGATAGACCTGCGGCTCGACCTCGAGCTTGATGCCCACGTCGAGGTACTGGATCATCTGCGTAAACGACGGGCCGCTGGTGCTCGGCGTGCTCGAGCTCGAGATCACCGGGACCTTGTCGCCGATCATGATGCGCGCCTTCTCCTTGTTGCGCGCGCGGATGCGCGGGCTCGCGAGCAGATTCGCGTCGGTATCGGTCAGCTTGAAGTCCGCGGTGGCCGACAGGCTGCTGACGTTCAGCGCATTGATCGGCAGATGGTGCAGCACGCCCCAGGTATCGGCCGAGCTCGGCGTCGACACCGTAAACGAGCTGGGCCAGTTGATGCCCAGCTGCGACATCCGGTCATGCGACACCTCCAGTACCTCGACCTCGAGCATCACTTCCGGCTCCGGCAAGTCCTGGGCGGCGATCATCTCCTCGGCGACCTTGATCATGTCGGGGGTGCCGCGGATCGTCACCGTGTTCGCGCGCTCGTCGATCACCGCTTCCTTCACCTTCAACAGGCTCTTCAGCAGCGACTGCACCTGCTTCGCGTCGACGTTCGACAACTGGAACGTCCGCACCTTGAGCTCCTGGTACTCGAGCTCCTTGGCCGGCGTCGCCGGGTAGATGAACAGCGTGTTCGCGTTCATCTGCTTCTTGTCGAGCTGGTTCTGCAACAGGATCATGTCGACCGTGTCCTGCAGCGACGCGTTCTGCACGAAGATCGTCGTTTTCAGATCGGCGCGCACGTCGCGATCGAAAATGACGTTCAGCCCGGATGTCCGCGACAAGGCCTCGAACACCATCCGCACGTTCGCGTCGCGGAACTGCAGCGACACCGGCGTGCGCATGATCGACGACGCCGCGAGCTTGTCGTCGCGCTCCGCGTGTTGCTGGCGGCGCTTCTCGCTGAGCTCCGCCTGCATCCTTGCCGCCATCGCATTGGCCGGATCCTCGACCAGCACGCGATGCACGCGCTCGGCCGCCTGCGCGTACGAACCGCGCTTCATCATGCGGTCCGCTTCCTGCAGAATCGCAAGATGCTTGCGGTCCTGGTCGATCATCGTGCCGATCCGGCGCGCGCGCTCGCTGGTCGGATCGAGTTGCATCGCCATGTAGACGGAGCGGGCCGCGTCGTCGAACTCGTTCTTCTGGCGAAACGCGTCCGCGTTGTCGAGCAGATCGTCGACGGCCTCCTTGCGGTCGTGCATTGCGTCGATCTTCACCTGTGCGTTGGTCGGATCGTCGTGAAGGTTCGGCACATGCGCACATCCGCCGCATGCGAGCAGCGCCACGGCGATCGCCAGCGCGCGTTTCGTCGCGCACCGGCCGGCCGGCGGCGCCAAGCGCGCAGCGGCCCGGGGGGCGGAGCCAGGACATGTCGACCGGCCGTCGTCCCCATCGCGGCGCGCATCCCGTGTACGTATGGTTTTCATTTACTTTCCTTCCACTGGAATGAGCACCGTCTGGACCTGGTTCAGCGGCAGATAGGTGAGCACCACGTTCGACGCGGACACCGACTCCACCCGATACTGGCCGCCGATCACGTCACCCGGCGAAACAATCAGCAACTGATCTCCGTTGCCGAGGAACACCTGCGGCTTCGCCGACCTGGCATCCTGCTGGCCGAGATAGACGAACGGCACCGGCGGCGCGGTCGGCGGCGCCGGACGCGTCTCGGGCGGCGGCGGCACGACGGGCGGCGGCGGCAGCCATGACGACGCCGTGAATGGATCGTGTGCGGCTTCGACGGACACGGGCGCACGCAATGCGGCGAGCTGCTCGCGCGGGGTCGCCGCCGCTGCATGCGACGCGGGCGCGGGCGCTGCGGCCTGAGAGGCCGGCGCGACGCGCGCACGGGCCGGCGCGGGCGCCGCCCGCACCCCGTCGTGACGCACCACGATGCTTGCGGCAGCCGGCGCCGGCTGCTGCATCGCCGCCACCAGCACGCGATATCCGGCACCGGCGACGACGAGGCAAGCCAGCGCGAGTGCGAGCCGATGGCGCGAAGCGGGCTTCATGGCGGCGGAGATCATGGCTGGGCGCTCCGGTAGACGAGCTCGAAACGCACCCGCGCGTCGAGAATGCTGCTGCCCACTGCCGGACGCTCGACGTGGATCTCCTGCAGCGCCGCGTTCGGCACGTTGTTCAGCACCGATGCAAGAAAATGGCGGATCGCGCCGTACTGGTCCTTCACCGGCAGCAGCACCTGGTAGCGCGCGAAGCGGCCGCCCGACTCGGTCGTCATCTGGTACTCGGCCGACCCGAGTGTCAGATGGCTGTCGCGTGCCTGCTCGAAGATCGACGCGATGTCTTCCGCGCTTTGCGAAGACGCCGGAAAGAGCGCGGGCAGCGCGTCGAGCGGGGTCGCGTCCGCCGCCGTGCCGCGCACATCCACGCGACGATGGCCGGGTGCGGCGCGCACCACACTGGCCGGCGCAAGCATCGCGCGCGTGTCGGACTCGACGCCCGCGATCGCCGCGTACGTGATGGCGGCGGCGCCGAGCATCAGCACGCCGGCGAGCCCCGGCAGACCGAAGGCGCGTCGCCACTCGAAGCGAAGCGTGAGCAGGCGGTCCGCGAAACGATCGGCTTTCATGATTTCCTCCAGACGGCCGTGATCTGGAAACGCACCGGCTTGCCCGCCACGTTCTCCTCGACGAGATGACCGTTGAGCGTCGCCTCGCGCAGCACGACGCTCGTCTGCAAGTACTTCAGGTACGCGATCATCGCGTCCGGGTCCTTCGCTTCGGCCGTGATGCGAATCTGGCCCTGCGCCGGGTTCTGGTCGATGCCGATGAGCGCGACGTCATGGCCCGGATAGTCCTCGA
Organism: Burkholderia sp. AU31624; assembly: GCF_020420065.1. Classification (NCBI taxonomy): domain Bacteria; kingdom Pseudomonadati; phylum Pseudomonadota; class Betaproteobacteria; order Burkholderiales; family Burkholderiaceae; genus Burkholderia; species Burkholderia sp. AU31624. Next base: position 407,235 of record NZ_JAIZRT010000004.1, read on the forward strand.
CGATCGAGAAGAGCGTCTGCCACGGCACGGTCAGCTCGCGCAGCACGGCCTGGCTCTGCTTTTCCGCAAGCCGGGCGGCCGCGGTCGGTGGCGGCTTCGCGACGTGTTGCTGCGCGAGCAGGCGATGCTGGACGACCGTCAGGCTCTCCCTGATGCGATCGTTTTCCGCGTACGTGTGCCAGAGCCGGACGGCGCACGCGCTCCACAGCAACGCGGCGACAACGAGGAGGATCACTCCGCCGGCGCCGATGCGCGCGCGGCGCCGGCAAAAATCGATGTCGAGCGTGCGGATCATGGCGCGTACTCCAGCAATCGGCGCGCGGGCGAACCGTCGTGCGCCGCGCGGCCCGGCAGCGCGACCGCGGCGCAACGCGCGCCGAACGGCGCAACGTCCAGGTCGGTGCCGGACAGATAGACCTTGCAGGCGTCGAGCTTCAGGCCCGTGCGCATCGCCGAGCGCTCGAACAGCTGCTCGGCGAGCTCGGCGAGCCGCGACGCGTCGCCGGACTCGCCCGGAAAGAGGCGCTGCGTGTCGTACGCGGCCCACTCGCCGTGCTCGATCATGACCGCTTGCAGCAGCGCCTCGTCGACGACGAGCAGCATCGCATCGCCGTCCGGCTTCACCGCGAACCGGCCGAGCGTCTCCGGAAGGGCCGCGCGCAGGCAGCGGATCGGCACGTCGCCGGCCGCACCGGTACCGAGGATGCCGTCGTACAGCGTACGCGGCAGCGCGCTGGCAAAGAGCACCCGGCCACCGCGCCGCACGTCGAAGCGCGCGACCAGCGACTCCGCGGCGACGCCGTACGTGTCGGAGAAATGCGCGAGCGCGATTTCCTCCAGCTCGCGTGCGTGCAGCGCGCGAAAGTCTCCGCGCAGGATCGCATGACAACACCAGAAATCGTCGAGCACGACATGCGCGCCGCGCACCGGCGCCCGCTTCGCGCCGGCATCGGCATCGTGCGTCGCGGCCAGCGCGGCGCGCAGCGCATCGAGCATCCCCGCCTCGCTGCCGAACTGCGCATCGGGAATGGCGACGCTGAGCGGATCGGCGACGAACCCGCGCCGGTCCGGCCGCCACAGTGCGCGCGTGCGGATGCCGACGGCGATCTCGCGCGTCCCGACACCGACGGCAAGACGATCATTCGACCATGGTGACACGATTGATCTCCTCGAGCGTCGTTTCGCCGCGCCGGACCAGGTCGAGCGCCGCCGCCCGCAACGTCGTCATCCCGTAGCGCAGCGCCGCGGCCTTGATGTGCCCGAGCGGCGCGCGCTCGGACAGCAGTTGCCGCAGTTCGTCGTTCATGCGCAGCGCCTCCGCGATCGCCCGCCGGCCGCGATAGCCGCTGCCGCGGCACATCGCGCACCCGGTGCCGCGTCGAAACAGGTAGCTGCCGGCCGTATCCGGGTCGATGCCCGAACGGGCGAGCGCATCCGCGTCCACCGTGTCCTCGTCGAGACAGTCCGTGCAGCACTGGCGCAGCAGCCGCTGCGCGATGACGCCGTTCAGCGCCGATACGAAGCTGTACGGATCGACCTCCATGTTCGTGAACCGGCCGATCACGTCGAACACGTTGTTCGCGTGCACGGTGGTGAACACCTGGTGGCCGGTCAACGCGGCCTGCACGGCGATCTGCGCGGTTTCGGGATCGCGGATCTCGCCGACCATGATCTTGTCCGGGTCGTGCCGCAGGATCGAGCGCAAGCCGCGCGCGAACGTCAGGCCCTTCGCCTCGTTGACCGGAATCTGCAGGATCTCGCCCAGCTGGTACTCGACCGGATCCTCGATCGTCACGATCTTCTCGAGCCCGTTGTTGATTTCGGTGAGGATCGCGTAAAGCGTCGTGGTCTTGCCGCTGCCGGTCGGCCCCGTGACGAGCAGCATGCCGTACGGCATCGACGCGACCGACCGCATGAAGCGCGTGTCGGCCGGCTGGAACCCCAGCGCCTCGAGCGTCAGGCCGCCCGACGCCTGGGAGAGCTGATAGCGGTCGAGAATCCGCAACACGGCATCCTCGCCGAACTGATTCGGCATGATCGACACGCGGAAATCGATTTCGCGTCCCGCGTACATCGCCTTGAAGCGCCCGTCCTGCGGGATGCGGCGCTCCGCGATATCGAGTTCGGAAATCACCTTCACGCGCGACAGCACCTGATCCGCGACGTCGCGGCCCTCCACCCGCCCCACCACCGTGAGCACGCCGTCGACGCGGCACTTGATCATCAAGCCGGCCGCCCTGCATTCGAGGTGGATGTCGCTCGCCAGCATCTTGAGCGCATCGTAGATCGTCGAATTGAGCAGGCGCACCACGGGGCTGTCGTCGCTGCTGATGCCCTGCAGCGTCAACGCGAGCGACGCCGGATCGGGCGCGCACTGGATCGGGTCGTCGAACGCGAGCGAATCCATCGCGCGGATGTCCTTCTCGCGCACCGCCAGATACGCGCTCAGGTCGCCCGCGCTCGCGAGCGCCCATCGGTACGGCAGCGTCGGGTGCGCGCGCATCCGGTGTTCGACCCAGCCGCGCGTGCGGGCATCGAGCGGATCGGCAATCGCGAACAGCAGCGCGCCGCTGTCGGGATCGCGCAGGCACACGCAGAGACGCGCCATCGCCTCGACGAACGGCACCAACTCGAAATCCGGCTCCAGGCGGTTCAGCTCGCGTATGCCGATCGGTTTCATCCTGAACTGCGCGGCGAGCCGCTCGCGTATTTCGTCCGCGCCGAGCGCCGTGTGCGCGGTCAATGCCTCGAGCGCGCGAATACCGGACCCGTGGCGTTCGCCGAGCGTGCGAAGCAGGTCGCGCAGGTCGCGCCGGCCGGCATCCGCGTCGGGATCGGGATCGACGGGAGAAATGACGGTGTCCATGCGAATCTCCGGGGCGGCCTACTGGATGCTCGACGCGATCTCGAAGATCGGCATGTACATCAACACGACGATGCCGCCGATCACCACGCCGATCACGATCATCATCGCGGGTTCGATCAGTCGCGAGATCAGGTCGATCGTGCGCGAAACCTGCGCTTCCTGGAATCCGGCGATCCGGTCGAGGACGGGCCCGAGCGCGCCGGTCTTTTCGGCCACCGTCAGCAGGCGATAGCCGATCGCGTCCGCGAGGCCGGCCTGCTGAAACGCATCGGACATCTTCGCGCCGTTGCGGATCTGCTGGAGCGCGGCTGCGAGCGCGGCCTGATCGGCACGGCCCACCAGGCCGCGCGCGAGGTCGAACGCGCGAATCGCGGGAATGCCGCCGTCGACCAGCATCGCGGTCGTGCGATAGAACTGCGACTGGCGGAACACGCGGAAGTGTTGCCCGATGCCGGGCAGCGCCAGCAGGCGATCGGCGAGCCAGATCCGCAGGGCCGGCCGCCGCAGCGCGAGCCCGGCGGCGACCGCCAGCACGGCCAGGCCAACGGCCAGCCCGCTGCCATGCGCGTGCACCATGCCGCCCCACGCCATCAGCAGCCGGGACATCAGCGGCAGTTCGCGCCCGCTGTGTTCGAGGAGCGTGGCGAACCGCGGCACCACGAAGCCGAGCAGGAACAGCACGACGGCCGCGCCGACGAACAGCAGCACCGTCGGGTAGATCGCCGCCGACACGACGCGTGCGCGCAGCTCCCGCAGCGTCGCGCTGTTGACCGAATAACGCGTGAGGCTGTCGGCCAGTCCGCCGGTCTGCTCGCTCGCCTTCACGCACGCCACCAGCACCGGCGGAAAGATCGGGCTCGCGTGCTCGAGCGCCATCGACAGCGCCTGCCCTTCCTCGAGATGCCGCAGCAGGTCGTGATACACCTGGACGGACGCTTCGCGCCGGGTGCTGCCGCCGAGCGTGCGCAATGCGTCGACGAGGCCGACGCCCGCATCGAGCAGCGCCGCCAGCTCGCGCGCGAACATGTCGACGTCGAAGCGCGCACGCGGCATCCCGAACCGGTTCGTACTGCGCCGCTGCCGCGCGGCGTCCGCGCTGACCGACACGACGCGCAGGCCGCGCGCGCGCGCGAGCGATGCGGCGTTCGCCGGCGAATCGCTGTCGATCCGCAGCGTCTGCACCGACCCGCCCGTATCGAATACCCGCAGCACGAATTTCACGTCGACTCTCCTTGCGGTTGCTCACGCCGCGCACCATGACCGCGCCGCTACCACGACGAGATCGTCACGTTCTCGCCGGTCCCGCCCCCGCGTCCGTCCTTGCCGAGCGAAAACAGGTCGTAGTCGCCGTGTTCGCCCGGTGAGCGATACTGATAGGGCCGATCCCACGGATCCGCCGGGACGGCCTTCTGCAGATAGGGGCCGCTCCACCGCGATGCGCTTTGCGGCTTGTTCACGAGCGCATCGAGCCCTTCCTCGGTGGTCGGATACGAACCGACGTCGAGCCGGTACTGATCCAGTGCCTGGCCGAGCGACACGATCTGCGCGCGCGCGACCTTCACGTTCGACTTGCCGACCTGTTCGAAATACCGTGGCGCGACGAGCCCCGCCAGCAGCCCGATGATGACCATCACGACAAGCAGTTCGAGCAACGTGAAGCCGCGGCTCGCGCGTGCGCGGCACACGCTTCGTTCGTCGCGCGGCCGCCGGTCCGGCCCGCCGGCCGGCATCGAGGACGATCCATGGCTCACGGCTTCCCTCCCTGTATCAACCCGCGGCGTCGGCGCCGCGGATGCCGTTGATTGCATTCTTGTTCACGCGGGTACGCGCCAGAAGTAGGGAGTGCCGTCCATCCCCATGGGTAGATCCCCCCCAGTTGAGCGATGCGTCAATGGAGGGAATTCACACACGGTCGTCGTCGTTCAGCGCGAGCACGCCGATGTCGATCGCGAAATGAACCAGGCCGGTCAGGTTGGCGATGCCGAGCTTGCGCATCAGATTGGCGCGGTGCTTGTCCACGGTTTTCGGACTGACCTTGAGGCACTCGCCGACCTGCCGGCTCGTGTGCCCCTCGACGACGAGGCGCAACACGGTGCGCTCGCGATTGGTCAGCGCGCTCCACAAGCGCGCCTTGTGCGCGTTCGCGTCGCGCAACCCATGCAGGCCGGCGCGGGCGCGATAGGCGTCGAGGCTGACCACGCACTTGCCCTGCATCACGAAGCGCATCTCGCGCACCAGGTCGGCGAACGGCGAGTCCTTGAGCACGTAGCCGTCCGCACCGGCGGCGAAAGCCTCGCTCACGTCGTCTTCGCCGTGATGAACCGTGAGGACGATGATCCGCGCATGCGGCACGTTGCGCTTGAGCGTCGCGATTGCCTCGAAGCCGCTGCCGCCCGGCATCGACAGATCCATCAGGACCAGGTCGGGTCGGGTCTTCTCGGCGAGATGACATGCCTCGACCCCGCCGCTCGCCGCGCCGACGATGCAGTAGTCGGCCAGCTCGGAAACCAGATGACTCAGGCCGACGCGCAACAGATGCTGATCCTCGACGATCAGCACACGATGCTTGTTGTCCAATTTCGACGCTCCCTCGCAGAAACGTGGCACCCACGGCCCGCTGTCGGCGGGAACAGGCACTAGTTGGACGCGACGACGTCGCGATAGGCAGCGAGCAGCTCGGTGGGCGTCGCGAAACCGTCGATCCTCAGCCACGGCTGGCCCGGCGCGGCCCGCACGAACGTCACCGGCGTGTGGTTCATCTTGTCGCCGCGAAAGACGTTGAACGCGCGCTGCGCGGCCACGCTCGCCTCGACGGTCCCGGTGTAGTGCTGCCATTCGGGGCCGGCGCCGAAGCGTGCCGCGTAAGCCTTGAGCCGCTCCGGCGTGTCGGCCTCCGGATCGATCGAGATCGACATGATGTGGACCTTGTCGCGGTCGGCGCCGAGTTCGCCCTGCAATTGCTCGAGCGTCTGGCTGATCATCGGGCAGATGGTCGTGCAGCTGGTGTAGATGAACGTCAGGATCACCGGCCGGCCGTCGTCGAGCTCCTTGGCCAGCAAGACGGTCCGACCGTCGTCTCGCACGAGCTGAACCGTCGGCGCCGCATACTGGACCATCGTGTGCACGGTTCCCGGCATCATCGCGTGATGCATGTGCATGCCCGCGGCTTCCGTCGCGCCGTCGCTCACGGGTGCGCCGGCCTTGTCGACCGCGTTACCGGCAGGCGCGGCCGGTACGGGCTGCGCGGGAGCGTCGGTCGGGGGCGCCATCGCGGGTCCCGCGGCGGGCGCCGCGGCAGGGTCACTCGCCGGCTCCATCGCGTGCTCCATCGGGTGCGCCGGCGCGGGCATCGCCGCGCCGGCGGCGGCATTCCCGTCGGTGCCGTCCGCTGCGTTTCCGGCAGCGTGTTCGACACCGTTCTGCATGTCCTTGTCCATCGAACTGTCGACGGCTTCCGGTGCCGGGTTGTCCGTGGCGCTCCCGGTCGCCGCCGCGCTTTCGACCGCCGCTGCGCCGGCGTTCTCCATCGCGCCGCCGTCGGACGCGCACCATGCGGGCGCCGCGGCGAGGGCGACGCCCGCGACCACGAATGCGCCCATCGTCGATCTGGCGATCCTGTTCATACCGGCCTCCATGACACGAGCGAGGCAGCGGACAATTCCGTGCCCCGCCCATGCAGTGTCATGAATTTGCCGGAGAGCGTCATGGGATGACGCCCCCCAAAGGCCGGTAGGACATGCCCGCCCGGCACGATCCCGCAATGCACGCGGCAGGCGTTTCCCTATGACGAACACGCGCAATCCCCATGTTGCGGCCCGCATCGGTCACGTCCTAGAATGGTCGAAACCTTACGTTTTCCTGAAGACGCGCCTCGGGAGCCACCATGACTGAACGCCAGCCCGAAGGGCCAAGGATCAGGCTGCTCGATCTGATCGACGCGATGCGCAAGCTGCGCAGTGCGCTTCGTCACGACGATCGCCGCCGCGCCGTCGTCACCGACGCACGGGGCGCGGCGCTCGCCATTCTCGCCGACGACGGCACGTTCGTATCGGTCAATCGCAGCACCGCCGCGCTGTTCGGATACAAGGGCGCCGAACTCGTCGGCCGGCAGCTGCGCGACCTGGCACCCGACGACGCCCACGTCGGGCTCGTGGACAATCTCGCCGCGAGTGCCGCGCGCGAGCAACATTCGTTCACGGCGATGCTCGGCGGGCGAAGCGGCCATCCCGCGCAATTCGTCATCTATCGGCAGGCACTGCCCGGCACCGGGCTGTGGCTGACGCTGTTCGAGGAATCGCCGATGCCCGAGCCCGCACGACGCGGCGACGCGGCCAACGATGCGGGCGTCCATGCGTGCCACACGTATCTGCTGATGGGCCAGCAGAAGGAGCGGCATCGGCTCGCCGCGGAATTGCACGACGGGCTCGGCCAGGCACTGACGCTCATCAAGCTGATGAATGAGGACGCGCTCATGCGGCTTCGTCGCGGCGAGATCGCCGACGCGACGATTCTGCTCGACGTCGCCGTGCTGCGGATTCGTGAGACGATCGGCGAGGTGCGCCAGATCTGCGGCGAACTGAAGCCGCCGATGCTCGACAGGCTCGGGCTGCCGGCCGCGCTCGCGTCGCTGTGCCGCCGCATCGAGCGTGACGCGAGCCAGTTGTCGGTCGAGTTCAATTGCAACGTCGACGACGACGAGATTCCCGAGCATCTGAAAGCGGACATGTTCCGGGTCGCGCAGGAGGCGCTGCACAACGTCGTCAAGCATGCGCAGGCCACCGAAATCGTGCTCGGCCTGCAACACGATGCCGGTGGGCTGCTGCTGACGATCGACGACAACGGCGTCGGCTACGAGCGCCATCCGCTTGCGACCGACGACGCACGCGCGGCGGGGCTCGGGCTGATCGGCATGCAGCATCGCATCGAGTCGCACGGCGGCACGTTCGGGATCCAGTCGTCCGCCACGACGGGCACGCGTGTCTCGGCAACCTGGCCGCTCTGATACCGGCGACGCTCAGCGCTTCGCGCCGCCAGCGGGATAGTCGTCCAGCCGCGCGACGGCGTCGGGCACCTGCACGTCGTCGTCGACCGGCCTGGTCGGCACGTCGGCCACATCCGTTTCCGCGCATTTCGCCGCGAGCGTGGTCAACAGACCCATGTTCATCGCGACGAGCACCAGTTCCGTCAGATTCGCGAGATGGAGCTTGTGCATCATGCTCGCCCGGTACTTCTCGATCGTCTTCGGGCTCAGGCTCAGGTACTGGCCGACCTGCCGGTTCGTGCGCCCTTCCGCGATCAGCTTCAACACGCTGCGTTCGCGCGCGGTCAGGATGTCCCACGCCTTTTTGGGCGCGGGCGTTTCGCGGCCGGTCACGAACGAGTCGACCATGTAGCCGTACACATCCGCGCTCAGGTGCCGCTTTCCCTGCATGACCATGCGCATCGCGAGCAGCAATTCGTCAAACGAAACGTCCTTGAGCACGTAGCCTTCGACGCCTGCACGCAGCGCCTCGCGCACGTACTCCTCGTTCTGATGCACGGTGAGCACGACGATGCGGATCGTCGGTACCCGCCGCTTGATCGTCGCGCTCGCATCGATACCGTTCATCCCGCGCATCGACAGATCCATCAGGATCAGGTCCGGCGCGAGCGTCATGGCCAGGTGGCACGCTTCCTTGCCGTCGCGCGCCTCGCCGACGACTTCGTAGTCGCCTTGCGCGGAAAGCATCGACCGTAGCCCGTTTCGCAGCAGATCGTGATCTTCTGCAATCATCACGCGACATTTTGTATTCACGGCTTCCCCCAAGTTTTCCGCGCTTGCACCACGTCGGATCTCGACGCCTCGTTTGCACGGTGCCGGACGATTTCTTCGCTGCGTTCCGCGATCCGGTCTGATGGCCCCGTCTCGCGAGCGACAGGCCACGTCCGTCTTCCGAGCAAGGATCGCGCCACCGCGCCACGCGCGGGCACCCCGGCCGGAGACGCGCCCGCGCGAACGTCGCGCAATGGCAGGAATGTTGCAGGGTTGAATCGCTCCGACGTGGTGCGTCGCATCAGTAGGACTACGGATAGCGGGACTATCCGATCCGTTCCGCCGCGCAGGAAACGATTCATGCTGCAACGACGCGCGCATTGAGGAGAAACCAACTTCTGCGCGTAAGAATCGTCAACTTCGCCCGGTTATCGGGCGCTACCGACCATTACTTGTGTAACAGTTTTGCAGCGCCGCCGCGGGGGTGTTTCGCGGCATCGAAGTGTAGGAGGTCGCCCCATTGCCGATCCGATGTACCCGCAACGACAATGCAGATGCAGGAGGCCAGAAAGATGCACAGCCGCCCTTCATCGGTATTGGGAACAGCGCTCGTTGCCGCATGCGTGGGAATCGGCTCGGCATGGTCGTGCGCCGCGCACGCGCAGATTTACGGCACGGTGGCGAGCAATGGCGCCATCGTCCTGACCAACGAGCCCGGCACGGCCAATCTGAAAGTGATCGTCGCGGCCGAAGGGCCGAGCGCATCGGCAGTGAGGCATGCCGCGCCGAAATCGACGGTCGCGTCGTCGTTCGCGGACGTGATCACCGAGGCAAGCGCGGCGTTCAACGTTCCGCCCGAACTCCTTCGCGCGGTGATCGACGTCGAATCGGGATACAACCCGAAGGCGGTCTCGGACAAAGGCGCGCGCGGGCTCATGCAATTGATGCCGGAAACGGCGCGGCGCTTCTCGGGCGGCGACATGCTCGATCCGCGCGACAACGTGCTGGCCGGCGCGCGGTATCTGCGTTTCCTGCTCGACCTGTTCAAGGAAAACGTCGAACTCACGCTCGCTGCCTACAACGCCGGGGAGAACGCCGTGATTCGGGCCGGTTATCGCATTCCGTCGTTTCCGCAGACGCGCGAGTACGTGCCGCGCGTCCTGGCGCGCTACAAACGGCTCCTCACCGCGAACTGAAACGCGGGCGGCACCCGATGCCGCCGGCGACGCGCGGACGATCCGCGGCCCGGCGTCATCGAGCGATGGCGTGCGGCCGCGCATGGCGGCCGGCGTGACACCGGCCGACGGGTCGAGCGACGATCAAGGAAAAGCGGGGATGGTCGGATCTTCGCCCTGCAGATGCGCATCCGTGTGGTGAAGCTTGATCGCGTCCTCGATCTCGTGAACGCGGTCGGTCGGAACGTCGATCATCATCAGCAATTCACCGTGCTCGATGCCGTCCTCGAAGCGCTTCAGGCGCGTGCTCGGCACGTCGACGCCGATCATCGTCGCCACCCATGCGCCGAAGGCCGCGCCGAACAGCGTGATCGCCACGACGACGCCGCCGCCGATCCGCAAGCCGTCGGGTGGGAACACCAGCAAGAGCAGCCCGAGCAGCATGCCGGTCCCGAAGCCGACCGCGGTGCCGCGCGCGAGCGACGGCAGCAGGTCGCTGCGCTGCGCGAGCGTCGCCTCCGGCAACCCGTCGCGCATCACATCGTGATTGGCGAGGCAATGGATATGTCGCCACTCGATTCGCAGCGACAGCAACTCGCCGACGATCGACTGCGCGCATTGCGTCGTCGGCAACAGAAAGTAGACCCGTCTCATGGCTCCTCCTACGTCACCGCGCAATGCGGCGATCCCCCTTCAGACATTCTGGTTCGGCACGCGTCCGGCTTGTAGTGGTAATGCTCGCCGAAGTGCATGGGTAGAACACGGTAGGCGCCGCCGCGCGCGCCTCAGAGCCGCCCGTAGCTGTGCAGCCCGGACAGGAACATGTTGACGCCGAGGAACGCGAAGGTCGTCACGAGCAGGCCCGTGAGCGCCCACCATGCGGCCACCGTGCCGCGCAGGCCCTTCATCAGGCGCATGTGCAGCCACGCCGCGTAGTTGAGCCACACGATCAGCGCCCAGGTTTCCTTCGGGTCCCAGCTCCAGTAGCCGCCCCATGCTTCGGCGGCCCACAGCGCGCCGAGGATCGTCGCGATCGTAAAGAACGCGAAACCGACCGCGATCGACTTGACCATCACGTCGTGGAGCACGTCGAGCGTCGGCAGGCGATCGGCGAGCACGCCGCGCTCCTTCATCAGGTACGCGACCGACACCATCGCCGACAGCGCGAAGCTGCCATAGCCGATGAAGTTCGCCGGCACGTGGATCTTCATCCACCAGCTCTGCAGCGCCGGCACGAGCGGCTGGATCTGCTGCGCGTCGCGCGCGACCGAGTACCACATCAGGAAGCCGACGGCCGCGCTGATCACCAGCAGCACGAATGCGCCGAGCGCGCGCGTGCCGTAGTGGCCTTCGTAATACAGATAGAGCAGCGCGGTGATCAGGCTGAACAGCACGAACACTTCATACAGGTTCGATACCGGAATGTGCCCGACGTCCGCCCCGATCAGGTAGGACTCGTACCAGCGCACCATCAGGCCGGTGAAGCCCATCAGCACGGCGACCCACGTGAGCTTCTGGCCGATCGCGGAGCCCGACGCCGAGCGCGCGAGCAAGCCGATCCAGTAGAAAATCGTTGCGAGCACGAACAGCGCGCTCATCCACAGGATCGCCGACTGGCTCGACAGCAAGTACTTGAGGAAGAACGCCGAATCGGCGCGCGCGAGATCGCCCTGGTAGATCTGGATCGACAGCAACGCCAGCACGGCGATCGACGCCATCATCAGCCGCGCGGGCTTCCAGCGCCAGCCGAGCGCGATGAGCGCCGGCACGGTGCCGATCATCACCGCCTTGTCGTAGTCATCCATGTGCGCGTGGTCGTGCACGAGCGCATAGCCCGCGCCCACCACGAGCGCCAGGGCGAACAGCCAGTCGAGCAACGACAGGCGCGCGAGGAACGGACGGTCGTGGTCCGGCTCGCATGCACGCACCGCGGCGGACGCGCGTTGTCGCAGATACGACAGCCTGGCGACCGAGGCCGTGCCGCCGCGTGAGGATTGCATCGCTTTCATGGCATTCACCGGAATGGAACTGCGCAGGGTTGGAAGAAAAAGAGGCGCCCCGCCCCGGGGGAGACGAGACACCTAAATGATCACGGTCGGCGCCGGTCGCCTGCCTGCCGCGGCACGTGCGCCGCCGATCAGGCGGGGCGTGCTCATTGGTCGGACGGCGGGCTCGCCGATGGGCCGGCTTCCGGCGGGTTCACCGATGCGCCGGCTTTCGCCGGGCTCGCCGGTACGCCGGTTTCAGCCGGAAATGCCTCGACGAATGCCGCGACCGCGCGCATGTCCTGCTCCGTCATGTTCGCGCATACGCTCTTCATGATCGCGCCGCGAGGCCGTGTGTCGGTTTCCCGGAAAATCGCGAGCTGCTTCCGAACGTAATCCGCATGCTGGCCGGCGAGGCGAGGAAAACCGCTCGCGCCTTCTCCATGCTGGCCGTGACATCCGACACACGCCGCAACGCCCTTGTCCGGCAGGCCCCCCACGAAAATCGCCCGGCCCGCGTCGATGAGCGCGCGATCGTCGGCTTCGCCGAGCACGGCGGGCTGACTCGAAAAATAGGTGGCGAGTTCGTCGATCTGCGCGTCGGTCAGGTGCGTGAAGCCCCACATGAACCGCTTCGCGTTCGGGTCGGCACGCGCGTGACTCTTGAAGTCGGTCAACTGATCGACGAGGTATTCCTTGCGCTGTCCGGCGAGCTTCGGAAACATCGGCGACACCGACACACCGGTCGCGCCGTGACAGTTCGAGCACACCTGCAGCGCGATGGTCTTGCCCGATACGGCCGGGTTGTCGACTTGCCGCGACCGCTCCAGGTCGTGGCAACCCGCCCCGGCCAGCACCATCGCGAGCGAGACGATATGGGCCACTTTGTTCATGTCACCGACCTCCCTGCCGCCTTTTCTGCCACCTTCCGATGCGATCCCGTTCGGCGCCGCCGCGCATTCTCATCGACACGCGATGCGAAATGCGCGCTCCTCTCCCATCGCGCGGGGTCCAATCAGCCGGATGCGCGGGAGAGGCCGAACGGGAGGTCAGAAGGAAGCGAGCCATAGATAGAGAAACAACGTATCGTTATCCCTCGCATTGCGCCCGTTGCCGTCGTAGTTGGTCGTCGCGCCGAGGTACTTGGTGAAGTGCGTGTACTGGATGCCGATGCGCACGTGTTGATCCGGCATCCAGAATATTTCCGGCGTCCAGCCCTGGGTATTCGGATGGAAGTTCGCGCTCGCCGCGTAGGCCGTGCTGTCGGCCGTACCCGTCGTATTGAAGAACGACAGGCTGACGCCGTACTTGGCCTGGTAGACGTACGACGCCTTGAGCCGCAACGAATTCAGGTTCGCGGACGTGTTGTCGCTCACGATGAAATTGTTCGGATCGTGGATGTTCTCCCGCACGTAGCGCGCCTGCGCGGTGATCGTGTGCGGCTCGAGCAAGTATTCGTATTGCGCGTCGAGACCATAGTCGCGAAAACGCGTGACGCCGGTCCCGAAAATCGGGAAATTGTTCGCGTCGTTCGGGTAGACGTCGACGCTGAAGCCGAATGCGCCGACCATCACGCTATGCGGCCCCCAGTCGTGGGTCAGCGCGATACGCGCATACGGGTTGTAGCCGCGCAGATAGATTTGCGGGTGATTCGGGTTCCCTTCGTTGTTCCCGTGGCTCAGGAACGACCAGATGCCGTCCGCGGTGCTGTAGGTGGTCAGCTCCGCGTACAGCAGGCTGTTCCAGTACAGGTAGGCGCCGGTGCCGACCGCCTGCGTCGCGAGCGCCCCGCTTTCGAGCAAGGGCAGGTTCGGGATCTTCGCCACCGGGCTGATGGTCGACGAGACGTACGGGTAACCCCATGCCGGCGCGGTGTTGAATACGTCCTGCACGGTCGGGTTGTTGTGCACCGTCAAGCCGACGATCAGGTCGTTCGCCGACGTCATGATCCGGTCGACGAAGCGGAAGTCGGTATTGTCCGACGTCCAGTGGCCTTTCCATCGCCCGTCGCCGTCCTGATGATCGTGGGCGATGTAGGTGAACTGCGCGAAGCCGCCGAGATGGTCGGTGATCTTCCCGGCGAGGAACACGCTCGCGAAGTCGAAGATCGGCAGGCCGTCCTTGGGGTTGATCGGCGCGCCGCTGGAGTCGCTGTTGTAGCGGGTCTTGCTCAGGTCGCCAATCGCCATCGCGGCAAGCGGAATCGTTCGTTCGCCGAACGTGTAGCCGTTCAGCTTGAACATGCGCCCGTACGGCGTGAGTTCCGGAAACTGTCCGCCGGCATGGCACGCGACGCAGCTCTGCCCGGTCTGGCGCGCGAAGATCGGCAACGCGTGCGCAACCGGCAATTGCAGCAACGCGAGCACCGCGAGCGCGGCCAGCCAGCCGCGACGTGCCCGGCGATGTCGAACACCATGGCCGGCCAGGAACGTTGTCATGACGGTTTCCCTCCCCGCATCGTATGCCGCGATGCTCCGGCGCGACATCGCCATGTCGCACGATGTCTTCAGTGTGCGATGCACGCGTCGAAACCGACATGGGGCGACTCCCTCCATACGCGGCCTGTTTCCTACTCCATCCGAAGGCGCGCGACGGCTCAGGGAACGATCCAGTCTCCGTCGGCGGAGATCTTCGTGCGGTCCGGCCCGGCGAACCGGACGATATAGCCGCCCTTCGACGCGAAGCGCTGCCCGGTCGCGAGCGTCAGGCGCGGGTAGTAGCCGGTCAGGATGCGGCGTTCGAGCATGTCCTGGATGCGCTCGACGAGATACTCGCGCACGAACGCGTCGACCATGTGGCTCAGCGTCTCGGCGAGCAGGCCGCACGCGAGATAGGTATCCGCCTGCACCTGCGGCGCGACCATCGGAATCTTGCGGATCGTGAACCAGCCGAACGCGTAGTCGACGCGCACGCGCCGCCCTTCGGGCAGGTCGAACGGATAGGCAACGCGCGTGACGGCGCGCCAGCTCGTCGGCAGCGGCGTGCCGTCGAGCCCGCCGAGCAGCCCCGACATGAACACGGTGTCCACCGTCGGCGGCACATGCTCGAGCGCCGCGAGATCGGGCGGCCTCAGCCACAGCACGAGCACATCGTCGCGCGGCATCCCGCGCAACGCGCGCGCGACGCCGTCGTGCGGTGCGAGCGCATGATTCGACACCGCGATGCCGCGCGCCTTCAGCGCCGCGGCGAGCGCCTGTGCGCCGCGCTCGCCGTTGTCGCCCGCGCGATAGACTTGCCTGACCGTCTTCACCGGCCGCGCGCCGACTTCGTCCAGCACGCGCTTCGCGATCAGGTCCGACTCGAGCAGCACGCCGCGCGAGAAGTACACCGAGTAGAAATCGTGCTCGGCTTCGACCGGCACCTCGACGTTCGGAAAGAGGCAGGGCACGGCCTGCGCCTCGCAGAAGTCGTGAACGGGCGCCCAGTTCCTGCCGCCGAGCCCCGACACCACGGCCAGCACCGGCTGTCGGGCGAGCAACTGCGTCAACTGCGCGCGCCACGTGTCCGGCGGACCGTTCAGTTCCCACACGTGCAGTTCCCAGCGGCGATTGACCATGAACATCATTTTTCGCGTGGAACGCAGCGGCGGCGTCGTGCCGAACGGAAACGCGTTCTTGTCCGCGAAGTAATGCTGCAGGACGTCGAGCATGCCCGCCCGTTTCACCGGGTCCGCGTCCGGCGTGACGATCGTCGCGAAATGCAGCACCGTGTCCGTCACGCCCGACGGCGGGCGGCGATCGAGACGCTTCAGATAGCCCGTCAGCGCGGCCATGTCGGCGTCGCCGAGCGCGTATTGCGGCATCAGTCCGCCGAGCGGCCTGCCCTCCGGGTCGATCCCGTCGCGCACGGCGCGCGCGAGCCGCTCTTCCGTGTACGGCTCGCGATCGGTGCGCATGCCGGGAACGTACGGGATGTCGAGATCCTCGGCGGTCTGCGCGCGCGGATGCACCAGGTAGCGCCACGTGATCGGCGGAATGATGTTGTTGCCCTCCTTCGAGCCCAGCCCGCTGCGCCGATGGCAATTGACGCAGGCGGCAGCGGCGCCTTGCAGGCGCACGCCGTCCTGATGCACGGCTTCGAGCGGCGCACCGGAACCGAGGATGCCACGCTGGAAGAGGGCTTCTCCCGCGTCCGCGGGCACGACGGGTGCCGCCGGCTCGCCGCCGATCGCGTGGCCCGCGCTTGCGCACAGCGCGGCCAGCACCAGCCACCGCGCCAGCCGCCCGCGCGAGACCGGCGGCCACGCCGCCGCGAGGGCGCGCGCTCGCCCCCGGATGCCGTTCATGGCCGTGCCGTCGGCCGGGCCACGCCCGGCGGGGCCGCCGACACGCGCGCATCGATCGACGCCGCCCGGCGTCCGCCCGGCGATACGGGCCGGCCGAAGAGCGCATCGTCGAGCGGCGGATTCAGCGACACCTTGTCGATGATCAGCGTGTCCTTGGTCGGCGAGGCTGCCGTTCCGCTCTCGATCCTGAGCGGGATTTGCAGGCCGTCGATGAGCTTGAAGTTGCCGTAGTTCACCTCCACCGTGAGCGGGCCGCTCGGCCCGCGCACCTGGCGGTCGGCCTTCACGTCCAGGAAGCTCCGCCCGTCGATCCACACATGCCGGACCGCGCCGGACGGCAGCTTCACCGCCAGGCGGTATGCATCGTGCCCGCCGATCGGGTCGACGCCCTCCAGCGTCACGCCGATGCCCTTCGCATCGTGGTCGAACAGCGGGCCGTCGATCACCTGCTCATCGCGCGCGGACAGCAGCTCGCCCGGCGTATACGGCCGCACGCCGGCGCTGCCGCTCGCGGCCTGTTTCCAGCCTTCGCGGCCATCGAACACGCGCACGGCCTTCTGGTTGAGCACGGTGATCTCGAAGCGCGTCTTGTTCGGGCGCTTCATCGCCAGGACGAACGGCATGTTGCGCACCGGTGCGTTCGGGCTGTCCACATGGCCCGACCAGACCATCGTCTGGAGCTTGCGCCACGCGTCGAGCCCGCCTCTCGCCGCGATGTTCTTCTCGACGATCTGGTCCACGCCGAGGCCCTGCCCCGGCAATTGCTCGCACCCGCACAAGGCCGCCATCGCGCAGCCGGCGAGCACCCACGATCCGATCCGTCCCATGGTGGTCACCTCGTCCGGGTCTCGGCGGGGTGACTCGGCGCCTTCGCGAAGGTAAGCGGCGGCTTGCCGAACATCGCATCGTCGGCCGGCTCGTTGAGCGCGACATGCTCGATCGTGATCCGGTGCGCTCCCTTGACGCCGCTCACGACGGTCTCGAGCGTGTGCGGCAAGACGAGGCCGTTCTCCTTCCGGTAGTCGCGATAGAACACGGCGACGCTGTGCGTCTTGCCGTCCAGCACGCGCGGCTCGCCGTCGATCTTCAGTTCGAGAAAGCTCGACGCGTCGACCCACAGGCGGCGCGTCGCGCCCTCCTTCGACGTCAGCTTCAGCACATACGCGCGGTGCCCTTCCACCTGCTCCGTGCCGAGCGCCTGGATCGTGGTGCCCTTGGCCGCGTAATCGATCAGCGGCCCGTCGAGTTCGGCCGATGACGCGGCGGACTTGAGTTGCGCCGGCGTATACGGCTCGACATCGTTGCGGCCGAGGTACGGCCGGACCAGCCAGCCCTGCGAGCCGTCGTACACCTGCAGCGCCGTTTGCTGCTCGAACTGGATTTCGAGCCGGCTCTTGCGCGGACGCTTCAACGTCAGCGTGAACGGCAGCCTGACGTTCTTCGTGCCGCCCGCATCGAGCTGCCCCGTCATCCTGATCGACGACACCGCCCGCCACGCCTGCAGCCCGCCACGGGCCGCCGCATTGCGCTCGGCGATCTGCGCGGCGTCCATGTGCGACGCCGACGCCTCCTGCGCATTCCCCGCCGCCGAGGCCGCGGATGCGACCTGGCCGCAAGTCAACAAGCCGGCGGCACATGCCGCCGAAATCGACTTGAAAAGAAACCGGTTCATGACTGCTCTCCCCGCATGCAGGCCGCCCGTTGCCGATGCGCGGCGGCATGCGCATGTATGTGATTACTCGACCACCAGCCCGTCGATGTGCAGCGAATCGATCAGGATGCTGACCCGTTCGCCGCGCTTGATCGGCCCTCCCTTGTTGGAAAACACCATCCAGTATTCGCGTCCGGTCTCGAGCTGACCGGTCTGCCGCAGCGCGCCGATCTGGTCCATCACCGGAATCACGAGCATGGCGTGGCTCGTTTCGCCGTACAGGTAGACGGTCACTTTCGTGTCGCCGAGCAGCCGCGCCTTGTCGGGATCGGTCACGCGATAGCTGAAACGGATCAGGTTGCCGGACGCGGTGCTGCGCACGTGCAAGTTGTCGATACCCTTCGCCATCTGGTAGTAGGCCTTCGCCTGCCGCGGCAGGCTCACCGGCAGGTAAGGCGAGTGCCGGATGGCCGCGGGCCCGGCCGGCGCATCCTGCCCGGCCGCGGCCGGCTGAGGCCGGACCGCGGCAAGGCAGGCAGCGCCCGCGAGCAGCAGCATCGATGCCGCACGGACGGCCGCCCGTTTCATTGCATCGCTCCCGTGAGCGGCGCGGGTAGCGCCTGCGCCGGGGTCGGCGCCGGCAGCCGCACGGGCGGCTGCGCGCGTGTCTGCGCAGGCAACTGCCCAGGCGTCTGCGTGCGGGCGCGCGGCGTCGTCCGGGCCGGGGCCTGCAGCAGCGCAGCCGATTGCGGCCGCGCCAGCGCCGGAGACTGCGCCAACGCGCCGGCCGGCAGCGGCCGGGTCACCGGCGGAGCCAGCCGCGCCCCTGCCTGCGGCCGCCTCAGCGCCGGCGCCTTGATCGGCGGCAGCGGCACGTTACGGCTGAAGATGGCCGGGATTCCGCCGATCCCCGGGATGCCGCCGATGCCCGGGATACCTCCACCGCCCGGGATGCCACGGACACCCGGAATACCGCCACCGCCCGGGATGCCACCGACACCCGGAATACCGCCGCCGCCCGGAATTCCACCGCCGCCCGGGATGCCACCGACACCCGGAATTCCACCGCCGCCCGGGATGCCACCGCCGCCCGGAATACCGCCGACACCCGGGATGCCTCCGCCGCCCGGAATTCCGCCGCCTCCGGGGATCAGCGCGGCCAGGCCGGTCGGCTGGCTCCCCAATGCGAGCGGGTCGATCGGCGTACCGCCGCCGAGCAGGCCGCCGAGCAGGCCAGGCGCGACGTACTCGACCGCGCCGATGTCGTAGCCGTTGGCTTGCGGCCGCGGCGTGCCGAAGATGTCGTGATTCGGCGCGCCGTTCGCGGTGGCCGCCCCGATCGCCGGCGACGTGCCCTTGATCGAGTAGTTGCCCATCATCACGTTGTAGCCGGCACTGCCCGGCTGGAGCGCCTCGTTGGACAGCGACAGCGGCCCGTACGACATGTTGATCCACTGGTTGCCTTCATCGGGCGTGGCCGACGGCATCAGCCCGAACAACGGGTTCGGCAACACCGCGTCGGCGATCCCGGGCGGTACGGCAAAGCCGTTCCCGCCGGCTTCCGGCGGCACGCGCGAGCCGTTGCAGTACTGGCTGGTTGTCTGCGGGTCCGCTGCCTTGTTGGTCGCGGCGTAGCCGGCCGTGCTGGTCATGATCGAGTACTGCGGGTTCATGGTCAGCCCGGACTGGTGATTGGCCGGCCCGGTGTCGCCGTACGCGCCGATGTCCCAGTAGAACGGCGGGGTCGCGCCGCCCGTCACGCAGAAGCCTGTCGATTGCCCCTTCTGGTTCAGGACCGGGTTCAGCGTGACCGCGTTCTGCAAGCCGGGTATGTTCGGGTTCGGCTGCGCACTCACCGAGATGTAGAACGAGCGGTTTTGCCAGAACAGGTTGTTGCTCAGCACCGGATTCGAGAACTTCGTGCAGTTCGGCGCGTTCGCGGGACAGGTGACTTGCCCCGTGAAACCCGCGGGCGGAACGAACGCCGCCATCAGGTTCTGCGTATGCGTCGTCGTCTCCAGCCCGGCCGGCTGCTGCGTCGATGTCTCGATGAAACTCGTGCAGGTCGAGTCCGCGCTGGTCGTGCTGCTCGTGCATCCCGGCGGCGCCACGTTCGACTGCGACGCGGCCGGCGTATTGAAGAGCACGCCCGCCGACGCCGTCGCATCGTTCGCGATCACCGTGTTGTTGATGAAGCTGACGCGCACCGCATCCTGCAGCGACACGCCGCCGCCCGACCAGCCGGCCACGTTGTTCGCGATGATGTTGTTGATCACGCGCACCTGGTACCAGTTGTTCGGATTGCCGAGATTGCGTTGCACGTCCGTGCCGTTGACGTTCTGCAGCCGCAGGCCGCCGCCCTTCCCGCTTTCCGCCGTGTTGCCCATGATCAGGTTGCCGTCGATCACGAGATTCGGGCCGATGCCGTCGGACAGCTGCGGCGCGCAATCGACGTCGACGGTCGAGTTCTCGCAGAACGTGCCGTCGGGCGGCACCCCCTGCGCGATGATCCCGCCGCCATACGTCGGCAACGTCGGGTTGTTGCTCTGGTTGAACAACACCACGTTGTGCGACAGGTCGCCGTTGTAGCTGAACCCGAAGTGCGAAACGCCGCCGCCGTCACCGCTGCTCATGTTGCCGCAGACCCAGTTGTAGTTGAAGCGGTAGTAGTCGGCGCCCGAGCACAGGGTCACGCCGCCGGCCGAGGATGGCGTGGTCGAGTTGATCTCGTCGCCATACGACGCGTTTGCCGTGACGGCGTTGTGGTGAACGTTGACGAACGTGTTGTACATGAACGGCAACTGCGTCACGCCGTCCGCGGCGATGTTGCCGTCCGGCACTTCCACCTGGCCGACCGTGATGCCGCCCGACAGCGTGCCGGCATTGCCGGTCACGCGGTTGTTCGATACCTCCGTGTAATGGTTCCAGCCGTGCAGGAAGATCCCGCCGCCGCCCTGCGAGCTGTTGGTGACCGTGACCCCGTCGATGCGCGACGGGTTGCACAGGAAGTTGCCGTAGTTCGGGTTGTTCGGGTCCGTCGTGCAGTCGTGCGCCGTGAGCATCGTGCAGATGCCGTTCGCGGTGCAGTTCGTGCTCGGCTGCACACCCTTGGCCAGTACCGTGATGCCCGCGCCTTCATACGCGCCCAGCAGCGACGGCTCGATCAGCAGCTCGCCCAGGTTGCCGTTCTGATTGCTGTCCCAACCGACGGTCGGCTCGAACGGAATCGGGTCCACGTGCCCCTGCATCTGCACCGGGCACTGGTAGGTGCCAGACGGATCGTACGGGTTGTTGGTCGACGAGATCGGCTTCGTCGGGTCGTACGTGGCCGAAATCACCCCGCCGTTCAGCGACGTGCCGAACAGGCACGCGATCAGCCTGCGCCACGGATCGAGCTTGCCGGACGGATGCGTATTCGCATTGATCGTCACCGACGCTGCGCCCACGCCTTGCAGCCGCACCGGCTTCCACATCACCAGCATCTCGTTGTACGTGCCCGGACCGACGACGATCATGTCGCCCGCGCTCGCATTGTTGATCGCCGTCTGGAGCGCATTGCTCGCGCCGTTCTCGCCGCTCACGTAGGTCGGCGCCTTGCCGCCGATCGTCACCGTGACCGCATCGATCGACCGCTTGCCGTTGCCGGCCGTGATCACGAGCTCGCCGCACTGCGTCGCGGGTGCGCCCATCTGCTGGATCGTGCAGGTCGACGGCACCTTCAGCGACGGGAGCGACGGAAGGCTCAGGTCGGGCGCGAGCACCACGATCTTCGAATCGCTCCACGACACGACCGTCGCATTGACGCCCGCGATCGTGACCGTGCCGGTGCCCTGCGTCGCGCCGAAGCCGTAGTGGCGCGTGATGAACTTCTGGTTGAACGGCGCCGTGGTCTGGCTCGGTCCGGTATACGCGTGGTTCACCACCTGCTGGTCGCCCAGCGCGTTGATCGTCAGTTGCTTGCCGGGCGCGCTGACCCACGGGCCCGCGCCGGCGCCGATCGCGTCGCCGGTCACGCTCGAGATCGCCGGCGTCGCATCCGGATACGCGCAGTCGGGCTGGTTATAGCCGTCCGCGAAGGACTGCACCGGCACCACCGGCGTATCCATGTACTGCGTCTGTCCGGGCATGAACGGAATCTCGTAACAGAACTGGCTGTATGCCGGGTTGTACAGCGGATCGGCAATCGTCTTGCCGGGGTGCTGCGGATCGGGGATCGGGCCCGGATCGTTCATGCAGGCGACCATCATCGTCGGCGCATACCCGGTCGGGTTCGGGGGGTTCACTTCCCAGGTCGAGAACGTCAGCCCGTTGTAGATGCCCCATTGATCCGTATAGGTGCGCGAGGTTTCGTTGCCGGAGAAATCCTTGAACGAGATCGGCACGTTCGGCACCGCGAACTTCTCGCCGAACTGCGGCGAATACGGGTCGAACTCCGACGAGAAGTCGTCAAGCATGAAGCCCGTGTAGTGCGCCGCGACGTGCGTCGAGCTGAAAATCCAGAACTTCGCGAGCACCGATTCCTCGTCGGTCAGCATCACCTCCTTGCGATCGCACAGATGCCGCGATGCACCGGCGAACGGCGCGACTTCCTTCGATCCCGGGAACAGGCTGATGTAGTCCGGCACGATGCGCAGCTCGCCGACGCACGGCCAGAACCGCTCGACGCTGCCGGTGTCGCCTTCGGCATGCGGCGTCGAACCGAGGTTCGTGGTCGGGTTCTGCGGGTTGTTCTTGTTGTACGTCGAGTTCACCGCGGCCTGGTCGGGCAGGATGAAGATCGCGCCGATGCCGGCGAACTGCTGCGTCACCGGAGCGATGTAGTTGTCGCCGATCAGGATGTTCTTGTCTTCCTCCTTCACCAGCTCGTAGCCCGGCGGCACGATGATCTCGACCACGTACTTGCCGGCCGGCAGCATCGGCGTGCCGTCGACGGGGTTCTTCCCGACGCAGATCGTGCAGTTCGACGCGACCGGCTTGCCGTTCGCATCCGTCGCGGTCACGCTCGGGAACTTGTACATCCCGTCATACGGCGCCGGCTGGATCTGGTTGAACGCGTGCATGCCGTCGTAGCACTTGTACTGTGCGTTCGCGGGCAGCTGGCGATGTTGCGGATCGAGCCAGTTGGTGCTGTTCTTCAGCGTGAAGTAGAACGGGTCGTTCGGATCCTGGCCCGGGCAGTTCATGTTCGGCGTCACGCCGTCCGCGCGGAAGCCCTGCGCCCAGTCGTCCCAGCTCGCCGTCTTGGTCGTGTCCACCAGCGTCAGGTTGGTCGTGCCGTCCGTGGCCGTGCCCTCCTGGTACAGGTTGACCGTGACGTTCGGCACGTCGGGGGTCCACTTCGTGTGGATCAGCAGCGTCGGATCGTCGAACGGCCGCGTCGACGCGTAGATCACCTCGCCGCGTATCCCGCCGTTCTCGCCCTTCGCGAACGGCGTCTTGCCGTACTCGATGAACGAGTTCTGGCCGGAGAAGCCCTGCCATGCCTCCGTGCCCGTCCAGGGCGGATCGACCCGCCCGGTCGAACCGCTGCCGGTCGACGCGCAATCCGCGTCCGCGCAATACCGGGCGCCCGGCACATGCAGGTTCGACGGCAGCGGCACGGTTTCGGCCGTGTTCGCGAAGTTCGCGGCCACCGTCGAGTGCCCGCTGCCGGCAGCGCCGGTGCCGTCCACCGGACCGCCCGCGTCGTACACCACGTGCGTGCCGGTCGACTTGAAGCGCGTCAGGTCGTCGTCGACCACGTACCAGTTGAACAGCGGAAACACTTCGTTGAACGGCGCGTAACCATTGCCGTCCGTGTTGTTGAAGTTCGAGAAGCTGCCGTCGCGGAACCGCATGTTGACCGATGCCAGCGCGATGCCGGGGTCGTCAGGATGCGAGACGCCGTCGCCGTGCAGGTCGATGAAGGTCCGCGTATAGAGGTTCGTATGCCACTGCAGCACGGACAGGTCGCCGACGTCGACCGTCGTGCTCCCGTTGGCCGCGGGCAACTGGACCGCCTTGGCCAGCCCGTCGACGATCTGGTCGTTCCATTGATCGAACACGGTGATGCGGGTCGTGCCGCTCGGCAAGCCGCTGATCGTGAACCGCCCCTGGCTGTCGCATTTCGTGAAGCCGTAGTCCTCGCTGTCCGGATCGCCGACGCTCACATAGCATTGCGAGAACGCCAGCGAATCGCGCGATCCGCTGCTGTACAGATTCTCGTTCGGCGGGCGGCTGTAGTGCAGGTTCGTCACGCGGCCCGTGAGCGTGTTCGGGCACGGACCGGTGTCGCATATCCCGGTCTTGGCCGCGTTGGTCCTGCGCGCGTTGATGATCTTCGGATTCGCGAAGCCGATCGACACGTGATAGCCGGCCGGCCCGAACTCCTGGAAGTACGCGGGTCCGCCGACCTTGATGAACGCGTCGTGCGCCTTCTGTCCGTCGAGCGTGTTGGTCTGCAGCCACTCCTCGCCGCGGCCGATCCGGTCGGCCGCCGGTGTCGCGATCACGCCGTAGCGGCCCGGCATCAGGTTGGCGATGATGGCCTGGCCGACGAGCGGCGACAGCGTCTTGCCGTCCGATTCGTATTTCGGGCAGGTCGGAATCATGCCGACCAGGCCGTCGGTCGCCGTCGAGATCGGGCACGCATTGAGCCCGGTGAGCGGATCGACGGTGCCTTGCAGCGAATTCGACAGCGGCATGTTGAACATGTCGTAGGTCATCTGTCCGGTCGGGTCGCCGGTGCCGCCCGCATCGTCCCAGAGCTTGATCTCGAATCCGCCGAGCCCCGGCTCGCGTGCGGTGCCGAATCCGTCGGACCCGCCGCTGACATCCACTTCGCCGTTCAGCGGCGCATCGTCCTCGAACACGAACACCGACAGCTTCGCGGTCTGGTACGGCGTTTCCGTCAGCAGCACGTTGAGCTGCCCGGCCTGTCCCGCACCGGTCTGTCCGGCCTTCGCCGCCGCGACCTGCGCGGGCGCAATCGGCGCGCCGCCCATGCTGTGGCCGCACTTGCCGGTGCCCGGCGCGAAATCCGCGCCGCTCGGGCCCGACGGGCAGTCGAGCGCGATGCTGAATGGCCGCTTGCCGTCCGGCGACACGCCGCCGCCGTTCGTGAACGTGTTACCGGCATCGCCCGGCAGGATCGAGATGTAGTAATGCTTGGTCGGATCGAGCGCCACGTACTTCGGATCGACCGGCGCCTGTTGCGAGACGTTCGGGCCGGTACGGCACACGCCGTTGCCGACGTCGCATACGGTCGCCACGTGCGTGTTGGACACCGGGTCGTACACGGTCTGGCCGGATTCGCATGCGACGGTGCCGACGCAACCCGACGCCACCACCGGCATATAGCTCGTATGGAAGTTCGTGCCGAGGCTCGGGACCGGCAGCGGCGGGCAGTTCGCCGGCCGTCCCGTCGCGGAATTCACCTGGCAGGCCGGATCGATCTGCATCGTGCGGTCTTCCTCGATGATCCAGCGATAGTCGGCGAGCTTGACCGCCTTGTTCGGCGCGGTCGCATCCGGCGCCATGCTCGGCGCGTCCATCACGTTCACGACCAGCCCGCTGCCGGGATTGAAGGTCACGGTCACCGTCCCTGCATTCGCGCTCGTCTGCATCTGCGTATTGGTGACCTTGTACTGGAACGTCATCGTCTGCGCGGCCGCGCCGTTGCCGACCCGCGGCGTCGACGGCACCGCGGTAAACGAGCCGTCCGGATTCAGCGTCACGGTGCCGTTCGTCGCGCTCGACGCGACGATTTGCGCGGTGAGCGGCAACCCGGCCGGATCGTTCGCGCTGGCGAGCACGCCCGGTGCACCGACCTGGATCTGCGACGCGATGTTGCTCGCGAAACTCGCATTGCCGGCCGTCGGGACCGACAGGCACTTGTTGCTCGTGGTGCAGGCGGTCAACGTCACTTTCGCCGTCACCGGCGGCGTGCCGTTGGTCGACTGATAGACGAAACTGTCGTTCGCAGTGCTACTCGATAGATACGTGAACGTACCGTCGGTATTCAACGTGAGCGTGCCGCTCGCGGGCGGCGTCTGGACCTTCACGCCGTACACGCCGGAGTCGCTCGCGATCACGCCCTTGGCCGGATCCGACACGGTCAGCGTCGTGCCCGGCACGAAGTAATAGTTCGCGCCCGCGGCGGTCGGCGTTTCGCCGATGCCGGCAGTCGCCGACGGTTGGGCGTTGTTGACCGCGATGTAGCCTTGCATCCCGCCATCGCGCATGTTGTTGGTCGACAGGCTCAACTGCCGGTCGTATACCGGCATCGCACCGGCGGCCGGCGCGTTCAGCATCAGGTCGTAGGTCTTGCCGGCCGCCATGAACACGGCGTTCTGGATGCGCGCGGCGCCGGGAATCACGTTGCCGTCCTCGGCGATCAGCGTGAAGCCGGGAGCGGACGGATTGCCCGTTTGCGCGCCGACCACCGCCGGAACGTGCATGCGCAGCCCGGCATTCACCAGGCGCACGAGCACCTGCCCGGTCGACGGCGGCACCATCGCGCTCGGCGGGAAGGCCGACGCGTTCGGGTTGGTGCGATCGAAGGCCACGCCGTTGATCAGGTAGTAGCGCGGATCGTAGTTCACCACCGGCGGATAGCAGGTGCCGAACGTGACCGACTTCGAGTCGCCGCATCCGCCGGGCTGCCCCGACCACGCGGCGGTTTCGCTGAAGCCCTTGGTCGCGACGGCCGCGGCGACCGCGGCGTTCTGCACCGGATCGATCTCGCTCATCACGAGCGGCACGTCGGCGTCATAGCAGGACACCGAATTCGGATAGGCCTGTTTCGTCGATGCGCACGTCGAGCTGGGGACGCTCGGGCTCTTCACCACCAGCACCCCGTAGAGGCCCATCGGCCCCTGGATCGACGGGTGCGTGCCCGACTCGAGCAGGTAGGTGCCGGGCTTGAGATTGGTCCAGGTGAGCGTCGTGTGCGATTTCGGATCGGTCGACGGCGCCACCTCGGTCCCGAACGACTGGACGCGCGGCCCTTGCGCGGGCGGCACGAACGATGCCATCGGCGCGGTCGAGGTCGCCGTGACGATCGGCCAGGTCGTGGCGGTCTGCGTCGGATGGACCGGGCTCGGCGTGGTCGTCGGCTTGTCGCCCAGACCGCCGCCCAGCTGGCCGACGATGACGAGCGAGGTCGGCACGGGCGCGGGCAGGTTGTTCGTCAGGTTGATCTGCAGCTGCCCGGCCGGCACGGTGACGACCACCGGCGACCAGTTCGCGCCGGCGGCCGGATTCGCCGCCGCGCAGGTCGCATTCGCGGCCGGCACCGTCGCCACGGCAGCCGGCGTGCAGCTGTAGCCCCACATCGGCACGGCCTGCCCGTCCGGCATCAACGCCGTGGACGCCTTCGCCGTCAGATTGACGACCGCTTGCGCGAAACAGGCTTCGCCTGCCGTCAGCAAGATGGATGCCGCGACCCCCGCCTTGAACAGATCAAGGAGCGTCGCCGTGAGCTTGGTGGATCTCATCGTCTTTCTCCCCACCCCTAATTGGATTCGTCGATCGGAAATACCGGAGGATCAACGAGCATCATCATCATCATTCCGCCCGGGAAGATGTTGTTCGTCGTGATCTCGCGCTCGTTATGCGAGTGCCACATGAACGCGAAGCCTGCTTCCGTCGCCGGCGGGTTCAGGATCGTGTTGCTGGGTGGCGACGTGCCGGTCGGCGCCGTCGCGCGCACGGTCGCGTCCGGCCCGAGATAGGGACTGCCGCCATACCAGAAGCCGTTCGTCAGGATGTTCGAGTCCGGCAACGTGACCGGCCCGCCGCTGGCGACCTTGCCGAACGGCGCCTTCTCGAGCGCCTTGCCGTGGTCTTGGCACCACTCGTAGTAGTTCGGCGCGTTGCGCGGCGCCGGCGGGTTCGACGCCGTCGTGTAGTAGCCGTTCGCGTCGGGCACGCAGACGGAGCCGTCGCCCGGGTAGTGCGCGTAGACGTCCCAGTTCAGGCCCTTGCCGGTCCAGTAGAAAATCCCGTCCATCGTCGCGCCCGGCGTCGTGGTGGTCGTGAACAGCAGCGGGCCGGCCGGCAGCCGCGGGTTCGCCGGGTGGTTCGGGTCGACCGGGCTGAGCAACAGGTTGCCGTCGCGCGCCAGCACGCGCACGTGGTTGCCATGCTCGTGGAACGGATGCTGCCAGCGGCCGGTGCCGATGATCCGCAGCAGCACCAGTTCGCCCGGATGCATGTGCGGATTGCCGTTGTACGGCTGGTGCGGGTACTGCGGCGCGTAGTTCGGATCCATGTCGTCCGGCATCGAGCGGCCGTTGACCATGAAATAGGCCGGGTGATAAGGCTCGGTCTCGACCGTCATGCAGCCGGTCGGCCTGGTGCACGACGTATTCGCCGCGACCTGCTGCTCCGCCTGCTGATGGATGCGTGGATCCATTTCGGAGAACTGAAAAAGATACTCACGGTCATAGCAGGCGGCGCTGTTGTCGAATGCCGCCGCCGCGTTGCGGAAATCGCGCTGGCCGAACGGCCGGCCCGAATCCGGCAGCGCCATGCAGCCCGCCGTGTTGACCGCCGTATTCGGCAGCACGATGATCGCGCCGTACATCCCCATCTCGATCTGCAGATCGCCCTGCGTGCCGCTGTAGTACGCATGCGTACCCGGCGTCGCCGCGACGAACGTGTAGGTGACCGTCGCGCCGTGCTGCGCCTCCTGCGCGAGCAGCCCGGCAACGCCGGAGGTGCCGGTGCAGGTCTTGCCGTCCGGGCTCAGGGTGCCGGTGCACACGACGAAGCCGGGAAACAGCATCGACGTGTTGCCGGCTGCCGCCGGCAGGTTGTTGGTGAGTGTCACGGTGATGATGTCGCCCTGCCTGACGATCAGCGTCGGACCGGGGATCTGCATCGTCGGACAGGTCGCGCCGGTGATCGTCGACGGCGAGAAGACGAGCGGCGTCGCGCTGGTCGCCGCGCAGCCGTAGCCCCACGAATAGACGCTCGTGCCGTCCGGCTGGGTGATGCGCGCTTCCTGGGCCGTGAGGTTGAAGACCTTGCCGGTGATGCCCGGCGCGGCGGCGTGCGCGTGCACCGACAGCAACGCGGCGAGCGTCGCGACGCCGACGCGTGCGAGCCGTCCGAGACGGGCGAGCGTCGCGGTCCACGCATGATGAGTGATGTGTCCCACGGCTTTTCTCCTCAGGGCAGGACTTCCCGGCCGGGCGCGCCCGCATCCGCGGGCGCGCCCTGGTCATCAAAGAGTGCAGTGCTTCGTGACCGGGTCCACGGCGCTGCAGATGTGGACCTCGGTCATCAGGCCGCCGAAGTTCTCCTGATCGTTCGACAGGTGATCGAGGTTCGGCGTGTACAGGTAGAAAATCTGGCCGGAGTGGTACTTCGTCTTGTCGCTGGCGTCGAGAATCAGGTCGAGCGACTCGCCGCCCGCGAGCGTGATCGAGTTCGTGTCGTAGGCCATGTTGTTGCCGGCCATGTCGCGCAACATGCGGGCATTCAGCGCGATCACGTGCATCGGGATGCCGAGCGACGCCAGCGTCTGGTATTCGGTCACGTCGAGATCCGAGATCCGCAACAGCGCGCGGCCGCCGGCCGGAATGTTGACCAGCGTCGGCAGCGGTTGCGACGGATGCATCGAGCTGTCCGAAGCGGGCGTCGACATCGCCCCTTCGGTCACCGTGTCCGGATAGCTGCGGCCGTTCAGCAGGAAGAACTTGTCCTTCATGTCGGTGAACGGTTCGGGATTGAACGTCATGCCGACGAAGTGGAAGTTCGGATCGAAGCCATGGATCTGGATCGGATACTCGACGTCGTACGCGGTCGAGCCGTCGCCGTCGTTGTATGCGTAGAGCGACAGCGTCTCCGGCGTGGTCGGCGGAATGTTGACGTTGGCCGCCCGCACGAGGCCGTTGTTCTGCGGCGGCAGCGGCGTCGAGCACAGGATGTCGTTGCCGCAGCGCGTGCGCAGGTCCGACTGCTGCGTCATGAGCGCGTCGTACAGCGACACGCCCTTCGGCACCCGGTCCTGGCGCGGCCGCACGTAGATCTGGCCGACCATGCCCATCTGCAGGTGCTCCGGCGGCGTGATGTGGCAGTGCCAGAAATAGGTGCCCGCATCCGGCGCGAGATAGTAGTACGTGAAGCTCGCGCCGATGTTGATCGCGACCGACGCGTCCGGCACGCCGTCATAGAACGACGACGCGTTCGGATAGCCGTGGAAGTGCACCGTATGCTTCTCGAACAGGTCGGGGCGCATGATCATCCCGACGTTCGTGAGCGTGAGGAAGAACTCGTCGTCCTCGTCGATCGCCATCATCGGCGCGGGCTGGTTGCCGTTCATCACGCCGATGTCCATGATCGGGCGCGGATCGACGTGGCCGGTCAGCGCGCCGCCGGCATCCGGATCGGGCGCGAGCCCGACCGCGCCGTTGTAGGTCGGGTCCGTCCTCGGGTCGCCGACGGTGTTGAACACCGACGCGAGCTCCGTGCCGGGCAGGCCGGCCTTGATGTCCGCGAGCCCGGACAGCGGGCCGAACGCGAACAGATAGGTCTGCACGCCGTTGGCCATCGTGGCGTAGCCGTCGCCGCCCGAGATCTGCTGGCACTTGATCGCGCCGTTCACGGTGCCGGTCGACGTGGAATTCTGGCCGGTATAGGTCGGCTTCGTGTAAGCGGGTTCGCCGACACCGGGCGCCAGCGCGGTCGGGTGCGACGGCGTGGTGAACGGGCACTGGACCCGGAACGACTGGGCGAACGAGGGAACGGCGCACATCAGGAGCAACAGTGCCGCCACACTGCTGCAACACGCGCGGGTACTGAACATATGACCTCCATCCAAGGGGTCAACCAGCGATACGGGCTGGGCGTCATGCTGTGCTGCGGACGCGGGCCGGCGAAGTGTTCGCATCGGCCCGTATCTGGATTCTGCAGAGGTGCGCGGCTGGCCGGGATGGGTCACCCCCCTACTTTTGCATAGGGGGGCTCCGGCACACGGAGGGGCGACATGCTCCGCACGGATGGGACGTGCGACGTTCGGGCAGACGCGTCGTGGCACTGGATTTGTCCGATGCAAGACGCACGACGACCGGCGACGTATTGCCGAAATTTTCCCGATAGCAGAAATTAATTAAAATCGCGGGGGGTGGCGGTGGATCGTGCAGGACGCGGCAAGCGGTGCCGGCCCCGCTCCAACGAAGCGGACCTTCGATCGCGGCAAACCGGGCGGTCGCCGGAAAACGGGCAAAAAAAAGCGCCACGGAGACCGTGGCGCTAAAAAAGTTCTAGCCATTCCGAGGGCCGTGCTAGAACCTGAGAGACTGCGCGAAACATCGTTGCCGGTTAAACTCTTGAAACGATGTTTCGAAAACGTGAGACATTCTTTCCGTTTCCGCCCGACAAGTCAAGCGGTATTTGCACCGGTTCATGCACTTTCTGGCAACGCTCATTTGAGCGTTTTCCTAATAAACCAAGGGTGAACCCGTAAAATCTCATCCAATGACCGGTTCGCCCGCAGAACATGCATCCTTTGACAATAGTCCTACAATACCAACAAAATTGAAATCGAGTTTCGGAATTAGAGAGAATCCCTCGTGTCGACAACTGTAACCCCTCCCGCGTCGCGGGACCGTGAATCGTCGCCCGACGAGATCACCGCCCTGGCCCGCGGCCTCGCCGTGCTACGCCGCATCGCGGCGGCCGACGCGCCCGTCAGCAACCGCGAGCTGACCGAACTGACCGGCATCCCGAAGCCGACCGTCTCGCGCATCACCGCGACGCTCGTCAGCGCCGGCTTCCTGTTCCAGTTGCCCGACAGCGAGCGCTTCGTGCTCACCGCGTCGGTGCTCGAACTGAGCCACGGCTTCCTGCGCAACTTCGACATCCGCGCGCGTTCGCGGCCGTTCATGATCGAGCTGGCCGAACGCACGTCGCTGTCCGTACACCTCGCGGTGCGCGACCGGCTCGACATGGTCGCGATCGACGTGATCCGCCCGCGTTCGGCCGTGCTCGTCACGCGCCTCGAAATCGGCTCGCGGATGGACATCGCGCGCACCGCGGTCGGCCGTGCGTATCTTGCCGCACTCGAGGACGACGAACGCCGCCTGCTGCTCGAGTCGCTGCGCACCACGGCGGGCGACGACTGGCCGCATGTGTCGGCCCGCCTGACCCCCGCGCTGGACGACGCGATGCGCGACGGCCACGCGATCGCGATCGGCGAATGGCGCGAGGGCCTGAATGCCGTCGCGGCCGGTTTCGTCGGTCCGTCGGGCCAGCGCTATTCGGTGAATTGCGGTGGCGCGTCGCACCAGTGCCCGCCCGAATGGCTGCACGAACACGTGGTGCCCGCGCTGCACGAATGTATCGCGAAAATCACCCGCGAGATCGGCGGCGCACCGGCCCGTCGCATCAGCGTGTAAGCGTTCCGTCATCGCACTGTCGCGTTCTGTAACGACCGTAACCCGTTGAAAGATAGACCACTGGACTGTAACGGGGACGGGACGTAGGATCATGCCCATCGTCGCGCCGCACTCGCGGTGCGCACCGCTCTTTTCCCGCGCAGACCGGCGGGGGCCCGGACCGAGCCGGGCGCCCCCTCCCCGGCACCGCTCGCCCACGCGCAGCCCAGCAGTCCGATTTCCGGCCCGCCGCGCCGTCTTCCTGACAGATCACGATGGATAACGAACAAAAGCCCACGCCCCCTTCGAAAGACCCCGCGTCCCCCGCCGCGCGGCGCCCGCGCCGCACGCTGATGGCCGGCGCGCTCGCGGTCGTCGTCATCGGCGGCCTGCTGTGGTGGCATCCGTGGAACCGCACGCCGGCGGCCGGCAGCACGGCGCAAGGTACCGCGGCCAGCGCCGGCAGCGCAAAGCGCGGCCGTGGCGGCCCCGCCGCGATGGCGAATATTCCGCAGCCCGTGCAGGTCGCGACCGCGACCCAGGGCGAAATGCCGATCGTGCTGTCCGCGCTCGGCACCGTCACGCCGCTCGCGAACGTGACGGTCAAGACCCAGCTGTCCGGCTACCTGCAGTCGGTCGCATTCCAGGAAGGCCAGATCGTCAAGAAAGGCGACCTGCTCGCGCAGATCGACCCGCGCCCGTACCAGGTCGCGCTCGAGAACGCCGAAGGCACGCACGCGCGCGACTCGGCGCTGCTCGCGACGGCCCGCCTCGACCTGAAGCGTTACCAGACCCTGCTGTCGCAGGACTCGATCGCGTCGCAGACCGTCGATACGCAGGCCTCCCTCGTCAAGCAATACGAAGGCGCGGTGAAGACCGACCAGGCCGCGATCGATTCCGCGAAGCTGAACCTCACGTACGCGCGCATCACCGCGCCGGTGTCGGGCCGCGTCGGCCTGCGCCAGGTCGACCCCGGCAACTACGTGACGCCCGGCGATGCCAATGGCCTCGTCGTGATCACGCAGCTGCAGCCGATGAGCGTGATCTTCACGACGTCGGAAGACAACCTGCCGCAGATCCTCAAGCAGGTGAACGCGGGCCAGAAGCTGTCGGTCACCGCGTACAACCGCAACAACACGGTGCCGCTCGAGACGGGCTCGCTCGCGACGCTCGACAACCAGATCGACACGAGCACGGGCACGGTCAAGCTGCGCGCGAACTTCGATAACAAGGAAGGCATGCTGTTCCCGAATCAGTTCGTGAACACGCGCCTGCTCGTCGACGTGCTGCGCAACGCGACGATCGTGCCGACCTCGGCCGTGCTGACCGGCTCGATCGGCCAGTTCGTCTACGTCGTGAAACCCGACAACACGGTGACCGTGCGCAAGGTCACGATCGGCCCGGTCGACGGCGAACGCACGAGCATCGTCAGCGGCGTGTCGCTCGGCGAGCGCGTGGTGACCGACGGCTCCGACCGCCTGCGCGAAGGCGCGAAGATCTCGATCCCGGCCGACAAGCCGAAAGGCGCGTCGGGCGCACGCGGCGCCGGTGCGGCGTCGGGCGCATCGGGCGCCGGCGGCCATCGCGGCGGGCACAAGCACGGCGCGTCGCAGGCAGCGGCCTCCGCGGCCCAGTAACGCGCGGGCCGCTCGATGAATCCATCCCGCCTCTTCATTCTCCGGCCGGTCGGCACCGCCCTCCTGATGGCGGCGATCATGCTGGCCGGTCTCGTCGCGCTGCGCTTCCTGCCGCTCGCCGCGCTGCCGGAAGTCGACTATCCGACGATCCAGGTCCAGACCTTCTACCCGGGCGCGAGCCCGGAAGTGATGACCTCGTCGGTCACCGCGCCGCTCGAACGGCAGTTCGGGCAGATGCCGTCGCTGAACCAGATGTCGTCGCAGAGTTCGGCCGGCTCGTCCGTGATCACGTTGCAGTTCTCGCTCGACCTGCCGCTCGACATCGCCGAACAGGAAGTGCAGGCCGCGATCAACGCGGCCGGCAACCTGCTGCCGTCCGACCTCCCTGCCCCGCCGATCTACGCGAAGGTCAACCCGGCCGATGCGCCGGTGCTGACGCTCGCCGTCAAGTCGAAGACGCTGCCGCTCACGCAGGTGCAGGATCTCGCCGACACGCGCCTCGCGATGAAGATCTCGCAGGTCGCGGGCGTCGGTCTCGTCAGCCTGTCGGGCGGCAACCGCCCGGCCGTGCGGATCCAGGCGAACCCCACCGCGCTCGCGAAGTACGGGATGAACCTCGACGACCTGCGCACGACGATCTCGAACCTGAACGTGAACACGCCGAAGGGCAACTTCGACGGCCCGACGCGCGCGTACACGATCAACGCGAACGACCAGCTGACGAGCGCCGACCAGTACAACAGCGCGGTCGTCGCCTACAAGAACGGCCGCCCGGTGATGCTCACCGACGTCGCGACGGTCGTCGCCGGCTCGGAGAACACCAAGCTCGGCGCGTGGGTGAATGCCGACCCGGCGATCATCCTGAACGTGCAGCGCCAGCCGGGCGCGAACGTGATCGCGACCGTCGACGCGATCAAGGCGCAGCTGCCGAAGCTGCAGGAAACGCTGCCGGCCGCGCTCGACGTGGAGATCGTCACCGACCGCACGACGATGATCCGCGCCGCCGTGCGCGACGTGCAGTTCGAACTGATGCTCGCGGTCGCGCTGGTCGTGCTCGTGATGTACCTGTTCCTCGCGAACGTCTACGCGACGATCATCCCGAGCCTGTCGGTGCCGCTGTCGCTGATCGGCACGCTCGCGGTGATGTACATGGCCGGCTTCTCGCTGAACAACCTGTCGCTGATGGCGCTCACCATCGCGACCGGCTTCGTCGTCGACGACGCGATCGTGATGATCGAGAACATCGCACGCTACGTCGAGGAAGGCGAAACGGGGCTCGAGGCCGCGCTGAAGGGCTCGAGGCAGATCGGCTTCACGATCATCTCGCTGACGGTGTCGCTGATCGCGGTGCTGATCCCGCTGCTGTTCATGGGCGACGTGGTCGGGCGCCTGTTCCATGAATTCGCGATCACGCTCGCGGTGACGATCGTGATCTCGGCGATCGTGTCGCTCACGCTCGTGCCGATGATGTGCGCGAAGCTGCTGCGCCATTCGCCGCCGCCCGAGAGCCATCGCTTCGAGGCGCGCGTGCACCGGGCGATCGACTGGGTGATCGCGCGCTACGCGGTCGCGCTCGAATGGGTGCTGAACCGCCAGCGCTCGACGCTCGTCGTCGCGCTGCTGACGCTCGCGCTGACCGGCCTGCTGTACGTCTACGTGCCGAAGGGCTTCTTCCCCGCGCAGGATACCGGCGTGATCCAGGCGATCACGCAGGCGCCGCAGTCGATCTCGTACGGCGCGATGGCGGAGCGCCAGCAGGCGCTCGCGGCCGAGATCCTGAAGGATCCGAACGTCGAGAGCCTCACGTCGTTCATCGGCGTCGACGGCAGCAACATCACGCTGAACAGCGGCCGGATGCTGATCAACCTGAAGGCGCGCGACGAACGCACCGAGACGGCCGCGCAGATCATCCGCGACCTGCAGCACCGCGTCGCCAACATCACCGGCATCTCGCTGTTCATGCAGTCGGTGCAGGACCTGACGATCGACTCGACCGTCAGCCCGACGCAGTACCAGTTCATGCTGACGAGCCCGAACTCGGAAGAATTCGCGACCTGGGTGCCGAAGCTCGTGGCCCGGCTGCAGCAGGAGCCGTCGCTCGCCGACGTCGCGACCGACCTGCAGAGCAACGGCCAGTCCGTCTACATCGAGATCGACCGCCCGAGCGCCGCGCGCTTCGGCATCACGCCGGCGACCGTCGACAACGCGCTGTACGACGCGTTCGGCCAGCGCATCGTGTCGACGATCTTCACGCAGTCGAACCAGTACCGCGTGATTCTCGAGTCCGAGCCGAAGGAGCAGCACTATGCGCAATCGCTGAACGACATCTACCTGCCGTCGGCGGGCGGCGGCCAGGTGCCGCTGGCGTCGATCGCGTCGTTCCACGAGCGGCCGTCGCCGCTCTTGGTCGCGCACCTGTCGCAGTTCCCGTCGACCACCATCTCGTTCAACCTCGCGCCGGGCGCGTCGCTCGGCGAGGCGGTCAAGGCGATCGGCGCCGCGGAGAAGGACATCGGGTTGCCCGCGTCGTTCCAGACGCGCTTCCAGGGCGCGGCGCTCGCGTTCCAGGCATCGCTGTCGAACCAGCTGTTCCTGATCCTCGCCGCGGTCGTCACGATGTACATCGTGCTCGGCGTGCTGTACGAGAGCTACATCCACCCGATCACGATCCTGTCGACGCTGCCGTCGGCCGGCGTCGGCGCGCTGCTCGCGCTGATGATCACCGGGCACGACCTCGACATCATCGGGATCATCGGCATCGTGCTGCTGATCGGCATCGTGAAGAAGAACGCGATCATGATGATCGACTTCGCGCTCGAGGCCGAGCGCGTCGAAGGCAAGCCGCCGCGCGAGGCGATCTACCAGGCGTGCCTGCTGCGCTTCCGGCCGATCCTGATGACCACGCTCGCCGCGCTGCTCGGCGCGGTGCCGCTGATCGTCGGCTCCGGCGCGGGCTCCGAGCTGCGCCAGCCGCTCGGGATCGCGATCGCCGGCGGCCTGATCGTGTCGCAGGTGCTGACGCTGTTCACGACGCCCGTGATCTACCTCGGCTTCGATTCGCTCGCGCGCCGCGTGCGCGGCTGGTTCGAACGCCACGGCCCGCAAGCCGGCCCGCGCACGGATGCGTAGCAAGCAATGAACCTGTCACGCCCCTTCATCACCCGCCCCGTCGCGACGACGCTGCTCGCGATCGGTGTCGCGCTCGCGGGCCTGTTCGCGTTCGTCAAGCTGCCGGTGTCGCCGCTGCCGCAGGTCGACTTCCCGACCATCTCGGTGCAGGCGTCGCTGCCGGGCGCGAGCCCGGAAACGGTCGCGACCAGCGTGACGAGCCCGCTCGAGCGGCACCTCGGCTCGATCGCCGACGTGTCCGAAATGACGTCGACGAGCACGGTCGGCAACGCGCGGATCATCCTGCAGTTCGGGCTGAACCGCGACATCGACGGCGCCGCGCGCGACGTGCAGGCCGCGATCAACGCGGCGCGCGCCGACCTGCCCGCCGCGCTGAAGAGCAACCCGACCTACCGCAAGGTCAACCCGGCCGATTCGCCGATCATGATCGTGTCGCTGACGTCGGAGACCTCGTCGCCCGCGAAGCTGTACGACGCCGCGTCGACGGTGCTGCAGCAGTCGCTGTCGCAGATCGACGGGATCGGCCAGGTGTCGGTCAGCGGCTCCGCGAACCCGGCCGTGCGCGTCGAGCTCGAGCCGCAGGCGCTGTTCCACTACGGGATCGGCCTCGAGGACGTGCGCGCGGCGCTGGCCTCCGCGAACGCCAACGCGCCGAAGGGCGCGATCGAATTCGGCCCGCAGCGCTACCAGCTCTATACGAACGACCAGGCATCCCAGGCGTCGCAATACCGCGACCTCGTCGTGGCCTACCGCAACGGCTCGGCCGTGCGGCTGTCCGACCTGTCGGACGTCGTCGATTCGGTCGAGGATCTCCGCAACCTCGGCCTGTCGAACGGCAAGCGCGCGGTGCTCGTGATCCTCTACCGCTCGCCCGGCGCGAACATCATCGACACGATCGACCGCGTGCGCGCGGCGCTGCCGCAACTCACCGCGTCGCTGCCGGCCGACATCACCGTCACGCCCGTGCTCGACCGCTCGACCACGATTCGCGCGTCGCTGAAGGACACCGAGCACACGCTGCTGATCGCGGTCAGCCTCGTCGTGATGGTCGTGTTCCTGTTCCTGCGCAACTGGCGCGCGACATTGATCCCGAGCGTCGCGGTGCCGATCTCGATTATCGGCACGTTCGGCGCGATGTACCTGCTCGGCTTCTCGATCGACAACCTGTCGCTGATGGCGCTGATCGTCGCGACCGGCTTCGTCGTCGACGATGCGATCGTCGTGCTCGAGAACATCTCGCGGCATATCGAGAACGGCAAGTCGCGCATGCAGGCCGCGTTCGACGGCGCGCGCGAGGTCGGCTTCACGGTGTTGTCGATGAGCATTTCGCTCGTCGCGGTGTTCCTGCCGATCCTGCTGATGGGCGGCATCGTCGGGCGGCTGTTCCGCGAGTTCGCGCTGACGCTGTCGCTCGCGATCGCCGTCTCGCTCGCGGTGTCGCTCACGGTCACGCCGATGATGTGCGCGCGCCTGCTGCCCGAGTCGCACGACCCGCAAAACGAAGGCCGCTTCGGGCGTTTCCTGGAACGCTGTTTCAGCCGCATGCAGCGCGGCTACGAGCGCTCGCTGTCGTGGGCGCTGCGCCGGCCGCTCCTGATCCTGCTGACCCTGTTCGCGACCATCGGGCTGAACGTCTACCTGTACATCGTCGTGCCGAAGGGTTTCTTCCCGCAGCAGGACACCGGGCTGATGATCGGCGGCATCCGGGCCGACCAGTCGACGTCGTTCCAGGCGATGAAGCTGAAGTTCTCCGAGATGATGCGCATCGTGCAGAGCAACCCGAACGTGAAGAGCGTCGCGGGCTTCACCGGCGGCACGCAGACCAACTCGGGCTTCATGTTCGTCACGCTGAAGGATCGCACCGAGCGCAAGCTGTCGGCCGACCAGGTGATCCAGCAACTGCGCGTCCCGCTGTCGGATGTCGCCGGCGCGAGCACGTTCCTGCAGGCGGCGCAGGACATTCGCGTCGGGGGCCGGCAGAGCAACGCGCAGTACCAGTTCACGCTGCTCGGCGATTCGAGCGCCGACCTGTACAAGTGGGGGCCGATCCTGACCGAGGCGCTGCAGAAGCGCCCCGAGCTGACCGACGTGAACTCCGACCAGCAGCAAGGCGGCATGGAAGCCATGGTGACGATCGACCGGGCGACGGCCGCGCGGTTCGGCATCAAGCCCGCGCAGATCGACAATACGCTGTACGACGCATTCGGCCAGCGCCAGGTCTCGACGATCTACAACCCGCTGAACCAGTACCACGTGGTGATGGAAGTCGCGCCGAAGTACTGGCAGAGCCCCGAGATGCTGAACCAGGTGTGGATCAGCACGTCGGGCGGCAGCGCGAACGGCTCGCAGACCACCAACGCAGCGGCCGGCACCTACGTCGCGACCTCCGCCGGCACGTCGAGCGCCGGCACGGCCACGCAGAGCGCCGCGGCGATCGCGTCCGACTCCGCACGCAACCAGGCGCTCAACTCGATCGCGGCGAGCGGCAAGTCGAGCGCGTCGTCGGGTGCGTCGGTGTCGACGTCGAAGTCGACGATGATCCCGCTGTCGGCGATCGCGACGTTCGGGCCGAGCACGACGCCGCTGTCGGTCAACCACCAGGGGCTGTTCGTCGCGACGACGATCTCGTTCAACCTGCCGCCCGGCGTGTCGCTGTCGCAGGCGACGCAGGTGATCTACCAGACGATGGCGCAGGTCGGCGTCCCGCCGACCATCGTCGGCAGCTTCCAGGGCACCGCGCAGGCGTTCCAGCAGTCGACGAACGACCAGCCGATCCTGATCCTCGCGGCGCTGCTGGCCGTCTACATCGTGCTCGGGATCCTGTACGAGAGCTACATCCACCCGATCACGATCCTGTCGACGCTGCCGTCGGCCGGCGTCGGCGCGCTGCTCGCGCTGCTGCTGTTCAAGACCGAGTTCAGCATCATCGCGCTGATCGGCGTGATCCTGCTGATCGGGATCGTGAAGAAGAACGCGATCATGATGGTCGACTTCGCGATCGACCAGACGCGCAACCACCAGAAGTCGTCGTTCGACGCGATCCACGAGGCGTGCCTGCTGCGCTTCCGCCCGATCATGATGACGACGATGGCCGCGCTGCTCGGCGCGCTGCCGCTCGCGTTCGGCCACGGCGACGGCGCCGAGCTGCGCGCGCCGCTCGGGATCGCGATCGCCGGCGGCCTGATCGTGTCGCAGGTGCTGACGCTCTATACGACGCCGGTCGTCTACCTGTACATGGACCGCTTCCGCGTGTGGGCCGAGAAGCGACGCAACCGCCGCGGGAATAACGGCGGGCCGGCCGTCGCCGGCGAGTGATGAAGCGGCCGCCTCGTGCGGCCGTTTTTTTTGCGCTTGAACCGCGCCGACGATCGGCTATCGTGAGTCCATGCCCACCGCTGCGCCCTTCCCGGGGACCCACCATGAACGTCCAGCTCAACCATACGATCGTCTGGTGCCGCGACAAGCGCGCGTCGAGCCGCTTCCTCACCGAGCTGCTGGAATTGCCGCCGCCGACGTCGTTCGGCGCGATGCTGGTCGTCGCGCTCGACAACGGCGTGTCGCTCGATTTTTATGAACGGTCGGGAGCGATCGCGTCGCAGCATTACGCGTTCCTGCTCGACGAAGCAGGCTTCGATCGCGTACTCGCGCGCATTCGCGAGCGCGGGCTGCCGCACTGGGCGGATCCGGCCAAGCGGCAGCCCGATGACATCTACCGCCACAACGGCGGCCGAGGCGTGTACTTCGACGATCCGGACGGCCACTTCCTCGAAGTGATGACGCAGCCTTATGTGCTGAACGGCTAGCTCGACGGGCCGGCGTTGCACCGGCCGGTACCGTGGCGCGGATGCCGCCCCGCTCGGGACGGCATCCGGCCGACCGACGTTACTCGGCAGCGTCCGCCGCCGGCTTGCGCGGACGACGGGCGCGCGGTGCGGCCTTGCGTGCCGGCTTCTTCGGCTTGGCAGCGGCCGGCGTTTGCGCAACCGCTTCGGCATGGGCTTCAGCCGGTGCCGCGTCGTGCGACGGATGGGCGGCGGCACGCTCGCCGCCGGCATCGCCTGGCGCCGGCCCGGCGTGCGTCATCGTGACATGCCGCTCGTCGCCCTGCTCCGCGTCGCGATGCGCGTCGTCGGCATGCTTGCCGTGCGCGTGCTGGTCGCCGCCGTGCGTCGGCGCGCCATGCCCGGCGGCGTCCGGCTCCCCGGCTGCCTGACGGCCTGCGCGCTTCGCGGCGGCGCCCTTCTTCGCGCCAGCCTTTTTCGCCGCGGTCTTGCGCGCGCGCTTGCGGCCATCCTTCGCATCGCCATGCGCGTCGGCCATTTCGGCCGTTTCCGCCGGCGACATCATCGGTGCCGCGTCGGCCACCTCGGCGACCTCGGCCACTTCCGCCTCGTCCGCCTCGACCGGCACGCTTTCGTGCATGACCGCTTCCGCCCGCTGCCCGCGACGTTGCGCATTGCGTCCGGCCCGCGCCGGCTCGGCCGCGCGCGTACCGTGGTGCGCGCCGCCGTGTCCGCCGCCTTCACCGCCCGCCGTGACGTGCTCCGCGGCCGCCTGCTGGCGTGCCCGCGACACGAACGCGCCCGACTTGTCGTCACGCCCCACTTCGAGCAGGCCGCGCGCCTGCGCCTCGTCGAGCAGGTTGCCGAACGCGCGGAATCCGTAGTACGACTCGTTGAAATCCGGCTTGCGACGCTTGATCGCGCTCTTGAGCACCGACGCCCAGATCTTGCCGACGTCGTCCCGCTCCGATGCCAACGCGTCGAACGTCTCGACGGCCAGCGCGATCGCCTCGGCCTTGCGCGCGTCCATGTCGTGCTTGCGCGACGACGGCTCGTCGGGTCGCTTCGCGCCGCCGTTGCCCGCGCGCTGCTGCTGTTCGCGCTTCGCGAGCGCGCGCTGCTGCTCGCGCACCAGGTCGTCGTAGAAGATGAATTCGTCGCAGTTCGCGACCAGCAGGTCCGACGTCGATTTCTTCACGCCGACGCCGATCACCTTTTTCGCGTTCTCGCGCAGCTTCGACACCAGCGGCGAAAAATCCGAGTCGCCGCTGATGATCACGAACGTATCGACGTGCGACTTCGTGTAGCAAAGGTCGAGCGCATCGACGACGAGCCGGATGTCGGCCGAATTCTTGCCCGACTGGCGCACGTGCGGAATCTCGATCAGCTCGAAGCTCGCCTCGTGCATCGACGCCTTGAAGCCCTTGTAGCGATCCCAGTCGCAATAGGCCTTCTTCACGACGATGCTGCCCTTCAGCAGCAGGCGCTCCAGCACGGGCTTGATGTCGAACTTCTCGTACTTCGCGTCGCGCACGCCGAGCGCGACGTTCTCGAAGTCGCAGAACACGGCCATGCTGACGTTGTCCAGGGGTATTGCCATGTGTACTCCAACCAGTGGGCCGATGCGTTGTATGACGTAACGGCGAAAAATGCATCGCGCACATGATAGCCGGTCGGCGCGGCATTCCCGCATCCGTGTGAACGAATGGCGGCCGGAATGTCGGTGTCGTTCGCGCGCTGCCGGTATGCCCGCTGCCGGTATGCCCCTTAATACACCCCCGCCGCGGCGGCAAATCGACATTACACTTGAGTTATCGGTCGTCCGTCCCTATCTGGAAGGATGACGCATCGAGCAAGGAGCGGTTTCATGACGACGAAGGTACTGCTGATTGGCGCGACCGGCCGAACGGGCCAGGCCTGCGCGGATCTGCTGCTCAAGCAGCCGGAGTTCGAGGTCACGGCGCTCGTGCGCCGCCACGGCTATGCGCTGGCAGGCGCACGAGTGGTCGAAGCCGACCTGACGAACGATTTCTCGCACGCATTCCAGGGCATCTCGCACGTGATCTACGCGGCCGGCTCGGCCGAATCGGAGGGCGCGGCCGAAGAGGAGCAGGTCGACCGCGACGCGGTCGCCCGCGCGGCCGAATACGCGCTGGCTTACAACGCGCAGAAGCTGGTGGTGATCAGCTCGCTGTCCGCGTACCGGCCCGAGCTCGGCCCGGACGCGCTGCGCCACTATTCGCAGATGAAGCGCGAAGGCGACGATCGCGTGATCGCGTCGGGCGTCGACTACGCGATCCTGCGCCCCGGCCCGCTCACGGACGATCCGGGTGTCGGCAAGATCGCGCTCACCGACGCATGGTTCGATGGCGCCCCACCCGTATCGCGCCAGGATGTCGCCTGGGCCGCGATCGAGGCGATCAAGCTGGGCATCTCGCGCAAGATCGTCGGCTTCGTCGGCGGCAGCGTGCCGATCGAGCAGGCATTGCGCGCATAACGGCCTCTCACGCGCGGCGGCTGCGTCGCTCCGTACCGGCGGCCCGCACGACGGGCCGCTTTGCCGTGCGGGCCGCCCGCTTACTGCTTCGGATGCGCGTCCGCCCACGCCTTCACGGCGGCGAGCGTGTTCTCGACGTGCTTGTCGGGCGACAGGCTCGTGTATTCGTAGAGCACCTTCCCTTCCGGCGAAATCACGTAGGACACGCGGTTCGCCTTGTCGATCGCCGGCAGCTTCGCGTCATATTCCCGGATGATCTTCGCGTCCGGATCGGCCGCGACCGGGAACTTGCTCCGGCACTCGCTCACCGAGAACTTCGTCAGCGTGTCGATCTTGTCGGCCGAGACGCCGATCACCGTCGCGCCGTAAGCCTTGTAACGGTCGACCGCGTCCGCGAACGCATGCGCCTCGATCGTGCAGCCCTTCGTGAACGCGGCCGGATAGAAATACAGCACGACCGGCCCCTGCTTCAGCGCGTCCGCGAGCGAGTATGTGTAAGTCTTGCCGCCCAGCGACGCCTGCGTCGTGAAATCGGGCGCCGCGGCACCCGGCTTCAATTCCGCCCGCGCCATCAGCGCATGGCCGGCCACCAGCGCCGCCACGGCGGCGCCCAGCAACAGTTTTCGCTTCATCTGCGTCCTCATTTCTTATAAAGTCAGCCTCAATGTAGGCCCCGCCGGCG
This sequence comes from Burkholderia sp. AU31624, assembly GCF_020420065.1. Taxonomy (NCBI): domain Bacteria; kingdom Pseudomonadati; phylum Pseudomonadota; class Betaproteobacteria; order Burkholderiales; family Burkholderiaceae; genus Burkholderia; species Burkholderia sp. AU31624. The sequence continues at coordinate 451,039 of NZ_JAIZRT010000004.1, forward strand.
TTCGCCTGTCGAACACCCGCGTGGCCGATCCGGTCCAGCGGCAACGCCATCCGCGGCCGGTCCGTTAAAGATTCCGCACAGTCTGCCGTTATTCCTTCCGGACAACCGGTTCCAGCCCTTCACGTCAGCGAGAAACATGGAAGCCAACAGGAAACAGACGTCACGCAAGGGCTCCTGGCGCAGCGCCTTGCATACGCTGCGCCGCTTCGCCTGGTCGGGCGGCGCGCTGATGCCCGCGCGCGCCGGTGCGCCGCGACGCGACGACTCCGTGCGCAACTGGCTGGAACAGACGGTCGGCACGGTGGATTTCCTCGCCCATGTCGACCGCGAGCTGCGCTTTCTGTACGTGTCGGACGCGAGCCTGCGCTTCATCGGCTACCACCGCGACTACCTGCACACGCTGACGCTGCGCGACCTGATCGCCGAACAGGATACCGCGGCGCTCGAAGGCCTGCTTGCACGCGCCGCGCGTTCCGGCCAGGTCGAGAAGGCGACGATGTGCATCGTCAAGTCGCTCACCTACCCGCTGGACGTCGAGATCCGCGCGTTCAAGAGCCGCCATCACGGGGTCGACGGATTCGCGATCGCGGCGTTCGACGTGTCGTCGTGGCGCGCGCTCGAGGCGCGCCTGACTTACGAGATGCACCACGACCCGATGACGGGGCTCGACAACCTGTCCGCGCTCGTGCCCGCGCTGATGCGCGCGCAGCAGGCCGCCGACGGGGACGGCTCGTGCGCGGCGCTGCTGCTGCTCGATCTCGACGACTACCAGCGGATCAACCGCGCGCTCGGCTACGACGCGGGCGATACGCTGCTGCGCGAGACCGCGCAGCGGCTGAAGGCGCTCGTCACGCCGAACGAGCAGCTCGCGCGCGTCGCGAGCGACAAGTTCGCGGTCGTGCTCGGCGCACCGAACCGTACGCAGGCGAGCAATGCGGCGGACGCACTCGCCCGCCGGCTGCAGGCCGCGGTGCGCGAGCCCTACGTGTACCAGGGGCAGACCGTGCACCTGTCCGCGAGCATCGGCATCGCGCTCTACCCTGACGAGCGCTCGGCGCCGCACCGCGCGCAGCACCACAGCCCGCTGCTGCGCCGCGCCGACCACGCGCTCGCGCAGGCGAAGGCGTCGGGCGGCAATGCGCTCGCGTTCCACGCCCCCGTCGACGATCCGGCCGACGCCGAACGGCTGAAGCTCGAGGCCGACCTGTACGACGGCGTGCGCAACGGCGAGTTTTCGCTCCATTTCCAGCCGATCACGCGCAGCCAGTCGGGCGCGGTGGTCGGGGTCGAGGCGCTGATCCGCTGGCGCCATCCGGTGCACGGCCTCGTGCCGCCGGCGACCTTCATTCCGCTCGCCGAATCGATCGGCCTGATCAACTATCTCGGCAACTGGGTGCTCAAGGCCGCGTGCATGCAGCTCGTCGCCTGGGATCGCCAGGGGCTCGCGCTGCAGTACGTGGCGGTCAACGTGTCGCCGCAGCAGTTCCGCGACCCGCGCTTCACGCAGAGCGTGCGCGAGGCGATCGCGCTGACGGGCATCGACCCGCGCCGCATCGTGCTCGAAATCACCGAAAGCCTGCTGATGCACGATCCCGCGCAGGCCAAGGGGCTGCTCGAGGAGCTGACCGATCTCGGCATCCGCTTCGCGATCGACGATTTCGGCACCGGCTATTCGAGCCTCGCGTACCTGCAGCGCTTCCCGCTCGCGAAGCTGAAGATCGACCGCAGTTTCGTCGAGAACCTGCTGACCTCGCGCAACGATCGCGCGATCGTGTCGGCGGTGGTCGGCCTCGCGCAGACGCTCGATCTCGAACTCGTCGCCGAAGGCGTCGAGACCGAGGCGCAGCGCGAATTGCTGACGGAGATGGGCTGCAACCATATCCAGGGCTGGCTCGTCTGCCAGGCGCTGCCGTCCGAGGAGCTCGCGCGGCGCTTCGAGGCGCAGCAGCTGCACCTGCACGCCGCCGCCTGACGCGCGCCGCGAACCGGACAGATCCGTATGTCAATCACCGAACACCTGCCCCGCACCGCATTGCTCGACAAGCTGTGGGCCCGGATGAACGAACGGGGCGATTTCCCGCTGCTGTCGGAATCGCTGCGTGCGACGATGGCCGCGATGAAGAACGACGACCTCGACTTCACCGCGCTCGTGCGCGTCGTGCTGTCGGACTTCGCGCTCACGCAGAAAGTGCTGCGGCTCGCGAACTCCGCGATGTACATGGCGTTCGGCGGCAACATCACGACCGTGACCCGCGCCCTGATGGTGCTCGGCATGGACGCCGTCGGCCACCTGGTCGTCGGGCTCAAGCTCGTCGACCATTTCCACCACAGTACGCCGCGGCGCATCGACGCGAAGCTCGAGCTGAACCGCGCGCTGCTGTCCGGCTGCGTCGCACGCAAGCTCACCGAGCGCGCCGAGCTGCGCGCGGGCGAGGAAGCCGTCGTCTGCACGCTGATGCGCCAGGTCGGCAAGCTGCTCGTGGTCTGCTATCTCGACAGCGAATGGGACCGGATCCGCCGTCGCGCGGCCGAGCTGAATGGCGACGAAGCTGCCGCCTGCATCGATGTGCTCGGCGTCGGCTTCGACGAGATCGGGCTCGAGGCGGCCGCGCGCTGGCGCTTGCCCGACGTGATCCGCGCGGGGATGGCCGATCACGACCACGTGGTCCACGCCGATGCGTTCGGCAACGACGATGACGACCACGATGCGGGCCGTGCGACCGATGACGGCCCGGCTGACCGCGTCCGCTGGCTGCGCGCGATCAGCCGCTGCTCGACCGACGTCGCGGGCGCGCTGGTGATGCCCGCGAGCCCGCAGCGCGACGCGCGTATCGCGGCGCTCGCGCAGCACTACGGCGCGGAGCTCGACATGGAATCCGACGCGCTCGTCGAGATCGCCGAGCGGCTCGCACGCGAGGAAGCGAGCGACACCGTGATGCGCGAGATCGTCGAGCTGCGCGCGAACGCCGATGCGATCGCGCGCGCCCAGGCCGAGCCCGAGGCGTGCCTCGAAGCCGGCCTCGCGGACCTGCGTGCGCTGCCGTCCGAGCACGTGCTGACGCCGGTGCTCGCGCTCGCGTCGGAAAGCCTGCTGGCCGGCCTCGCATTCACGCGCACCGTGATGTTCGTGCGCCACGACGACGGCATGTTCGCCGCGCGCCTCGGCTTCGGCCCCGGCGTCGATACGACGCTCGACCGGCTGCGCTTCGACGAGCGTTTCGAGCCGGACGTGTTTCATCTCGCGATCTCGAACTCGGTCGGCATCTTCATCGAGCAGGCGCAGGAGCCGAAGATGCTCAAGCGCCTGCCCGCGTGGTATCTCGACGCATTCGACGACACGCGCGCGTTCGTGCTGCTGCCGGTGCGCGTCGGCACGACGACCGTCGCGCTGCTGTACGGCGACTGGGCCGGCGCGCAGCCCGCGCGCAAGATCACGCAGCAGGAGATGGCCGTGCTCAACGAGCTGGCGCGCGAACTGGGCCGGTTCTTTCCGGCCTGACGCGCCGCCGGCCGCTGCTGCGCGGTTTCCCGTCCGCGGTTTTCCGTCATTTCCCGCCCCAAAAACAAACCGGCCGCATCAGCGGCCGGTTTGCTTGCATCGTGCGATCGAACGCAGCGCTTACTTGAGCGTCACGGGCACGCTGAAGTACTTCTTCGCGAGGTTGTCGATCGTGCCGTCGGCCTTCAGTTCCTTCAGCGCCTGATCGAGCGCGGTCTTCAGCGCCGCGTCGTTCTTGCGCAGGCCGAAGCCGACGCCCGAGCCGAGGATCTCGGCGTCGCTCACGGTACCGCCCGCGAACGCGAAGCCCTGGCCTTGCGGCTTCGTCAGGAAGCCCTTCGAACCGGCTTCCGCGTCCTGGAACGTCGCGTCGAGACGGCCCGACTTCAGGTCGGCGTAGGCCAGGTCCTGCGTCTGGTACGGCACGACTTCGACGCCGGCCGGCGCCCACTTCTTCTTCGCGTACGCTTCCTGGATCGTGCCCTGCAGCACGCCCACGCGCTTGCCCTTCAGCGATTGCGGGGTCGGCAGCAGGCCGCTGCCCTGCTTCGCGATCAGCTGGTTCGGGATCGTGTAGATCGCATCGGTGAACGCGATCGCGTGCTTGCGCTGGTCGGTGATCGTCATGTCCGAGTTGATCGCGTCGAACTTGCGCGCCTGCAGCGCCGGGATCAGGCCGTCGAAGTCGTTCTCGACCCACACGCACTTCGTCTTCAGCTTCGCGCACACCGCGTTGCCGATATCGATGTCGAAGCCGGTCAGCTTGCCGTCGGGCGTCTTGTATTCGAACGGCGCGTACGAGGCTTCGACGCCGAAACGGATCTCTTTCAGATCCGCTGCCATCGCGCTGCCTGCCGCCACGGCCGATGCCGCCACCACCGCATGCGCGGCCACTTTACGCCAATCCAACTTCATCAGGTGTTCTCCTCGATACTCGAATGTTCCGGAACTACGGGCGCATGCATCATTGCAGGGTCGGATGACCACGGCAATGCTGCCGCCGCGCCGTGATGCGGCGCAACAGCCGCAAGGCCGCGATTGTACCAATCCGCGCGGCCCGATATGGCAAAGCAGCCGCCGGCCCGCGATGCTGCGCTGCGGGCGCCGACGCCAGCCGGGCGGCCCGTCGAACTTGCAAGACGATGTCGCAAATACGCAAGCGCGACCCGCGGGCCTTCCGCGCGGCAGGTGGACGCTATCTCTAAACAGGAATGGTGGCCGGGCGAGGCGCGGGCCGCGGGTTGCCGCGGCCACGCACAACCGGTCACCGTCAGACGAGCGCGGCGACCGTCTCGCGGGTCGTATCGACGACGAGCAGGCCCGCGCGCAAACCCGGCTTCACCGACGGATTCGGGAACACGATGCGCTCCTCGTCGTGCGTCACCGTGTAGCGGTAATCGCCGTCCTGCGCGAGCACCGTGCCGCGTGCGAACGCGGTGAAGTTCGCGACGTCGGCCGCGACGAACAGCTCGAGCGCATCGCTCTGCTTCGTGATCTGGTCGATCACCGTGAAGACGCGCGGCAACGGCGCGTCGGCCTCGCAAGCGGCGCCCGACACGAGCTTGCGCACCGCGCGGTCGGCCGGCGCGAAGCGCGCCAGGTCGTTCTGGCCGAACGGGCGCACCTTGCCGAGTTCCAGCGTGCACGCGAGCGCACCGCAATGCTCGGCCGTGAAATGCGAATACGTGTTGCCCTTCGCGGTATGCAGCAGCACGGCCGCGATCCGCGCGTCGCCGAGCCATTCGAACATCGTGCGCGTCGGCGGCATGCCCGTGTGCGGCAGCAGCGCGAACTGCTCGAACACCGACGCGCGGATCGCCGTATGCATGTCGATGTGCCAGCGTGCGGCGCCGGCCGGCGCGGCCGCGAAGAATGCGGCGGCGGCCGCTTCGAGCTGCGCGGCGCGCGGTGCTTCGCGGCTGTCGGGCACCTGCGCGTGACGGCCGCTGAACAGGCGGTTCAGGTCGTCGTCGAGATAGCGTTCGCCGGCGCGCATCGCCGGTACGTTGCCGAGCACGACGAGCAACCGGCACGCGAGCGGCAGCGCGCCCGAGGCGAGATCGCGCACGAGCATCGACAGCAGCTCGATCGGCGCCGTCTCGTCACCGTGCACGCCGGCCGACACGAGCACGCTCGCGCGCGCCGCGCCGGCGGCCTCGGCCGCCACCGGTTCGAGCGTGAGCAGCCCGTCGCCGCGCCACTGCCAGCGCACGGCGCCGGCCGCGCAGGTGCCGTCCGTCGCGGACGGTGCGCCGCCGGTCAGCGTGAACGCGAGGAAGTCGTCGAGCAGCGCGCCGGCCATGCGGGAATCAGCGCTGGAAGTCATACAGCGAACCGACGCGCAGGATCTGCGTGAGCTCGTCGAGCGCGGTGCGCGATTCGTCGAGCAGCGCCGGATCGGCGAGGTCTTCCGGTGCAAGGCGGTCGCGATAGTGCCGGTCGATCCACGTGTCGAGCGACGCGAACAGCGTGTCGTTGATCCACACGTTCGACGTGACGGCCGCGCGCTCCGCTTCGTTCAGCACGACGCGCAGGCGCAGGCACGCAGGGCCGCCGCCGTTCTTCATGCTTTCGCGCAGGTCGAACACGAGCACGTCGTGGATCGGGCCGTTGCCGGCCGCGAGTTCGTCGAGATAGGCCGCGACGTTGCCGTTCTCGCGGCATTCCTGCGGCACGACGAGCACCTGCGAGCCGTCCGCGCGCGACAGCAGCTGGCTGTTGAACAGGTACGACGTCACCGCGTCGTTCACGCTCACGGCGGCCTCGGGCACCTCGATCACGTTCAGGCGCGCACCGCGTGCGTCGAGCGCGGCGGTCAGCGTGTCGTAGATCGCCTGCTTGTTGACGAACGCGCGCTCGTGCGTGAACAGCGTGTCGCGGTTGCCGACCGAGATCACGTCGTTGTGGAACACGCCTGCGTCGATCACGTCCGGATCCTGCTGCGCATAGACCGTCGCCTCTTCGGCGAGCCCGTGGCGATGCGCGACCGCGCGGCTCGCCTCGAAGGTCTGGCGCGCCGGGAAGCGCTTCGGCTCGGGCCCGCGGCGGTACTCCGCGCGGCCGTACACGAAGAACTCGATGCCCGGCTTGCCGTATTCGGCGCAAAAGCGCGTGTGGTTCGCCGCGCCTTCGTCGCCGAGTGCCGGCGTGCCGGTCAGCGCTTCGTGCACCGCGAAATGCGCGGGATCGGCGAACAGCGTCGACAGCGTGCGGCGCGTCGCTTCGTGCTCGATCGCGCGATGCAGCTTGCTGCACAGGTTGGCCGGCGTGAAGTGCACGCGGCCGTCGCTCGTGTCGGCCGACGGGCTGACGGTGGCCGCGTTCGCGGTCCACATCGCCGATGCCGAGCTCGCCGCGGCGAGCAGTTCGGGCGCCTGCTTCGCGGCCTTCGCGATCACGTCCGCGTCCTTGCCGGAGAAGCCGAGCTCGCGCAGCAGGCGCAGCGACGGCCGCTCCTGCGGCGGCAGCACGCCTTGCGCGAAGCCGAGATCCGCGAGCTGCTTCATCTTGCGCAGCCCCTGCTTCGCGGCGGCCTTCGGGTTCGCGGCCGACTTTTCGTTGTTGAGCGACGCCACGTTGCCGAACGACAGCCCGGCGTAGTTGTGGGTCGGGCCGACGAGCCCGTCGAAATTGGCTTCTTGTGCGTTCATCGTCGTTCCCTCGATCAGAAATGCAGGCCCGGCGACAGGCTCGCGGGCAAGGTCAGTTGCGTGCTTTCCACCGACGCCATCGGATACGCGCAATAGTCGGCCGCGTAGTACGCGCTCGGGCGATGGTTGCCCGAGCGGCCGGTGCCGCCGAACGGCGCGGCGGACGACGCGCCGTTGGTCGGCCGGTTCCAGTTGACGATCCCGGCGCGAATCGTGCGGCGGAAGTGTTCCCATGCGTTCGCGTCGTCCGCCAGCAAGCCGGCGGACAGGCCGAACGCCGTGTCGTTCGCGCGCTCGATCGCTTCGTCGAACGTCGCGTAGCGGACGATCTGCGCGAGCGGGCCGAAGTGTTCTTCGTCCGGCAGGTTCGCGGCGCCCGTCACGTCGACGATCGCCGCGTTCACGAAGCCGAGGCGCGGATCGCGCTGCGTCATCGCGATGATCGGCTTCGCGCCCTGCTCGATCAGGCGCGACTGTGCGTCGACGAGCTTCGCCGCGGCACGCGCCGAGATCACCGCGCCCATGAACGGCTGCGGATCGGCGTCGAACACGTCGGCCGTGATCTTCGACGTGACGTCGGCGAAGCGCGCGAGGAAGCGGTCGCCGAACGCGCCCTGCGGCACGAAGATGCGGCGCGCGCACGTGCAGCGCTGGCCGGCCGACAGGAACGCCGACTGGATGGTGTGATGGACGGCCGCGTCGATATCCTCGACTTCGCCGATCACGAGCGGGTTGTTGCCGCCCATCTCGAGCGCGAGCACGATTTCAGGACGGCCGCCGAACTGCTTGTGCAGCAGCGTGCCGGTATCCGAGCTGCCGGTGAAGAACAGCCCGTCGATCTGCCGATGATTCGCGAGCGCGATGCCCGTGTCCTTCTCGCCCTGCACGAGGTTCAGCACGCCGTCCGGCAGCCCCGCTTCCTTCCACACTTCGACCGTCGCACGCGCGACGCCCGGTGCGAGCTCCGACGGCTTGAACACGACCGCATTGCCGGCGATCAGCGCGGGCACGATATGGCCGTTCGGCAAGTGGCCGGGGAAGTTGTACGGGCCGAACACCGCGACCACGCCGTGCGGGCGATGGCGCAGCACCGCGACGCCATCGGCCATGTCCTGACGCTTCTCGCCGGTGCGTTCCTGGTAAGCCTGGATCGAAATGCCGACCTTCGCGGCCATCGACGCGACTTCCGTGCGCGCTTCCCACAGCGGCTTGCCCGTCTCGCGGCCGATCGCGGTCGCGATTGCTTCCTTGCGTTCGGTGAGCAACGCGGCGAAACGCTTGACGATCGCGCAGCGCGATTCGAAGTCGAGCGCCGACCAGCCGGCGAAGGCGCGGCGCGCGCTTGCGACCGCACGATCGACGTCGGCTGCCGACGCGCTTTCACCCTGCCATGCGATCTCGTCGGTGCCGGGGTTGCGCGAAGCGAACACGGGGCCCGAGCCTGCGACCCAGGCGCCGTCGATGAAGAGTTCCGTCATGATTCGTTTATCCCTGTTTGACTTTGAGCGGCAGCACGCGGACCGGATCGCCGGCCTTCACGTCGAGCGCGACGGCATCGTCGGCCGACAGCACGAACGAGCCGTTCGCGACCACGCCCGGCGCGACGCCGACGCGGAAGTCGGTGAGCGACGTGTTCGACACGAGCGACTTCGGGGCGTCTTCCCGCGCATCCGGCACGCCGATCGCAACCGGCACGACGGCGCTCTCGCGCACCGTGCGCAGGTCGTTGACGTGGCATTCGAGCACGGGGCCCGCGTCGAAGATGTCGACGTGATTCTGGTAACGCAGCCCTTCCGCCTCGAGCATCTTGCGGGCCGGCAGCGTATCGCGGTGCGTGAGGCCGACCGCGTCCTGCGCGTCCTGCGGCAGCAGGTCGACATACACCGGGTAGCGCGGCATCAGTTCCGCGAGGAACGACTTCCGGCCGTGCGAGCTGAGATAGTCGGCCGCGTTGAAATCGATCTGGTAGAAGTGCGAACCGACCGCGCGCCAGAACGGCGACGTGCCGTCGTCGTCGAAGTGGCCGCGCAGTTCCGCGCAGATGCGTTCCGGGAAGCGCTCACGGAACTGCGCGATGAACATGAAGCGCGAGCGCGACAGCAGGCCGCCCACGCCGCCCGTGCGATAGCGCGGGCTCAGGAACAGCGAGCACACTTCCGCGTAACCGGTCAGGTCGTGCGAGATGTTCAGCGCGGACATCCGCGTCCACACGCCGAGCTCCTGGCTCGCGTGCACGACCGTGCTCACGCGATAGTTGTAGAACGGCTGTTCGAGGCCGACCTGCGTCTCGATCCCGCACACGCCCGCGATGTCGCCCGTCTTCGATTCTTCCATCACGAAGAAGTAGCCGGCCTCGCCGGCCGCCGCCTCGCCCGCGAGCGTGCGGCGCGTGCGCTCGATGCGCGCGGCGAGCGCGTCGCGGTCGGGCTTGAACGTGGTCAGGCCCGGCCCGGTTTCCTTCGCGAGCGACACGAGCGCGTCGACGTCGCCCGTTTGTACGACCCGAACGACGATCATGCTGCGTCTCCCTTCAAATCTTCATCGTCGCGGCGGTGCAGCGGCACGCAGCGCACGACATCGCCATCCTTCACATCGAGCGCCGCGCGCACGTCGCCGGCCAGCGGCGCGTCACCCGCGTCGCCCGGCAGGTCGGCCAGCACGCAGCGGAACGATTCGCCGCTGCCCGTCGACACCATGTAGGCGACATCGCCCTGCTGGTGCGCGGCCTCGCGCACGGTGCGCTCGGCGCCGTGCTTCACGCACGCGGTGCGGTCGACTTGCGCGGTCAGCACCGGGCCCGCGTCGAAGATGTCGACGAAGCGGTCGGGCTCGAAGCCTTCCTCGAGATGGATGTCATAGGCGAGCAGCGCCGATTCGTTCGGCTCGCCGAGCACGCGCTGCGCGGCTTCCGGCAGCAGCGGCACGTAGAGCGGATACGCCGGCATCACTTCCGCGATGAAGGTCCGGCTGCGGCCGCCCGACGCGATGTCGACGTCGGTGAAGTCGCGGCCGAAGAACTTGCGGCCCACCGCTTCCCAGAACGGCGATGCGCCGTTGCCGTCGCTCACGCCGAGCAGCAGCGTGAACACTTCCGGCGTGAAGCGGCGGCGGTTCGCGGCGATGTACATCATCCGCGCACGCGAGATCAGGTGCGCGGCCGCGTCGCCGCGCAGCGACGGATCGACGTAGAAGCCCGCCAGCCGGCTCTTGCCGGTCAGCTCGTGCGACATCGTGAGCGCGTGGATCTTGCGGTTCACGTGCAGCTCGCGCGACGCGTGGATCAATGCGTCGTTGCGGAACGCATAGAACGGCTCCGAGTAACCGGCTGCGGCCACGATGCTCGCCGTGCCGAGCAGCTTGCCGGTCGACGAATCCTCGAGCACGAAGAGGTAGAACTCCTCGCCGGCGAAGTCGACGTCCGCGCGAAACGAATCCTCGGAGAGCGCCACGCGCGCTTCGAGCGCCGTGCGGTCGTGCGGCAGCGAGTGCAGGACCGGCTGCGCGGTGCGCGCCATGTGCGCGAGCGCATCGAGATCCGTGAGTTTGCCGGGGCGAACAAATAGCATCGTCGTTCCTGTCTGCGATGGGTGCGCCGATCAGCGCGCGGTGGCTTCCTGGGCGGCGAGCACTTGCTCGACTGCCTTCTCGAAGCGCTTCATGCCTTCGTCGAGCAGGTCGAACGGAATCACCAGCGACGGCACGAAGCGCAGCACGTTCGGGCCGGCGATCAGCATGATCAGGCCGTTTTCCGCGGCGGCGGTGACGAAGTCCTTCGCGCGGCCGTCGAATGCCGCGGTGAGTTCCGCGCCGACGAGCAGGCCCTTGCCGCGTACGTCCTTGAAGATGCCGAAGCGCGCGTTGATGCGCTCGAGCGCGCCTTTCAGGCGCACGCTGCGTTCGCGCACGCCTTCGAGCAGTGCCGGGTCGCTGATCAGTTCGACGACCTTGTCGCCGATCGCCGATGCGAGCGGGTTGCCGCCGTACGTCGTGCCGTGCACGCCGACCTTGAAGTGCGCAGCGAGTTCGTTCGTCGTCAGCATCGCGCCGATCGGGAAGCCGTTGCCGAGCGCCTTGGCGGTCGTCAGGATGTCCGGCGTGACGCCGGAATCCATGTAAGCGTAAAACTGGCCCGTGCGGCCGACGCCCGTTTGCACTTCGTCGAAAATCAGCAGCGCGCCGTGCGCGTCGCACGCTTCGCGCAGCGCCTTCAGGAAGGCCGGATCGGCCGGGATCACGCCGCCTTCGCCTTGCACGGGTTCGACGATCACGGCACAGGTTTGCGGGCCGATCGCGGCCTTCGCGGCTTCGATGTCGTTGTACGGCAGGTGCTTGATGCCTTCCGGCACGGGGCCGAAGCCTTCCGAGTATTTCGGCTGGCCGCCGACGCTGACCGTGAAGAACGTGCGGCCGTGGAACGACTGGACGAACGACACGATTTCATATTTGTCGGCGCCGTGGCGGTCGAATGCGACGCGGCGCGCGAGTTTCAGGGCGGCTTCGTTCGCTTCCGCGCCGGAGTTCGCGAAGAACGCGCGGTCGGCGAAAGTCAGCGATTCGAGACGCTTCGCGAGGCGCAGCACCGGCTCGTTCGTGTAGCCGTTGCCGATGTGCCAGAGCTTGCGGCCTTGTTCGTCCAGGACTTTCAGCAGTTCCGGGTGGCCGTGGCCGAGCGACGTCACGGCGATGCCGCACGCGAAGTCGATGTACTCGCGGCCGGCCGTGTCCCACACGCGGGAGCCCTCTGCGCGATCCGGCACGAACGGCGCGGGGGAAAATACCGGCACCATCACTTCATCGAATGTCTGGCGGTTCACGGTCGAGGTCGTCATGGTCGTTCCTTTCGGTTTCGTAAGAGGGTTCAACAGGATCAAGTTTAGGTAAGGGTGACGCAAGCGTCTTGCGGAATTGCGACGGGTTCTATCGGAAGCGGATAGTGCGGTTTGGTTTTGCCCTTTCGGGCGGGCGGGGGTTCGGTTTCGGTGGGCGTATTTTGAGGCTTTTTGGGTGGGTCGCTTGCGGTTGGCGTGAAGCACCTGTTGTCTTAGCGGTCTATTAGCGTCGCCCCTGCGCGGGGCGGCGGTTACTTTTCTTTGTCTTGCCAAAGAAAAGTAACCAAAAGAAAGGCGCTCGGAGAACGCATGACCTCCCGGTGCCGTGGCACTCGGAGTGGATCGCGCCTAAGTGTCCGCGCCAGTCCAGAACACGGAGTGGTTCGAGCAATGGTTCTGACACCCTCCACTACCCAACAGAGCGGTATACCGCCCGCTAGCTCCGCCCTCGCTGCGCTCGGCCGACAGGGACACCCCCGCCAGTAACGCTCCAGGTCAATCAGTTCCAGCAATCGCTCGCGAGCCCCCGAATTCAGCGAATCAAGGCATGCCCTCATTCGCCACGAAAAAGGGACGCAGCACGCACTTAGGTGCTCACGCCGTTATCCAACACTCACCGATGGCAAGCAGTCCGATCGGGTACGAATGGTGTGAGAAAAGAGGGTTGCGTGCTTTGCTGATGCAGCGCTGGCAGAAGCATGTGAGCGCATGCAACGCGACGTGAAGTACCTTGCAGCCGAGCGTAGCGAGGATGGAGCTAGCGGGCGGTATACCGCTCTGTCGGGTAGTGGGGGGGTATCAGAACCATTGCTCGAACCACTCCGTGTTCGTGACTGGCGCGGACACTTAGGCGCGGTCCACTCCGAGTGCCATGGCACCGGGAGGTCTTGCGTTCTCACAGCGCCTTTCTTTTGGTTACTTTTCTTTGGCAAGACAAAGAAAAGTAACCGCCGCCCCGCGCAGGGGCGACGCTAATAGACCGCTGAGACAACAGGTGCTTCACGCCAACCGCAAGCGAACCGCCAAAAAAACCAAAATCAATCCTTCCCCCCGCGCTCGACAAGCGCGCCCCCGCGAGGCTCGCCGCCGCCCCCGGTTTGCTTCTCGAGCCAGGCTCTCCGATCCTCCCGAGGCGTGACTCCAAACCTTTCGCGGTAAGCGTTAGAAAAGTGCGCAGCAGAAGAGAACCCACAGGCAAGGCTAACCTGAACAACCGACTTGCTAGTCCGCTGCAACTGAGTCCGAGCCTTGAGCAACCGAAGATTGAGGTAATACTTGGAGGGCATCGCCCCGAGATACTGTCGAAAGAGCCGCTCCAGTTGCCGGCGTGACACGCCAACGAGCTCGGCGATCTCATCGGTGGTCAACGGATCCTCGACATTGGCTTCCATCAAAAGCAAAGCATCATTCAACCGAGGATGCCGCTCGCCCGGCGCAGTCACAAAAGGAATCCGCTGCCGCTCTTCGCCACTGCGCAAAGTCCCGGCGCCGAGCGCATCGGCGATCCTCTCCGCGAGGTCCGGCCCATGTTCCCGGCCAATCATGGCCAGCATGAAATCAACAGTAGCCTGCCCACCGGCACAGGTCGCCCGATCGCGATCGATCTCGAAGATCTGCTGCGTGACGATCGACCGCTCGAACTGTTCGGCGAACTGCTGATACGTCTCCCAGTTCACGCTCACGCGATACCCGGAAAGCTGCCCGGCCATGGCCAGCCACCAAACGCCATGATGAATACCGGTCACGACAGGCGTGCGCTGCCCCACCCTCGCGAGACTCGCGAGAAACAACCGATAGTCGGCAAACTGCTGAAACCGCTCCGACACGACGATCACCCAGTCACACGCGATCGCATCGTTGAACGCCGCATCGGCATGCCACTGCGCGCCGCCGGCGAGCGGCACCGGCCGCCCGTCCCACGAACACACCTGCCACCGATACAGCAGCCGCCCGTCGATCTCGTTCGCGAGATTCAGCGCATCGACGATCGGACCCACGCCCGACATCGACACGGGCGGCAATGCAACGATCGCCACCTGCGTCGTGCGGGTGGCGCCTGCGGGACGAGACACCGGTACCACGGTCGAAACCTGCCCTGTCGCGTTACTTGAGACTGCCCGACAGGAACTGCTTCAGCCGCTCGCTCTGCGGGCGGACCAGCACTTCCTTCGGATCGCCCTCTTCCTCGGTCCGCCCCTGATGCAGGAACATCACGTGGTTCGACACGTTGCGCGCAAAGCCCATCTCGTGCGTGACGACGATCATCGTGCGGCCTTCCTCGGCCAGCTTCTGCATCACCTTCAGCACTTCACCGACGAGTTCCGGGTCGAGCGCCGACGTCGGCTCGTCGAACAGCATCACGTCCGGATGCATCGCGAGCGCCCGCGCAATCGCCACGCGCTGCTGCTGGCCACCCGACAGATGCGACGGATACTGCTTCTCGACGCGCGGCGGCAAGCCGACCTTCTCCAGGTACTCGCGCGCCCGCTCCTCGGCTTCCTTCTTCGAAATGCCGAGCACGTGCACCGGCGCTTCCATCACGTTCTCGAGCACGTTCATGTGCGCCCAGAGGTTGAAGTGCTGGAACACCATCGCGAGCTTCGTGCGAATGCGCTGCAGCTGCTTGTGATCGGCGACTTCGAGCGCGCCGGCGCGGTCGGTCTTCGTGCGCACGGCCTCGCCGTCGACGACGATCTGCCCCGCATTCGGCCGCTCGAGAAAATTGATGCAGCGCAGGAACGTGCTCTTGCCCGAGCCGCTCGCGCCGATGATGCTGATGACGTCGCCGGCCTTCGCGTTCAGCGACACGCCCTTGAGCACTTCGTTGTCACCGTAGCGCTTGTGAATGTCGACCGCGGCAAGCTTGGTGGAAGCGGCAGCGCTCGTTTGAGTGATCTCGGCCAACTGGCTCTCCTCGAAGTAATTCAATGACGGGCGGCCGCGAGATACGCAAGCCAGTGGCGCTCCGCGCGGCGAAACGCCGCGACGAGTGCGAACGATACCGCAAGATAGATCAGCGCGGCGATCCCGAACGACTGGAACGCCATGTAGGTCGCCGAATTCGCGTCGCGCGCGACCTTCAGGATGTCCGGCACGGTCGCGGTAAACGCAACGGTCGTCGCGTGCAGCATCAGGATCACCTCGTTGCTGTACAGCGGCAGCGCGCGGCGCAGCGCCGACGGCAGGATCACGCGGCGGTACATCGTGAACGGCGACATCCCGTACGCCCGCGCCGCCTCCACTTCACCGTGCGGAATCGCGCGGATCGCACCCGCGAAGATCTCCGTGGTGTACGCGCAGGTGTTCAGCGCGAACGCGAGAATCGCGCAGTTGAAGCCGCTGCGGAAGAACGCGTCGAGCAGCGAGTGCGACCGCACGAACTCGAGGCTGTACATGCCCGTGTACAGCAGCAGCAACTGCACGTAGAGCGGCGTGCCGCGGAACACGTACGTGTAGAACCGCACCGGCGTCGACACCCACTTGTTCTTCGACACGCGTGCGACCGCGAGCGGCACCGCGCACACGAAGCCGAGCGAAATCGACGCGACGAGCAGCCACAGCGTCACCGCGAGGCCGGAGAGGCGCTGGCCGTCCCAGTAAAGGAACGCCTGGCCGAATTCCTGGAGAATTTCGATCATAGATCTGCGTGCCGCACGCCCATGGAATAACGCTTCTCGAGCTGGATCAGCACGAGGTTGGAAACGGTCGTGATCGCGAGATAGATCAGCGCCGCGACGAGGATGAAGAAGAACATGTTGAACGTGCTCTTGCCGGCGTCCTGCGCGGCCTTCACGACGTCCGCGAGACCGATGATCGACACCAGCGCGGTGGCCTTCACGAGCACCTGCCAGTTGTTCCCGATCCCGGGCAGCGCGAAGCGCATCATCTGCGGAAACATGATCCGGGCGAACACGCGCGCGCCGCTCATCCCGTACGCCGCGCCGGCTTCGAGCTGGCCGCGCGGCACCGACAGGAACGCGCCGCGGAACGTCTCGGTGAAGTACGCGCCATAGATGAAGCCGAGCGTCAGCACGCCGGCCACGAACGGGTCGATGTCGATCTGGTTCCAGCCGACGAAGTCGGTGAACTGGTTCAGCCAGATCTGGATGCTGTAGAACAACAGCAGCATCAGGACGAGATCGGGCACCGAGCGGATCAGCGTCGTATAGCCGGTCGCGATCGCTCGCAGCACCCGGTTGTGCGACAGCTTCGCCACCGCGCCGATCAGCCCCAGCGCCACCGCAGTGGCGAGCGACAGCACCGACAGCTCGATGGTCTGCACGGTGCCGGCCCAGAGGACAGGACCAAAGCCGTAAAGGAACACGCGCGTCTCCAGAGTTGGAATGGATGCCGACGCGTATGCCTGTCCCGCGCCGGGCTGACGCGGATAGTCGCAAGCGAAATTGATTGCCTCAAACCACCTTGCCGGTGATTGCTGCGTCGCAACAATCTGTCCCATCATTTGCAACCACGGCCTACGCCGCTGTTTCAAAAGGAAAAAAGCCGCTTCCTGACAACCGGATAACCGGCGGGGAAGCGGACTTTTTGCAATTTTCCGGTCGCTTTTTCGATATAGCGCCGAAGACGGGTTGCGCCTACCGCCCTTTCAGGATGTCGGAGCGCGAAGTCGTATAGACAAGCCCGTCCGGGCCGAAATGGACGTTGAAGAATGCGTCGGTGTTGACGCCGTCCTCGAGCCAGCGCCAGCTCCAGACGATCTCGGGCTTGAGCGGATATTGCGCGATGTCGCCGGGCTTGCCGAGCAGGCGCCGCACCTCGTCCTCGTTCATCCCGGGGCGCACCTTCGCGAAATTCTCGGCGGTCAGCACCTGCGTCGCGCCCGTGTAGCGGCCGTTCGCATCGAGATCGACGAACCACGTCTGGTTGCCCATCGGGCCGCGCGGGTATTCGAGCCGCTTCGAGCCGTCGGTGAAGTCGCGCTCGGTCTCGGGCTTGCCCATCGTGCCGCGCACGTCGGCCTCGGTCGATTCGCCGACCTTCAGCCCCTTCAGCAGCAGCGGCGCGGGCTTGATCGCGTTGAAGAAGTCCCTGATACGTTGCACGTCGAGATTGCCTTGCTTGTCGTCGCAGCCGGTCAGCGCCAGCGCGGCGGCCAGCATCGTCACGGGAAGCAGCCGGAAACGGAAATTCATTGGAAGAAATGCGCGTCGAGAAAACACGCGGCAAGGATACCCGCGCAATGCCAAAAGCGCGAGACGGGCGCGCGGCCCGTCTCGTGTTCAATGCATCGTTTCGGTTTCAGTCTCGGCCCGGGTCGTGCGGCTCGTCGCTTGCGGCGCGCGCGGCACGGCCGGCGGCACGCCGATACGGCGGCGTGTGCGCACGAGTTCGGCCAGCTGCCACGAACCGAGCGCCAGGCAGCCGAACAGCACCTCGCGGCCGCGCTTGACCAGCGCGAGCGACAACGCCGTCTCGCGATCGACGCCGAACATCTGCGCGAGCAGCACGACGGTCGCCTCCTGCACACCAAGGCCGCCCGGCACCATGAACGCCGCATGGCGCACGGCCTGCGCCATCGCCTCGATCGCGATCGCGCCGCCGATCGACACCGGATGGCCGAGCAGCGCGAGCGCCCAGTAGATCTCGAGCGCGCCGAGCACGTAGCCGGCCAGTTGCCAGAAGAATGCGCTGAACAGCAGGCCCGTGCGCGACATCAGCCCGTCGATATCGGCGTCGAGCCGCTTGCCGTCGACGCCCTGCAGCAGCCGGTGCGAATCGCCGAGCAGGCGGCCCGCGAAACGCTCGATGGCATGGAAGATGCCGCCACGGCGCATCAGCACGACGCCGAGCACCGGCAGCGGCAGCGTGAGCAGCAACGCGAGTCCGATCGTGCCGCCGCCCATGCTGTCCGTTGTCGCAAGCAGCAGCACGAGGCCGAGCGCGGCGAACGCATACTGGACGACGATCGTCACGAGCAACTCGACGATCACCGATGCCGTCACGCGGCTCGCGTCGGGCACCTGCCAGCGCGCGAGGCGGATGCCGACGATCTCGCCGCCGATCCCGACCACCGGCAGCAGCCGGTTCACGGCCTCGCGCACGGTCGCGATCCACCACAGGAAGGGCAGCGACGAGCGCTTGTCGAGCAGCAGGTGCCACGCGTAGGCGTCGAGCAGCAGCGGCAGCGCATGGAACGGCACGAGCCACAGCAACGCGTAACCGGCGCGCGCGAGCATCTGCGATACGTCGCCGATGCCCTCGTGCAGCCCCAGCGCGAGCAGGATGCCGATGCCGAGCGGCCAGCCGAGCCATTTGATCCACTTGGTCATGACGGCTGCGCTCCCGCTGCGCGCGACGCCGGCGCGGCGCGCCGTGCGGCGGGCTGGCCGAACACGTCGGCAAAGCCGCCGGTCGCGACGCCCGCCGCCTTCAGCGCGGCCGCGACGCGCGGCGACAGCAGCGCATCGAGTTCGTCCGCCGGACGGTAGCCGGCCATCGTCGGCGTGATCGGGCCGTCGCCGGCCTCGGCCGGATGGCAGTAGATCTCGCCGACACCCGGCGGCAGCTTGGCGAGCGCATCGAGCAGCACGGCCTCGTCCATCGCGCCCGTATGCTCGATCCCGACCACGTAGTCGTTGTGCGCAAGCCCCGCGCGGTCGAGCCGCGCGCGCACGAGCGCGATCCACGGCTTGAGCAGCGCGGGTGCGCTCGTCTCGTATGGCAGCCGCACCGCGCGCAACCCGTAGTCGCGGCCGATCTCGATGATCAGCGACAGGACGGTCGGATGCAGGTGGAAATGCTTGTGCGCGTTCACGTGGTCGAGCGGCAAGCCGCTCGCCGCGAACGCGTCGAACTGCGCACGAATCTCGCGGCGCAGCTGCGCCCGCACGTGCGGCAGGAAGAAGAAGCGGCAGCCGTCCTTCGCCATCGCATCGCCGAACCGCCCGTCGGGGCCGACGAGCGCGGGAATCTCATGGGCGGGCAGCGTGGCCGGCCCGTCCGCGAGGACGAGATGCAGGCCGACCGCGAGCGACGGCAGCCGCCGCGCGCGCTCGATCGCATCTTGCGCGGCGAGCGCGCCGACCATCAGGCTGGCGGCATTCAGCACGCCGTCGCGGTGCGCGCGCTCGACCGCCGCGTTGACACGCGGGTGCAGCCCAAAGTCGTCCGCGGTGAAGATCAGCGCCCGCGCCGCCGGCTGCGTCGCCATGAATCAGGCCTCGTGTGCGCGCAGGAAGCGGAAGAACTCGACACCTTCGCGCAGGCGGCGCTTCATCATGTCCCAGCTCGTCAGCATCTCGCGGACGATCTCCCAGATCTTCGACGGACGGAAGTAGAACTGGCGATAGAACTGCTCGAGGTGGTGATAGATCTCGTCGCGCGACAGGTGCGCATAGCCGATCGCCGCGAGCTGCACGCCTTCCTTGCTCACCAGGTTGATGGTCTTGTTCTCTTCCATCCAGCCGTTTTCCACGGCCTGCTTGTAGAGCGTCGTGCCCGGATACGGTGCGGCGAGCGAGACCTGGATCGTGTGCGGATTGATTTCCTTCGCGTACTCGATCGTCTTCTTGATGGTCTCCTGCGTCTCGCCCGGCAGGCCGAGGATGAAGGTGCCGTGGATCTTGATGCCGAGCTTCTTGCAGTCCGCGCTGAAGCGGCGCGCGAAATCGGTGCGCACGCCCTTCTTGATGTTCACGAGGATCTGGTCGTCGCCGGATTCGAAGCCGACCAGCAGCAGGCGCAGGCCGTTTTCCTTCATGACCTTCAGCGTCTTGTACGGCACGTTCGCCTTCGCGTTGCACGACCACGTGATGCCGAGCTTGCCCAGGCCGATGGCGATGGCTTCCGCGCGCGGCAGGTCGTCGGTGAAGGTGTCGTCGTCGAACATCAGCTCCTTCACTTCCGGCATGTTGTCGCGGATCCACTTCGCTTCCGCGAGCACGTTCTCGACCGAACGCGTGCGGTAGCGATGGCCGCTGACCGTCTGCGGCCACAGGCAGAAGGTGCAGCGCGACTTGCAGCCGCGGCCCGTGTAGATCGACACGTACGGATAGTTGAGGTAGCCGATGAAGTAATTGTCGATCTTCAGGTCGCGCTTGTAGACGGGCGCGACGAACGGCAGTTCGTCCATGTTCTCGAGGATCGGACGCGCTTCGTTGTGCTCGATCGAGCCGTCCTTCGCGCGCCAGCTCAAGCCCTTGATCTCCGGGAACGGCTTGCCTTCGGCGATTTCCTTGCAGGTGTAGTCGAATTCCTCGCGGCACACGAAGTCGATGGCCTCGCTCGCCGTGAGCGAGTTGTGCGGATCGACCATCACCTTCGCGCCGACCATGCCGACCAGCATCGACGGCTTCATCTTCTTCAGGTCCTGCGCGAACATCGCGTCGGTCGGGAACGACGGCGTGCTCGTGTGGATGATCACGAGGTCGTAGTCGTTGGCGATCTTCAGCGTTTCCTCGACCGACAGGCCGTCGGCCGGTGCGTCGACGACGCGGCTGCCCGGCACGAGCGCGGCCGGCTGCGCGAGCCACGTCGGATACCAGAAGGAACGGATTTCGCGCTTCGCCTGATAGCGCGAGCCGGCTCCGCCGTCGAAGCCGTCATACGAAGGGGCCTGCAAGAACAGCGTTTTCATGAATGCTCCGGTAGCCTGCATAGTTCGATTCGTCACAACGATTCAGTCAAAAAACCGCGGGCCGCCCTGCCGGCGCCCGCCTCTCTGTCATGTCGCGCCGCGCGGCCTCGCCGCGCAGCGCGTCTCGGCCCTCGGGCCGGGTTCGGTCGGAACGGCCCTAGCGGCCGTCCACTGCTTCCACTGCCGCCGTCGCGCGCTCGCCGCCGACGACCGTCATCCTCGCGCCGCGCCACACCACGTGCGTGCCGAACGCGGCTACAAGCCATTCGAGCGCGAGCAGCGTATCGCGCACCGCGACGAGCGGCAGGTCGCGCCAGAACGCGCGCCAGCCGTCCTCGCCGCGCGCGTGCAGCACCAGCCGCCCGAACGCGCCCACCACGGCCGCCCAGCCCGCCAGCGCGCCGGCGAAGGTGCCGTCGAGGCGCAGCGCGAGCGCCGCGCCGATCGCGAGCCACGGCACGGTAAACGTAATGAACAGGAACGCGAAGCCGGCCGGGTTCAGCGAACGGATCGTGCGCAGCCAGCGGGTCTCGCGGTGCCACAGCGGCCCGAACGACGGCTCGATCACGTCGGTCGCGACCTCGACCTCCGACAGCACGGTGCGTCGCCCGAGGCGGCGCGGCAGCTCGGCCAGCCAGAAATCGTCGGCCAGTTCGTCCTTCAGCGCGGGAAAGCCGCCGATCCGGTCGAGCGTGTCGCGCGTCAGCGCGAGCGTCGCGCCGAAGCCGAAGCGGCTCGAGCGCCCGAGGTGCGTGATCCGCACCGACGGGGCGAACCATGCGTCGACGAATTGCGCGCCGATCCGCGTCCAGAACCCGCCGACGCTGCGCGCATGATACAGGCACGTGACGACACCGACCGACACGTCGGCGAGCGGCGCCGTCACGCGCTCCAGATAGTCGGGCTTCACCGCGATGTCGCTGTCCGCGATCACGATGCGGCCGTACTTCGCGCGCTCGGCGAGGTTGATCAGGTTGCTGACCTTCAGGTTCTTGCCATGCACGCGCGCGTCGATCACGAGCGTGATGTCGCACTCGGGATAATCGGCGCGCAGCCGTTCGACCACGGCAATCGCCGGATCGACCGCCGATGCGACGCCGAACAGCACTTCATACCGCGGATGGCGCTGCTCGCAGAACGTCGCGAGGTTTTCGTACAGGTGCGGCTCCGCGCCGCATAGCGGCTTGAGCACGCTGACCGGCTCGAAGCCGTCGCGCACGGCCGTGCGCGGCGTACGCGGCCGCGGCGCGAACGCGGCGACGAGCGCATAGCCGGCCGCGGCCAGCGTGAATACGATCAGGAGCCAGTCGAGCATCGTTGCGGTGGCCGTCATGCGCGACGCCTCCCGGCGAACTGAACGCCATGGAGAACGCTTGCACATGATTGAGCGTGATTCGGTATTCCGACAACGACGAACGCGGGCACGACCCGACTCCTTGTTCCAGCAGCGCCTGTATATAGGGGGAGGCTCGACCCATCCTTCGGATACGGCCATGCCCGGCTTCGCGTGGTGCATCTCCGCGCGACGCCCGGACGGGATGCGGGAAGATTCGTATGGCTACCTTCGGCACAACATGGGTAGGCGCCGGATTTTAGCAGCCTGCGGCACCCCGCGCTCGGCACTACGAGAAACGGACTGGTGCAATTCCGGCAAAGCTGTGCTGTCGGCGAACCATTTGGGCGCACCCGCGTTCACATTAGCGTAAGCGGTTTGCAGGCGTATTGCAGTCTTGAAAATCATACGTTTCGTGCAAATTTGTACGTCGATGCGGATTCACGTCCAATCGCCGTAAAGATCGGTAATTAATCGGCGATTAGATTGATTTTTGCAACGATCGCCGAATTCGACCCTGCACCCCTGAAACGCGCATGGGTATCGGGCCACCGGCAGCACGTTCCGGAACCCTTTGGCAAAATCCTTGGCATTTGTTGCGTCAGCGCATCACCGCGCGCGCCCCTTTCGAAGGCCATCCGATGACTCCGTTTTCCGTACTCGATCTCGCCCCCATTCCGGCCGGCGCCGACGCCGCCCAGGCATTCCGCAACACCGTCGATCTCGCGCAGCATGCGGAACGCTGGGGTTACCAGCGCTACTGGCTCGCCGAGCATCACAACATGCCCGGCATCGCGAGCGCGGCCACGGCCGTCGTGATCGGCCATGTCGCGGGCGCCACGCGGACGATCCGGGTCGGGTCGGGCGGCATCATGCTGCCGAACCACGCGCCGCTGGTGATCGCCGAGCAGTTCGGCACGCTCGCGTCGCTGTATCCGGGGCGCATCGACCTCGGCCTCGGCCGCGCGCCCGGCACCGACCAGACCACGTCGCGCGCGCTGCGCCGCGACCTGATCGGCAGCGCCGACTCGTTTCCGGATGATGTCGCCGAGCTGCAGCGCTACTTCGCCGAGCCGGTGCCCGGCCAGCGCGTGCGCGCGGTGCCCGGCGCAGGGCTCGACGTGCCCGTGTGGCTGCTCGGCTCGAGCCTGTTCAGCGCCCAGCTCGCCGCGATGCTCGGGCTGCCGTTCGCGTTCGCGTCGCACTTCGCGCCGGATTACCTGATGCGCGCGCTCGAGATCTATCGCGCGCAGTACCGGCCGTCGGCCGCGTGGCCGAAGCCGCATGCGATGGTCGGCGTCAACGTGTTCGTCGCCGATACCGACGACGAGGCGCAGCGCCTGTTCACGTCGCTGCAGCAGCAGTTCATCAATCTGCGGCGCGGCACGCCGGGCAAGCTGCCCCCGCCGGTCGACATGCTCGAGGCAAACGAGCTCGAACTCGCGACCGTTGCGCATTCGCTGTCGTTCGCGGCCGTCGGTTCGCGCGACACGGTGCGCGACAAGCTGCGCGACCGCATCGCGCAGACGGGGGCCGACGAGCTGATCGTCACCGCGCAGATCTACGATCACGCGGCACGGCTGCGCTCGTTCGAATTGACCGCGCAGATTCGCGACGAGCTCGCGAGCGAAGCGCGCTGACGGCACGCGCCCGGGCCGCCTGCGGCCGGCCCCGCATCACTGCGGGTGCACGGCCTCCAGCCCGTCGAGCAGCGCCTTATGGAACGCGTCCGGATCCTGGATCTGCGGCGCATGGCCGAGCGCCGGGAACTCGACGAGCTGCGCGCCGGGAATCGCCGCCTGCGTGCGCTTCGCGAGTTCCGGGTAGCGGCCGAGCTTCGCATGCACGTCGGGCGGCGAAACGTCCTTGCCGATCGCGGTCGTGTCCTTGTCGCCGATCATCAGCAGCGTCGGCACGCGGATCGCGCCGAGTTCGTAGACCACCGGTTGCGTGAGGATCATGTCGTAGATCAGCGCGGAGTTCCACGCGACCGCGTCGCGACCGGCGCCACGGTACATCCCGGCCAGCATCTGCACCCAGCGCTCGTACGACGGCGACCACTTGCCCGCGTAGTACGTGCCCTGCTCGTAGCGGCGAATGCCGTCGGCCGTGGTCTTCAGCTCGCGCGCATACCAGTAGTCGACCGGCAAAGGCGGCACGCCGAGCGCCTTCCAGTCCTCGAGGCCGATCGGGTTCACGAGCACGAGCTGGTCGGTCGCCTTCGGATACATCAGCGCGTAGCGCATCGCGAGCATCCCGCCTGTCGAGTGGCCGACGATCGTCGCCGACTTCACCCCCACCGATTCGAGCAGCGCATGCGTATTGCGTGCGAGCTGCTGGAAGCTGTACTGGTAGCGATCGGGCTTCGACGACTTGCAGAAGCCGATCTGGTCCGGTGCGATCACGCGATAGCCGGCGCGGCTCAGCACGCCGATCGTGTCCTCCCAGGTCGCCGCGCAGAAGTTCTTCCCGTGCAGCAGCACGACGGTGCGGCCGTTCGGGTGGGCCGGCTGCACGTCGAGGTAGGCCATCTCGAGGGTTTCGCGCTGCGACACGAACGTGTAGAGATGCACGGGCGCCGGATAGGTGAACCCTTCCAGGCGCGGGCCATACACGGGCCCGTCGTTGCCGGCGGGCGATGCGGCGGCGGCCATGGCAGGCACGGCGCACGCGACGGCGACACCCGCGCCGAGCACGGCGGCGCGCACGGCAAACAACATCTTGCGAATCGAAAGCATGGCGATCACGGTGATTGGAGACGCACGCGGGCGGCCGGGCCGTCTCGCGCCCCGCGATTCTACGCGGTCGCGCTGACGACGGCGCGCAACACTCCGGCGCCGCGCGACTTCCGCGCGCGCGACGAACTCGGGTATCGTGTGACGTGACCCTGAAACGCGTGCAGGCGCTTCCCATGAAAAACGTCCTCAGCATTCAGTCGCACGTCATCTACGGCCATGCCGGCAACAGTGCGGCCGTGTTCCCGATGCAGCGCCTCGGCGTCAACGTCTGGCCGCTCAATACCGTCCAGTTGTCGAATCACATGCAGTACGGTCACTGGGCCGGCAGCGCGATCGATGCCGCGAAGATGGAGCAGCTCGTCGACGGCATCGCCGCGATCGGCGCACTCAAGCGCTGCGACGCCGTGCTGTCCGGCTTCCTCGGTTCGCCGCCGCAGGCGCGTGCGGCCGTCGAAATCGTCCGCTCGGTGAAGGCGATGAACCCGAACGCGTGGTACTTCTGCGATCCGGCGATGGGCCAGACGGGCGGCATCCGGCCCGAGCCCGGCGTCGAGGAGTTCATCGTCCAGGAGATGCCGGCGCTCGCGGACGGCATGTCGCCGAACCACACCGAACTGCAGAAGCTCGCCGGGCGGCGCATCGAAACCGTCGCCGAAGCCGTCGAAGCCTGCCGCTCGCTGATCCGTCGCGGCCCGCAGATCATCCTCGTCAAGCACCTGCACGACCGCAACAGCCCCGCCGATCGTTTCAACATGCTCGCGGTCACCGAAACCGAAGCGTGGATCGGCCAGCGCCCGCTGTACGCGTTTCCGCGCCATCCGGTCGGCGTCGGCGACCTGACCAGCGCGATCTTCGTCGCGTGCCGGCTGCGCGGCGACTCCGTGCGCGCGGCGTTCGAGCACACGCTCGCGGCCGTGCATGCGGTCGTGAAGGCGACCTACGATGCGCGCCGCTACGAGCTCGAACTCGTCGCCGCGCAGGACGAAATCGCGCGCCCGAGCGAATGGTTCGGCGCGTGGGTCACGGACGCCTGACACGCCGGCATCGCCTCCGCTTCACCGGTGCGCATCCCGCGCCGCATTGCTTTCCCGCCTCATCCCTGCCGCACCGCGACCACTGGCGACATTCGCCCGACGCCGCTTCGAGATCGCTTCGATGCGGATGCAAACGTTTTCGGACTTCACATGAATGACACCGATTCCCCGCTATGCTCGCGGCGGCACCACCCGGCGCAGCCGCATCCTGCGACCCGGGTGCGCCCTTCCAGCAGGTCCCGCCAATCGGCTCCCCCCTTTACCGCACGATAACGACCATGACCCGATCGAACCGTCGTGACTTCCTGCGCGTCGCTGCCGGCACCGCCGGCGCCGCCGCGCTGAACCTGTTCCCCCCCGTGATTCGCGATGCGCTTGCGATTCCCGCGAACCGCCGCACCGGCACCATCCGCGACATCGAACACATCGTGATCCTGATGCAGGAGAACCGCTCGTTCGACCACTACTTCGGCACGATGCGCGGTGTCCGCGGCTTCGGCGACCCGCGTCCGCTGCGCCTCGCGAACGGCAAGTCGGTGTTCCACCAGCCGGTCGGCCCGGCCGAGCTGCTGCCGTTCCATCCGGGCGCGGACAAGCTCGGCCTGCAGTTCCTGCAGGACCTGCCGCACGGCTGGCAGGACATGCACGCCGCGTGGAACAAGGGCCGCTACGACCAGTGGGTGCCGAACAAGGGCACCACGACGATGGCGTACCTGAAGCGCGACGACATCCCGTTCCACTACCAGCTCGCCGACGCATTCACGATCTGCGACGCGTACCACTGCGCGATCCCGAGCTCGACCGACCCGAACCGCTACTACATGTGGACGGGTTACGTCGGCAACGACGGCACGGGCGGCGGCCCGGTGCTCGGCAACGAGGAAGCGGGCTACGGCTGGACGACCTATCCGGAAGTGCTGGAAAACGCCGGCGTGTCGTGGAAGATCTACCAGGACGTCGGCACCGGCCTGAACGCCACCGGGTCGTGGGGCTGGACGCAGAACCCGTACATCGGCAACTACGGCGACAACTCGCTGCTCTACTTCAACCAGTACCGCAACGCGCTGCCCGGCACGCCGCTGTACGACAAGGCGCGCACCGGCACCAACATCAGCGCGGGCGGCACGCTGTTCGACATCCTGCAGCAGGACGTGAAGAACGGCACGCTGCCGCAGGTGTCGTGGATCTGCGCGCCGGAGGCGTATTCCGAGCATCCGAACTGGCCGGCGAACTACGGCGCGTGGTACATCGAGCAAGTACTGAAGGCGCTCGTGTCGAATCCGGAGGTATGGAGCAAGACCGCGCTCTTCATCACGTACGACGAAAACGACGGCTTCTTCGACCACGTGCAGCCGCCGTTCGCGCCGCAGTCGCGCGACAACGGGCTGTCGACGGTCGCGACGACCAACGAGGTGTTCCCCGGCGACGCATCGCACATGGCCGGCCCGTACGGGCTCGGGCCGCGGGTGCCGATGCTCGTCGTGTCGCCGTGGACGAAGGGCGGCTGGGTCTGCTCGCAGACCTACGATCACACGTCGCTGCTGCAATTCATCGAGGCACGTTTCGGCGCGCAATACCCGGTCAAGGCCGGCAACATCTCGCCGTGGCGCCGCGCGGTGTGCGGCGATCTGACCGCCGCGTTCGATTTCGCGACGGCCGATGCCGGCTGGCCGACGCTGCCTGACACGAGCGGCTACGCGCCGCCCGACCGCCTGCGCCATCCCGACTACATCCCCGTGCCGCCGGTGCTGCAGAAGCTGCCGAAGCAGGAGGCCGGGCTGCGGCCGGCGCGCGCGCTGCCGTACGAGCTGTTCGTGCACGGCCGCGTCGAATCGGTGAACGGCCTGTTCCGGCTGACCTTCGCGAACACGGGCCGGGCAGGCGCCGCGTTCCAGGTGCAGTCGCGCAATCGCCTCGACGGCCCGTGGGCGTACACGGTCGAAGCCGGCAAGCGGATCGCCGACACGTGGAGCGCCGCGGCGTCGCTCGGCCTGTACGACCTCGACGTGTACGGCCCGAACGGCTTCTACTGCCATTTCCGCGGCCCGTTCGCGACCGGCGTCGGCAGCGCGAACGTGAATCCCGAGGTGATCTACGGCTACGACGTCGCGAACGGCAACATCACGCTGCGCCTGATGAACCGCGGCCACAAGGCCGTGCGGCTCAAGGTCACGAACGCGTACGGCCACGGCCGCGCGCGCACGTTCGACCTCGCGCCGGGCCAGCACGTCGACGACTACTGGGATCTGCGCGGCAGCCACGGCTGGTACGACCTGACCGTCAGCGACGGCCGCCTGCTCGGCTTCCTGCGCCGCTTCGCGGGTCACGTCGAGACCGGCCGCCCGAGCACCAGCGATCCGCTGATCCGCACGCACGCATCGCACGACGATGCCGAAGCCGCATCGGACGCCCTGTCCGACTGACGGCATCCCGTGCGCGGCGCGGCCCCGGCGGGCCGCGCCGCCTCCCTGTCTCCCCCTCCTCTCCGCCCGCTCCGTTCGCGACGGGAAACTCCCGATACCGGCTGCCGCCGCACGCGCGGAAGCTATGCGCAAATCCGCACCGAATGCGCGGCGAATTGCCAAGACCCGGGCATATCGGCGACCTATAAATCGAGGCGATCGGGGCGCTTCTTCGCGGCGCCTGACGGGAGATTCTTCCGAGGATAACGATGCCGACCTCCCTGCCCGATTCCGAGAAGCGGTCGAACCGCCCGCCCGTCGCACGCACCCGGCCCGCCCGGGCGCATGCGGTACTCACTCGCAGGTGTCGAACAAGAGGAACAACATGAAATTCCGTCATTCCCTGCTGTCGGTGTCGATTGCATCCGCGCTTGCCCTCCTCTCGCAACAGGCCGCCCAGGCCGCCGATACGACCGACGTGAAGGTCGGCTTCGCCGCGCCGCTCACCGGCGTGAACGCCGGTTACGGCAAGGACCTGCAGAACGGCGTGCAGCTCGCGCTCGATGACGCCGCCGCGCAAAAGGTGCAGATCGCCGGCAAGCCGGCCCACTTCAACCTCGTCGTGCAGGACGACCAGGCCGACCCGCGCATCGGCGTGCAGGCCGCGCAGGCGCTCGTCGACCAGAACGTGTCGGTCGTGGTCGGCCACTTCAACTCGGGGACGACGATTCCGGCATCGGTCGTCTACGACAAGGCCGGCATCCCGGTGATCGATCCGGCCGCGACCAACCCGACGCTCACCGCGCGCGGGCTCGCGAACATGTTCATGGTGATCGCGACCGACGGCCAGAACGCGGGCAACGCGGGCAAGTACGCGGTCGACGTGACGAAGGCGAAGCGCATCGCGATCATCGACGACCGCACCGCGTTCGGCCAGGGCGAGGCCGACGAGTTCGAGAAGGCCGTGAAGGCAGCGGGCGGCAACCTCATCGGCCGCGAATTCACCAGCAACCAGGCGGTCGACTTCCGCGCGCAGATCACGAGCCTGAAGGCGAAGAATCCCGACCTGATCTTCTTCGGCGGCCTCGATTCGCTCGCCGCGAACTTCATCAAGCAGATGCGCCAGCTTGGGCTGAACGCGCAGTTCGTCGGCGGCGGCGGCGTGAAGGACAACGAGTTCATCAAGATCGCGGGCCCGGCCGCCGAAGGCGCGATGGCGTGGGAGTACGGCCGGCCGCTCGACGAGCTGCCGCAAGGGAAGGATTTCGAGGCGCGCTTCAAGAAGCGCTTCGGCGTCGACGTGCTGTCGTACGCGCAGTTCGGCTACGACGCGGCGTGGGCGGCGATCAAGGCGATGCAGGCGGCCGCCTCGACCGACCCGAAGGTCTATCGCCCGGCGCTGAAGAAGATCGACTTCGAAGGCGTGACCGGCCGCATCTCGTTCGCGAACGACGGCTCGCTGAAGAGCGGGATGTCGACGCTGTACCAGGTGAAGAGCGGCGCGTGGAAGACGATCACGACGAAGGGAGGCTGATCGGCGGTGCCGGCGGCCGGCGGCGGCAACGCCGCCCGGCCCCGGCGATCGATGAACGGATATCGATCTCGTATGACGACTGATGTTGAGGCGATTCGACCGGGCCGGCGGCACTGTGGGCCGCGCCGCCCGGTGCGTCAGCCGGCCTCGGCCTCGGCCGCCTCGTGCGCGCGGCGCAGCCGCTCGCGGCTGTTGGTGAGGTGCGTGCGCATCGCCGCGCGTGCCGCTTCCGGGTCGTGGCGCGCGATCGCCTCGTAGATATCCTCGTGCTCGTGGTTCAGCCGGCCGACGTAGCGCTCCAGATCGTCGCCGGCAAAGCGGGCCGAATTCACGCGCGTGCGCGGAATGATCGACGTGCCGAGCTGCGTCATGATGTCGACGAAATAGCGGTTGCCGGTGGACTGCGCGATCTGCAGGTGGAACTGGAAGTCGAGCTGCGCCGTGTCGCGGCCGCCGCCCGCCCCCGATGCGATCGCGTCGAGCGCGCGCCGCAGCGCGGCCAGGTCGGTATCGTTCGCGCGTTGCGCGGCCAGGCTCGCGCATTCGCTTTCGAGGCTGATGCGCAGTTCCAGCACCGCGAGCACGTCGCGCAGCGTCGTGATCGTCGCCGGGTCGATGCCGAGCGTCTGGCGGCGCGACGGCTCCAGCACGAAGCTGCCGATGCCGTGGCGCGTCTCGACGAGGCCGCTCGCCTGCATCCGCGAGATCGCCTCGCGCACGACCGTCCGGCTCACTCCCTGCGCCGCCATGACTTCGGTTTCGGTCGGCAGCTTGTCGCCGGGACGCAGCGTGCCGTTTTCGATCTGCGCGGTCAGCGCGTCGACGACATCTTGTGCGAGGCTGCGTGCGCGACGGCGCGGCGCTGCGGGAAGCGTAGGCACGGACATGAGGCCGGTTCCTTTTTGAATGATCGTAATGTGAGCCGAGGGTTTACGCGGGGTTTGAGCGAAAGCCGATGATTCATTATACTGCGTCACAAGTCATCCGACGACTGATGATCGAAACACGGATCTCCTGTCGACTCAAGCGAGCAGTCCTGCGCCGCCTGGTCCCATGTCTTACGATCAGCCAGCGTTCGCGTTCTGCGCTCCGCTGGTCAGGTTGTCGCTCCCACCCCGTTTCGGGTTGCGTCGACCTGCGGGGCTTGCGCGCCGCGCATGTCGGTTGTCGAATGATCGCACCTCCCGTCGCGCGCGGCAAAGCTTTTGCCGCACGGCATTGCCCACCCTTTCGCCATCGCCGCCCATGAACGCCGTCACTGCCTCGCCCTCCCACGACACGCCGCGTATCGTCGACCTGCAAGCGATTCCGGTCGCCGGCCACGACAGCATGCTGCTCAACCTGAGCGGCGCACACGGCCCGTTCTTCACCCGCAACCTCGTGATCCTGAAGGACAGCGCGGGCCGCACCGGCGTCGGCGAAGTCCCGGGCGGCGAAAGCATCCGCCGCACGCTCGACGATGCGCGCGCGCTCGTCGTCGGCCAGCCGGTCGGCAATTACCACGCGGTGCTCAACGACGTGCGGCGCACCTTCGCCGACCGTGACGCGAGCGGCCGCGGGCTGCAGACCTTCGACCTGCGCACGACGATCCACGCGGTCACCGCGCTCGAAGCCGCGCTGCTCGACCTGCTCGGCCAGCATCTCGGCGTGCCGGTCGCCGCGCTGCTCGGCGAGGGCCAGCAGCGCGAGCGCGTCGAAATGCTCGGCTACCTGTTCTACATCGGCGACCGCACGAAGACCGCGCTCGCCTACCGCGACGGCAGCGGCGCGACCGACGACTGGACGCGCGTGCGAGACGAAGCCGCGCTGACGCCCGAGGCCGTCGTGCGGCTGGCCGAGGCCGCGCATGCGCGCTACGGCTTCAACGACTTCAAGCTGAAGGGCGGCGTATTCGAAGGCGCGCGCGAGATCGAGGCCGTGACCGCGCTCGCCGAGCGCTTCCCCGACGCGCGCGTGACGCTCGACCCGAACGGCGCGTGGTCGCTCGACGAGGCCGTGCGGCTGTGCCGCGACCAGCATCACGTGCTCGCGTACGCGGAAGATCCGTGCGGCGCGGAGAACGGCTACTCCGGCCGCGAGGTGATGGCCGAATTCCGCCGCGCGACGGGGCTGCCGACCGCCACCAACATGATTGCGACCGACTGGCGGCAAATGGGTCACGCGGTGCAGCTGCAGGCCGTCGACATCCCGCTCGCCGATCCGCACTTCTGGACGATGCAGGGTTCGGTGCGCGTCGCGCAGATGTGCCGCGACTGGGGCCTCACGTGGGGTTCGCATTCGAACAACCACTTCGACGTGTCGCTCGCGATGTTCACGCACGTCGCGGCCGCCGCGCCGGGCCAGGTCACCGCGATCGACACGCACTGGATCTGGCAGGACGGCGAGCGGCTGACGCGCGAACCGCTGAAGATCGAGAACGGGCTGGTAGAGGTGCCGAAGCGGCCGGGGCTCGGCATCGATATCGACATGGATGCCGTCGCGGTCGCGCACGAGCTGTACAAGCAGCACGGGCTCGGTGCCCGCGACGACGCGGCGGCGATGCAGTATTTGATTCCGGGCTGGACCTTCAACAACAAGCGCCCCTGCCTCGTGCGCTGAGTGCGGGTGCGGCCGGGCGGCAGGGTCGCCCGGTCGAACTTGGGCCGGGCCTACTCGGCCAGCCCTAGCCGGCCGCACCTACCCGGCCAGCCCAATCCCCCTCGCCATCCCCGACGCGGCGAACACGATGACGATCACCAGCACCGCCTGCCAATGGCCGATCCGCACATAGGTGCGCGCACGGCCGAGATCGGGCATCTGCTGCTGCCGCGCGGCGATGCGCCACCGGATCAGCCCGAGCATCGGCACGACCTCGAGCAGCAGGATCACCACGAGCGCGGTCATCTTCAAGTGAAAGAGCGGTTCGTGCAGGTAATACGCGGCGCCCTTCTCGAAACCGCCGAACGCGCGCATCAGGCCCGTCACGATCAGCACGAGCGCCGATAGCCCCCACGCGGCATCCGCCTTGAATACGCCGGGCAAGTCGGCCGCCTGCGCCGACGCGATGAGCCGGCGCAACGCGCGGTTACGCCCCGCGATCGCGGCAAACGCGACGCCGAACGCACTCAGGTGAACGGCAGCCAGCAACCAGCGGACGATCATCACGCCTCCTTGTCGCCCGCACGCCGTGCGCGGGACTTGTCAGACGATCTGCTTGAGCGCGGCGTCGAGCGCGAGCACCGCGACGCGGTCGCCCTCGGTCGCGAGCGGCGCACGCATGACGATCTGCCGGTTATGGCCGACGGCCGCCGGGGAATCCCACAGCAGTTCGACCTTCGGTCGATTGAAGAAGCTGCCGCGGCGCGGCGGCACGACGGCCGGCTGCGCGTCCGCTGCACCGTCGCCTGCGGCAGGCGCCGCGCGGCCGGGCCAGCGCACCGACAGTTCGCGCGCATCGTACTGGCCGACCTTGCGGCTTTCCATCCACACGATCGCGGTGCGCGTCAGCACGTCGAGCGAAATCGCATAACGGCCGACCGCGAAGCGGCGCGCGGCCACGTTGGTCCGCCACAGCGGCCGCGGGCGGCAGATCCAGACGATCGCCGCATAAAGTGCCGGTGCGGCGACGAGCCAGCCGTTGGTCGCCGTCACCGCATGCAGCGCGAGGCGCCAGCCGTCCACCCAGACGAACATGCCGATCGACCAGACCGCGAACAGGAAACCGATCAGCGCGAAGACGCGCAGCGCCTGGCGCAGCCACTGCGGCAGCGGATGAAACGGCCGTTCGGCGCGCGCGACGGCGCCCGGCAATGCGAGCAGCAGGAAGATCAGGAGAAGGTAGACGAACGCCCAGGGCGACGACACCATCGCCGACAGCGACGAGCGATAGCCCATCTGGGACATCGAGAACAGCCAGCGCGCGAGCAGCACGAGACCGATCGCACGCAACGCGAAGATCACACCGGCGCCGGGGGCCGGCGCTGCGCGCGTGGATTTCGTTCTCGCCAAGACTGCTCTCCTCTGGATATTCGTGCGGGGCCGGATTTCACGGCACGGCCATTATAGGGACATTACCGTCTGGACAGACGGACGGATGCCCTCCCGGGCCGCTTCGGGGGCCGTTCGCGGCGTCGGGCGCGGCGAGAATACAACAGATCCGCGCCGTGGATGTGACAACGCCCCGCCGGGAACCCGGACGGGGCGTCGATGGCAAGCCACGCGCCGCAGCGCGGCGGCGGCCCGCAATCAGCTTGCGTTGACTTCGCGCAGCACCGTGCGGCGCTTCTGGCGCAGCAGCTCCTCGTAGCCCTTCACGTAGTTCTGCGCCATCACCTTCGACGAGAAGCGGGCTTCGAACGCGGCGCGGACCTTCTCGCGCGGCAGCGTATCGAGGCGCTTGAGCGCGGCAACGGCCGACAGCTCGTCTTCGACGACGAAGCCCGACACGCCGTTGTCGATCACTTCCGGCACCGAGCCGCGCTTGAACGCGATCACCGGCGTGCCGCAAGCCATCGCCTCGATCATCACCAGGCCGAAGGGCTCCGGCCAGTCGATCGGGAACAGCAGCGCGTGCGCGTTGCCGAGGAATTCGGTCTTTTCGGACTCGCTGATTTCGCCGATGTACTCGACGTGCGGCAGCGCGAACAGCGGCTTGATCTTCTCTTCGTAGTACGCGCGGTCAGCCTTGTCGAGCTTCGCGGCGATCTTGATCGGCAGGCCGGCCTGCTCCGCGATGCGGATCGCCGTGTCGACGCGTTTCTCCGGCGAGATGCGGCCCAGGAACGCGAGGTAGCTCGGCTTCACGTCCGGGATCGGCGTCAGCAGGTTTTCCGGCAGGCCGTGGTAGACGGTCGACAGCCAGTTCGCCTGCGGCAGCGGGATGCGCTGGTTGTCGGAGATCGACACGACCGGCACGTCGCTGAATGCGTTGAAGATCGGCTGCAGTTCCGGCAGGTCGAGACGGCCGTGCATCGTCGTCAGATGCGGGACCGGCTGGCGCGAGAACAGCGAGAACGGGTAGTAGTCGATGTGGCAGTGCAGGACATCGAACTCTTCCGCGCGACGGCGCACCTGCTCGAGGAGCAGCATGTGCGGGGCCATCACGTCGCGGATCGTCGGGTCGAGGCGCAGTGCCTGCGGCCAGCAGGCTTCGAGCTTCGCGGAGGTTTGCGAATCGCCGCTCGCGAAGAGCGTGACGTCATGCCCCATCTCGACAAGTGCTTCGGTGAGGTAGGACACCACTCGCTCGGTGCCACCGTACAGTTTCGGGGGCACCGCTTCGTGCAACGGAGCGATTTGGGCGATTCGCATGCGTAACTCCTAAAAAATCGGCTAAAAACCAGGTATGGGTCGGCAACCTGCCGGCGGTCCGGGCTGGATGCAGATCGTCCGAAGATCGGACGAATCAGCCTGCCGGGGGCGTCGAACCCGCGCTGCTCAAGGAGCGTCGGCGACGCGACAGGCATAGAACGTTTGAAACGAAGACCCGTTGACAGGGGTTCGTAAAAAACCTGGAATCGAACCCGGAGCCGATTATCTAGGGTTAATCCCGATACGGCGCACAACATTTCAAACACTTTACTTTGTTACAAAGGTGCAACACTTTGCAACCCGCGGACTTGGGTGTCCGTTCTAGAGTGGAAGGCCCTTTTGGCATTCCTTGACCCCGTGACCGCCGGCAGCGTGATTCCGGCACATGAGGCAGGACGGGATGCCGGATTTTATCTCAAAATCGACCGCGAGCCCCTGGCCAAGGCAAGATTCGCGCAGCGCGACACGCGGGCTTGTTTACAATGCCGGATTATTCAGTCCGGGCGAACGCCGGCCTGCGATCCAGCCGCCACGCTCACTCACCGAATCACCGCACGCATATTTTGGAATCTCTCACCCCTGCCCAGCGCAACGCCCACAACGCGAAGCTGTCGAGCTACGCGCATCGACCGATCGCGTTCCTGTTCCGCTACATCCGCCTGCATCCCGTCGCCCACCTGATCGTGCTCTGCAGCGTGCTGGCCGCCGTCGGCTGCGCGCTCGGCTCGCAATACGCGATCAAGCACCTGATCGACGTGCTGGCGACCGGGCGGCATCACCCCGGCCCGCTGTGGAGCGCGTTCGCGCTGCTCGTCGGGCTGATCGCGGCCGACAACCTGCTGTGGCGCGTCGGCGGCTGGTTCGCCGCGCACACGTTCGTCGCGGTCACCGGCGATCTGCGGCGCGACTTGTTCCAGTACCTGATCGGCCATTCGCCCACCTACTACGCCGAAAAGCAGCCCGGCACGCTGGCGAGCCGCATCACGGCCACGTCGAACGCGGTCTACACGTCGGAGAACACGATGGCGTGGAACGTGCTGCCGCCGTGCATCGCGGTGATGGGCGCGATCCTGATGATCATCGTCGTCAATCCGATGATGGCCGCCGGCCTGCTCGGCTGTTCGGCCGTGCTGTCCGTCATCCTGTTCAAGCTCGCCGGGCGCGGCTCGGCCCGCCACCACGCGTTCGCGGCGAAGGCCGCGGCAGTCGACGGCGAGCTCGTCGACGTGATCGGCAACATGGGCCTCGTGCGTGCGTTCGGGATGACGCTGCGCGAGCAGAAGCGCTTTGGCGCAACGGTCAAGGCCGAGATGGATGCGCGCCAGCAGAGCCTGCTCTATCTCGAGAAGCTGCGCCTGCTGCACGCGGTGATCACCGCGATGCTGTCCGCCGGCCTGCTCGGCTGGGCGCTGTGGCTGTGGGACCAGGGCCGCGCGACGTCGGGCGACATCGTGCTCGTCAGCTCGCTCGGCTTCACGATCCTGCACGGCACGCGCGATCTCGCGGTCGCACTCGTCGACGTCACGCAACACATCGCGCGCCTGTCCGAAGCCGTCAAGACGCTGCTCGAGCCGCACGGGATGCCGGACCGCTCCGACGCACAGCCGCTGTCGGCCACGGGCGGCCGTGTCGATTTCGAGCGCGTGACGTTCGCGTATCCGCACCGCCGCGCGATCCTCGACCACTTCGACCTCCGTATCGAGCCGGGCCAGCGCGTCGGCCTGATCGGCAAGTCGGGCGCCGGCAAGTCGACCGTGCTTGCGCTGCTGCAACGCTTCTACGACACGCAGGACGGCGCCGTGAAGGTCGACGGCCAGGACGTGAAGACGATCACGCAGGACAGCCTGCGCCACGCGATCGCGCTCGTGCCGCAGGACATCTCGCTGCTGCACCGGACGATCTACGACAACATCGCGTACGGCCGCCCCGACGCGACCCGCGACGAAGTGCTCGCCGCCGCGCGCGACGCGCGCTGCGCGGAATTCATTGAAGCGATGCCGGAAGGCTATGACACGATCGTCGGCGACCGCGGCGTCAAGCTGTCGGGCGGCCAGCGCCAGCGCATCGCGATCGCGCGCGCGATCCTGAAGGATGCGCCGATCCTGCTGCTCGACGAAGCGACGTCCGCACTCGACAGCGCGTCCGAGGAAGCGATCCAGAGCGCGCTCGACCGCCTGATGGTCGGCCGCACGGTGATCGCGATCGCCCACCGCCTGTCGACGCTGCGCAACTTCGACCGGATCATCGTGATGAACAACGGCAAGGTGATCGACGACGGCCCGCCCGACGTGCTGCGCAACCGTCCGGGCCTGTACCGCGACCTGCTCGCGAAACAGCACGGCCGCCATCACTCCGCACCGGACGGCAGCACGCCGACCGGCGAACGCGTGGCCTGACACACCGGCCCGCAGCCGACAAAAAAAGCCGCAGTGCGCGTCGCACTGCGGCTTTTTTATTGCTCGATGACCCGCCGGTTACGCGTGCTGCAGATCGCGCAGGAAGTTGTCGCGCCACACCGACACGTTGTTCTCGCGAAGCTGCGCGATCATGTCCGTATAACGCGCGCGCCGCTCGGCGAGCGGCATCGTCAGCGCCTGCGACAGCGCATCGGCCATCCCGTCGATATCGATCGGATTGACGATCAGCGCCCCCGTCAGCTCGCGCGCGGCGCCGGCGAAGCGCGACAGCACGAGCACGCCCGGATCGTCCGGATTCTGCGCGGACACGTACTCCTTCGCGACGAGGTTCATCCCGTCGCGCAGCGGCGTCACATAGCCGACCCGCGCGAGCCGGTACAGCGCAGCGAGCAGTTGGCGGTCGTACTGGCGATGGATATAGAGGATCGGCGCCCAGTCGAGCTCGGCGAAGCGTCCGTTGATGCGCCCCGACTCCCCTTCGAGCTGCAGGCGGATGTCCTGGTACGCGCGCAGTTCCGCCCGGGTCGACGGCGCGATCTGCAGGAACGACACGCGATTGCGATGCGACGGCTCGTGCTCGAGCAGCTTCTCGAACGCGCGAAAGCGCTCGACGAGCCCCTTCGAGTAATCGAGCCGGTCGACGCTCATGATCAGCTTGCGGCCGCGCAGCGACGTCGCCAGCGTGCGCACCGCCTTGCCGTGCTCGCCGGCCTGCGCGAGCGACGCGATCTCGTCCGGATGCACGCCGATCGGATAGGCGGCCGCGCGCAGCGTCCGGCCGAATGCGCGCACCGTCGCCAGGTGGCCGTCGCGCTCGATCGTGCCGCCCGCTTCCGACTCGACGTAGTCGCAGAACGCGCGCAGGTCGGGTTCGGTCTGGAAGCCGAGCAGGTCGAACGCACACAGCGACTCGACGAGATCGCGATGCGGCGGCACGCTGACGAGCACCTGCGCAGCCGGAAACGGAATGTGCAGGAAGAAGCCGATGCGGTTCTTCACGCCGGCCGCGCGCAGCGCGCGCGCGAACGGGATCAGGTGATAGTCGTGCACCCAGATCACGTCGTCGTCCTGCAGCAGCGGCACGAGCTGCTGGGCAAGCCACACGTTCACGCGGCCATAGCCTTCGAACTCGTGACGGTCGTACTGGATCAGGTCGGTGCGGTAGTGAAACGCGGGCCACAGCGTCGCATTCGAGAAGCCGCGGTAATACTGGTCGTAGTCGCGCCGCGACAGGCCGATGGTCGCGAACGTGACCGGCCCGTGCTCCTCGACGCGGATCTGCGGCGCACCGGACGCGACGACCTCGCCGCTCCAGCCGAACCACATGCCGCCCGTCTCCTTCAGCGCATCGTAGACGCCGATCGCGAGGCCGCCCGCTGCCGGTTCGCCTTCCGAAATCGGCGCGACGCGGTTTGAAACAATGATGAGGCGACTCATGCGTCAGGCTGCTCCGCACCGAGCCAGCGCGCGATCTGCTCATGCAGCGCGTCGACCGAATCGAGCCGCGCGCGGGCAGACGTCTCGCCCGCGCCGACCTTGATCGACAGGCCGCCGCGCGCGTTGACCACCGCGAAGCCCTTCTCGTCGGTCAGGTCGTCGCCCGCGAACACGGGCACGCGCCCCGCGAACGGCGGCTCGTCGAGGAACGCAGCGAGCGCGCGCCCCTTGTCGACGCCTTTCGGCTTGATCTCGAACACCATCTTGCCGGGCTGCAGCACATACGCATCGGCATAGTCGGCGACGAGGCGCTCGGTGGCCGCGCGTGCAGCCGCCTCGCGCTCGGGCGCGTTGCGGTAGTGCAGCGCGACGGCCGCGCCCTTGATTTCGAGCAGCATGCCCGGATGACGGTCGACGACGGCCGCCAGCTCGCGCTCGATGCGCAGCAGGCGTTCGTCGTTGAAGCCGATGCGCTGCGTGTCGCCGTTCGCATCGCGGCGCTCCGCGCCGTGCAGGCCGGCGATCGGCATGCCGGGCATCTTCAGGAACGTGTCGATATTGTCGATGCCGCGCCCGGACACGATCGCGACCGCGCCGTGCGAGCGGCGCCGCAACTCGTCGAGCAGCGTCAGCAGCGACGGCGGAACATGAATGCTGTCGGGCGTCGGCGCCAGTTCGACGAGCGTGCCGTCGAAGTCGAAGAAGAACGCGGTATCGGTCAGGGACAGGGAAGCCGGAACGGATTGCATCGATTCGATAGTGTGAGGGCCGGCGGGCAAACGCCGGGCGGCCGCTGCGCGAATGGAATTGTGCGCATCTTACCGCGCCTGCGCATCGAGATGGGCGAAACCGGTGCGGCGCCGGCTTCGCGCCGCCGCGCGCGTCAACTGCGACATATTGCCCCGCTCGCCCGCGGCGTACGGGTTTCGAAAGGACGCGGGCGCGCGAATTGCGCTACAGTCGCAACCGCCTGCCGCGCGACGCATGGCGCCGCGCCGGCCGGCACACCTTCCGTCCGATCGAGCCCCAGGATGTCGTCTCGCACCACGCCGCACCGGCGCTTCTCCCGCCTCATCCGCACGGCCGCGGCTCTCGCCGCCGCCGTGGCGCTCGCCGCGTGCACGCACGACGAGCCGCGCTGGAACCTGACCAACGTCACCGGCCACCTGCCCGACCTGTCGTTCACGCTGACGGGCGGCGACGGCCACCCCGTCGACGCCGATGCGTTCCATGGCCAGGTCGCGCTCGTCTACTTCGGCTACACGCACTGCCCCGATGTCTGCCCCGAAACGATGGCGCGGCTGATGGAAGTGCTGGCGAAGCTCGGCCCGCAGGCCAACAACGTGCGCATCCTGTTCGTCTCGGTCGATCCTGCACGCGACACGCCGCAGGCAATGCAATCGTATGTCGCCGCATTCGATGCCGCGCATGCGCGCGGCCTGACCGGCACCGACCGCCAGATCGAATCGCTCGCGAAGCGCTATCGCGTCGCCTACCAGATGGAAAAGCGCGATCCGTCCGGCGGCTACGAAGTCACGCACAGCTCGGCCGTCTATATCTTCGACGCGAGCGGCCGCGCCCGCCTGCTGGCGACCGACCGCGACTCGCCCGACGCCATCGCCGCCGATCTGCGCCGGATCATCGACACCGCCCCCACTACCTGAATGCATCCCGACATGAAAACGACAACGACCCTCAAGACGCTCGCCCTCCTCGCCGCGCTGTGTGCCGGCGCCCACGCGTATGCCGCCGGCGCGGTCACCGCGCAGAACGCCTGGGTGCGCTGGCTGCCGAACAAGCTGCCGGCCGGCGGCTACGTGACGCTCGTGAACACGAGCGACAAGCCGGTCGATCTCGTCGACGTCGACAGCCCCGACTACGGGATGGCGATGCTGCACCAGACCGTCTCGAACGGCTCCACGCAGAAAATGGAAATGGTCGACAAGCTGACGATCCCCGCGCGCGGCAAGGTCGACATCGCGCCGGGCGGCTACCACTTCATGCTCGAGGAGCCGAAGCACGCGATCAAGCCAGGCGACACCGTGCACCTGCGCCTGAAGTTCTCCGACGGCGAAACGGTCGATGCGCCGTTCGCCGTGAAATCGCCGGCCCAGGCGAAGTGATGCGCGCGCGATGAACCTCCTGTACTGGCTCGATCCGTGGGAACCGTCGCCCACCGTGGTGATCGCGGTGCTGACCGCCGCCGTGCTGTTCGCACGCGGCGTGAAGAAGGCGAAGGTGTCGCCGCTGCGGCAGTTCTCGTTCTGGTTCGGGCTGACGGCGCTCTACATCGCGCTGCATACGCGGCTCGACTATTTCTTCGAGCACGAATTCTTCCTGCACCGCGCGCAGCATCTGGTGCTGCACCACCTCGGGCCGTTCTTCATCGCGCTGTCGTATCCGGGCGCCGCGATGCGCGCGGGCATTCCGTTCCGCTGGCGGCAGCGTTTCGTGCGCCCCGCGCTCGCGTGGGCGCCCGTGCGCGCGACGCTCGACGTGGTGTTCCATCCCGTCGTCGCGGTCGTGCTGTTCGTCGGGCTGATCTATTTCTGGCTGCTGTCGCCGATTCACTTCATCGCGATGCTCGACTGGCGTCTCTATCGCGTGATGAACTGGAGCATGGTGATCGACGGGCTGCTGTTCTGGTGGCTCGTCGTCGATCCGCGTCCCGCGCCGCCCGCGCGGTTGTCGCCGGGCCGCCGGATCCTGATCGTCGTCGCGGCGATTCCGCCGCAGATCGCGCTCGGCGCGCTGATCTTCTTCTCGCCGCACGAGCTGTATCCGATCTATTCGATCTGCGGCCGTGCGTTCACATGGCTGAGCCCGCTGCGTGACCAGCAGATCGGCGGCCTGCTGCTGTGGATTCCCGGCTCGATGATGAGCGTGATCGGCGCGCTGATCGCGCTGCGCCACTGGCTGCGGCTGTCCGCGCGCGGCCGCCTGATCGATGAACGGGCCGCGCAGCGCGCGAACCGGCCGCCGGTGGCGCACGCCGCGCACTGACGGCGGCACGGCGCATCGCGCATTACGCGCGTGCGCTGCTCATCCACACGTGCGGGATGCCGTCCTCGTCGTGCACGTCCGAACTCGGCGTGAAGCCGAATGCGCCGTAAAAACGCTGCAAGTGGGCCTGCGCATGCAGGCTCACCGGCGTATCCGGCCACTGCGCGCGGATATGCTCGAGCGCGCGCGACAGCAGCCCGTTGCCGAGGCCCGCGCCGCGAAACGCGGCGGTCGTCAGCACGCGGCCGATGCGGACGTCGGTGTGCTGCGCATCGGGCAGCAGCACCCGCAGATAGCCGGCCAGGCGGCCTGCCGGATCAAAGGCGGCCAGGTGCCATGCGGCCTGGTCCGCGTCGTCGATGTCGCGATACACGCAGTTCTGCTCGACGACGAACACCGCGCTGCGTGCTTCGAGGATCGAATAGACTTCGCGCGCCGTCAGCGCGTCGAAGGATTTCCAGCGCCAGTCGAGATCGGCGGCGCTCGGGGATGCAGCGGATGCGTTCATGGTCGGTCCTGATTCAGGCGCGCCGGCCGGCGCGCGGCAATCGACGATTATGCCTCGAAGCGCACGCGCCGCGCGACCGACTGCCCGCGCATATAAACAGGCCCCGCATTGCGCGGGGCCTGTCCGTCATGCCGGCATCTGGCCGAAGCGGCCGCTGTTGAAGTCCTCGATCGCGGTACGAATCTCCGCTTGCGAGTTCATCACGAACGGCCCGTAACCGACGACGGGTTCGTCGATCGGTTCGCCGCTCAGGATCAGCAGCTTCGCGTCGCCGTTCGCTTCGATCTCGACATCGCTGCCATCGCGGCCAAGTTGCACGAACTGCGCTTCGCGGGCGACCGTCTCGCCATTCACCTGCACGGTGCCGCTCAGCACGACCACCGCGAGCGTACGCCCTTCGGCGATCGGGAACCGCGCATGGCCACCGGCCACGAGCCGCACGTCCCACACGTCGATCGGCGTATGCGTGCGGGCCGGCCCGCGTCGCCCGTCGAACTCACCCGCGATGATCCGCGCGCGCCCCGCGCCGTCCGGCAGCTCGACCACGGGGATGTCGGCGTTCAGCAGCGTCTGGTAGCCGGGCGCGCCCATCTTGTCCGCGGCGGGCAAGTTCACCCACAGCTGCACCATCTCGAGCGGGCCACCGCGCTGCGTGAACCCTTCCGAGTGGAATTCCTCATGCAGGATCCCGCTCGCGGCCGTCATCCACTGCACGTCGCCCGGGCCGATCACGCCGCCCGCGCCGGTCGAGTCGCGGTGCGCAACTTCACCGTCATAGACGATCGTCACCGTCTCGAACCCGCGGTGCGGATGCTGGCCGACACCGCGCGGTGCCGAGGCCGAGCCCGGCTCGAACGTGGTCGGGCCGGCGTAATCGAGCAGCAGGAACGGGCTCAGGTGCGCACCGTGGGACTGGTAGCTGAACATCGAACGCACCGGGAAACCGTCGCCGACCCAATGGCCGCGCGGCGCACTGTACACACCCTGGATCTTCTTCATTGCCTTCTCCGAATTGCGGCGAAACACGTGTTTCGCATCCTGGGTAGAAATATAGTGATGGAACGATCGATCCGGTAGACTGCCAAAATCGCACGCAGCGTTCCATTTCATGAACGATAAAGCGCGGGATCTGAACGATCTCTATTACTTCGTACAAGTCGTCGAACACGGCGGCTTCGCGCCAGCCGGGCGGGCGCTGGACATGCCGAAATCGAAGCTGAGCCGCCGCATCGCGCTGCTCGAGGCGCGGCTCGGGATGCGGCTGATCCAGCGCTCGACGCGCCGCTTCACGGTCACCGACGTCGGTCAGACCTATTACGCGCATTGCCGCGCGATGCTCGTCGAGGCCGATGCCGCCGACGAGGCGGCCGCGCTGCTGCACGAGGAGCCGCGCGGCATCGTGCGCGTCAGTTGCCCGATCGTGCTGCTCGATTCGCTGGTCGGCACGATGATCGCCGCGTTCATGGTCGCGTGCCCGCGCGTCGAGATTCATCTGGAAGCGACCAACCGGCGCGTCGACGTGGTCGGCGAAGGGATCGACGTCGCGATCCGTGTACGCCCGCCGCCGCTCGAAGACAGCGATCTCGCGCTGCGCGTGCTGGCCGAGCGCGGCCAGTGCCTCGTCGCAAGCCCGGCGCTGCTGCGCGAGCATGGCGCCCCGGCCGTTCCCGCCGATCTCGCGCGCCTGCCGAGCCTCGATCACGGCGCCCCGCAGTCCGCGCACGTGTGGCGGCTG
Source organism: Burkholderia sp. AU31624 (assembly GCF_020420065.1). NCBI lineage: Bacteria > Pseudomonadati > Pseudomonadota > Betaproteobacteria > Burkholderiales > Burkholderiaceae > Burkholderia > Burkholderia sp. AU31624. The sequence goes on from NZ_JAIZRT010000004.1 coordinate 495,043, forward strand.
CGCGGGCCCGACGGCGCTCACGCGGAAATTCATCACCAGCCGCGCTTCGTGACGGGCGGCATGCTCGCGCTGCGCGCGGCAGCCGTCGCGGGCGTCGGCATCGTGCAGTTGCCGACGATGATGGTGCGCGATGAGGTCGCGCGCGGCGAGCTGGTGACCGTGCTGCCCGACTGGGCGCCGCGCCGCGAAATCGTGCATGCGGTGTTCGCGTCGCGCCGGGGATTGCTGCCAGCGGTGCGCGCCCTGCTCGATTTTCTCGCGGAGCGGTTTGCCGAACTCGAACCCGATTGAGCGCGCCGCTTCACGCGTGACCGGGCGCTGCAAACCCTGCGCGCGTGCCGTAGACTGCGGTACGCGCATCGCGCATTCCACAACCCTGATCGCTTTCCCGCCATGTTCACGCTGTCCAACGACCCCAACGCCTCCAAGGCCGATCAATACGCGACGCTCGTCGAGCAGGCACGCGCGCTCGTCGAGTCCGAACGCGACCTGACCGCGAACGCGGCCAACTTCTCCGCGCTGGTCTACCACTCGCTCGACCGTCTCAACTGGGCCGGCTTCTACTTCTTCGACGGGACGGAACTCGTGGTCGGGCCGTTCCAGGGCAAGCCGGCCTGCGTGCGGATCGCGCTCGGCAAGGGCGTGTGCGGCACGGCCGCGCAGACGCGCGAGACGCAGGTCGTGCGCGATGTGCATGACTTCCCCGGCCATATCGCGTGCGACGCCGCCTCGGAATCGGAAATCGTCGTGCCGCTGGTGGCCGCCGACGGCACGCTGATCGGCGTGTGGGACGTCGACAGCCCGGTCGCCGCGCGCTTCGACGACGAAGACCGCAAGGGGATGGAAGCGCTGTGCCGCGTGTTCGTCGAATCCGCGTGGCAGAAGGCACGCGGTTGAGGGGCGGCTAAGCCGCGCTCCGCCACCGAGCAGCTGGTCACCGCGTTCACGCGTAAATCGCGCCGCGCTTCGCGACCTCGAACGAAAACGAAACGGGCCCCGCAAAGGGGCCCGCTCCACTATGCCACCGCACCACCGTTCGTGGCGCACTGCAGGTATCAGGCGGCGTGCGTGCCCGACAACACCGGGAACGCCTGAGGCTTCGCGTCCTCGGTCAGCACCTCGAAGCCCGTTTCCGTCACGACGACCATGTGCTCCCATTGTGCCGACAGCGAATGGTCCTTCGTGACCACCGTCCAGCCGTCCGCCAGCATGCGCGTGTCGCGCTTGCCCGCGTTGAGCATCGGCTCGATCGTGAAGATCATCCCCGGCCGGAGCGGCACGCCGGTGCCCGGGCGGCCGTAGTGCAGCACCTGCGGCTCGTCGTGATAGACGTCGCCGATGCCGTGCCCGCAGTACTCGCGAACCACGCTGAATCCTTCGCGATGCGCGACCTGCTGGATCGCGTAGCCGACGTCGCCGAGCGTCGCTCCCGGACGCACCGCGCGAATGCCCGCGTGCATCGCCTCATAGGTCGTCGCGACGAGGCGCCGCGCGAGTTCGTTCGGTTCGCCGACGAAATACATGCGGCTCGTATCGCCGAACCAGCCGTCCTTGATCACCGCGATGTCGAGGTTCACGATGTCGCCGTCGCGCAGCGGCCGCGACGTCGGAATGCCGTGGCACACGACATGATTGACCGACGCGCACACGGTCTTCGGATAGCCGTGATAGCCGATGTTCGCCGGGATCGCGCCGAGCACGTCGACGATGTAGTTGCGGCAGAGCACGTCCAGCTCGTCGGTGGTGACACCCGGCTTCACGTGCTCGGTGATCATCGTCAGCACCTGCGACGCGAGCTTCGCCGCTTCACGCGACTTGGCGATTTCCGCGGCGCCGCGGATCGGGATGTCTCGTTTCGCCATTACGCCACCTGCTCGATGCGGTGCTCGACCGGTTCCGCCGGCCCCGTCTCGCCGCCCCGTGCCTCGGCCTCGATCAGCATTCGGCAGATGTCGCCGTAGGACAGCGCCGGATTGAGTTCCGCCAGCATCCCGACGCGCAGCCAGTGTTCGGCCTGCGCATTGATCGAGCGGCTCAGCGCCGTGCTGGTCGAGCGCAGCCGCTCGTGCATGTGCTCGGAAATCTTGATGATGCCCATATATCCCCAATTAAACGAAACGTAGCCGAATCGTATATTACGCCGTGCACGACCGCCGAGCAAGCCGTTCGAATTCCGTCGCGCCGCTTGAGGTCGACCCGTTGACATCGAATTCCAGTTTGCTGGAAAATAAATCCATCATGAAAGAATCAGCGACCGCCGTTGCCGACGACACCGGCATCAACGAACGCATCGCCCGGCGCGTACGCGACCTGCGCACCGAGCGAGGCTACACGCTCGATGCGCTGGCCGCGCGCTCCGGCGTCAGCCGTTCGATGATCTCGCTCATCGAACGCGCATCGGCCAGCCCGACGGCGGTCGTGCTCGACAAGCTCGCGGCCGGGCTCGGCGTGTCGCTGGCCGGCCTGTTCGGCGGCGATCAGGACGACACGCCCGTGCAGCCGCTGGCCCGCCGCGCGCAGCAGGCCGAATGGCGAGATCCGGCGTCCGGCTACGTGCGGCGCAACCTCTCCCCGGCCGGCTGGCCGTCGCCGATCCAGCTCGTCGAGGTGGATTTCCCGCCCGGTGCACGCGTCGCGTACGACAGCGGCGGGCGCGAAAGCGCGCTGCATCAGCAGGTGTGGGTCATCAGCGGCCGCGTCGACGTCACGTTCGGCGACGCGCTTCACGAACTTCACGAAGGTGACTGCCTGGCCATGCGGCTCGACCAGCCGCTGATTTTCAGCAATCCGTCGTCGCAGGCCGCGCGTTATGTCGTCGCGATCTGCGATGCGTCTGCCGCCGCCGGCGTGCGGAATCCCTGATGAACGCGTCGCCGCAATGGCCGCGCGCGCCCTATCCATTGCCCACAGGAGCCGGTATGAATTCCCCGAAACAGCGCGACGACGTGCGCCTGATCGATTGCAGCGAGGCCGAGCATGCGCCGGCCATCCTCGAGATCCTGAACGACGCGATCGCGAACTCGACCGCGCTGTACGACTACAAGCCGCGTCCGCCGGAAGCGATGGTCGCGTGGTTCGCGGCGAAGCGCGCGGGCGGCTTCCCGGTCATCGGCGCGGTCGATGCATCGGGCACCCTGCTGGGCTTTGCGAGCTGGGGCACGTTCCGCGCGTTTCCCGCCTTCAAGTACACGGTCGAACACAGTGTGTACGTGCATCGCGACCAGCGCGGCCGCGGGCTGGGCGAGGTGCTGCTGCGCGAAGTGGTCCGGCGCGCGCGCGAAGCGCAGGTGCACGTGGTGATCGGCTGTATCGATACGACCAATGCGGGAAGCATCGCACTGCATACGAAACTGGGCTTCGTGCACTCGGGCACGATCACGCAGGCCGGCTTCAAGTTCGGCCGCTGGCTCGATGCGGCGTTCTATCAGCTGACGCTCGACACGCCGGCGCAGCCGGTGGATGGTTGAGCCGAATGATGTCGCGCACAACCCGTGTGCGCGACATGCTGCCGCTCGGCCGGACCGACAGCGGCGTTCACTTCGTTCGCACGCTGCCGGATCTTGGGCCCGCTATTTCCGCAAGAGCGGCGCAACGACGCGCTCGAGGCGCTCGGCAGTCCACGACGGTTGCGGATCGTCCCAGCCATTGTCGACGAGGAGCCCGTTCCGGTCGATCGTGAAGTTTACCGGGATCCGCCACATGCGCCCGTAGCCTCCGGCATAGGCACTACCCAACAGCCCCACCGGAAAGCTCAGGCCGGCCGCCACCTGCCGCACCTCCGCGAGGTTGTCCGCCCCGTCCAGGCTGAAGCCGAGCACGCGCAGGCCGTCCGCCGCATGGCGCGCGGCATACGCGGACAACAGCGGCAGTTCGGTCCGGCAGGGCTCGCACCATGTAGCCCAGAAGGTCAGGATGACGACATAACCCCGCCAATCCTCGCTGGCGATGCTTTGTCCGTCGAGCGTATGCAGGACGAGGCCGGGCGCCGGACGGCCGACCGTCAGACTGCCGGCCTGCGCCGCCGGCAGCCATCCGCCGACGCCGGCGCCCAGTGCAAGCCCTCCGGCCATGCGCAGCCAGTCGCGCCTCGCCCGGCGACGCCCGCTGCTTCGGCCAAAACCGTCAGAACGCATAGCTCGCCCCCACCGTGCCCGACCAGCGCGGAAACAGCTGATAGCCGCTGAGCCTGCTGTACAGCGCCTTCTGGACGAACGCATAGACGTTCAGGTTCTTCACGACGTTCACCGTCACGCCGGGCGACAGATAAACGACCGTGCCGGCCGTGTTGCCGGTGTCGGCGAGCGCCCCCTGGTCCGAACTCTTGCGCGTCACGTTGACCTGGAGCTGCGGCACGATCCTCGGGTTCTCCTCGTAACGCAGGCCGACGCTGACCGTCGCCTGGTTACCGGGCCGGAAGTCCTCGCCGAGGCCGCGAAGATTCTCGACCACCGCAGCCTGGAATTGACCGTTGATGAACGCGTCGAAATTCTGGCTGATCGGCTGATAGTAGTACGCACCGACGATCAGATCGGTACTGCCCGTCCCGGGCTGCAGGCTCGTATCGAGGGCCTGGCCGTTCGCGCTGTTCGGGCCTGACGAGAAAAACACCGGGCTACGCCCGACGTTGGCGCCCGTCAGCACGTTCTGGCCGCCGTACTTTCCCGTCGGCAGCTTGACCCCCAGTTGCACGCCGAGATTGCGGGTCGGCAGGAAGCCCTGATAGCTGGCGATCAGCTTGATGTCGCCCAGCCCCTTGCTGGTGACGCCGCTCAGATTGTCGGGGGTGAGCTGGTCCGGCGTGGCATTCCCGTACGTCGAGTGGCCCCGATCGACGAACGGCACGATCGCGCTGAAGTTCCACTTGGGATTCGGGCTGTAGCTGATGCCCAGGTTCCAGTAGCGGTTGATCGTCTGGTTCTCGACCTCCTGGCTGCCGCCTGCCGCATTGATCGCCGCCGGTACGACGGCCGAAACCGCATGCGATCCGCTGCGCAACTGGTTCTGCGGGATGAAAGTGTAGTCCAGGCTGATACGCCAGCCCGGCATGGCCGAATACCCCGTCGCGGCATCCGTGCTCAGCGAGCAGCCACAGGTCGCGCAGGCGTGGGCGGCCCCCGGCAGGGTCAAGCCAGTCAGACAGGCGAACGCGGCCAACGCCGCGCCGACGGTCTGCTTCGATTCGATTCGCATCTCGTTCCCCTCTCATGTCGTGTGCATGCACGCGCGTGATCCGCAACATGGCGGACGCGCGGTGCGAGATGACCCGATTGCCGGCTCGTGGCCGCGGGCGTTTCACGCGCCGCGGGGGAGCCTGTCCGGATCAACTGCTGGAGTGCCTACGTCAGAGATAGAACGGCGAATCGCGGGGCCGGCCCGCGCTGGGGATATCCCGACGGACGAACGGGAAATAGGCCGGTGGATGTGCGACGGCATAGCCGGGAACCGCCAGCCATTGCGGCAAGGACGGTGACGGTGCAGCCGCATGATGCACGAGCAGGTCGCAATACCCGCAAGCCGCGAAATGGTCAGCGGCAAGGGCGTGATTGTCTGCGTCGGGCTGTCCGTCGACCGAACAGATCGATGCGACTGGCGCATTCTGGTCATGGGAGACCAGGCCATGGCTCACGAGCGGCGCAATGACGACGAGCAGCATGGCAAACATGCCAAGCCACGCTGCCAGACGATTGCGGGAACGTACGGTCATGATGAGCGGCATCTGGACGGTGGCTGGATCTTAGCCGAAGCGAGCCGCGGCAACCGGACAATCGTCGTCGGCACGATGCGGCCCTGCCCTGGACGGTTCTCGTGACCGCGCGCGTTCGAAACCGGCCGCCGGGATCCGGCAGCCGTTTGCGATGACGATCGTGCTGCGGATCGATACGCGCGCACTGTCCGCTCGTCGATTTGACTTCATTGAACTGTCCCCCGCCTGGTCGATTGGCCAGGTGGCGCCGAAGTCGCATGGCGCGCGTTGAGCCTTTCGATTTCTGAATTCGATCATGCAAACGGCGTGCCATATGAAGCAAGCGCCCGCTGTCATTACACGTCAGGCGTATGCCAAAAAAAACGCCACCGTGTTGATCGCATGAAGTGTTTCAGACCTGCAACGCTGTCGTCGACATCGTGACGAACGTGTCGGGCACGACGCGTCATACGGACGTTCTTCCAAGCTGACGTCGAACGGATACGGCCACTTGCCTGCTTTGCGCGAGACACTCAATCGAAGTCGCGCAACACCATCGGTACGATGCGCGCTGTCGCAGACAATTTCGCGTACGACAGGTCATTCTGTCGCATCAAAGAATGCGTTCGTTTCAGCCTCGTAACGCATACGTGAATTTCGCTCCAGACGACTCATGTTCAATCCGCGCGTCGAACGTCGGACGCTTGGCGTTTGCAACGTCGGGGAGTCGGGGAAAGTGGCTCTGGGCGCAGAAAAAAGAAAAGCCCCGCCGAAGCGGGGCTTTATCTGGAGGCGCGAGCCGGAGTCGAACCGGCCTAAACGGCTTTGCAGGCCGCTGCATAACCGCTTTGCTATCGCGCCAAAAGCGGACTGTGCGAATGCCGTGAGGCAAGCGACAGATTTTTTATCCGAGGACGGAAAGTCCATCAAATAAAAAGGGAAGCGTGGCTTCCCCATTACTTGGAGCGGGAGACGAGTCTCGAACTCGCGACCTCAACCTTGGCAAGGTTGCGCTCTACCAACTGAGCTACTCCCGCATTGTCCTGCATCTGCAGCGCTTCGCCGACCAACACGCTGCCAGAAAAATCTGGAGCGGGAGACGAGTCTCGAACTCGCGACCTCAACCTTGGCAAGGTTGCGCTCTACCAACTGAGCTACTCCCGCATGTGTCCTGCATCTGCAGCGCTTTGCCGACCAACACGCTGCCAGAAAAAATCTGGAGCGGGAGACGAGTCTCGAACTCGCGACCTCAACCTTGGCAAGGTTGCGCTCTACCAACTGAGCTACTCCCGCGTATTGCTGCGTTACTGCTTCCCCGTCACACACTTACTTCGTCGTGCAGCGGAGAAGCGAGATTATGTCGAAGGCACATTCGTGTGTCAAGGGCTTTTCCAGCCCTTTTTCCAAAAACCTGCTCGACCGGACGCATCACGCGCCGCCGCGCTCGCGAATCTGCGGCCACGCGAGCTTCATGTAGTACAGCATCGACCAGATCGTCAGCACCGCGGCGAGATACATCAGCCATTCACCCCACACGCGCGTGTCGATCGTCGCGACGCCGAGCGGCAGCGGCCCGTAGAACAGCAGCATCGGAATCGCGACCATCTGGCATGCCGTCTTGAACTTGCCGAGCTGGTTCACCGCGACGCTCTTCGACGCGCCGATCTGCGCCATCCACTCGCGCAGCGCCGAAATCGCGATCTCGCGGCCGACGATCACGAGTGCGATTGCCGCATCGACCCGCGAAATCTGCACGAGGATCAGCAGCGCGGCCGTCACCATCAGCTTGTCCGCCACCGGATCGAGAAATGCGCCGAACGACGACGTCTGGTTCCACTTGCGGGCCAGGTAGCCGTCGAACCAGTCGGTCAGCGCCGCAAGAATGAAGATCGCCGCCGCCGCGAGATTGCGGTGCGCGCCGCCCATCACCGTGTCCGGCAGATAGAACACGCCGACGACGAGCGGAATCAGCACGATCCGTACCCACGTCAGGAAAATCGGGAAATTGAACGGCATGGCATGCGGGACAGTAAAGGATTCGCAATTGTGCCGTGTCGACCGGCCTGCCACAAGAACGGCGGCCGGCTGCACGGCCGCGTCAGTGAAGCTGCTTGTAGATCTGCTCGGCGAGCGCGTGCGAGATGCCCTCGACGCTCGCGAGTTCCTCGACGCTCGCGGCCACCACGCCGCGCAACCCGCCGAACCGCGCGAGCAGCCGCTGCCGGCGCTTCGCGCCGACGCCCTCGAGTTCCTCGAGCCGCGATGTCTGGCGCGCCTTCGCCCGCTTGGCACGCATGCCGGTGATCGCGAAACGGTGCGCCTCGTCGCGGATCTGCGCGACGAGCATGAGCGCGGCGCTTTCCTTGCCGAGTTCGAGCGGCGTGCGGCCGTCCGCGAACACGAGCGTCTCGAGGCCGACCTTGCGCCCCTCGCCTTTCGCGACGCCAACCAGCATCGACGTGTCGAGACCGAGCTCGGTGAACACCTGGCGCGCGATTTCGACCTGACCCTTGCCGCCGTCGATCAGCACGATGTTCGGCAGCAGGCTCGACGCCTCGGCCTGGCGCGTCGACTCGCCGTCGATGCCGGCCGCATCGTCGGCGGCAGCCGCCTGCGCCGCCTGCTCGACCATCTTCTCGTAGCGGCGCGTAAGCACCTGCCGCATCGCCGCGTAGTCGTCGCCGGGCGTGATCCCGGTGATGTTGTAGCGGCGGTATTCGCCCGACTGCATCTTGTGATGGTGGTAGACCACGCACGACGCCTGCGTCGCCTCGCCCATCGTGTGGCTGATGTCGAAGCATTCGATCCGCAGCGTCGCGAGATCGTCGCATTCGTAGCTGAGCGTCTCCGCGAGCGCGCGCGTGCGCGCCTGCTGCGAGCCCTGCTCGGACAGCAGACGCATGAGCGCGATCTGCGCATTCTGCTCGGCCATCGACAGCCACGCGCGCCGCTGCCCCTGCGGCTGCCGCACCAGCGACACCTTGTGGCCGGCCTGCTCGGACAGCAGCTCGAGCAGGTCGCGGCTCGCGGGCGCATGACTCACGACCAGCACCGGCGGCACGCGGTTGCCGAGATAGTGCTGCGCGATGAACGCGTCGAGCACTTCGGCCTCGACCGACGCCCCCGCGTCACCGCCCGTGCGGCCGGGTTCTTCCGCGGGCAGGTCGGGCAATACATCGGCGGACACATCGGCGGCCTCCGCCAGCTCGGACTCGTCGCCGATCCCGCCCTCGGCGAGCGTCAGCGCGCTTTCGACGTGCGTCGGGAAATACGCCTTGTCGCCGAGATGCCGGCCGCCGCGCACCATCGCGAGGTTCACGCACACGCGGCCGCCTTGCGCGACGACGGCCAGGATGTCGACGTCGCTGTCGCTGCCGACCTCGATCGCCTGCTGATGCAGCACCGTCGCGAGCGAGCTCATCTGGTTGCGCACGGCCGCCGCCTGCTCGAATTTCAGTTCGGCCGCGAACGCGTGCATCTTCTGCTCGAGTTCCTTCATCACTTCGGACTGCCGGCCGAGCAGGAAACGCGCGGCGTTCGATACGTCGATCGCGTAATCCTCGTCGGAGATCGCGCCGACGCACGGCGCCGTGCAGCGCCCGATCTGGTGCAGCAGGCACGGCCGCGTACGGTTGTTGAAGACCGAATCCTCGCAGGTGCGCAGCTGGAACACGCGCTGCAGGATCTGGATGCTCTCGCGCACGGCCCAGGCGCTCGGGAACGGCCCGAAGTACTGGTTCTGCTTGTCGACCGAGCCGCGGTAGTAGGCCATCCGCGGAAAACGGTGCGCGGTGAGCTTCAGGTACGGATACGACTTGTCGTCGCGAAACAGGATGTTGTAGCGCGGCGCGAGCGCCTTGATCAGGTTGTTCTCGAGCAGCAGCGCCTCGGCCTCCGAGCGCGTGACGGTCGTCTCGATGCGCGCGATGCGCGTGACCATCATCGCGATGCGCGGCGACAGCTGCGTCTTCGTGAAATAGCTCGATACGCGCTTCTTCAGGTCGCGCGCCTTGCCGACATAGAGCACGGCGCCCGCCGTGTCGTAATAGCGATAGACGCCCGGCATGTGCGGCAACTGCGCAAGGATCTTCTTCGGTTCGAACGGGGTATCGGAAGCTTCAGGGGATGTCATGCGTGATCCGGGCGCCTTGTAACGCGGAACGGGTCTATTAGAATCGCCAGTTTAGAGCATTCACCGGCCCGCTTCGATGCCCCGCACCACCGCTGCCCCCCGGCCCGCCGCGCCGCTCGCGCCGGGCGAACCGATCGCCTGCGACCTCTTCTGTACGGTGATCGACAATTTCGGCGACATCGGCGTCTGCTGGCGCGTCGCGCGCCAGCTCGCGCACGAGCACGGCTGGCAGGTTCGCCTGTTCGTCGACGACCTGCGCACGTTCGCGCGCCTGCTGCCCGGGGTCGATCCCGACGCGGGGCGGCAGACGGTCGACGCGATCGTGATCGAGCACTGGCATGCGCAAGCCGGCGACGCGCTGGAGATCGCCGATGTCGTCATCGAAGCGTTTGCGTGCGAGCTGCCCGGCGCGTATCTCGCGGCGATGGCGCAGCGCGAACGGCGCCCGGTGTGGATCAACCTCGAATACCTGAGCGCCGAAGACTGGGTCGCCGATTTCCATCTGCGGCCGTCGCCGCATCCGCGCTACCCGCTGCTGAAGACGTTTTTCTTCCCCGGCCTGTCGGCCGGCACCGGCGGCGTCCTGAAGGAACACGACCTCGATGCGCGCCGCACCGCCTTCGACGCCGATGCGGCGGCGCGCGACGCCTGGTGGCAGCGCGCGACCGGCGGCGCGCCGCCGGCCGCCGGCACGACGGTCGTCAGCCTGTTCGCGTACGAGAATCCGGCCGTCGACGCGCTGCTCGCGCAGTGGCGCGACGGCCCGACACCGGTCGTCGCGCTCGTGCCGGCCGGCCGCGTGTCGCCTGCCGTTGCGCGTTTTTTCGGGGTCGAGTCGTTCGGCGCGGGCGCGCATGCGCGCAGCGGCAACCTGACTGCCCACGGGCTCGCGTTCGTCCCCCAGGCCGAATTCGATCCGTTGCTGTGGGTGGCCGACCTCAATTTCGTGCGCGGCGAGGATTCGTTCGTCCGGGCGCAGTGGGCCCGCAAACCGTTCGTGTGGCACATCTACCCGCAGGCCGACGACGTCCACCTGCCGAAGCTCGACGCCGCGCTCGCGCACCTGTCTGCCGGCCTCGCCGACGCGCCGCGCGCGGCGCTCGAACGGTTCTGGCATGCATGGAACGGCGTCGGCACGCCCGACTGGGCCGATTTCTGGCAGCACCGCGCCGCACTGGACGCCAACGCGGCCCGCTGGGCCGATGCGCTCGCGGCCGTCGGCGATCTCGCCGGAAAGCTGGCGGAATACGCAAAATCTCAGTTAAAATAAGCGGTTATCCGACGGCTGACCAGGCAAGCGCTCGCTTTTGGCGTCCACCGGAACGCACCGCTTGCGCCGTCAGCCGTTGCGCAACGCTCAGGCACCTATTTATTTGATTTGATCAGGACAGTTTTTTATGAAAACCGCACAGGAACTCCGCGTAGGCAACGTCGTGCAGATCGGCAGCGACGCATGGGTCATCGCCAAGGCTGAATACAACAAGTCGGGCCGCAACTCCGCCGTCGTCAAGATGAAGATGAAGAACCTGCTGACGAACGCAGGCCAGGAAGCGGTCTACAAGGCTGACGACAAGTTCGACGTCGTCGTGCTCGACCGCAAGGAAGTGACGTACTCGTACTTCGCCGATCCGATGTACGTGTTCATGGACGCCGACTACAACCAGTTCGAAGTCGAAGCGGAAATGATGGGCGAAGCGCTGAACTACCTCGAAGACGGCATGGCTTGCGAAGTCGTGTTCTACAACGAGAAGGCAATCTCGGTCGAACTGCCGACGGTCCTGGTTCGCGAGATCACCTACACGGAACCGGCAGTCAAGGGTGACACGTCGTCGGGCAAGGTGCTGAAGAACGCCAAGCTCGCAACGGGCTTCGAACTGCAAGTGCCGCTGTTCTGCAACACCGGCGACAAGATCGAAATCGATACGCGTACGAACGAATACCGCAGCCGCGCGTAATCGCCAGCGATACCCGCATCGAACAAAGCGCCCTTCGGGGCGCTTTTTGTTTGTCCGGCGCCAACAACCGGGCGAGAGTCAGGCTCATGTAAAGCACAAAAGCCACCGGTAAAGATATTCAATTTGTATCATCGGTAACTGTTTTATAGCGCCGGAGAAATATTGCTCGTTACGCGTTCAGCGGGGCATAAAATCAGTTTTTAATCTGACATGCGGCTGCGGTCACGATGGCCGACAGCCCGCCTCTCTTGACTCGACTTGCGTCCACCATGCCACACGCCCTGATTGTCGAAGACGATCCCAACAGTCTGTCCGGCCTCACCGCGCTGCTCGCCGCGGACGGCTTCTCGGTCGACACGGCCACGTCGCTCGCAGAAGCGCGCACGGCGCTCGGCCGCTCGATTCCCGATGTCGTTCTGGTCGACCTGAACCTGCCGGACGGCAGCGGGTTCGACCTGCTCCAGCACCTGCCGCAGCAACAGCCGAACGGCTCGCTGCCCGTCATCGTGCTGACCGGCAATGCGACGGTCGAGAGCGCCATCGAGGGGCTGCGTCACGGCATCTGGGACTACCTGCTGAAGCCGATCAACATCCCGCGCCTGCGCAGCCTGCTCGCGCGGATCCCGCGTCCGTACGAACTGATCGACGAAGTGCAGTCGCTGCGCGCGTCGCTGCGCCATCTCGGCCGCTTCGGCGCACTGGTCGGCCGCAGCGACGCGATGCAGCACGTGTACGACATGATCGAGCACAACGCGCGCACCGAAACGGCGGTGCTGTTCTCGGGCGAAGCCGGTACCGGCAAGAAGCTGGCGGCGCGCACGCTGCACGACCTGAGCCGGCGCCGCAAGGGACCGTTCGTGTCGTTCGACTGCCGGACGATCGCACAGGCCGGCCGGCACGGTGCGTCGCTCGACAGCGTGCTGTTCGGCCATGAGCGCGGTGCGTTCGATGGCGCCGAGCGCCGCGAATCGGGCCTGTTCGAACAGGCCGGCGGCGGCACGCTGTTCCTCGACGAAATCACCGCACTGCCGCTCGTGCTGCAGGAAGCGCTACTGCATGCGCTCGATTCGCAGAACTTCATGCGGATCGGCGGCACGAGCTCGATCACGAGCGATTTCCGGCTGATCGCGACCACGCGCCGCCCGGCGCGCGAAGCGGTCGCGAACGGCACGTTGCGCGAGGATCTGTGGCTGCGCCTCGATGCGGCATCGATCACGATGCCGCCGCTGCGCGATCGCGACGGCGATGCGCTCGCGATCGCGGATGCGCTGATCGACGAACTGAATCGCGACGCGCGCGCAACCGGCCGCAGCACGACCGACAAGCGCACGGCGCCGGGCTTCGTCCGTGAATGCCTGTCCTACGAATGGCCGGGCAACGTGCGCGAGTTGCAGGAGCGCGTGCGCTTCGCGTACGACGCATCGGGCGATTTCATCGAGACGCTGCGCGCGGGCGAGCCGAGCTTCTCGGCCGGCGCCGCACTGAACGGCAGCAGCGTGCAGATCAAGGTCGGCACGCCGCTGTCCGACGTCGAGGATCTGCTGATCCGCGCGACGCTCGACGCCGTCGGCGGCACGCGCCACCGTGCGGCAACGCTGCTCGGCATCAGTCCGAAGACGCTGTACAACAAGCTGCAGCGGATGAAGGTGAACTGAGCAGGCGGCGATGCTTGGGGGCTCTGGTAGGGCTTGACCGTTAGTTGCACCAAAGCACACTGCGTCGACCTGCCTGACTCTAGAAGCTGCCGGGTTCGCACCGGCGGGAAGGCATAAAAAAGCCGCGCGATTGCGCGGCTTTCTGTTTTGGTAACCGGAATGGCGCGGGGCGCGCCATCCCCTCCCCGCTCAGGCCAGTGCGCTGCTCAACAGCGCCTGCGCCTGCAGATACTCGGGCTGCGCGATCAGCTTGTCCCACTTGAGCGCCTTGCCGCGCCCACGCATCCGCTTGATGCGTCGCACCGACTCGTCCGTGGCCCGCGCTTTCAGCCCGTTCAGCACGACCTCGGCCGCGTCCGGCTGATTGCAGACGAGCACCATGTCGCAACCGGCCGCGAGTGCGGCGTCGGCCGCCTGCGTGAGCGTGCCGCCTTCGCGCGCGGCTTCCATCGACAGGTCGTCGCTGAAGATCGCGCCCGTGAAGCCGAGCCGTCCGCGCAGAATGTCCTGCAGCCACACGCGCGAGAAACCGGCCGGCCGCTTGTCGACCTGCGTGTAGATCACGTGCGCGGGAATCACCGCGGACAGCGACAAACCGAGCCAGTCGTACGGTGCGACGTCCTGCTTGAGGATCGCGTCGAGCGTACGGTCGTCGGTCGGCAGCGCGACGTGCGAGTCGGCCTCCGCGAAGCCGTGCCCCGGGAAATGCTTGCCGCAGTTCGCCATCCCGGCGAGCGACAGCCCGTGGTTCAGGCTCTTCGCGAGCAGCGTGACGACGCGCGGATCTCGATGGAACGCGCGATCGCCGATCACTTTCGAGTGCCCGTAGTCGAGGTCGAGCACGGGCGTGAAGCTCAGGTCGATCCCGCACGCGCGCAGCTCGGCGGCCAGGACGTAGCCGACGGCCGTGGCGACCTTCGTCGCGAGCAGCACGTCGCGATCCCACAGCTCGCCCAGGCGGCGCATCGCGGGCAGCACCGTGAAGCCGTCGGTGCGGAAACGCTGCACGCGCCCGCCTTCGTGATCGACGGCGATCAGGATGTCTTCACGCACCGCGCGGATCGAGTCGGTCAGCGCGGTCAGTTGCGCGCGGTTCTGGAAGTGCCGCGCGAACAGGATCACGCCGCCGGTTTTCGGATGCGCGAGGCGCCGCGCATCGTCGCGCGACAGGGCCGTGCCGACGACGTCGAGCATGACCGGGCCGGGAGTCGTTTTCATCGAATCGGAAAGTTCGTCAGGAGGAGGTTCGGGAAACAGGTGCAGGCGCGGCGTCCGTCTCGGCGACCACGAACGACACCGCATAGTCGCGTTCGTCGCTGACCGTCACGCGCGCCGTGATGCCACGGGCCGCCAGCCAGTCGGCCAGCTCGCCCGACGCGACCACGTACGGCTCGCCGCTCGGGTGGTTGAGGGTCTGCAGCGCACGCCACGTCATCGGCCAGTGCATGCCGAGCCCGATCGCCTTCGAGAACGCTTCCTTCGCGGAAAAGCGCGTCGCGAGGAACGCGATGCCGCGCGCCTCGGAGCGGGCGCGGCGCGCATGGAACACGCGCAGCTCGTCGGGACCCAGCACCTTCTCGGCAAACCGGCCGCCCGTGCGTTCGAGCACGGCCGCGATGCGGCTCACCTGGGCGATGTCGGTACCGATGCCGTAGATCGCCATGTCAGTACGCGCCGGTACGACCCGGCCGGGCCGGGTCAGGCATGACGCGCGACGCGCGGCGGCATGCCATCTTCAGCGCGCGCCGCCATGCAGCGCGGCAACGCGTGCGGCGACCATGATCGCCTTCATTTCGCGCACCGCGTTGTCCCAGCCCGCGAAAATCGCGTGCGCGACGATCGCGTGGCCGATGTTCAGTTCGACGATGCCGTCGATCGCGGCGATCTGCTGCACGTTCGTGTAGTGCAGGCCATGACCGGCATTGACCTTCAGGCCGAGCTGCGCGCCGGCCTGAACGCCCGCGACGATGCGCTCGTATTCGCGCTGCTGCTCGGCTTCGTCGTGCGCTTCGGCGTAACGGCCCGTATGCAGCTCGATCACCGGCGCGCCCGCTTCGTGCGCGGCACGGATCTGCGTCTCGTCCGGATCGATGAACAGCGACACGCGCACGCCCACGTCGGCAAGCTGCTTGCATGCCGCACGCACGGCCTCGAAGTGGCCGGCGACATCGAGACCGCCTTCGGTCGTCAGTTCCTCGCGCTTCTCGGGCACGAGGCACGCGTCGTGCGGACGCACTTCGCAGGCGATATCGAGCATCTCGGCCGTCACCGCGCATTCGAGATTCATGCGCGTCTTCAGCAGCGGACGCAGCTTGCGCACATCCGCATCGACGATGTGGCGGCGATCCTCGCGCAGGTGCAGCGTGATCGCATCCGCACCGGCTTCTTCGGCGGCGAGCGCCGCGCGGATCGGATCGGGATAGGTCGTGCCGCGCACATTGCGCAGCGTCGCGACGTGGTCGATGTTGACGCCGAGGTCGATGGCGGTGGGCGTGGTCAGGAAGAAGCTCATAGGTTTTGCAGGTCGATCAGGATCTGACGCGTGGCAAGCGGCGTACCGCCGAGATAGGTGTTCAGCAGGAAGCGCATCAGCGTCTTGCTTTGCGCAACCGTCTGGGCTCGATGGTAATCGTCCTGCTCCATATCGAGCAACGTCTGTCCGGAAATGACCGGCCAGTGCGACGGGACTTCGTCGTCCGCATTGCGCACGCCACGCTCGGGATCGAACACGTAGCGACGATCAGGCTCGACCGCGCGGCGCGCGACCGTGCGGTTCAGCGCCATCGCGTAGCCGGTCTCGCGCAGCAGCACGCGCTCGAACGAGCGCAGCACCTGCACCGCGGGTTCGCCGTGCGCAAGGCGCGTGAGGGTCAGCACGTAATGATTGAAGAGCGGCGGCTGGGGATCCTCGCGTGCGCAGAATTTCACGAGCAGCTCGTTCGCGTAGAAGCCGCACAAGAGCCCGTCGCCGCCGAGCGGCAGCATCCCGCCGACCCACTCGGCGCCCGTCAGCGTGCGCACCTCGGATTTGCCGGACCAGGACAGCAGCAGCGGCTGGAAGGTCTGCAGTACGCCGCGCAGCGCGGAGTGCGGACGCTTCGCGCCCTTCGCGACGAGCGCGAGCCGGCCATGATCACGCGTCAGCACGTCGATGATCAGGCTCGTTTCCCGATACGGATAACTGTGCAGCACATACGCCGGTTGCTCGGCGACGCGGAAATCGGACGTGCGTGACGTCGCGCGCCGCGCCTTGCGCGGCGGTTCAGGCGGTGCCGGCAGCGGCGCGTCGTTCGCGCCGGCCGTCACCGCGTCTTCAGTCGACGTCAGCGCGTCATTCGTACCCATAGGCGCGCAGCCCCGCCTCGTTGTCGGCCCAGCCGCTCTTCACCTTCACGAAGGTCTCGAGGTACACGGGGCCGTCGAACAGCTTCTCCATGTCCATCCGCGCTTCGGTGCTGATCTGCTTGAGCTTCTCGCCCTTCTTGCCGATCACCATCGCCTTGTGCGAATCACGCTCGACGAGGATCGTCGCGAAGATGCGCTTCAGGCGCCCTTCTTCCTCGAACTTGTCGATCAGCACGGTGCTCGTGTACGGCAGTTCGTCGCCGGTCCAGCGGAACACCTTCTCGCGCAGGATTTCGGCTGCGAGGAAACGCGAGCTGCGGTCGGTCAGCTCGTCCTCGCCGTAGATCGGCTCGCCTTCCGGCAGGTACGGCTTGATCGTGTCCAGCAGGCGCTTGATGTCTTCCGGCTTCTGCGCCGACAGCGGCACGAGCTCGGTGAATTCGCGCAACTCGCTCACCTTCTGCATGAACGGGAACAGCGTGGCCTTGTCGTTCACGCGGTCGATCTTGTTCGCGATCAGCAGCGTCGGCATGCCGGGCGGGATCAGGTCGAGCACCTTCTGGTCGTCGGGGCCGAAGCGGCCGGCCTCGATCACGAACAGGATCACGTCGACCGACGTGAGCGTCGACGTGACCGCACGGTTCAGCGAACGGTTCAGCGCGGTGCTGTGGCGGGTCTGGAAACCCGGCGTGTCGACGAACACGAATTGCGCGTCGTCGAACGTATTGATGCCGGTGATGCGGTGGCGGGTCGTCTGCGCCTTGCGCGACGTGATGCTGATCTTCTGGCCGACGAGTGCGTTCATCAACGTCGACTTGCCGACGTTCGGGCGGCCCACGATCGCGATCATGCCGCAACGGAAACCGGTAGGAGCGGGAGTGTTCATATCGTTTGGGAGACAGGTTCGGAAACGGCCGCGCGGCGCGCGGCACGAACGATGGGCAATTCAGTGGTCGGCATCGGCCACGCGCGCCTGCGCGGCGGCGAGGCTCGCGCCGCCCGGCGGCGTCTCGGCATCCGGTGCCGCGGCGTCGCGTGTGCGCGCAGCCGCACGCGAAGCGGGGTCGGTACCGGCGGAAGACTTGTCGGCGGACGACGATGCCGGATCGGCGGCCTGGCCAGCCGGCTTGTCGGCTGCGCGTGCAGCGGGCACGGCTTCCGCGGCCTTCTCCGCGACCTTGTCGGCTCGCTCGGCCGGCTTGTCGACAGCCTTGTCGGCCGCCGGCTTCGCCGCCCGTTCGCCCTTTTCCGCCGCCGCGTCGACATGCGCCGCGCGAATCGCGGCCATCGGCGCCGCGGCCGTCTCGGTGCCGGCCAGAGCGGTTGCCGCAGGCGCCGCACCGGCCGCCCTCGCCTCGCGCGCCGCCGCGCGTTCCTTCCGCTCCGGCGAGCGCAGGTCGAGCGCTTCCTGCACGCCCTTCACACCCGGCACGATTTCAGGTTCGACGTGCTTCGACCCGCGCGCGTTTTTCGAGCGCTTCGGCTTCGCGGCCAACATCGGCGCGGCCGCCATCACTTCATCGAGCGCCTTCTTCGCGGCAGCCTGCTCGGCTGCGCGCCGGCTCGCACCGGAGCCCGACACCTTCACGTCGAGCTTCGGCACCGTGCATTCGACTTCGAATTGCTGATTGTGCGCCGCACCATGCGTCGCGACCACCGTGTAGGTCGGCAGCGCGATCTTGTGCCCCTGCAGGTATTCCTGCAGCAGCGTCTTCGCGTCCTTGCCGAGCGTGCGCGGATCGATATGGTCGAGAATCGGGATATAGAGGCGCTTGATGACCCCTTGGGCGGCTTCGAAGCCGCCATCGAGGAATACGGCCCCGATGATGGCTTCGAACGCGTCCGCGAGGATCGACGGGCGGCGGAACCCGCCGCTGCGCAGCTCGCCCTCGCCGAGCCGCAGTCCATCCGAGATATTCAGGGCCTGAGCAATTTCGTACAGCGACTGCTGTTTGACGAGATTGGCGCGGACGCGCGACAGATCGCCTTCGTCCAGCTTGCTGAAACGCTGGAACAAAAGGGCAGCCACCGCGCAATTCAGAACGGAATCGCCGAGAAACTCGAGCCGTTCGTTGTGCGTGGCACTGTGACTACGATGGGTCAAAGCCTGGCGCAACAATTCCGCATTGCGAAATTCGTAGCGCAGCCGGCTTTCCAACTGGGATGAGGGCATGTGCAGGAGTATAACGCGGGCGCCCGGTCGGGCCGAAACGGCACGGCCGGACGCGAAAAGGCGTGACGAGGCGGTGTTACCGCCGGTTCTTAAAGTAGTTCGGCACTACGCGACGCGGCCCGTGCGTCGCGTAGTGCGAGTGAGTCGATTGCGATCAGTTGAAGGAACCGATGCGCTTGAGGTCGCTGAAGTTCATCCAGATGAAGAACGCGCGGCCGACGATGTTCTGGTCCGGCACGAAACCCCAGTAGCGGCTGTCCGCACTGTTGTCGCGGTTGTCGCCCATCATGAAGTAGTGACCGGGCGGCACCTTGCAGATCACGCCGCGGCTGTTGTACGTGCAGTTGTCGCGAAACGGATAGTCGTATGCGCCCATCACGAACGGCGGCACGGCCGGGTTGTTGAGGATCGCGTTCTTCTTGTTGCCGATCGTCTCCTCGAACTGCTTCGCGTAGTTCTGGCGCTCGTCGTCGAAGAAATCGGGCAGCGGCGTTTCGGGCACCGGCTGGCCGTTGATCGTGAGCTGCTTGTCCTGGTACGCGACGGTATCGCCCGGCAGGCCGATCACACGCTTGATGTAGTCGACCGACTCGTCCTTCGGATAACGGAACACGACGACGTCGCCGCGCGACAGCGGGCTGCCCTGCGTGATCTTCGTGTTCGTGACCGGCAGGCGCAGCCCGTATTCGAACTTGTTGACGAGGATGAAATCGCCGACGAGCAGCGTCGGCACCATCGAGCCCGACGGAATCTTGAACGGCTCGACGACGAACGAACGCACGACGAACACCGCCAGGATCACCGGAAAGAAGCTCGCCGTGTACTCGAGCCACCACGGCTGGCGCAGCTTCTCGTCACGCAGCTTCGAACGCGTCTGCACCGCGTTTTCATCCGCGAAGCGCTTGTCGATGCGCGACTGCTGGCGATCGAACTCCTCGATCGCCGAGTCGGCCGCCTTGCGACGCTGCGGCAGGAACACCAGTTTGTCCAGCACCCACGCTACGCCCGTCAAGATGACGAGCACAAAAAGAATCAGCGCAAAATTCATAAAAGGATCAGTCCTGTTATTTGTCTTCGACGCGCAAGATCGCAAGGAACGCTTCCTGCGGGATCTCGACCGAGCCCACCTGCTTCATTCGTTTCTTGCCTTCCTTCTGCTTCTCGAGCAGCTTCTTCTTTCGCGTGATGTCGCCGCCGTAGCACTTCGCGAGCACGTTCTTGCGCAGCGCCTTGATGTTCTCGCGCGCGACGATGTGCGCGCCGATCGCGGCCTGGATCGCCACGTCGTACATCTGGCGCGGGATGATCTCGCGCATCTTCGCGGCCACTTCGCGGCCGCGGTATTGCGACTGCGAACGGTGCACGATGATCGACAGCGCATCGACCTTGTCGCCGTTGATCAGCATGTCGACCTTCACGACGTCCGACGAACGGTACTCCTTGAACTCGTAGTCCATCGACGCATAGCCGCGCGACACCGACTTCAGGCGATCGAAGAAGTCGAGCACGATCTCGGCCATCGGGATCTCGTACGTGAGCTGCACCTGGCGGCCGTGATACTGCATGTTGATCTGCGAGCCGCGCTTCTGCTCGCACAGCGTGATCACCGAGCCCACGTAATCCTGCGGCATGTACAGGTTCACGGTGACGATCGGCTCGCGGACTTCGGCGATGCGGCCCGGCTCCGGCATCTTCGCCGGGTTCTCGACCATGATCGTCGAGCCGTCGCTCTGCACGACCTCGTAGACGACCGTCGGTGCGGTCGTGATGAGATCCATGTCGAACTCGCGCTCGAGCCGCTCCTGCACGATTTCCATGTGCAGCAGCCCGAGGAAGCCGCAACGGAAACCGAAACCGAGCGCCTGCGACACTTCCGGCTCGTACTGCAGCGAGGCATCGTTCAGCTTCAGCTTCTCGAGCGATTCGCGCAGCGCGTCGTACTGGTTCGCCTCGACCGGATACAGCCCCGCGAACACCTGCGGCTTCACTTCCTTGAAGCCCGGCAGCGGCTCGGCGGCGGCCTTGGTTGCGTGCGTGACGGTGTCGCCCACCTTCGCGGCCGTCAGCTCCTTGATGCCGGCGATGATGAAGCCCACCTGCCCTGCCGACAGCGAGTCGAGATTGCGCGACTTCGGCGTGAACACGCCAACGTGCTCGACCGGATACTGCGCGCCGGTCGCCATCATCTTGATTTTGTCCTTCGGGCGCAGCGTGCCGTTGACGATGCGCACCAGCATCACGACGCCGACGTAGTTGTCGAACCACGAATCGATGATGAGCGCCTGCAGCGGCGCGGCCGGGTCGCCCTTCGGCGGCGGCACCTTCGCGATCAGCGACTCGAGCACGTCCTCGACGCCGAGGCCCGTCTTCGCGCTGCAACGCGTCGCGTCGGTCGCGTCGATGCCGATCACGTCCTCGATCTCCTCGATCGCGTTCTCGGGGTTCGCGGCCGGCAGGTCGATCTTGTTCAGCACGGGAACGACCTCGACGCCGAGCTCGATCGCCGTATAGCAGTTCGCGACGGTTTGCGCCTCGACGCCCTGGCTCGCATCGACGACCAGCAGTGCGCCTTCGCACGCGGACAGCGAACGGCTGACTTCGTACGAGAAGTCGACGTGCCCCGGCGTGTCGATCAGGTTCAGGTTGTAGACCTTGCCGTCGCGCGCGCGATAGGACAGCGCGGCAGTCTGCGCCTTGATCGTGATGCCGCGCTCGCGCTCGATATCCATCGAGTCGAGCACCTGCGCTTCCATTTCACGGTCGGCGAGGCCGCCGCATACCTGGATGATGCGATCCGCGAGCGTCGACTTGCCATGGTCGATGTGCGCGATGATCGAGAAATTGCGAATATGATCCATTCAGTGCCGATCAAGCGAAAAAGGCGCGCTCGACGACTGCAGAGCACGCCTTGTGTAAGTCGGTGAAAAAACAGCTTATTTTAGCCGAAAAGGCCTTTGCCGGGCGGTATTTCCAACGCCGGGCCAAGCCCCGTGCGAAACGACACCCGCCATCGGCAAGTCAGGCTCGGCGCCGGGCCGCCAGCGCGTCGCGCACCCGCGCGTCGTCGAACCGGTGGCGGCATACCTCCGCCCCGTCCAGCAACAGTACGGGCACGTCCTCGTCGTAGCGGGCGACGAGTGTCGGATCGGTGTCGATGTCGACGTAATCGACCGCGACGCCGAATTCGGCCGCCACCGGCGCCAGTGCGTCGCGCAGGTCGTCGCACAGGTGGCACCAGCCGCGGCCGTAGAGCGTGAACATCGGCGCGTTACTTCTGGCGCGGCCGCACGGGCACGAACTGCGTGTTGTCGCCACGCCGCACCAGCACCGCGACCGCCTTCTGCGGATCGAGCTGCGCGGTCACGTCGGCGAACTGCTTCGCGTTCGTGATGTCGGTGTCGCCGACGCGCAGCACGATGTCACCGCGCTGCAGGCCCGCACGGGCGGCCGGGCCGTCGACGCCGTCGATCTGCACGCCGTTCTTCAGCTTCAGCGTCTTCATCTGCTCCGCCGTCAGGTCGCTGACCGTCAGACCGAGCGAATTGGTCTGGCGCGGCTTCTGCGGCGCGTTCTTGCGCTGCTCGGCCTTTGCCGTCGTTTCGGCCGGCGTTTCCGCGATCGTGATCGGCAGATCGCGTGCCTGACCCTTGCGCCATACGCTGACCGTCGCCTTCGTGCCGGGCTTCGTGTCGCCGACCATGCGCGGCAGATCCGAAGCCGTGTCGACAGAACGGCCATTGAACTTCAGGATGATGTCGCCCGGCTGGATACCCGCCTTGTCGGCCGGGCCACCCGGCTCGACGCTGCTGACGAGCGCGCCCTCGGCCTTCGGCAACCCGATCGAATCGGCCACGTCCTTCGTCACCTCGCCGATCGCCACCGCGATCCGGCCGCGCGTGACCTTGCCCGTCGCCTTCAGCTGGTCGGCCACGCGCATCGCCTCGTCGATCGGAATCGCGAACGAGATGCCCATGAAGCCGCCGGTACGGCTGTAGATCTGCGAGTTGATGCCGATCACCTCGCCCTGCATGTTGATCAGCGGGCCGCCCGAGTTGCCGGGGTTCACGGCGACGTCGGTCTGGATGAACGGCAGGTAGTCACCCGTATTGCGGCTCTTCGAGCTGACGATGCCGGCCGTGACCGTGTTGTCGAGGCCGAACGGCGAACCGATCGCGACGACCCACTCGCCAACGCGCACCTTGTTCGAATCGCCGATCGCGACGACCGGCAGGTTCGACGCCTGGATCTTCACGACCGCGACGTCCGTGCGATCGTCGACGCCGATCAGCTTCGCCTTGAATTCGCGCTTGTCGGTCAGCGTCACGTAGATGGTGTCCGCATCGTCGACGACGTGCGCATTGGTCATCACGTAGCCGTCGGCCGACACGATGAAGCCCGAGCCGACGCCGCGATTCTGTTCGGTGTCGGGCGGATTGTCCGGCGTCGGCGCGTTCTTCGGATTGCCGCCGCCATTGCCGCTACCGTTGCCCGGCGCCTGCGGCAAAGGAATGCCGAAGAAGCGGCGGAAGAATTCCGACATGTCGCCGTTGTCGAAGCCCGGCGGAAGCATGCCGCGCGGGCCGCTGCTCGTCGGCACGTTGGCGGTGGTCCGGATGTTCACGACGGCCGGCCCGACCTTTTCGACCAGATCGGCGAAGTCGGGCAGACTGGCAGCGGGAGCCGTCACCGCAAACGCGGTATGCGGCACGAGCGGCAGGCAGGCAGACAGCGCCGCCGCCGCGAGCCATTTGCGCAGCGCGAGTTTCATCATGTCGGAAGCCGTAGCGTTACTTGGAAGCCTTGTATTCTATGGCAGACGCGAACTGCTGCAACGTAGCCGGCGGCACTTCTCCGAGTACGGTGATCCAGTAGTCGCCACGGCGCTTCACGAGCACGTTCGTTGCGCCGGTGCTGCCCGCGCCTTCCTTGCGCGTATTCTTTTCGGCCGGCTCGATGAAAACCGAGATCGTCGCGAGACCGTCGGTGAAGACGGCCTGATCGACCGGGATCGGCGGCTCGCCCGCGTCGCGCGCGGCCATCGGCCGGCGCACTTCACGAATCTTCTGGAAACCGGCCACGCTCGGGGCAAGCTGCCAGCCCTGCGCTTCCATGTCGACCGTCGCGACCGGCGGCCGCACGACCGTCCAGCCGCTCAGGTTGCGCATGCCGGCCGCGATCGCGGCCTTGTCGCCGCTTGCACCGCCCGTCTGCAGTTGCGAGAACGCGATCTGCTCGAGCACGTGATCGTTCGCATCGAGCGTCTGCGAGCGCAGCAGCAGCCCCGTGCGCGCGTCCGCCCACAGCTTGTACGTGAAACGGTACGCATCCTTCGGCACGAGTTCGACGACCTGCGCGTCGATCCCTGCCACGCGGTCCTTGCCGAGCGACTTCGCGTCGTAGACGGACATCACGTGCTCGCCGCTCGCGCCGAGCAGCGCGGGGAACGAGTCACGCGTCTGACGGCGCTCGACCACGCACAGCTTGCGCTCGGGCACGAACGTGTACAGCTCGTCGTTATGTCGCAGCAGCTTGCGCGGCTTGCCGTCGAGCGTCTCGATGCGCTCGAACTCGCCGTCGCGGGACGCGACGTGCGCGATGCGCGACGACTGCACATACCCGCCGCGCTGGTAGACGAACGTGCCTTCGTAGCTCTGCTGCTGCGCCGCTTGCTGGACGCGGTCGAGCCAGTCGGCGGCACCCTTGCGGGTCGCGACGGGATCGTCCGGTTGCTGGGCGCTGGCAGGAAGGGATTGAACGGACAACAGGGCGGCTGCGCAAAGCAGGAGGGCCGGCAGCCGCTTCCATCCGGAGATGGCGTGATTCAACTGCAATGTCCGCATCGGGTTTATTGGCCTGGCGTGGTGGTCACGGCAGCGCGGATCAGCGGCATCGAACCCGTGACGACGGGCTGCTGCGCGAATTGCTGGTGCGCTTCAAGATATTGGTCGAGGCTGGCGTCGCGGATGATGTTGACGTCCTGCAGGCCCGGCTGGGCCGATGCCTGCGCAACCGCCACGCGCTGCAGGTTGCCGCCTTGCGGCGCACCGGCCGACGCGACCTGGACGGCGCCCGGGGCACCGGCCGTCTGCATTTGCGGGACGACGATCCACGTCAGCGTGGCCGCTGCGGCAGCGACCGCGAACGCGGGCACGACGCGCCGGCGCAGCGACAGAAGCTTGCGCGCAACGGGTGCGGCCGCCGGCGCGAGCAGGTGCGGCTCGCTTTCGAGCGCAGCCGACATGCGCGCGGTGAACGCCACGCTCAGCGCGGGCGACAGCGCGAGTTCGTCCGAGCGCAGCGCATCGCCGATCAGGTGGTAATGGGCCCACGTGGCGCGATCCGCGCGGTTGAGCTCAGCTAGAAACTGCCCGTTGTCCGGGCCCTCGAACATTTCGCCGTCGACCAGCGCGGAAAGGCGCTCGCCGCGCGAGCACGCTTGCGACTGCGTATTGACCGACCCCATGATGCTCCCCATCTTGCACACCCCGTCGTGACATCACGACTCTAACCGTAACTAGACCCCGACCCGCGTCGCTCCGCCTGTCGCGCTTACCAGCGCTTGCCTTCGGGCGTATCGAGCAGCGGACGCAATTTGGCAGCGATTGCCTCGCGTGCGCGGAAGATCCGCGACCGGACCGTCCCGATCGGACAGCCCATCATTTCCGCGATCTCTTCGTAGCTCAGGCCCTCGATCTCGCGCAGCGTAATTGCCTGGCGCAGTTCTTCGGGCAGCAGAGCCATGGCAGCGTTGACCGTCTCGGCAATCTGCTTGCTCATCAACATCGACTCAGGCGTGTTGATATCCCTTAGTTGGTCTGCGTCGGAGAAAGTTTCCGCTTCCTCCGCATCGGCCTCCGTCGAAGTCGGCGCCCGGCGGCCTTGCGTCGCAAGGTAGTTCTTCGCCGTGTTGACGGCAATTCGGTACAACCACGTATAGAACGCCGACTCGCCGCGGAATTGCGGCAGCGCACGATACGCCTTGATGAACGCGTCCTGGGCCACATCCTCGACCTCGGCGGGATCCCGCACGAGGCGCGAAATCAGCCGAATGATCTTGCGGTGGTATTTGGAGACCAGGAGTTCGAACGCTGCCTTGTCGCCCTTCTGTACGCGCTCGACCAGAGCCTGATCGATTTCTTTTTCACTCACCTGACAAATCCGTTAACTAGGGATGCAACGCGGAGCGCTATTGTAGCGTTCCCGCGCCGGCCGCTGGTTACGGTAGGTAACCGTGCCGCCGTCAAACCCGCCCCGCCGCGCCCGCCGTTCTCGCCAGCACGGACAGCGCGCTGAACGATGCGGCGTCGAGCGCATCGGCCGGAATCAGCAGCGGCCGGGCCCGCCGGGCGCCCTGCCCGACCGACAGCACCAGCAGCAGGCTGCTCCAGTGCGCATGCCCCGTCACGCGGCCGCGTGCCAGCAGGCGCCCGGTGCGGCCAAACGCCGCGACTTCCCCGAATGCATCGATCTGCAACTCGGCCGGCAGCCGGCGGGCACAGGCCCGCGCAGCGCACACGGCCAGCAGCGCGGCCGTCACGGCTGACACGCCTGCGCCGACGGCCGCGCCCGCGCGCGGCGCCCAGAACAGATAGGCCGACGCGGTAGCCGACGCGACGAACACGGCCAGCACGAAATACGACACGGCCGAGGCCCGCAACGCAAAGCGTTGCGGGCGCCCGGCCGGAGCATCGAATGGACTCGTCAAGCGATTGCGGCGTCAGACGCGCTTGAACACCAGCGTGCCGTTGGTACCGCCGAAGCCGAAGTTGTTCTTCACGGCAACGTCGATCTTCATGTCACGCGCTGTGTTCGCGCAGTAGTCGAGATCGCACTCCGGGTCCTGGTTGAAGATGTTGATGGTCGGCGGCGACACGTTGTTGTGCAGCGCCAGCACCGTGAACACCGATTCGAGGCCGCCCGCGCCGCCCAGCAGGTGGCCCGTCATCGACTTCGTCGAGTTCACGATGAGCTTGTACGCATGCTCGCCGAAGGCCGCCTTCACCGCGTCGGACTCGTTCTTGTCGCCCAGCGGCGTCGACGTGCCGTGCGCGTTCAGGTACTGGACCTCGTCCGCGTTCACGCCGGCGTCGCGCAGTGCCGCGACCATGCAGCGGCGCGGGCCGTCCATGTTCGGCGCGGTCATATGGTATGCGTCGCCCGTCATGCCGAAGCCCGAGACTTCCGCGTAGATCTTCGCGCCGCGCGCCTTCGCCGCTTCGTACTCCTCGAGCACCATCACGCCGGCACCCTCGCCCAGCACGAAGCCGTCGCGGTCCTTGTCCCACGGACGGGATGCGCTGGCCGGATCGTCGTTGCGGGTCGACAGCGCACGCGCTGCCGCGAAACCGCCGATGCCGAGCGGCGACACGGTCGATTCGGCGCCGCCCGCAACCATCACGTCGGCGTCGCCGGCCTGGATCAGGCGCGCTGCGAGGCCGATGCTGTGCAGGCCGGTCGTGCAGGCCGTCACGGCCGCGAGGTTCGGGCCCTTCAGGCCGAACATGATGCTCAGGTGACCCGAGATCATGTTGATGATCGAACCCGGCACGAAGAATGGCGAAATCCGGCGCGGGCCGCGATCGACGTAGGTCTGGTGCGTATCTTCGATCATCGGCAGGCCGCCGATGCCGGAACCGACCATCACGCCGATGCGCTCCGCATTGGCTTCGTTCACTTCCAGCCCGCTGTCCTTGATGGCCTGGACGCCGGCGGCGATGCCGTAATGGATGAACGTATCCATGCTCCGGGCTTCCTTCGCCGGGAGGTACTCCTCGGCGCTGAAACCCTTCACTTCGCCCGCGAAATGGCAGGCGAGGTTCGACGCATCGAACTTCGTGACGGTGGCGATACCGGACTTGCCGGCGACGAGATTGGCCCAGCCGTCGGCAACATTATTGCCAACAGGCGAAATCAGCCCCAGGCCTGTAACAACAACACGACGGCGGCTCACGGTAACCTCTTTTCCATTATTGGATGACAAAAACAAAAGCCACAGAGGCCACAGGAACCAGCCCTGCGAGCCCTGTGGCTGTTAGTCCGTCCGGCGCGAAGCCGGCAGGATGGCGCGTCAATCGCGAAGATCGCGGCGACGTGGCGGACAAGCGCGAAAGGCGCTTACGCCTTGACGTTTGCGCGAGCGTAGTCGATCGCTTGCTGAACGGTCGTGATCTTCTCTGCTTCTTCGTCCGGGATTTCCATGCCGAACTCGTCTTCCAGAGCCATCACCAGCTCGACCGTGTCGAGCGAGTCGGCGCCCAGGTCGTTCACGAACGAAGCTTCGTTCTTGATCTCGGCTTCCGCGACGCCCAGTTGTTCAGCGACGATCTTCTTGACACGTTGTTCGATGTTGTCCATTACCCCTCCGAGGGAAAGTTCAGATTTACAAGTGCGCGCATTTTATCAGGTTTGCTGACGCCAAAACGCGCGGTGGCTTGATGGTCGATCAAGCGCCGATCCGCCTGAAAAACGGGATACGGCGCGGATGGTAAACGAAAATCGTTACGACATGTACATGCCGCCGTTCACGTGCAGCGTCGTACCGGTGATGTAACCGGCTTGCGGCGATGCGAGGAACGCGACGGCATGGGCGATGTCTTCCGGGCTGCCGAGGCGGCCGAGCGGAATCTGGGTCTTGAGCGCGGCCTGCTGTTCTTCCGGCAGCGTCTTCGTCATGTCGGTGTCGATGAAGCCCGGCGCCACGCAGTTCACGGTGATGCCGCGGCTGCCGATTTCACGCGCAAGCGCACGCGTCATGCCCGCCACGCCGGCCTTCGCAGCCGCGTAGTTGACCTGACCCGGGTTGCCGGCCGAGCCGACCACCGACGTGATGTTGATGATGCGGCCGCCACGCGCCTTCATCATCGGGCGCAGCACCGCGCGCGACAGGCGGAACACCGACTTCAGGTTGGTGTCGATCACCGCGTCCCAGTCCTCGTCCTTCATCCGCATCGCGAGCTGGTCCTGCGTGATGCCCGCGTTGTTGACGAGCACGTTCAGCGCGCCGAATTCCTTCACGGTCGCGTCGATCAGCGCCTCGGCGGCTGCCGCGTCGTTGACGTTCAGCACCGCGCCGCGGCCCGTGACGCCCGCTTCCGCGAACGCCGCGGTAATCGCAGCGGCGCCCGATTCGCTCGTCGCCGTGCCGATCACCGTCGCACCCAGGCGCGCGAGTTCGAGCGCGATCGAACGGCCGATGCCGCGCGATGCGCCGGTGACGATCGCAACCTGTTTATCGAGAGTCTTGTCCATGAATCGAATATCCGTCTCTTGAGAAAAGGCGCCGCGTCAGGCGGTCACCAGCTTGAGTGCTTCGTCGAGCGAAGCCGGATCGAATACCGACGCGCCCGTCAGGTTGCCGTCGATGCGTTTCGTCAGACCGGCGAGCACCTTGCCCGGGCCGCATTCGATCACGTGCGTGACGCCCGTGCCGGCGATGTGCTGCACGCACTCGACCCAGCGCACCGGGCCCGCGGCCTGGCGCACCAGCGCATCCTTGATCGCAGCCGGATCGCTGACCACGGCGACGTCGATGTTGTTGACGACGGGAATCTGCGGCGCCTTGACGTCGACGTTCGCAAGATAGTCGCGCAGTTGATCCGATGCCGGCTTGAGCAGCGACGAATGGAACGGCGCCGACACCGGCAGCGGCAGTGCGCGCTTCGCGCCCTTCGCCTTCGCGATCTCGCAGGCCTTTTCGACCGCGGCCTTGTTGCCTGCGATAACGACCTGCGCGGGTGCATTGAAGTTCACCGCTTCGACGACGCCCGCTTCCGCGGCTTCGGCGCAGACCGCGCGCACCGTGTCGTCATCGAGGCCCAGGATCGCGGCCATGCCGCCCTGGCCGACCGGCACGGCCGTCTGCATCGCCTGCGCACGGAAGCGCACGAGCGGCACCGCGTCCTTGAACGCGAGCGCGCCGGCAGTGACGAGCGCCGTGTATTCGCCGAGGCTGTGGCCGGCGACGATCGCCGGCGCCGGGCCGCCTGCCTGCTGCCACGCGCGATAGCACGCATAGGCTGCGGTCAGCATCACGGGCTGCGTGTTGGTGGTGAGGCTCAGCTCTTCGGCCGGGCCTTCGGCGATCAGCTTGCCGAGATCCTGATTGAGTGCATCGGACGCTTCCTGGAGCGTCTCGCGCACGACGGCCAGATCGGCGAATGCGTTGAGCATGCCGACCGCCTGCGAGCCCTGCCCCGGAAATACGAATGCAAATTTCATATCGTCCCCAATTGAATCGATTCGGACGGCGCGCACGAATGGCGCGCCGATGGGATCCGCGCGCAGCAGTCGCGCGCCGCGGATCAGTAGCGGAAGACCGACGCGCCCCAGGTGAAGCCGCCGCCGACGCCTTCGATCAGCACGTGCTGGCCGCGCTGGATACGACCGTCGCGCACTGCGGTATCGAGCGCCAGCGGGATCGACGCGGCCGACGTGTTGCCGTGCTGGTCGACCGTCACGACCATGCGCTCCTGCGGCAGGCCGAGCTTGCGGCAGGTACTGGTCATGATGCGGATGTTGGCCTGGTGCGGAATCAGCCAGTCGATCTGCTCGGGCGCGAGATTCGCCTTCGCGAGCGCCTCGATCGCGACCTTCTCGAGCACGTTGACCGCGAGCTTGAACACGGCCTGACCGTCCATGTACAGGAACGCGCTGCCTTCGATCACGCCGCGATTGACGTTGCCTGGCGTGCAGAGGATGTGCGAATAGCTGCCGTCCGCGTGCAGCGCGCTGCCGAGCACGCCCGGCTCTTCCGATGCGGACAGGATCACCGCGCCCGCGCCGTCACCGAACAGCACGCAGGTCGTGCGGTCCTTGAAGTCGAGAATGCGCGAAAACGTCTCCGCGCCGACGACGAGCGCCGTGCGGTGCTGGCCGCTGCGGATGAAGCTGTCGGCCGTCGCCATCGCGTACGCGAAGCCCGAACACACGGCCTGCACGTCGAATGCCGCGCCGCCGTTCTTGATGCCGAGCTTGTTCTGCAGCAGGCACGCGGTGCTCGGGAACACGAAATCGGGGGTCGAAGTCGCGACGATGATCAGGTCGATCGACTGCGGATCGATGCCGGCGGCTTCGATCGCGCGACGCGACGCCTCGAGCGCGAGATCGCTGGTCGTGACGTCGGGTGCGGCGAAATGGCGCGCATGGATACCCGTGCGCGCAACGATCCATTCATCGCTCGTCTCGATGCCTTCCTTCGCAAGGCGATCGGTCAACTGCTGGTTCGTGACGCGGTCAGGCGGCAGGTAGCTGCCCGTGCCGAGCACGCGGGAATAGAGAGTCGATTGGGCCATTTATGCTTTAGAGGATTGCGCAGCGGAAGGGTCGGCGTGATGGCCTGCGGCGGGGCTTGCATGGCCCGCACCGCCCGCGTCGTGTTCGCCTTCGCCGAGCGACACTGAATTATCCGCCATCGCGCGCGCGAGGCGCTCCAGCACGCCGTTTTTGACGGCATCATACCCGCGTTTGATCGCCCACTCAAACGCGTAGGCATCGGCCGAACCGTGGCTCTTGATCACGAGGCTTTTCAGCCCCAGCAGCGCCGCGCCGTTGTACTGGCGGTGGTCGACGCGCTTCTTGAAACGCATCAGGACCGGCAGCGCGAGCAGCGCCATCAGCTTCGACATCAGCGAACGGCCGAACTCCTCGCGGATGATGTCCGACAGCATCTGCGCGAGCCCCTCGGACGTCTTCAGCGCGACGTTGCCGACGAAGCCGTCGCACACGATCACGTCGACCGTGCCCTTGTAGATGTCGTTGCCTTCGACGTTGCCGCGGAAATTGAGCGTGCTGGCACGCAGCAGTTCGCCTGCGCGCTTGATCGTCTCGTTGCCCTTGATCATCTCTTCGCCGATGTTCAGCAGGCCGATCGTCGGACGCTCCTTGCCTTCGAGCGCCGCCACGAGTGCGTGCCCCATTTCCGCGAACTGCAGCAGGTGCTGCGGCTCGCAGTCGACGTTCGCGCCGAGGTCCAGCATCATCGTGTAGCCGGTCGGGTTCGGCAGCGCAAACGCGATCGCGGGCCGCTCGATGCCGGGCAGCGTCTTGAGAACGTAACGGGAAACGGCCATCAGCGCGCCGGTATTGCCGGCGGAGATGCAGGCCTGCGCCGCGCCTTCCTTGACGTGGTTGAGTGCGACGCGCATCGAAGAATCCTTCTTCTTGCGCAGCGCCACTTCGACAGGGTCGTCCATCGCCACGACTTCGGTGGCGGGAACGATGGTCAGCGCGGGATCGTCGAGGGCTTTCAGCTTTTTCAACTGAGCGCGGATCGCGCTTTCGATGCCGACGAGCATCAGGTGCGCATCGGGATGCGCGCGGACGAACTTGACTGCTGCGGGAACGGTCACGGACGGGCCGTGGTCGCCTCCCATGCAATCGATTGTGAGCTTTACGGTCATGGAATGCGACGAATTTCAGGCACAAAAAAGCGGCAGTTGAATGCCGCCTTTTTGTTGAGCCAGGAAAGTGTCAAGCGAACCAGTTGTCACGCGAACGGCAAGCGTAGCGCGCAACGCGTGACTTGACGCTTAGTCGTTCTTCGTCTTGACGACTTTCTTGCCGCGGTAGTAGCCGTTCGGGCTGACGTGGTGACGCAGATGCACTTCACCCGTGCTCGGCTCGACTGCCAGCGGCGCTGCCGTCAGGAAATCGTGCGAACGATGCATGCCGCGCTTCGACGGCGACTTCTTGTTTTGCTGGACTGCCATGACTAACTCCTAAATAATTTTCCGGATTCTAACACAGCCCGATCCGGCGCTTAACTACCCTGGCCCAAAGCCTTTACGCCTTCCCGCGCCACAACTGCTTAGTGTTTCTTGGTGCCGTCACCGTCCTTCTTCAGCGCTTCCAGCGCTGCGAACGGATTCGGCCGTTTGCCTTCGTCCCCGGCTTCGTCGGACTCTTCGTCCGCCTCTTCCGCGGGACCGCTCGCACCCGACACGAGGCTTTCGTGAACTGCCGGGCAAACCTCGTGCTTGGGCACGAGCGGCAACGAAAGCAGCAACTCCTCTTCGATCAAGTCGACGAGATCGAACTGGCGTGAGCCCACGATCACATCGGCTTCATCGTCGTCGAGCGGAAATTCTTCAGCTTCTTCTTCGGTCGCGACGACCCGGTACGTCATGTCGACGTCGAACGTCTGGTCGTACGGGGTCATGCAGCGCTGGCACGTGAGCCACGCATCGCCGTGCACCGCAAGGCGCAGATACGGCTGCTGCCCGTCGGCGCCGTCGTCCTGCAATTCCTTCTGGGTGAACCCTTCCGCCTGCCATGTGAAGACCGTGTCGCGATCTGGCGCGTCCGCGGGCACTTCGTTTAACATGCGCGGCAGTTGCGAGAGGCGCACCGCACCCGCTGCCTGCCGCCCGCTGCGGGCGAACTCGAACAGGTCGATTGCATGCGGATCAAGCGCCGCAGCCGGTTTGCCAGAAGAAGTGTTCATATGCGCTCCTGCCTACAGGCTGACTTGCGAATCCGGCTTGGTACCGCTCGCGTACGGCTCATCCGCGGATGACGTACTTTACTTCCGAAGACCCGGCAGGCGCCACCACACGGAAGCCTGCCGACGAAAAGCGGGAAAGCATACCTGTTTTACCTTTTGCGGTCAATCACTTAAGCTTGCGTCCGCGCAACGCCGCACAACACCTGACGACTCACCGATCCAACCGACCATGCCGGATACCGTTTGCCGCCCGCCGCGGCTGATTCTTGCCTCCAGTTCACGCTACCGCCGCGCGCTCCTCGAGCGCCTCGGCATCCCCTTCGACGTCGTGTCGCCCGACCTCGACGAAACCCCGCACGACGGCGAAACGCCGGCCGCGACCGCCCTCCGGCTCGCCGGCGCGAAAGCGCGCGCCGTCGCCGCGACGATCGACGCGCCCGACGGCGTGCTCGTGATCGGGTCGGATCAGGTCGCGACCTTCGACGGGCTCCAGATCGGCAAGCCCGGCACCCATGAGCGCGCGCTCGCGCAACTCGTGTCGATGCAGGGCCGCGCAGTCGAGTTCCACAGCGCGCTCTGCCTGTACGACAGCCGGACGGGCGAAGCGCAGGTCGAGGACGTCGTCACGCACGTGCGCTTCCGCTCGCTGCCCGAGGCCGAACTCGACGCGTACCTGCGCGCCGAAACGCCGTACGACGTCGCCGGCAGCGCGAAGTCCGAGGGACTCGGCATCGCGCTGCTCGACGCGATCGACTCGAATGACCCGACCGCGCTCGTCGGCCTGCCGCTGATCGCGCTCACGCGCATGCTGCGCGCCGCCGACTATCCGTTGTTTGCAACCACCCGTGGAGACCGCGCATGACCGCCGGCACGCTTTACCTCGTCCCGAACACGCTCGGCGAAGGCGACGAATCGATGCTCGCGGCCGCCCTGCCCGCGGCCGTGCAGGCGCGCGCCGGCACGCTCGGCTATTACATCGGCGAGAACGCGAAGACGACGCGTGCATTTCTGAAGAAGATCGGCACGACGCGCCCGATCCAGGAAATCGAGATCAGCGAACTGAACGTCAACACGCCGGCCGGCGCCATCGACCGGCTGCTTGCGCCCGTGCTGGCCGGTGCGGACGCCGGCCTCGTGTCCGAAGCCGGCTGCCCGGCCGTCGCCGATCCCGGTGCGTTGCTGGTGCGCCGCGCGCACGAGCGCGGCGTGAAGGTGGTGCCGCTCGTCGGGCCGAGTTCGATCCTGCTTGCGCTGATGGCATCGGGCCTGAACGGCCAGAGCTTCGCGTTCAACGGCTACCTGCCGGTCGACGCGGCCGCGCGCGCCAAACGCCTGCGCGAACTCGAACAACTGTCACGCAAGGCGCGGCAGACGCAGATCTTCATCGAAACGCCGTACCGGAATCAGGCGATGCTCGACACGCTCGTCGCGACCTGCGCACCGTCGACGCAGATCTGCGTCGCGGCCGACCTGACCCTCCCGACCGAGACGATCGCGAGCCGCACCGTCACGGACTGGAAAAAGGCGCCTGCGCCGAATCTGCACAAGCGCCCTGCGATCTTCCTGCTGCTGGCGAACTGAACGCGGCAGGCGATCCGCCAGAGCCAGATGAACGGCAGGCCATCGCGGCCCGCCCGCCTCCGGTCAGCGCAGGCTGACCGACGCGCCGCCGGCGGTCAGTGCCTTCATCGCGGCGCCGCCGACGGCCGCGCCGAACTTGCGCGCGACGCGGTTCGTCAGGCTTTCCTTCACCGTATAGTCGACGAGATCCGGCGCCTTCAGTACGTCACGCGCGACCGTGTCGGTCGTGCCGTAACCATCCGCCAGCCCGAGCTCGACGCTCTTCTCGCCGGTCCAGAACAGGCCCGAGAACATGTCGGGCGTCTCGTGCAGCCGCTTGCCGCGGCCATCCTTCACGGCCTTGATGAACTGCGCGTGCACCTGGTCGAGCAATGCCTGCGCATGCGCGTCCATCTTCGGCGTTTCCGGCGAGAACGGGTCGTAGAAGCCCTTGTTTTCACCCGACGTATGCAGGCGCCGCTCGACGCCGAGCTTGCCCATCAGCCCGGTAAAGCCGAACCCGTCCATCAGCACGCCGATCGACCCGACGATGCTCGCCTTGTCGACGAAAATCTTGTCGGCCGCGGACGCGATGTAATAGCCGCCCGATGCGCACATGTCGGTCACGACGACATACAACGGCTTGTCCGGATGCTTCGCGCGCAGCCGGCGGATCTCGTCGTAGACCATCCCGGCCTGCACCGGGCTGCCGCCCGGGCTGTTGATCCGCAGCACGACACCGGCCGTGCCGTCGTCGTCGAACGCGGCGTCGAGCGCCGTGTTGATGTCGTCGGCGTTTGCATTGACGCCGGCCGCGATCTCGCCGTCGATCGTCACGAGCGCCGTATGCCGCCCGCTCGACGAGAACTTCGAATCGCTCGAGAAATCGATCAGCGCGAACGCGAACAGCACGAATACGGCGAGGAACGCGAAGCGGAAGAAGATCTTCCAGCGCCGCGCCGCGCGCTGCTCCTTGACGGCCGCGAGCGCAATCCGCTCGAGCGCGGCACGCTCCCAGTTCGGTTCACGGCTATCGGGACGGGAGGAAGAATCCGGGGAATTCGGTTGGTCGGCCATGCAGGGTTGTCGTTAGTCGGTCGTGGCGGGAATGGCGGGACGCAGGTCGGCGTCGGGCACCCAGAATACCGCACGCCCGTCGGACGTGTCGCGCTCGTCGACCTCGACCGGCCGCAGGCGGCCACCGCGGCACGGGCCGCCGACGCACTTGCCGGTGTTCGGTTCGTAGATCGCGCCATGCGTCGCGCACATCAGATAGAGGCCCGACGATTCGAAGAACTGCCCTTCGGCCCAGTCGAGCTCCATCGGCACATGCGCGCAGCGATTCAGGTAACCGTATGCCTGGCCCTCGTAGCGCACGAAGAACACGACGGCCTGCTCGCCGCGCAGCGTCGCGTCGACGCGCACGCCGGCGCCGCCGTCGGCCAGCGCATCCGATGCGCACACGCGCACGGCGTCCGGCGCCGCGCTCATGCGTATTCCCGCAGCCACGTGGCCAGCGCGCCGACGTCCGGCGCGACGAAGCGTGGCGCGAGCGCGGCCAGTGCGTCGGCCGTGTGCGCGCCGTACGCGACGCCGACGCCAGCGGCCCCGGCACTCGCGGCCATCTGCAGGT
Source organism: Burkholderia sp. AU31624 (assembly GCF_020420065.1). NCBI lineage: Bacteria > Pseudomonadati > Pseudomonadota > Betaproteobacteria > Burkholderiales > Burkholderiaceae > Burkholderia > Burkholderia sp. AU31624. The sequence goes on from NZ_JAIZRT010000004.1 coordinate 531,619, forward strand.
CGTGGGTCGTGTCGCCGATCATCACGGTGCGCGACAGGTCCTGCCCCAATTCCCGCGACAGTTCGTGCAGCATCGCCGGATGCGGTTTCGAGAAGGTTTCGTCGGCGCAGCGCGTCGCATCGAACAGGCTCGTCAGCTTCGACTGGTCGAGCACGCGGTTCAACCCGACCCGACCCTTGCCGGTTGCAACGGCGAGCAGATAGCCCGTGTCGCGCAGTTCGGCGAGCAGTTCGCGCACGCCGGCGAACAACTCGATGCGCTGGTCGTCGAGCAGATAGTGATAGCGGTAGCGCTCGGCGAGCCGAGAATAGTCGGACGGATCGAGGGTCGGAGCCGTAATCTGCAGCGCATCGCGCAAGCCGAGGCCGATCACGTAGCGTGACGCCTCGTCGGACGGCGTGGGCAGGCCGAGATCGCGGCATGCGGCCTGGATGCTGTGCGCGATGTGCGCAGTCGAATCCATCAGCGTGCCGTCCCAGTCGAAGACGATCAGGTCAAATTGCTGTCGAGCCATGCGGTTCAGGCGGTATCGCGCAGTGCGCTGAGTTGATCGAGGAAGCGCCGGCATTCGTCCGGCAGCGGCGCATCGAACTGCAGCGCCTCGCCGGTCAGCGGATGGGCGAGCCGCAGCCGGTACGCATGCAGGAACATCCGTTTCAACGACGGCTGCGCATTCGCGCGCGCCAGCGCCTTGTTCAGTGCGAAATCGCCATACTTGGCGTCGCCGGCGATCGGCAGGCCGAGATGCGCGAGGTGCACACGGATCTGATGGGTCCGGCCCGTTTTGAGTTCCGCTTCGAGAAGCGCGTACTCGGGCCACAGGTCGACGAGGTTGAACACCGTATGCGACGGGAGCCCGTCGTCCTGCACTCGCACGCGGCGCTCCCCTTCCGGGGTCGAATACTTGAACAGTGGCGCCTTCACCGCGCGGCGACGCCCCCAGTCGGACTGCCATTCACCGTGGACGCACGCGAAGTAGCGCTTGTCCATCTTGTTCTCGCGAATCTGTTCGTGCAGGCCCACCAGCGCCGTGCGCTTCTTCGCGAGCATCAGGATCCCGGACGTCTCGCGGTCGAGCCGGTGCACGAGTTCGAGGAATTTCGCGCGCGGGCGCGCCTGGCGCATCTGCTCGATCACGCCGAACGCGACGCCGCTGCCCCCGTGGACCGCCACCCCGGCCGGCTTGTTGATGACGAGCATCGCGTCGTCCTCGAACAGCACGTCGAAGTGCGCGGGCGGCACGATGGTGGCTTCGGCACGCGCGAGGTCGGCGGCGGCCACGCGCACGGGCGGCACGCGGACGATGTCGCCGAACGCGAGCCGGTACTGCGCATCGACCCGGCCCTTGTTCACGCGCACTTCGCCGCTGCGCAGGATCCGGTAAATATGGCTTTTCGGCACGCCTTTACAGACGCGCAACAGGAAGTTGTCGATACGCTGACCGGCCGAGTTTTCGTCGATCTCGATCATCGATACCTGGCCGCTTGCGACCGAATTCTGGGATATTTTGCCTAACTCGTTCATACTGAATATAATTTTGCCCAGCCTGACGTTGCGGGCGGCCTCACCGGCCGGCCCGGACCAACCGGGCAAGGCGCAAGCGCAAACCGTTATTTTACTTGCGCCGGGGGTCTGCTGCTCGCCCCTAATCAAAGAGATGCAGCAAGTTGCACGCACGGCGCCGCCCGTCGGCAAGGATCGCGCCCACAGGCGGATTCGGTCGGCAAGGCGCCGCGGTAACGGAAAGTTGGTTGAAAAGAATTTGATCGGCAGCCCGACGGCGCGAAGTGCGTCCGCGCAGGCTGCCGGTTGCGAAAATTACGGCGTTGCGCCCGATTTGGCTCCGCGAAGCGTGCGGGGCCTGGCGACGTCAAACCAGGGAAGTACACCCCAGGCGGGAAAGTCGGGCTGGATTCGATACTCCCCGCTGCGGCCCGAGCCGCAGCATCTGCCGCCCGTTGGCACGCGCGTCGCATGGCGACGCGCCCCGCGGCAGTGCCCGGCCTCAGGCTTAGCGCGCTTTGACAGCGTGCGGTGTGTGGACGCCGTGCTTTGAAGCCGTGTTCGCAGGTGCCCTATGGCCGCCGGCCCCGTCTTTCGGGCCCAAGCGCCTCTTCAGGCAATTCTCCCCGCCATCGTTCCCGCTCCAGCGTGCTCGTGACAACACAACAAGGCGCGGCCTGCCGTCGTTCCCGCCCTCGCGACTGACAACCGCGAGGCGCCGCCAGCAGAGCCGCCTGGAGTCGTTCATGAAACGCATGCTGTTCAATGCGACGCAGCAGGAGGAGCTGCGCGTCGCCATCGTCGATGGGCAAAAGCTCATCGACATCGACATCGAGACAGCCGGGCGCGAACAGCGCAAAGGCAATATCTACAAAGGTGTCATCACCCGTATCGAGCCGTCGCTCGAAGCGTGCTTCGTCAACTACGGCGAGGACCGCCACGGCTTCCTGCCGTTCAAGGAAGTCGCCCGCCAGTACTTCAAGGAAGGCATCGACATGCGCTCCGCGCGCATCCAGGATGCCCTGCGCGAAGGCCAGGAACTGATCGTCCAGGTCGAGAAGGAAGAGCGCGGCAACAAGGGCGCCGCCCTCACCACGTTCATCTCGCTCGCCGGCCGCTACCTGGTGCTGATGCCGAACAATCCGCGCGGCGGCGGCGTGTCGCGCCGGATCGAAGGCGACGAGCGTCAGGAACTGCGCGAGACGATGGCGCAACTGCAGATCCCGGACGGCATGAGCATGATCGCCCGTACCGCGGGCATCGGCCGCAGCGCCGAGGAACTGCAGTGGGACCTGAACTACCTGCTGCAACTGTGGCGCGCGATCGAAGCGGCGTCGCAAAGCGGCAACCCCGGCCAGCCGATGCTGATCTATCTGGAATCGAGCCTCGTGATCCGCGCGATCCGGGACTATTTCCAGCCCGACATCGGCGAAATCCTGATCGATACGAACGAAATCCACGATCAGGCCCGCGCATTCATGGACATCGTGATGCCGGACAACGTCGCGAAGGTGAAGCGCTACCACGACGACGTGCCGCTGTTCTCCCGCTTCCAGATCGAACACCAGATCGAAACCGCGTACTCGCGCACGGTGCCGCTGCCGTCGGGTGGCGCGATCGTGATCGACCACACCGAAGCGCTCGTCGCGATCGACGTGAACTCGGCGCGTGCGACCAAGGGCGCGGACATCGAGGAAACGGCGACCCGCACGAACCTCGAAGCGGCCGACGAAGTCGCCCGTCAGCTCCGCCTGCGCGACCTCGGCGGCCTGATCGTGATCGATTTCATCGACATGGAATCGGCGAAGAGCCAGCGCGAAGTCGAGCAGCGCCTGAAAGACGCGCTCAAGCATGACCGCGCACGCGTCCAGATGGGCAAGATCTCCCGTTTCGGCCTGATGGAACTGTCGCGCCAGCGCCTGCGTCCGGCCCTGTCGGAAGGCAGCCACGTGACCTGCCCGCGTTGTAACGGCACCGGCCACATTCGCGATACCGAATCGTCCGCGCTGCAGGTCCTGCGGATCATTCAGGAAGAAGCGATGAAGGAAAACACCGCGGCGATCCACTGCCAGGTGCCGGTCGAGGTGACCGCCTTCCTGCTCAACGAAAAGCGTCAGGAAATCAACAAGATCGAGTCGCGCTTCAAGGTCGGCATCGTGCTGATCCCGAACAAGCACCTCGATACGCCGCACTATAAGCTCGAGCGCCTGCGCCACGACGACGCCCGTCTCGACGACCCGCGCGCGTCCTGGAAGATGGCCGAGGAAGCCGCCCGCGAACTCGAGTCGGAAACCGGCTACAGCAAGCGCGCGGCGGAAGTGAAGCCGAAGCAGGAAGCCGCGGTCAAGGGCATCACGCCCGAGCGTCCGGCACCGAGCCCGGCACCGCAGCGCCCGGTCGAACCCGTTGCAGCGCCCGCGCCTGTCGCGCCGGCAACCGGCGGCTTCATCGGCTGGCTGAAAGGCCTGTTCGGCGTATCGCCGGCGCCCGCAGCCGCACCGGTTGCTCCGGCCCCGGCGAAGGAGCAAACAGCCCGTCCGGCTCGCGGCGAACGCGCCGAGAAGTCCGAGCAACGCGGCGAACGCGGCGGCGATCGCAACCGCAACCGTCGCGGCGGCGCCCAGCAGGCGCAAGGCGGCCGCGACCAGGTCGCGGCAGGCCGTGGCCAGCCGCAACGCCAGGAGCGCGAAGGCAAGGAAGTGCGCGAACCGCGTGAGGCTCGCGAGCCGCGTGAAGGCCGCGAACCGCGCGAGGGTCGTGAACCGCGTGAAGGTCGCGAGAACCGCGAAGGTCGCGAGGGCCGTAGCCCGCGCGAAGGCCGCGAGCCGCGTGAAAGCCGTGAGCCGCGCGAACCGCGCGAGAACCGCGAACCGCGTGAACCGCGCGAGCGTGTCGAGCAGCCGGACGGCGTTGAAGCTGCGGGTCGTGGCGAGCGCCAGGAACGTCGCGAGCGCCGCAAGCCGACTCAGCATGCGGCCACGCTGGAAACCGTCACCCGCGGCGAAACCCATCCGGACCCGGAAGCCGACAAGGCCGTCGCAGAAGCCCTGCCCGGCGCCGAACTGGCAGCCGACGCGGAAGCCGGCGCGCGTGATGGCGAGGAACGTCGCCGTCGCCGTCGCGGCCGCCGTGGCGGTCGTCGCGAGCGCGAGGAAGACGGCGCAGTCGTCGACCACGCCGAGCAAGGCGCAGAGGGTGAAGTGACGGTGCAAGCCGTGACGCCGGAAGCACCGGCTGCTGCCGAACCGGCCCACACGGCCGCACCGGCAGTCGTCGTGGCAGCCGCCGCGGCAAGCGCCGTCGTCGCCGAAGCCGTGGTCGAGCACCATGCCGAACCGGCAGCACCGGCCGCTGTCGAGCCGCAGCCGGCACCGGTACACGTCGAAGCAGCGCCGGTCGAAGCAGCAGTGGTCGCCCAGGCAGCGGAACCGGCACCGGTCGCCCCGGCCGTCGATACGGAAGCCGGTCCGGCTCCGGTCGCGGTTTCGCCGACCGACGCGTTCGAAGTGCCGGCAGCACCTGTCGCCGTCGAGGCGCCGCAGCCGGCCCCCGTCGAGCAAGCCGCACCGGCCGTGACGACCGAAGCCGCTCCGGTGGCTGCGGAGCCGGCCCATGTCGAAGCCGCGCCGGTCGAGGCCGTCGCCGCACCGGCACCGACTCCGGCCCCCGCCCAACCGGCAGCCGCGCCCGCTTCGGCGAGCCTGGATACCGTGCTGGAGCAGGCTGGTCTCGTCTGGGTGAACACGGACGCCGGCAAGTTCGCCGCTGCGCAGGAAGCCGCGTCGCGCCTCCCGCGTCCGGCTCGCGTGCCGCGCGAACGCAAGGCGCTGCCGCCGGTCGATACGGCCCCGATGCAGCAGGTCGAAACGACGCATCACTGATCGATGCATCGTCCGACCAGAAAAAGCCCGCCTCCGGCGGGCTTTTTCATGTCCGCGCTGCGGGTTTCCGCCCACCGGACCAACCCGCCGCTTGCGGCTAAAATAGAGGTCTGGTTCGCACTTCTTTCAACATGTCCCGACGCATCATTCCTCTCGCCGACGTCAGCGGGATGCCGGACGTCTCCGGCGTCGCGCACGCCCCGGACGGCACGCTGGCCGACACGTTCGCCAGGCCGCTGCGCGACCTGCGCATTTCGGTGACGGATCGCTGCAACTTCCGCTGCGTGTACTGCATGCCGCGCGCCGTCTTCGACAAGGACTACCCGTTCCTGCCGCACAGCGCGCTGCTCACGCACGAGGAAATCGAACGCGTGGCGCGACTCTTTGTCGCACATGGCGTCGAGAAGATCCGCATCACGGGTGGCGAGCCGCTGCTGCGCAAGAATCTCGAATTCCTGATCGAGCGCCTCGCCCGCCTGACCACGCACGACGGCCGCCCGCTCGACCTGACGCTCACGACCAACGGTTCGCTGCTCGCACGCAAGGCGCGCGCGCTGAAGGACGCCGGGCTCACGCGCGTGACGGTCAGCCTCGACGCGCTCGACGATACGTTGTTCAAGCTCATGAACGATGCCGAGTTCGCGAGCGCCGACGTGCTCGACGGCATCTTCGCGGCCCAGGCCGCGGGTCTCGCGCCGGTCAAGGTCAACATGGTCGTGAAGCGCGGCACCAACGACAGCGAGATCCTGCCGATGGCCGAGCGTTTCCGCGGTACCGGCGTGATCCTGCGCTTCATCGAATACATGGACGTCGGCACGTCGAACGGCTGGAACATGACCGAGGTGCTGCCATCGGCCGACGTCATCGCTCGGATCGCCGAACACTTCCCGCTCGTGCCGCTCGATCCGCACACGGCGGCAGAGACCGCGCAGCGCTGGGGCTATGCGGACGGCAGCGGCGAGATCGGCGTGATTTCCAGCGTCACGCAGGCCTTCTGCGGCGACTGCACGCGCGCGCGGCTGTCGACCGAAGGCAAGCTGTACCTGTGCCTGTTCGCGTCGACCGGCCACGACCTGCGCGCGCTCGTGCGCGGCGGCGCGAGCGACGCCGAGATCGCGACCGCGATCGCCCGCATCTGGCAGGCCCGCACCGACCGTTACTCGCAACTGCGCGGCAGCGCGTCGGCCGACGCCGTGCCCGACGGCGCCGGCAAGCGGGTCGAGATGTCGTATATCGGCGGCTGACGCACGCCGCCCATCCCGCCCGCTTACCATGCCCGCCTCCGCTTCTCCCTCGATTGCCGGCCTGCTGCTCGCAGGCGGGCGCGCCACACGCATGGACGGCGTCGACAAGGGCCTGCAGTTGCTCGACGGCATGCCGCTCGCGCTGCACGTGCTGCGTCGGCTCTCGCCGCAGGTCGACGAGACGCTGATCAGCGCGAATCGCCATGCCGATCGCTATGCCGAACTCGGTGCGCCATTCGATGCGCGCATCGTCGCGGACGAAACACCCGACTTCCCCGGCCCGCTCGCGGGCCTGCTCGCCGGCATGCGGGCGGCACGCGCGCCGCTCGTCGCGTGCTCGCCATGCGATACACCCTATCTGCCGGCCGACCTCGTCGCACGGCTACAGGCGGCGCTCGACGCGCAGCAGGCCGACATCGCCATGGCGGTGACCGTCGATGCACAACAAGTGCGCTCGCCGCAGCCGACGTTCGCGCTGCTGCGCACGTCGCTGGCCGACGATCTCGCCGCCCGGCTCGCCGCCGGCGACCGCAAGGTGCGTGCGTGGTACGCACGCCACAAGACGGTCGAAGTCGAGTTTCATGACGAGCGTGCGTTTTACAATGCCAACTCCTGGCAGGAACTCGCCGCGCTGGCCCGCCGCTGACGGCACCCGCGCGGTTCCCGCCCGCCGCACGCGCAACCCGCGCCCAGGCACCCTCCTCGCGCCACCGGCCACGAACCCGATACGCCTTGCGGCGCAGTCCGACTGATGATCACGCAATCCTCGCCCGCCCCCCGAACCGCACCCGATTCCGATGCCCCGCTGTCGCTCGCCGACGCGCAGGCGCTCGCGTGCCGCTTCGCGGTGCCGGTCGACGCGTGTGACACGGTGGCGCTGCGCGAGGCACTCGATCGCGTGCTCGCGGCCGACGTGAACGCCCCGTTCGACATTCCCGCGTACGACAACTCGGCGATGGACGGCTACGCGTTCGACGGCAGTACGGGCACGCACGCATCGCCGCAAGCGGAGGTCACGCTGGCGGTCGCCGGCACCGCGCTCGCCGGCCATCCGTTCGACGGCGCCGTGGCGGCCGGATCATGCGTGCGCATCATGACGGGCGCGCCGATGCCGGCCGGCTGCGACACGGTGATTCCGCAGGAACGCGTGCGCGTCGACGGCGACACGATCGACTTCGCCGCGCACGACATCGCGCGCGGCGCGAACTGCCGCAAGGCCGGCGAGGATCTCGCGCGCGGCGCGTGCGCGCTCGCCGCGGGCCGCATCCTGCGGCCGTCCGATCTCGGCCTGCTCGCGTCATTCGGTGTCACCGAGGTTTCGGTGCGCCGACGCGTGCGCGTCGCCGTGTTCTCCACCGGCGACGAACTGCGCGAGCCCGGCGAGCCGCTCGGCCCCGGCACCCTGTACGACAGCAATCGCGGGATGCTGATCGCGATGCTCGAAAGGCTGCATGTCGACGTTGTCGATCTCGGGATCGTCCGCGACGACCCGGCCGCACTCGAAGCCGCGTTGCGCGGCGCGGTCGCCGCGCAGGCCGACGCAGTGATCACGTCGGGCGGCGTATCGGTCGGCGAAGCCGACTTCACGCGTGACGTCATGGCACGGCTCGGCGACGTGACGTTCGCCAGCGTCGCGCTGCGTCCCGGCCGGCCGCTCGCGTGCGGCACGCTCGCACGCGCCGCCGACGGCGCCGGTCACGCACTGTTCTTCGGGCTGCCCGGCAACCCGGTCGCGTCTGCCGTAACGTTCTACGCGATCGTGCGCCCCGCGCTGCTGACGCTGGCCGGCGCGCAGGCCCAGCCGCCGGCGATGCATTCCGCACTCAGCACGCAAGCGCTGAAGACGCGCCCGGGCCGCACCGACTACCTGCGCGGCGTCGCGACGCGCGCCGCCGACGGCCGCTGGCACGTCGCACCGGCCGGCTCGCAGAGTTCCGCGTCGCTGAGCGGCCTCGCGGCCGCCAACTGTTTCATCGTCCTGGGCCACGATACCGCGGCAGTCGACGCGGGCACCCCGGTCGACATCCTGCCGCTCGACGGCCTGATCTGAATTCCACTATCGGTATATCTCTACGGGGGCAATCCGCACATGAAGAAACAAATTTCGTCGATCGCAGCGGGGCAGACCGCAAAAGCGCTGATCCTCGTCTACCTGACGTTCAGCGTGCCGATCGTGCTGCTCGGCATTCTCGTCGCCTACGTCCGCTACGGGATGGTCGAACTGAGCACGATCCTGAGCGCGCTGCTGCTGAACGCCATCCTCGGCTTCGTGCTGCTGTGGATCGCGTGCCACGCATACAACTGGGTCGCATCGCGCTTCGGCGGCATCGAGATCGTGCTGTCCGACCCGCCGGAAGAAGCGTGAGCGGCACACCGCTGATCCGCGCGGCCCAGGCACGCGACGTCGGCGCGATCCTCGCGCTGATGCGCGAGCTGGCCGAGTTCGAGAAACTTGCGCACCTGTTCGTCGCGACCGAGGCCGATCTCGCCGACGCGCTGTTCGGCGAGCAGCCTGCCGCCGAGGCAAGGGTGGCCGAGCACGACGGCGCGATCGTCGCGTATGCGCTGTTCTTCCACAATTATTCGACGTTCCTCGGCCGTCGCGGCCTCTATCTCGAGGACCTGTACGTGCAGCCGTCGCAGCGCGGCACGGGCCTCGGCACCGCGATGCTGCGTCACCTCGCAGCCTTGGCCGTCGAGCGCCGTTGCGGGCGCTTCGAATGGTCGGTCCTCGACTGGAACCAGCCGGCGATCGATTTCTACGAAAAGATGGGCGCAACCGTACTGCCCGACTGGCGCATCGTTCGCGTCACGGGCGACGCACTGGATACGCTCGCCGGGCATTGACCGCGAGCCGGCCGCGCCGGCCATCGCGTCAAAAGAAAACGGGCGCCGCGGCGCCCGTTTTTGCTTTCCAGCCGATGTCGGCCATGTGCGTCATGCGTCGTCCGCATCGGCACCGTCGGCCCCTTCCGCACCCAGCAGCCCTGCCGCCGTATCGCCCGGCAGCGCCTCGACCTGCTTCAGCTTGCGATTCATCACGCGCGTGCGCTGCTCGGCGGCCTCGATCGAGCGCGTGACCGTTTCGAGCTGCGACTTCGTTCGCGCGAGCACGTCGCCGAACTTGCCGAACTCCGTCTTCACCGCCCCGAGCACCTGCCACACCTCGCTCGACCGCTGCTCGATCGCGAGCGTACGGAAACCCATCTGCAGGCTGTTCAACAGTGCGGTGAGCGTCGTCGGGCCAGCGACCGTCACGCGATAGTCGCGCTGCAGCAGGTCGGTCAGCCCCGGACGACGCAGGATCTCCGCATAGAGCCCCTCGGTCGGCAGGAACAGCAGCGCGAAATCGGTCGTGTGCGGCGGCGCCACATACTTCTCGGCGATCGTGCGCGCCTCCAGCCGCACGCGTGCCTCGAGCGCGCGAGCCGCTTCCTCGACCGCTACCGCATCGGCACGCTCCTGCGCGTCGATCAGTCGCTCGTAGTCCTCGCGCGGGAATTTCGCGTCGATCGGCAGCCACACGGGCGGCGCGTCACGCGTGCCGGCCTCACGCCCCGGTAGCCGGATCGCGAACTCGACGCGCTCGCTGCTCTTCGGCACCGTCGCGACGTTCTTCGCGTACTGCTCGGGCGTCAGCATCTGTTCGAGCAGCGCCTCGAGCTGCACTTCGCCCCAGGTGCCGCGCGTCTTCACGTTGGTCAGCACCTTCTTCAGGTCGCCAACGCCCGCCGCGAGCGTCTGCATCTCGCCGAGCCCGCGATGCACCTGCTCGAGCCGGTCCGACACGAGCTTGAACGATTCGCCGAGCCGCTGCTCGAGCGTCGCGTGCAGTTTCTCGTCGACGGTGCGGCGCATCTCCTCGAGCTTCGCCGCGTTGTTCGTCTCGATTTCCTTCAGCCGCTGTTCGAGCGTCGCGCGCACCTCGCCGATCCGGCGGTCGTTCGCTTCGGTCAGTTGCGTGAGCTGCCGGTTCAACGTGTCGCCGAACAGCCTGAGCGCGCCTGTCTGCTCTTCGCGCGCCTGCTGCGCCTGGCGCTGCACGCTTTCGCGCATCGCGTCGAACTGCTGCGCGTTGCCGGCGACGAGCTTGCCGAGCTGCTGTGCAAAACCTTCGATCTGGTTGTTCTGCACGGTCGCGACGCTCGTCAGTTGCGCGGCGAGCGTCTGCTGAAGCTGCGCGAAGCTGCCGGCCAGCTCGGTGCGCGAGCCGCGCGCGTTCTCGACGATCTCGCCGCGCAATTCGCGTTCGAGCCGCTCGACTGCGCGCGCCTGCGCATGCGCGGCGTCCTCGATCTGGTCGCCGAGTATCGCCGCATCGTCGTGGCGGCCCCCGCCACGCACGAGCGCGACGATCGCCACCGCAAGCGCGACGGCCAGCACGACGACCGCCGCAAGCAACAACGTCATCGTCATGCGCGCGGCTTCCCGATCACGTCAGGGTTGATCGGATTCGGCGGCTGCCCAGCGCGCGGCCCTTCGCCCAGCGCGGCGATCAGGTTGTCGGCGGCGAGGTTCGCCATCGCGCGGCGCGTCTTTTCGGTCGCGCTCGCGATATGCGGCGTCAGCACGACGTTCGGCACCTCGAGCAGCGCCGGATGGACCGTCGGCTCGCCTTCGTACACGTCGAGGCCGGCCGCGGCAATCGTCCCAGCGCGCAGCGCGACGGCCAGCGCCGCGTCGTCGACGATCCCGCCGCGCGCGATGTTGGTCAGCGTCGCGGTGGGCTTCATCTTCGCGAGCTCGGCCGCGCCGATCGTGTGATGGTTCTCCTTCGTATACGGCAGCACGAGCACGACGTGATCGGCGCGGGCGAGCAGCGCGTCCTTCGACACGTACTCGGCATTGAGCTCGGCCTCGATCTCGGGCGCGACCCGCGACCGGTTGTGATAGATCACCTGCATCCCGAAACCGCGCGCGCGGCGCGCGAGCGCCTGGCCGATGCGCCCCATCCCGATGACGCCGAGCGTCGAGCCGTAGATGTCGCTGCCGAGGAAACCGTCGTACGCCCACTTCTGCCAGTGGCCGGCCCGCAGCCAGTGCTCGGATTCGGCGATCCGTCGGGCCGCGGCCATCATCAGCGCCCAGCCGAAATCGGCGGTCGACTCGTTCAGCACGTCGGGCGTGTTGGTGCCGAGCACATTCGCCGCGTTGAACGCGGCCATGTCGAAATTGTTGTAGCCGACCGCCATGTTCGCCACGACGCGCAGGCGCGGCGCTGCCGCGAGCTCCGCCGCGCCGACCGGATCGCCGGCCGTCAGCGCGCCGTCCTTGTCGGCCAGACGCGCGGCGAGCGCGTCGGGCGCGAGTGCGTCGCCGTTGTTCCAGTCGACGTCGAAATACTGCTTGAGCCGCTCGATCACGTCCGGAAAGATCGGACGCGCGACCAGGATCTTCTGCATCGCCATCTCCGCATGCCACGGACGGATCGCCGCGCGCCATGCGCCGCCGGGACCGCCCGTTCTAGGTTGAAAATCGTCAGCTTACGCCGAGAAGAAGATCCACGACGTCAGCAGGAATACCGGTATCAGCACGACCAGCGCCCAGCCGAGATACGCGAAGAAGCTCGGCATCTTCACGCCGCGCGATTCGGCGATCGCTTTCACCATGAAGTTCGGCGCGTTGCCGATATAGCTGTTCGCGCCCATGAACACCGCGCCTGCGGAAATCGCGGCCAGCGTCGACGCGCCGGTCGTCATCAGCGACTGCGCATCGCCGCCCGCGAGGTTGAAGAACACGAGATAGGTCGGCGCATTGTCGAGGAACGACGACAGGATGCCGGTCGCCCAGAAGTACATCGCGTCGATCGGCTTGCCGTCCGGCCCCGTGACGAGATCGACGATCTGCGCGAATGCGCCGTCGGCACCGGCGCGCAGGATCACGATCACCGGCGCGATCGTCACGAAGATCCCCGCGAACAGCTTTGCGACTTCCTCGATCGGCGCCCAGTTGAACGCGTTGCCCTCGCGCGCGGAACGCGGCGTCAGCGCGAGCGACGCGAGCGTCACGCCCACGAGCGCGACGTCGCGCACGAAATTCTGCAACGCGACGTGCGTGCCCCACACGTCGAACGTGACGCCCGGCTTCCAGATGCCGCTCATCAGCACCAGGCCGATCACGGCCGCGAGCAGCACGAAATTGATCTTGCCGTCGATCGACAGCCGGTCGCTGTCGGGCGTCGGGTCGAGCGCGACCGGCCGCTCCTCGCCGCCCTTCCGGTAGAAGTACGTATCGAGCGCGAAGAACAGCGTCAGCAGCACCGCGCAGATGAACAGCATCGGCAGCGCAAGGTGCGTGGTCGTCCAGAAGAAGCTCACGCCATTCAGGAAACCGAGGAACAGCGGCGGATCGCCGAGCGGCGACAGCGAGCCGCCCGCGTTCGCGACGAGGAAGATGAAGAAGATCACGACGTGCACGACATGCTTGCGGTTGTCGTTGGCGCGCAGCAGCGGCCGGATCAGCAGCATCGCGGCGCCCGTCGTGCCCATCACGCTGGCGAGCACCGTGCCGAGCGCGAGGATCGCGGTGTTCAGCTTCGGCGTGCCGTGCAGGTTGCCGTTCACGCAGATGCCGCCCGCGACCGTATAGAGCGCGGTGAGCAGCACGATGAAGGGGATATATTCCTCGAGCAGCGCATGCAAGAGCGTGCCGAACGCGGTACCCGCGCCGAACGCGAACGCGAACGGGACCAGGAACAAGACTGCCCACCCGGCCGCGATCTTGCCGAAGTGGTGATGCCAGAACACGGGGGCGACGAGCGGGAACAGTGCGATGGACAGCAGGATCCCGGCGAACGGGATGCCCCAGAGAGCGGACAGCGTGGCACCGTCGAGCGTTGCGGCCGATGCAAGCGCGGGGACGGCGCCAAGCGCGATCCCCGACGCCATGCCCGCCCAGGCGGCATGTCGTTTCATGCAGAACTTCCTTGTTCGAGTGGTAGTGGATGCAGCGGGCGCGTCATGCGCCCCGTACGACGATCACGTGAACGCGGTACGGGCCATGCGCGCCCAGTACGATGGTCTGCTCGATATCGCCCGTGCGCGACGGGCCCGATACGAAGTTGACCGCGCGCGGCAATTCGCCGCGCTCCGAGCGGATCAGCGCAAAGGCGTCTTCGTGACCGGCGACGATCCGCGACGCGGGAACGATCGCGATGTGCGTTTCCGGCAGCAGGCCGGCCGACGCATAGGTGTCAGGGCCGGACAGCAGCACCAGCGAGCCCGTTTCGGCCGTCGCGCAAAAGCAGCCGGTGAGGCCGACCAGATCGCCGTCGCGCGGCTTGCGGCATTCGACCGACAGGCCTGCGCCCGCCCAGTCGAAATCGGCCAGCGTGCGCCACGCGACGGCCTGCGTCGGCAGGCCGTGGGCGCAAAGGTAGCGAGCCGCGGCGGCCGGTACGTCGGCAAGCGTCGCGACTTCGTCGACCGTCGTCGACAGGCGTACCGCTTCGTCGACGAACGCAGCGACGAGATCGGCCGGCGCCGGCGGGCGCGGGCCTTCCGGATGACGGGCGAGATAATCGGTAACGCCGTCGCGCTCGGCCGCATCGGGTTCGGCCGCACGCCCCTGCGCCGCGCGAATGCGCGCGAGGATCTGGCGACGGGCAGCGGAAGTGTCCATGAACGGTCCTCGTGACGTTGGCGGGCGATACCGTCGGATTATACCGGCCGACCTCGCCGCCACGCAGTTTTGGCCGTTCGGCCGACGCTTACTTCGACGCGTCTTCCTCGAGTGGCTGCGCGATGCCGAACACCTGGCGCAGGTAGGCGAGATACGCCTTGTCGTCGCACATGCTCTTGCCCGGCGAATCCGACAGCTTCGCGACCGGCTGGCCGTTGCAGCGGACCATCTTGATCACGATCTGCAGCGGCACGTAGCCGAGATCGTTGGTGAGGTTCGTGCCGACGCCGAACGCAAGCTTGCAGCGGCCGCGGAAACGTTCGTACAACTGCATGACCTTCGGGATGTCGAGTGCGTCCGAGAACACGAGCACCTTGGTCCGCGGGTCGCAACGGTTCATCTCGAAATGACGCAGCATCCGCTCGCCCCATTCGAACGGATCGCCCGAATCGTGGCGCGCGCCGTCGAACAGCTTGCAGAAGTACATGTCGAAGTCGTTCAGGAATGCATCCATCCCGTAGACGTCCGACAGCGCGATCCCGAGGTCGCCGCGGTATTCCTTCGCCCACATCTCGAAGCCGTAGATCTGCGAATCGCGCAGCCGCGGGCCGAGGGCCTGGCAGGCCTGCAGGTACTCGTGCGCCATCGTGCCGAGCGGCGTGATGCCGTGCTTCATCGCATACAGCACGTTGCTGGTGCCCGCGAACTGCGGGCCGAGGCCGTCGCGCAGCGTGAGCGCGACCTCCTCGTGCCAGACCTTCGAGAAGCGCCGGCGCGTGCCGTAGTCGGCGATCTTGCAGTCGGCGAATTCGGGCTTCGCACCGAGCAGCTTGATCTTCTCGCGCAGCCGCTCGCGGCCCTCGCGATAGTCGGGCTCGCGCTGGGTATTGCGGAAATACACTTCGTTGACGATCGCGAGCACCGGGATCTCGAACAGGATCGTGTGCAGCCACGGCCCCGTGATCTCGATGTCGATTTCACCGTTGCCCTTCGGCGACGGCGTGATCGAGATGTACTTCTCGTTCAGGTGGAACAGCGCGAGGAAGTCGACGAAATCGCTCTTGATGAAACGCATCCGCCGCAGGTAGTCGAGTTCGACGTCGGAAAAACGCAGCGCGCACAGGCCGCGCACCTCGTCGCGGATCTCGTCGATGTACGGCACGAGATCGACGCCGGGCGTGCGGCACCGGAAACGGTATTCGACGCTTGCAGCGGGGAAGTGATGCAGGACGACCTGCATCATCGTGAACTTGTAGAGATCCGTGTCGAGCAGCGAAGTGATGATCATGATGACGGCAGCGCCAATATCGTGACAGGGCCCCGGCGCACCGCGCGCCGCCCGGTCTGCCGGCCATGTTACCCGAATGCGGGCCCGACCATCGTGAAACCGCCTGCCGCCACGCTCCGGCCGCACTGCCCGTTCCGGCGTATCGGACACGCACTGCCGCCGGGGCGTCCCTTCAGCGCCCCGTGGACGGCCCCATAAACTAATCACGAAACGATATAAGCCGGATAGCCGACCACGCCATGCGGGTTTTGCGCTTCAGTTACAATGCCAGTTTTGGCGCAAACGCCACCCCATATATACCGCCAAGCAGGAGCGTTTTAATGACTCACGTTGTGACCGAAGGCTGCATCAAGTGCAAATACACGGACTGCGTGGATGTGTGCCCGGTGGATTGCTTCCGTGAAGGTCCCAACTTTCTCGCCATCGATCCGGACGAGTGCATCGACTGCGCCGTGTGCGTCGCCGAGTGCCCGACCAATGCGATCTATGCCGAAGAAGACGTTCCGGGCGACCAGCAGCAGTTCACCGCGCTGAACGCCGAGCTGGCGAAGGACTGGCCGTCGATCACGAAGACCAAGCCGGCACCCGCCGACGCGGACGAGTGGAAGGACGTGCAGGACAAGCTGCACCTGCTCGAGCGCTGATCGCGCAGCGGCCGAGAAATTTTTTTATGCGCCGCGGCTCAAAAGTATTGACGACCTGATCAACGCTCCATATAATCTCGTTTCTCTGCTGTTGTTGTTTGTTCCCCGATAGCTCAGTCGGTAGAGCGCCGGACTGTTAATCCGTAGGTCCCTGGTTCGAGCCCAGGTCGGGGAGCCAAAAACGCAAAGGCCCGTTGAAAGTGGACGGGCTTTTTGCTGGTAGACAAACACGCATGCAGATGTACCGATTTATTCCCCGATAGCTCAGTCGGTAGAGCGCCGGACTGTTAATCCGTAGGTCCCTGGTTCGAGCCCAGGTCGGGGAGCCAAATAGCGAAAGGCCCGTCATTCGACGGGCCTTTTGTTTTTCCGGCCCACCATTCGGCTTTCGTCGTCCGGTCGCGCGCGCATGCTAGAGTCTCTGTCCCGCATTCGCATCCGGTTCCGTCGATGAAGCACCGCCTCCTCCGCTCAGCCCCCTTCGCCCTCCTGCTTTCCGCGTTCGCCGCGGCGCCGCTCGCGCACGCGGAGGAAGTCGGCAGCGTCAACACCCATTTCCGCGTCACGGGCTCCGATCGCGTGGTCGTCGAGGCGTATGACGATCCGATCGTGAACGGCGTGACCTGCTACGTGTCGCGCGCCCGCACCGGCGGGATCAAGGGCACGCTCGGCGTCGCCGAGGATCCGAGCGAAGCGTCGATCGCATGCCGGCAGGTCGGCCCGATCAGCTTCAAGGAGCCGCTCAAGCAGCAGACCGACGTGTTCAGCGAGCGCATGTCGTTCATCTTCAAGACCCTGCACGTCGTGCGCGTGGTCGACACCAAGCGCAACACGATCGTCTACCTGACCTACAGCGACCGCATCGTGAGCGGCAGCCCGAAGAACGCCGTCACCGCGGTACCGATGCCGGCCGGCACGACGATTCCGGTCAAGTAAAGCCCGCGCCTGCCGGGCGCGCGAGCGATACACTGTCGATTCGACCGCTCCCGCGCCCGATCATGTCCGCCACCCGCCTTCCCGACTCCGCACGCTACTGGCGCACGCCGCTGCTGCCGGACGCGGATCTCCTCACGGCCACCTATCGCGATCATGCGTTCGCCCCCCATTGGCACGACGCGTACACGATCCCCGTGATTCTCGAGGGGGCGGAACGCTTCACCTATCGCGGCAGCGGCTATGTCGCCGAAACCGGCTCCGTGCCCGTCATCAATCCCGGCGAGGTGCATACGGGGTCGCGCG
This sequence comes from Burkholderia sp. AU31624, assembly GCF_020420065.1. Lineage (NCBI taxonomy): Bacteria > Pseudomonadati > Pseudomonadota > Betaproteobacteria > Burkholderiales > Burkholderiaceae > Burkholderia > Burkholderia sp. AU31624. The sequence goes on from NZ_JAIZRT010000004.1 coordinate 549,038, forward strand.
CGGCCGATGAAGGCTGGTGCTATCGCGTCAGCTACATGCCGGTCGAATTCATTCGCGAACTCACCTGTTCGATCGCCGGCCGCCCGCAGGACGCGCCGTGGTTTGCTCCCGGCGTGATTCGCGACGCCGATCTTGCGGCCCGGCTCACGCTGGCGCACCGGATGATGGAGGCCGGCAGCGAGCGCGCACTGCCCTTGCAGGCACATGGGCAGCCGGCTCATGATCCGGCGAGCGGCGCACCGCGCGCCTACGATCCGCTCGCCGCCGAAACGGCGATGCTCGATGCGTTGTCGACGCTGATCGTGCGCCATGCTGACGCACAGCCGCGACCGGCGCCGCTCGCGGCGGACGAACCGCGCGTCGACGTCATGCGCGAGCGGCTCGCCGCCGACCTCGTGTGCACGGTGACACTCGACGAAGTCGCGCAGGCGGCCGGCCTGTCCCCATTTCACGCGGCGCGCCTGTTCACCCGCACGACCGGCATGCCGCCGCATGCGTGGCGCAACCAGTTGCGCTTGCAGCGCGCGCTGGCGCCGCTGCGCGCGGGCGTGCCCGTCGCCGACGTCGCGGCGGCCAGCGGCTTCGTCGACCAAAGCCACTTCACCCGGCATTTCAAACGCATGTTCGGCGTGCCGCCCGGGCGCTGGCAGGCGAGCTGACGCGCAGCGTCCGGCCCGCCACCGCGATACTGCCGTCCCGCAAGCGCAAGAACATACAAGCCGGCACCCCCCTTGCCCGCTATCCTCCCGTTCATGGAGGAGCACCCTTTGAATCCGATACCCGCATCGCCTGCCCGCCGCCCATTGAACGAATGGCTCGACGGTGCGCGCGACACGATCCCGATGATGATCGGCGCCGCCCCGTTCGGCGTGATTTTCGGCACGCTCGTGAGCGGCGGCCCGCTCGCCGCATGGCATGGCGCGCTGATGTCGCTCGCCGTGTTCGCGGGCTCCGCGCAGTTCATCGCGCTCGGCCTGATCGCGGGCAGCGCGAGCTTCGTCGTCGTGCTCGCGACCACGCTGATCGTGAACCTGCGTCACCTGCTGTACAGCGCGACGCTCGCGCCCTATGTCGCCCACCTGCCGCTGCGCTGGCGTGCGACGCTCGGCGCACTGATGACCGACGAGGTGTTCGCGGTCGCCTACGCGCACTACCGGCATTTCCCGCCGGGCGCGATCGGCCCCCACTACTTCTTCGGCTCGGGGCTTGCGATGTACCTGAACTGGCAGATCTGGACGCTCGCAGGCATCGGCTTCGGCGCGGCATTCCCGGGCCTGCAGTCGCTTGGCCTCGATTTCGCGATGGCGGCAACCTTCATCGCGATCGTCGTCCCGCAACTCGGCACCCTGCGCTATTTCGCGGCAGCCGTGACGGCCGGCACGCTCGCGTACTTCTGGCAGGGCTGGCCGTACAAGCTCGGGCTGCTCGGCGCGGTCGCCGCCGGCGTCGCGGTCGGTGTCGCGCTCACGTTGCTGCACGAACGCACGCGCGCCGGCTCGCGCACGGAGGCCGCATCGTGAGCTACGCGCTGCTGATCCTCGGGATGGCCGTCATCACTTACGCGATCCGCTCGACGCTGTTCCTGTTCGGCGAACGGCTGACCTTCCCGCCGCTCGTGCGGACCGCGCTCGGCTTCGTGCCCGTCACCGTGCTGACCGCGATCATCGTGCCGATGGTCGTCTCGCCGCACGGCGGCACCGCCGAGCTGACCTGGCGCAATCCACAGCTCGTCGGCGCGCTCGCCGCCGTGCTCGTGTCGGCCGCCACCCGCCGCCCGCTCGTGACGATCGCGGCGGGGCTCGCGGTGTTCTTTTTCTGGCAAGGGGTCGTGCTGCCCCACTGGCTGCCCGCCTGAGTACTCACTCGGTCATTCGTACTCAAGTTTCCGCCCGGCGCGCCGATATAGGGAATGAATACCCGCCACCGGCCTCGGCGCGCACCGGTCAGTCGACGCTGCGCCCGTCCCGGTGCGCCGTGCCGGCCGCCGGCTGGCACGGGCCGCCATCGAGACGATTCATGGGCCAGATCACCCTTTCCCTCAAGGACGACACGCTCGAGTCCCTGCGCAAGGACTACGACGCGTTCGTCCGCGTGTCGCTGAAACTCGACCCGCAGTTCGCGACGCCGTCGTTCGAGGATTTCCTGCGCGCCAAGCTGCTCGACAACATGGTGCCGCTGACCGAGCACGCGGTGCAGCGGATGCTGCAGGGCGGCCAGTACGCGTGGGCAAAACGCACGCTCGACAAGGAATTTCCGGACGTCGTCGCGATCCTGATGCGACAGGCCGGTGAATTCGGCTTCGGCTTCGCGTCACGCTCCGAATGGACCCCCGACGAACTCGCGAAGGCTTGCCGCGACTGGGCGAAAGCGATCGTCGCCGAAGCGCAGGGCGACCCGTCGCTGATCGATCCGCTCGCCTCGCAGATCAAGGGGGCCGCGCAAGATATCCAGACGCTCGAGGAACTGATGCAGACGCCTGCGTGGCGGCTCGCGGAATCGCTGCGACAACGGGTCTACGAGGCCAAGCTCGCATGCGAGATGAGCGTCGGCAGCACCGCGCGCGACAAGCTCGGCGAACTGCGCGGGCTGCTGCGGCTCGGGCTCGCGCACGGCTCGTTCCAGAAGCAGGAAGCGCAGCAGATCATGGAGTACCTGCGGCTGCTGAAGCCGGAGATCTTCGTCGAGGAACCGTACGACGTCTTCGCCCGGCTCGCCGCGTGGCTGCGCAACGTCTTCACCCCGACGGCCGCGCGGCCGGCGCAGGGTCAGCCGGGCCAAGGGCAAAGCCAACGGCGGCCGTAACGGCGCGCCCGATCGCACCGACCAATGAAAGCAGCCCGGTTCGCGCAACGCGAACCGGGCCGTCGGATGGCCGCCGTCGCGACGCGCCGTCGAGGGCGAGCGTCGCGCGGCGCCTGCCGCGCCTTACTGCGTGGCGCCCTGGGCCGATGCACCGCCCTCGGCACCGACCGACGCACCGCCTTCGGTCGCTTCGCCGGCCTTCGCCTTGGCCGAGCCGACATGGCTCTTGGCCGACTTCGCGGCATGCTTCGTGTGCTTCTTGGCCGAGTGGACAGCCGACGACGTCGACTCCTTCGCGCCATCGGCTGCCGCGCCGACCGCATCGGTTGCGCCGCCGACCGCATTACCCGACGCGTTCGCGCCCGCACCGCCCTGCACGCCGGCACCGGCCGCCGGCGTCTGCGCCTGTACGCCGGCACCGGCTGCACCCTGCACCGCCGTACCCGTCTGGGCAAATGCGGCCGAAGTGGCGAACGCCGTCAACGCGGCACCGATCAGCATCGTACGAATCTTGGACATGGCAATTCTCCTCAGGAAGTTGTGCGCCCGAACCGCAGCGATGCGGTCCGTTGCGTCCCCCGCCGCAACACGCAGCAGGTACGACAAAAGACCCGCGGCCCGCGCGGCCGGTTCTCGAATCTCTCAGACTGTTACCCACCGTTTCATTTGCTGACGAATGGCTCACACTCCCTCACAACTGAGGGCCGCAGCCGGCCGCGCTCGCGCGCCGGCCCGCGGTGCCGTATGATGCGAGGCGATTCCTCCCGCGCAATGCGCACCTCCTTCGTCATGCCCAATCTGGATTTCACGCTGACCGGCGAATACGTCGAGCTGCACAACCTCCTCAAGATCACCGGCCTCGCGGATAGCGGCGGCACCGCGAAGCTGATCGTCGCGTCCGGCGCGGTGAAAGTCGACGGCGCTGTCGAGCTGCGCAAGACCTGCAAGATCCGCGCGGGCCAGGTCGTCCTGCTCGGCGACACGCGCATTGCAGTGCGCGAAGCCTAGGGCCGACGGTTCCCCCTGCCTGCGACATGGCCATCGGCGCGCGCGTTCGACACCGTTCGAATAAAGCCGTAAGCTAGCCGTCTCTCAAAATAAATACATATAGCGCGGGCCCGCACCCGCGCGAGCGCCCATTCCATGTCGCATTCCGGTCTTACGCGGACGGCCGCCGCGCCGCCGTCCCTGTCCAGTCATGCCGCCGATACCGCGCGCCTCGCCGCGCCGCTCGCGATCGCGCAGCTCTCGCAGATGGCGATGAGCGTCACCGACACGGTGCTGCTCGGCTCGCTCGGCCCCGATTCGCTCGCGGCGGGCGGGCTCGGGGCGAACTTCTTCTTCGTCATCGTGACCGTGCTGCAAGGCGTGCTGTCGTCGGTCAGCGTCAGCGTCGCGCATGCGCGTGGCGCCAAGGCCGACGAGCGCGTCCCGCACATCTACTGGACCGGCTTCGCGCTGTCCGTGCTGCTCGCGATTCCGGCCGTCATCGCCCTGTCGCTGTCCGAACCGATCCTGCTGATGTTCCACGAGCCGCCGCTGCTCGCCCATCACGTCGGCGAATACACCGGCATCCTGCGCTTCGCCGCGCTCGGCAGCCTGATCGGCGTCGGGCTGATGCGCGCGTTCCTGCCGGCGATCGGCGCGGCGCGCCGGCTGCTGTGGGTGTCGATCGGCGGCGTCGGCGTGAACGGCGTGCTGAACTACGGGCTGATCCACGGCGCGTTCGGGCTGCCGCGCCTGGGTTTCCTCGGTTCAGCGGTCGCGACGACGATCACGATCTGGCTCACCGCATTCGCCCTGATCTGGCTGCTGCACGGCCGGCAACGCTTCCGTCATTTCGTCACGGCCGCCCGCCCGAAGCTGCCGATGATGGGCGAGCTGATCGGCATCGGCTGGCCCGTCGCGATCACGTACGGGGTCGAGTCGACGCTGTTTCTCGCGACCGGCCTGACGGTCGGCGTGCTCGGCGCGACGTCGCTGGCCGCGCACCAGATCGCGCTGAACGTCGCGTCGGTGGCGTTCATGGTGCCGCTCGCGATCGGCCAGGCCGCGAACGTGCGGGTCGGTTACTGGGTCGGCGCAGGGGCGCCCGTCGCCGCGCGGCATGCCGGCTTCGTCGCACTCGGCCTCGGTGTCGCGTTCATGACGCTGTCGGGCATCGTGCTGATCGTCGCGCCGCATGCGATCGTCGGCCTGTACCTGAACCTCGACGATCCGGCCAACGCGGCCACCGTGTCGCTCGCCGCGTCGCTGCTCGGCATCGCCGCGGTGTTCCAGATCGTCGACGGCGCGCAGACCGTCGCGTCGGGTGCGCTGCGTGGCCTGAAGGACACGCGCATCCCGATGCTCGCGGCCACCCTCGGCTACTGGGGCATCGGTTTTCCGACCGGCTACTGGTTCGCGTTCCATGTGGGCCTCGGCGCCCGCGGCCTCTGGTGGGGCCTCGCGGCCGGCCTCGCCAGCGTGGCCGTGCTGATGGCGTGGCGCTTTCATCTGAAGAGCGCGTCGCTCGTGACGTCGCCGCACTGAACGCGACAAGACGCGAAATCCGGGCCGGCGCTATGCTAGTCGGCTGAAGATCTCGAGACGCCGCGCAAGCGGCGCGACTGCCTCACGATACGTCTGATTACGTCTGATGCCGCGCGACCACGCGCGGCCTTTCCCCTTTTCTGGAGGAGTGGATCATGAACGAAGCAGTTCGGATGGAACGCGATACGTTCGGCGAGATCGCCGTGCCGGCCGACCGGCTCTGGGGCGCGCAGACCGAGCGCTCGCTGCAGAATTTCCGGATCTCGACCGAGAAGCAGTCGCCCGAGCTGATCCACGCGCTCGCGATCGTCAAGCGCGCCGCGGCGGCCGTGAACCAGTCGCTCGGCGTGCTGGCCGACGACAAGGCGCGCGCGATCATCGACGCGGCCGACGAGATCATCGCCGGCAAGCATCCGCGCGAATTCCCGCTCGCCGTGTGGCAGACGGGCTCCGGCACGCAGACCAACATGAACCTCAACGAGGTGATCGCGAATCGCGCGAGCGAACTGATGGGCGGCGAGCGCGGCGAAGCGCGCAAGGTTCATCCGAACGACGACGTGAACCGCGGCCAGTCGTCGAACGACGTCTTTCCGACCGCGATGCACGTCGCGGCCGCGTACGCGATCGTCAACCACTTGCTGCCGGCGCTGCGCACGCTGCGCACGACCCTCGACGCGAAGTCGAAGGCGTTCGCCGACATCGTGAAGATCGGCCGCACGCACCTGCAGGACGCGACGCCGCTCACGCTCGGCCAGGAGTTTTCCGGTTACGTCGCGCAGCTCGACCAGGGCATCCGTCACGTCGAATCGGCATTGCCGCACCTGTACGAACTCGCGCTCGGCGGCACCGCGGTCGGCACGGGGCTGAACGCGCATCCGGAGTTCGCGGTGCGCGTCGCCGATGAAATCGGCCGGCTCGCGAAGCTGCCGTTCGTGACGGCGCCGAGCAAGTTCGAGGTGATGGCAGCGGCCGATGCGCTGGTGTTCGCTCACGGCGCGCTGAAAACGGTCGCGGCCGGCCTGATGAAGATCGCGAACGATGTCCGCTGGCTCGCGAGCGGGCCGCGCTGCGGGCTCGGCGAGCTGTCGATTCCGGAAAACGAGCCGGGCAGCTCGATCATGCCGGGCAAGGTGAACCCGACGCAGTCCGAAGCCGTAACGATGCTGTGCTGCCAGGTGTTCGGCAACGACGTCGCGGTCAACGTCGGCGGCGCAAGCGGCAATTTCGAGCTGAACGTGTTCCGGCCGATGATCGCGCACAACGTGCTGCAGTCGGTGCGGCTGCTCGCCGACGGCGCGCAGAGCTTCAACGACCACTGCGCGGTGGGCATCGAGCCGAACCGCTCGCGGATCGACCTGCTGCTGAACGAATCGCTGATGCTGGTGACGGCGCTCAATCCGCACATCGGCTACGACAAGTCGGCGCAGATCGCGAAGAAGGCGCACAAGGAAGGCACGACGCTGAAGGCGGCCGCGCTCGCGCTCGGCTACCTGACCGAGGCGGAATTCGATGCGTGGGTACGTCCCGAGCAGATGATCGGGACGCAGTAACGGCAGTAACCGCAGTTACGGCAGGAAGAGGCAGGATGACGGGCGCGGCGCGATGCGCGGCGCCCGCAGCGGTCAGACCGCGCCCTTCGCGACCTCTTCCGGCTTCATCTCGACGATCTTGTCGAGCGCGGCCCGCACGTCGGCCGCATATTTCGCGAGCACCTTCTGCTCGTCGGTCTCGGGCACGAACGGCGGCACCGGCACCGGGTTGCCGTTCTCGTCGACCGCGACGAACACGACGAGGCAATCGGTCGTCTGGCGCAGCATGCCGCCCTTCGGATCGCCGGCATGCACGGACACATGGATGTGCATGCTGGTGCGGCCCGTCGCGACGACGCGCGCCTTCAGCTCGACCAGATTGCCGACCATGATCGGACGCTGGAAACGGATGTTGCCGACGCTGACCGTCACGCAATAGCGGCTCGACCAGACGGCCGCGCACGCATACGCAACCTCGTCGATCCACTTCATCAGCGCGCCGCCGTGCACCTTGCCGCCGAAGTTCACGGACGACGGCTCGGCGAGGAAGCGGAAGACGGTTTCGGTGCGGTCGAGGGCGGCCGGTACGGGGGACGGTTGGGACATCTTGTTGGCTCCAGGCGGCAGGGGCGCTGTAATCGGGCCATTATACGTTGCACTGCGGCAACGCGTCGCGGGGCGCCCCGTGTGGCGCGGCTTCCGGCGATATGCCCAGCGCGCGCACGGCCGCCTCGGTCAGCGACGCACCGTGATGCCCTGATCGATCGTTCCGTACATCTCGATGCTGCCGCCGCGCTCGCCGGACGCGCCCGCACCGCCTTGCACACAGGCCGCGCAGACGAGCGCGGCCGCCAGCAAACAGAAAATCGTCTTCATCATTGCATCGTGTCCCGTGCGGCCGCCCGCTGCGGCCGCTTTCGGCCATTCTACGCGCGCGCCGCAAGCTGCCGCAGCCGGGGTCCGCCGCATCGCCGACGCCCGCGCCAGTGCATCCGACATTTCAGCCAAAAGCGAAACATCGCATGCGCGCGCCCACTACACTGAAGCTCATCCCGCCTGACGAGACACGACGATGACCGACCAAGACGACCACCACTTTCCGGGCCTGAGCCGCATCGGCTCGCTGATCGCCGACCCGGGGCGCGCCGCGATGCTGTGGGTGCTGATGGACGGCAGCGCGCGACCGGCAGGCGAGTTGACGATGATCGCGGGGCTGTCGCCGTCCGCCGCAAGCGCCCATCTCGCGCGCTTGACCGAGGGCGGCCTGCTCGCGCTCGACGTGCGCGGCCGGCACCGCTACTACCGCATCGCATCGGCCGACATCGCGGCATCGCTCGAGGCGCTCGCGAACGTCGCCCGCGCAGCCGCGCCGCATCGCCCGGTTCCGGCGCCGTCCCGCACGGTTCCGGCCGAGTTGCGCTATGCGCGCACCTGCTACGACCACATGGCCGGCGAACTCGCGGTGCGCATCTTCGACGGGCTCACCGCGCGCGGCTGGCTGCTTGCCGACGGCGATGCGATCGAGACTACCGAGCTCGGCACCCAGGCGCTCGAGCAATGGGGCATCGACGTCGCTCAGCAGCGCACGCGCCGGCGGCGCTTCGCATGCGGCTGCCTCGACTGGAGCGAACGGCGCTCGCATCTCGGCGGCGCACTCGGTGCGGCGCTGCTCGAGCGCTTCTGCGCGCACGGCTGGATCGAACGCGCCGCACGGCCGCGCGTGCTGCGCGTCACAGTGCCCGGACAGCAGGTTTTCGACGAGTGGCTTACGTCCGCTTGACGCCCGGATTGCGTCTGCACGACAACGGCGCGCGATGGACAGGTTTTGTTACATCGCGTGCCATTCGACTTACAAAACACCGAGCATTGAAACAGGCCGAACGGATATTGTGAACTCAGCGGCACGAATCGACGCGCCGCGACAATGACGAAGACGCTCACCATGGCCACCCTGTTCACGCTCAAGCGAACCGCCCGCTGCACGCTGGTCGCGTTCGTCGCGCTTGCGGCACTGCCCCCCGCATTCGCGCAATCGGCCGGCGCGCCGCCCTATGCGGCTGCGGCACGGCAACCGGGCGGCGATCCACCCAGCCGTGTCGCGCGGCTCAATTACCTGTCGGGCGCCGTGACGACCGAACCGGCCGGCACCGATACGTGGTCGTATGCTGCCGTGAACCGGCCGCTGACGACCGGCGACCAGCTCTGGAACGATGCCGGTGCGCGCTCGGAACTGCACATCGGCTCGACCGCGGTGCGGCTCGGTGAATCGACGAGTTTGTCGGTGCTGAACCTGGACGACACGACGACCCAGTTGAAAGTGGGGCTCGGCACCGTATCGACGCACGTGCGCGATCTGCCGGCCGGTGGATCGTACGAAATCGACACGCCTAATCTCGCGCTCGGCATCACGGGCCCCGGCGACTATCGCGTCGACGTCGCGCCGAACGGTGCGAGCACGACGGTCACGGTGCGCAGCGGCAGTGCGACCGTCTACGGCAGCAACGGCCAGTACCCGCTGTCGCCCGGGCAGCAGGTCGTGTTCACGGGCACCGACCTGCAGGTCGCGCAGCAATCCGCCGCCCCGGGCCCCGATCCGCTCGACCAGTGGGCCGCCAGCCGCGACGCGGCCGAGGAGCGCTCGGTATCGGCCCGCTATGTGTCCCGCGACATCCCCGGCTACCAGGATCTCGACGCGAACGGCACGTGGCGCGAAACCCCGAACTACGGCCAGGTCTGGGTGCCGAACGACACGCCGGCCGACTGGGCGCCGTATCACGACGGCCACTGGATCTGGCAGGCACCGTGGGGCTGGACGTGGGTCGACGACGCGCCGTGGGGTTTCGCACCGTATCACTACGGCCGCTGGGCATACGTTGACGATAGCTGGGCCTGGGTGCCGGGCCCGATGGTCGTCAGCCAGCCGCCGGTCTATGCGCCGGCACTGGTCGCGTTCGTCGGCGGTGGCGGCGGCCCCGATTGGAGTGTCGCGCTCACGGTGGGCGGCGTCGCCGCGGCCGGCTGCGCGTGGTTCGCGCTCGGCCCGGGCGAACCGTGGCATCCGGGCTGGGGCGGCTGGAGCCCGCACTACTACGACCGCGTGAACCGCAACGTCGTGGTGAACAACGTCAACGTGAACAAGACCGTGAACGTGACGAACATCACCAATGTCACCAACATCAACAAGACGTACGTGAACTTCCGCGCGCCGCACGCGATCACGGCCGTACCGGCCTCCACGTTCGTGCACGGCCAGCCGGTCGCGCACTTCTCGCAGCACATCGATCCGCAACAATGGCGCAACGCGCACGTCACGCCGGGGACACCGGGCATTGCACCGGTGCGCCAGAGCTTCACGGGCGAGTTGCGCAATGCGAGCTACCGTCCGCCTGCCGCGATTGCCCAGCACCCGTACGTCGCGACGCGCAATCCCGCCGTGCCGGCCGCGTATCGCGACCATGCGGCGGCCCACCTCGCGCAGCAAGGCGGGCGCGTACCGGGTGCCGGCGCACCTGTCGTGAAGACGAACGTGCCGGCCGACTATACGGCTCGCCCGGTCCGCATTCCGGGCAAGCCGGACGGCGGCGCATGGGCGATGCGCAACGTGCAGCTCGTGAATCCGCACGGCCCCGTCGTGCAACCGGCTCGCGCGCCTCGCGAAGGCCAGCCGGCCGCCGTGCAGGCCGGGCGGCCTGGCACACCGATGCCGGGCATGCCGAATGTCGCGCGGCCGGCGAACGGCGCCCCCCCCAACGCAGCGCATTTCGCCAACGGCGGCATGCCGCAGGCGCCCGGCAACCCGGTGCCGCATCAGGCATTCGGCCCCGGCAACGGCGTCCCGCATCCGCCGGTCGCGAACAACGGTCCGGCGGGCATCGGCAATGCACACGCGGCCGAAACGCCGTCACCCGCGTGGATGCAGCCGCACACGCCGATGGAGCGTCAACGCCCTGCGCCGCCGACCGCGCTTCACGCGGCGGGCCAGAATGCGCTGCCGCCCGTGCGAAGCGCGGCGGTACCACATCCGGAAGGTGTGCCGACGCCGCAGGGCGCGCAGCCCGGCAGCCGGAACGAAGCGCCGCGCGCCCTGCCGCAACCGCGGCTCGACAACACCGCGCAGATTCCGCAGCCGCGTCCGCGCCCCGATTTCCAGTCGCCAGCCCAGCATGGGCAATCGCAACCGCACGCCGATTTCGCACAACCGGAGCCGCATCGCGAAGTCGCGCCACCCCGTGTGAACGAGTACCGTCCGCCGGCCCCCGCCGTGCACGACATGCCGCGCCCGCAACCGCAGGCGCCGCGCATGGAGCCTCGGCCGCAACCTGCACCGCGTATGGAGCCGCGACCGCAGCCGGCGCCGCGCATGGAACCGCGTCCGTCGATGCCCGCTCCGCGCATGGAACCGCGGCCGCAACCGGCGCCGCACGTCGAGGCGCCTCACCCGAGCAACCCGCCGCCGCAAGGCGGTCACGAAGAGCGGCATCGCCAGTAAAAGCGCCGCAAACGTGAAACAAAAAGGCCCGACCGGGATCAGCCGGTCGGGCCATTTTTCCACGGGGCGCGGCGCGATGCATCCGCGCGGCCCGGGTTGCTCGATCAGACCGCCATCGGTGCGGTCAGCGGCTCATGGTGGCGGTAGCCGACGAGCGAGAAATCGGACGGCTCGATCTGTTCCAGCCACTCGGGCGCGTAGACGCCCGTCTTCGCGTATTCCGGCACGCGCGCGGCAATCTCGAGCCGCGGGCTCTCGTAAGGCTCGCGCGTGAGCTGGCGCTGCAGCATGTCGAGCTGGTTCTCGTAGATGTGCGCGTCGCCGATGAAATACGTGAACCAGCGCGGCGTGTAGCCCGTCAGGCGGCCAACGAGTTCCAGCAGCGCGGCCCCTTCCGTCAGGTTGAACGGCGTACCGAGGCCGACGTCGTTGCTGCGGATGTACAGGCACAGCGAGATTTCGCGCTTCGTCGCATTCGGCAGGAACTGGTACAGCAGGTGGCACGCGGGTAGCGCGATCTGGTCGAGCACGGCCGGATTCCACGCGTGAAACAGGATGCGGCGGTCGGACGGATTCTCCATGATCGTGTCCAGGCACTGGCGCAACTGGTCGATCGCCTTGTACAGCAGCACCTTCGGCGCGCCGTCTTCGTCGAAACGCGTGACGATCCGGAAGCCGCGGCGCGTCGCATCGGCGATCTGCGCGTCGGCGCCCGCGTCGAGCACCTTGTAGCCCGGCCACTGGCGCCATTGCACGCCGTACACGTCACCGAGATCGTCGACGCCCTGGCGATACGGGTTCGCGAGCCATTGAGCGTTCTCGTTCGCGTTCGCATCCCACACCTTGCAACCGAGCGCGCGGAAATCGGCCGCGCTGCGCGTCGCGCGCAGGAAGCCGACCAGTTCGCCGATCGCGGACTTGAATGCCAGCTTCTTGGTCGTCACGGCCGGGAAGCCTTGCTGCAGGTCGAAGCGCAGCATCGCGCCCGGCATGCTGATGGTGCGGATCCCCGTGCGGTTCTCCTGCCAGGTGCCGGTATCGAGAATGGTACGAACGAGATCGAGATACTGTTTCATGCGGGTTCCTTCGGCCGCGAGGGCGACCGTACCCGCCAATTTTAGCAAGCGTGGTGAGGAAGTTCCGGCAACGGCGCCGAAAATCCTGCCAGCGTGTCGCCGCGATCGCGCATGCCGTGTGCGCACATCAGCCGGTAGAGCGTGACGCGCGACACACCGAGTTCGCGTGCGGCATCCGCGAAACGGCCGCGATGACGCAACAGCGCCTGCTCGATCGCCTGCCGTTCGGCCGCCTCGCGTGCCTCCAGCAGCGATACGGGCGCGAGCGTCGCGAAGTCGTTCAGCTCGAGATCGGCCGCGGTGATCATCCGGCCTTCCGACATGACGATCGCACGGCGCACGCGATTGATCAGCTCGCGCACGTTGCCCGGCCACGAATAGCCGTACAGCGACGCGACCGCATCAGGGGAAAAGCCGCGCAAGCGACGATGCGCGTCGCCCTTGAAACGCTCGAGCATGTGGCGCGCGAGCACCTCGATGTCCTTGCCGCGAGCACGCAGCGGCGGCTCCTCGATCTTCAGCACGCACAGGCGATGGAACAGGTCCTCGCGGAACCGCCCTTCGCGCAGCGCCGCTTCCATGTCCACGTGCGTCGCGCAGATCACGCGCACGTCGACGGGCACCGACACATGGGCACCCAACCGCTCGATCTTGCCTTCCTGCAAGAAGCGCAGCAGGCTCGCCTGGCTTTCGAGCGGCAAGTCGCCGATTTCGTCGAGAAACAGCGTGCCGCCATTGGCGGCCTCGACGCGGCCGATCTTGCGCTGGTTCGCGCCGGTGAACGCGCCGCGCTCATAGCCGAACAGTTCGGCCTGCAGCAGCGTCGACGGAATCGCACCGCAATTGATCGCGATGAAAGGCGCCTGCGCGCGCGACGAACGTTCGTGAATCGCGACCGCGGTCAGTTCCTTGCCCGTACCCGATTCGCCGGAGATGAACACCGGCGCGTCGGTCGCCGCGACGCGGCGTATCGTCCTGAAGAGCCCGAGCATCGCATCGCAGGTCCCGACCATTTCGCCTTCGCTGCGTCCGGCGCCGACGGGCGGTGCAACGGTTTCGGTCAGCGCGATCATCCCGTGTGCATGGCCGACGGTCTCGACGATCCGCGCCGTCTCGTACGGCATCGTCACGTAGTCGAAACAGTAGTCGCGAATGAGATGGCGCAGCGTAGCGTCCTGCAACTGGCCGCGTCGCGTCGCCGCGATCCAGCCGATGTGCTGAATGCTCAGACATGATTCGAGTTCGCGCAGGTCGGAAGGCTTGAAGCCCGGCGAAAAATCGAGCAGCCCGGCCGTTGCGACACCATGCTGCACGACGCGCCGTACGTCTCGCACGGTCTCCGCGAGATCGACACGCCAACCGCATTCGTCGAAATGGCCGCGCAACGCATCGTTCGGTTCGCGCGAATAGTAGATCACGTGCCGCAGATCGGCGCCCATATGCTCACCCCGTTCATCAACCGTCTAACGATTGCCGTGCACGCCAGGTCACGTGCGAAAAGGATCGAATCGGGTCAGCCGAAGGCGGCTCGATTCGCCATGCCGATGCGTGGCGACGACAAAGCCTCGCATGATGGCGCTTATCTCGCGTCCAGTTATTTTGATCAAGACAGCTTAGTTATAGGCACTGAATACGACAATCCGATTTCAGCGCGGTGAGCGATGCGGCCGTATCGCTCAGGAGGTCGATGCATGTCAATCGTCTGCACATAGCCCCCGGCGCAGCGATACGCTCTGTCATCAACACTTGCGACGATTTTCATCCTTGAAGCGTATCGATTGAATCAGCAGTATTCCCGAGCCCCCTCGTTTCACGCCTGAAACATTTTCAGCGGTTTTTCGAGACAATTCGCAACGCTTGAGCACGAATCGCAGTCTCGACAACGGTCCCGGCGCGATGGCATGCATTTCGCTGAACATGGAAACCGTCGGAGACAGCGACCATGCGAAAACATCTTTTACTTTCTTTCGTGCCGATGGCCATTGCGGTCGCGGCCGCCGGCCCGCCCGCGCCCGCACGCGCAGACGAAAGCACGAATCCGGATCGCGCCATGCTGCTTGCGGCAAACACGCCGAGCATGCAGCACGGCAACGGGTTCGGCATCGTGACCGTGTCGTCACCGCAACCGTTGCCGGCCGGCAGGACGTCGGTGACCCTGTGGGACGAGATCCCGCCACCGCCTCAATTGCCGACGCCACTTCCGGCACCGCAGCAGGGCGATTTGCAGCACGCGATGGAAGGCACCACGCAAGGCAGTACCCACCAGTGATGCACGAGCCGATCCATTTGATCAGGATGACGTATTGATTTGAGCGAGCCGCCAGCCTCGACCCGATGCCGGCATCGTCGTGCTCGCAACACGAAGCGGTTCTTGTGCTCCGTCCCCCGGCGGGCACTCTATTTATTCATTCCGTCGCCGCGACGCCTTGCCTCGAGCGTCGCGGCGCGCAGTGAGGAGAGGCGGACGCGCGCACCCGGAACCGGCGCGTGCCGCCGTTCCGGTAGAATCGGCGCCATTCCGGTTTTCCTTTCCCCGACCTTCATGACGACGTTGACCCTGATCGTCGCGCGTGCCCGCAACGGCATCATCGGCCGCGACAACCAGTTGCCCTGGAAACTTCCCGAGGATCTCGCCTTCTTCAAGCGCACGACGATGGGCGCACCGATCGTGATGGGCCGCAAGACCCACGAGTCGATCGGCCGGCCGCTGCCGGGCCGCCGCAATATCGTGGTCACGCGCGACGCAACGCGTCGCTTCGACGGCTGCGACACGGTCACGTCGCTCGCCGATGCGCTGACGCTCGCCGCACGCGACGGCGTGCCCGAGGCGTTCCTGATCGGCGGCGCGCAGCTCTATACCGAAGGTCTCGCACTCGCCGACAAACTGGTCGTCACCGAGATCGATGCCGACTTCGACGGTGACGCCTCGTTCCCGGCACCCGACGCCGCGCAGTGGCAGGAAGTGTCGCGCGATGCGCACCAGGCGGCCGCGCCGAATACGTTCGGCTATGCGTTCGTCGTCTACGAACGCAAGCGCGGCTGACGCGTCACGCGCCATGAAAAAAGCCCGACCGGTTCATGGCGGTCGGGCTTTTTCGTTTGATGGCGGCCGATGCCGCGCGCCGCTTACTGCCCGGCGATCGTCATCTGCTCGATCAGCACCGAGCCCGTTTCCTTCGTGCCGCGCACGATCGAATCGGCACCGATCGCGACGATATGCCGGAACATTTCCTGCAGCGTGCTCGCGACGGTGATTTCCTCGACCGGATACTGGATCACGCCGTTCTCGACCCAGAAGCCCGCCGCACCGCGCGAATAGTCACCCGTCACGTAGTTCACGCCCTGTCCCATCAGCTCGGTCAGCAACAGGCCCGTGCCGAGCTTCTTCAGCATCGCGTCGAAATCGTCGCCCGCCTGCGTGTTCGAGCTGCGCAGCGCGAGGTTGTGCGAGCCACCCGCGTTGCCGGTGGTCTGCGTGCCGAGCTTGCGCGCCGAATAGGTCGACAGGAAGTAGCCTTCGACGACGCCGTCCTTGACGACGCTGCGCGCACGCGTGCGCACGCCTTCCTCGTCGAACGGCGCGCTGCCCATCGCGCGCGGCACGTGCGGATCCTCGACGACCTGGATGTGCGGCGCGAACACCGGCTTGCCGAGGCTGTCGACGAGGAACGACGTCTTGCGGTAGAGCGCGCCGCCGCTCACCGCCTGCACGAATGCGCCGAGCAGGCCGGCCGCGAGCGGCGCCTCGAACAGCACGGGCACCTTGCGGGTATCGAGGCGGCGCGCGCCCATCCGGGCAAGCGCACGCTCGGCCGCGTAACGGCCCACCGCTTCGGGCGCCGCGAGATCGATCGCGCTGCGCTTCGACGAATACCAGTCGTCGCGCTGCATGTGACGGCCGCTGCCCGCGATCGGCGCGCATGCGATGTAATGACGCGAGTACGGGTAGCCGGACAGGAAGCCGCGCGACGTGGCCAGCACGAACTGCGAATGCTGGGCCGACACGCTCGCGCCTTCCGAGTTGCGGATCTGCGGGCTGACCGCGAATGCGGCGTCTTCCGCGCGGCGGGCGAGCTCGACGGCCTCGTCGGCCGACAGCGCCCACGGGTGGTAGAGGTCGAGGTCACGCGGGTCGGTTTCGAGCAGCTCGGCTTCGGCCAGGCCGGCCGCCTCGTCCTCGGCCGTGAAGCGCGCGATGTTGTACGCCGCGGCGACGGTATCCTTGATCGCGCCCGGCGAGAAATCCGACGTGCTCGCGTTGCCGCGCTTCTTGCCGATGAACACGGTCACGCCGACCATCTTGTCGCGGTTGTGCTCGATCGTTTCGACTTCGCCGCGGCGCACCGACACCGACAGGCCATCGCCCTGGGAGATTTCGGTCGCGGCGTCCGTCGCGCCGAGCGCCTTCGCATGGCGAAGGATGTCCGAGGCGATTTCCTTGAGCTGGTCCTGCGTGTGCGGGAAATAGCGCGCTTGTACGTCGAGATTGGCTGCCATCGTCTTGGTATCCGGTGGCGGGCGGGCGCCCGCATGTTCAAAATGTTGCGTATCCCGCGATCATAGCAAGGTCCGGGGCCGGACACCGACAAGCTTGGGGTGTCCGCGGCGCGATACAATGCCGTCCATGACACGCAAAACCCGAATCCAGCCGATCGAGCATGCCGCCGAAGACGACGACAATGGCTACGATCGCCCCAGCAAATCCCAGTTGAAGCGCGAGATGCACGAGCTGCAGGTGCTCGGCCAGGCACTCGTCGATCTGCCGAAGGACGCGCTGAAACGCATGCCGATGCCCGAAAGCCTCGGCGACGCCGTGCGCGAGGCGCGCCGGATCACCGATCACGAAGGCAAGCGCCGCCAGCTCCAGTACGTCGGCCGCGTGATGCGCTCGCTGACCGACGACGAGACGGCCGCGCTGCGCACCGCGCTCGACGCGCAGCGCGGCGTGAACAAGGCCGCGACGGCCCGCCTGCACTGGATCGAACGCACCCGCGAACAGTTGCTCGCGAGCGACGACGCGCTGACCGAATTCCTGCGCCAGCATCCGGAAGCCGACATCCAGGAAGGCCGCACGCTGATTCGCAACGCACGCAAGGAAGCGCAGCAAGGCAAGCCGCCGCGCTATTTCCGCGAGCTGTTCCAGTGGATCAAGACCGCCGGCGGCACGTCCCATGCGGACGACGAAGCGGCGGACGATGCCGGAGACGACCATGACGACGACGAAGCGTAACCATCCGGACGAGCTCGTCGTCGGCCTCGTGTCGATCAGCGACCGCGCGAGCACCGGTGTCTACGAGGACAAAGGCATTCCCGCGCTGCAGGAGTGGCTCGCCGGCGCGCTGGTGTCGCCGTGGCGCGCCGAAACGCGCCTGATCCAGGACGACGCGCCGACGATCTCCGCCACGCTCGCCGAACTCGTCGACGTCGCGGGGTGCGACCTCGTGCTGACGACGGGCGGCACGGGCCCGGCGCGCCGCGACGTGACGCCCGAGGCCACGCTGGCCGTGGCGACGAAGGAAATGCCGGGATTCGGCGAACAGATGCGGCAGATCAGCCTGAATTTCGTGCCGACCGCGATCCTGTCGCGGCAGGTCGCGGTGATCCGCGAGACGGCCGACCATGCGGCGCTGATCGTCAACCTGCCCGGCCAGCCGAAGTCGATCCGGGAAACGCTCGAAGGGCTCCGCGACGCCGACGGCAAGTCGACCGTGCCCGGCATCTTCGCCGCGGTGCCCTACTGCATCGACCTGATCGGCGGCCCTTACATCGAGACCGACGCCGCGGTGGTCGCGGCGTTCCGGCCGAAAAGCGCTCAGCGCGCACCGCGCTAGGCGCGTGCCGGATCGCTCAGGCGGCCGGCGCGGACTCGCCTGCCGAAGCCGATGCGGCCGGAATCAGGAAATGCTCGCGGTAGTACTTCAGCTCGTCGATCGACTCGTGGATGTCCGCGAGCGCCGTGTGCATTGCCCGCTTCTGGAAACCCTTGTAGATCGCGGGCTGCCAGCGACGGCACAGCTCCTTGAGCGTGCTGACGTCGAGGTTGCGGTAGTGAAAGAACCGCTCGAATTCGGGCATCCAGCGCGCCATGAAGCGGCGGTCCTGGCAGATCGAGTTGCCGCACATCGGCGACTTGCCGGGCGACACGTACTGCGCGAGGAAGGCCTGCAATTGCGCGGCGGCTTCCGCCTCGGTCACGGTCGACGCGCGCACGCGGTCGATCAGGCCCGAGCGGCCGTGCGTCGACTTGTTCCAGTCGTCCATCTTCGCGAGCGTTTCGTCGCTCTGGTGGATCGCGAACACGGGGCCTTCGACGGCGATGTCGAGCGTGGAATTGGTCACGACGACCGCGATCTCGATGATGCGGTCGTTATCCGGGTCGAGGCCCGTCATCTCCATGTCGAGCCAGACGAGGTTCAACTCGTTGCGCACGAGCGCGGGCTGGCTGGCGGAAGCGGCGGTATCGGTCATGAGTCATCCTGGAAAATGGCGGACGGCGCGCGGCGCCGCCCGGGCGGCCGGCATCGCATCAGCGGGGCCGGTCCGCTAGAACATATAATTCTCGCATAGAACCCTTTGGCGCCTTCGATGTCACCCTTTTCGTTCACCCTGCTGTTCGCGCTCGCCGTGCTCGCGATGGTCGTCACCAAGCTGTGGCTCGCGTCGCGGCAGATCCGCTTCGTCGCGGCGCACCGCAACGGCGTCCCCGCGCAGTTCAGCGCAACCATCCCGCTGACCGCCCACCAGCGCGCGGCCGACTATACGGTCGAGCGCACCCGGTTGACGATGCTCGAAATCGTCGTCAGCGCGGCCGTGCTGGTCGGCCTCACGCTGCTCGGCGGCGTCGGCGCACTCGACACGCTGCTCACCGGCTGGATCGGCCGCGGCTACGGGCAGCAGGTCGCGCTCGTCGCCGCCGTGCTCGTGATCACGAGCGTCATCGACGTCCCGTTCGAGTATTACCGCCAGTTCGGGATCGAACAGCGTTTCGGCTTCAACCGGATGACCAAGCGGCTGTTCTTCACCGACATGCTGAAAAACTCGCTGCTCGGCGCCGCGCTCGGCCTGCCGCTGCTGTTCGTCGTGCTGTGGCTGATGAACCAGGCCGGCAGCCTGTGGTGGCTGTGGACCTGGATCGTCTGGGTCGCGTTCCAGATGCTCGTGCTGCTGATCTACCCGACCTTCATCGCACCGATCTTCAACAAGTTCGAACCGCTGAAGGACGACGCGCTGCGCGCGCGCATCGAGTCGCTGATGAAGCGCTGCGGCTTTGCGGCGAAGGGGCTGTTCGTGATGGACGGCAGCCGCCGCTCCGCGCACGGCAACGCATACTTCACGGGCTTCGGCGCGTCGAAGCGGATCGTGTTCTTCGACACGCTGCTCGCGCGCCTGTCCGGCCAGGAAATCGAAGCCGTGCTCGCGCACGAACTCGGCCACTTCAAGCGTCGCCACGTGATGAAGCGGATGCTCGTGTCGTTCGTGCTGAGCCTCGTGCTGCTCGCGCTGCTCGGCTGGCTGGCGCAACGCACGTGGTTCTACACGGGGCTCGGCGTCACGCCATCGCTCGACACGAGCAACGCGGGCGCCGCGCTCGTGCTGTTCTTCCTCGCGATTCCCGTGTTCCTGTTCTTCGCAACGCCGTTCGGCAGCCTCACGTCGCGCAAGCACGAATTCGAGGCCGACGCATTCGCCGCCAGCCAGACCGACGCGCAGGATCTCGTCAGCGCGCTCGTGAAGCTCTATGAGGACAACGCGTCGACGCTGACGCCCGACCCCGTCTACACGGCCTTCTACTACTCGCATCCGCCTGCATCGCAGCGGATCGACCGCCTGATGCAGCACGCATGAGCCGGCCGACCTCCCGCAAGCCGACCCCGCGCGCGTCGAATGCGCAACGGGTCGAAGGCCGCGTGATCGCGGCACACGGGCGCCACTACATCGTCGCGCCCGACGACGGCGGCCCGATGCTGCAGTGCTTCCCGCGCGGCAAGAAGAGCGACATCGCGGTCGGCGACCGTGTCGTGTACGAACTCGCATCGGCCGACCAGGGCGTCATCGTCGAGATCGGCGAGCGGCGCAACCTGCTGTACCGTTCCGACCAGTTCAAGTCGAAGCTGTTCGCGGCCAACCTCGATCAATTGCTGATCGTGCTCGCGACCGAGCCCTACTTCAGCGAGGACCTGCTCGGCCGCGCGCTGATCGCCGCCGAGGCGAACGAGCTGAAGCCGCTCGTCGTGCTGAACAAGATCGACGTCGAAGCCGCGCTGCCGGTCGCGCGCGAGCGCCTCGCGCCCTACCGCGCCCTTGGCTACGACGTGCTCGAGCTGTCCGTGAAGGGCTCACCCGACGACGCGCGCGCACAACTGATGCCGCACCTCGCCGGGCATTCGACGATCCTGCTCGGCCAGTCCGGGATGGGCAAGTCGACGCTCGTGAACCTGCTCGTTCCCGATGCCGAAGCCGCCACGCGCGAGATTTCGGCCGCGCTCAACAGCGGCCGTCACACGACGACGTTCACGCGCCTCTACCCATTGGCGGGCGGCGGCGCGCTGATCGATTCGCCGGGCTTCCAGGAATTCGGCCTCTACCACCTGACGGAAGGCCGTCTCGAGCGCGCCTTTCCGGAGTTCCGGCCGCTGCTGGCCGACTGCCGTTTCTATAATTGCCATCATCTGCACGAACCCGGCTGCGCGATTCTCGACGCTGTCGCCGACGGCCGCATCGCACCGTCGCGGCATGCGCTGTATGCGCAGCTCGTGCACGAGGCGAGCCAGATCGTCCGCTGACCGCACGGCACGCGCGCGGCGGCCAGCCGGCGCCATGCGGGCCGGCGTTCACCAACAGGAGCCGCGATGCGTTTCAAGGCACCCGATCTCGCGACGGCGCAGCATTGGGCCAACGTGCTTCAGGTAGCCGGCATCGGTTGCGAACTGCATAACTGCTACGCGACCGGCGCGCTCGGCGGCCTGCCCGCCGACGCCTGCACGCCCGAACTGTGGCTCGACGACGAACGCGACGACGCACTCGCACGCCGGCTCCTCGATGCCGCGTCGCACGGCCCGTCGGCCGGCGCCGCGCCGTGGCGCTGCCGGCAGTGCGGTGAGGCGCTCGAAGCCCAGTTCACCGCGTGCTGGCAATGCGGCGCCGTGCGCGATCCGCTGGAGGACGACTGACCCACAGCAAAAAGGCCGGCTTCAAGCCGGCCTTCTGCCTTTCATCGGGTACCGCACTGCCCCGTCACGACACCCAGACGGCGAGCGTCAGCATCAGCAGCAGAATCATCCACAGGATCACCGCACGCCAGACGAGGCCCACCGCGGATTGCAGCGTCCGCGGCGTGCAATCGTCACCGACCGTCAGCGGGCCGCTGTCGCCGACGGCCAGCGCATCGAGGCTCGACGGTTCCGCGAGCGGCCCCGCGAGGCGTGCGCCGAGCGCACCGCTGCCGGCTGCCAGCAGGACGCCATCGTTCGGATCGGGCCATTGGCGCGTGTGGTTGCGCCACGCATAGATCGCGTCCTCGAAATTGCCGACGATCGCGAAGCCGAGCGCGGTCAATCGCGCGGGAATCCAGTCGATCACGAAGAACGCACGCTGCGCGAACGTCGAGAACGCCGCCGTGCGGTCGTCGCCCGGCGTCGACCAGCTGCGCGCGAGGTATTCGGAAATCCGGTAGAGCACGGCACCGGCCGGCCCGATCGGCAGCACGTACCAGAAGAACACGCCGAACACGTGGCGATGCGATGCGACCACGGCGTGAATCAGCGTATGGCGGACGATTTCGCCGACCGGCATGTCGACCGTGTCGATGCCTGTCCACTCGTGCAGGATTTCGCGCGCACGCGGCACGTCGTCGTTATTGAGCGCGAGGTGGATGTCGGTGAAGTAATGGCTGAACTGACGGAAACCGAGCGTGAAATACACGACGACGACGTTCCAGATGAATGCGAGCACGAAGCTCACCTTGAACAGCAGGAAATAGATCAGCGCGACGATCAGCACCCACGGCAGCACGACCGCGAGCCAGGCGAGGATGCCGTGCTTCTGCTTGCCCGCGTCGAGACCATGCGCGACGGTTTCCGCATGAAACTGGAACAGCGCGAACACCGGATTGTTCGGCGACAACGCGCGGACCTGTTCGATGATGAGAGCGAGGAGAACCGAAAAGAAAGTCATGCGTGGCGCCGTCTTCGGAGTTATGTCATTTTTTGCATAACGATAGCACAGCGTAAGCACCGGATGGCTGCCGGTGCAGTCGCCCGCCAGCCGGCCACGCACGCCGATAATCGTGCACGCCTAGCCGGCGGCCAAGAAGCGGTACAGATTGCGCAACATGCCGGCAGTTGCGCCCCAGATGAAGTAATGCCCGCCGGGTTCGCCATTCGGATAGGGCATCGCAAAAAAACGACGCTCGCCGCCTTCCCAGCGGAACACACGAACCTGATGGTTCGCGGGATTCATCAGGAACGCGAGCGGGACCTCGAAAATCTCGGCCACTTCGAACGTGTCGGCCTGCACGGTGAACGGCGGATGCACGAGGCCGACCACCGGTGTCACGCAAAAGCCCGTACCGGTCAGGTAGTCGGGCAGCGCGCCGAGGATCTCGACACGCTCGTCTGCCAGACCGATCTCTTCCTTCGCCTCGCGCAACGCGGTGGCGGTTGCATCGCGATCGAACGGCTCGCGACGACCGCCGGGGAAGCTGATTTGTCCGGCGTGGTCGTTCAGGTGGTCGGCGCGCTGGGTCAGCAGCATGGTGAGACCGGACTCGCGGACGACGAGCGGCACGAGGACGGCCGCGCTGCGTGGATCGACGCCCTCCTGCAGCCTCGCCTCGCCGGGCTCGACGCTCCATTCGAGCGTGCGCGCGAAACGGTCGCGCAGGCCGGACGGCGTCATCAGGCGGGAATCGATGGCCGGCAGGCCGGCGCCGGTGCCTTCGACCGGCAGGACTTCGGGATCGATGATGGGGCGGCGATTCAATGGGGCTCTCGGGTTCGTGTCGTATCGAGCATATTCTCGCGCCAGAATGAAAAAAGCACCCGGTTGGGTGCTTTTTCCTTACAGCTCTTACTCTTGGGAAGCTGCTGCGGCGCGATCCTTCGACACCAGCTTTTCCTTGATACGAGCCGACTTGCCCGAACGCTCGCGCAGGTAGTACAGCTTCGCACGACGCACATCACCGCGGCGCTTCACGACGATGCTTGCCAGCAGCGGCGAGTACGTCTGGAACGTACGCTCGACGCCTTCGCCCGACGAGATCTTGCGGACGATGAAGTTCGAGTTCAGACCACGGTTGCGAATCGCGATCACGACGCCTTCGTAAGCCTGAACGCGCTTGCGGTTACCTTCAACCACGTTCACGTTCACGATCACCGTGTCGCCCGGGGCGAATTCGGGGATCGTCTTGCCGGCGAGCGCGCGCTCGATTTCTTCCTGCTCAAGTTTTGCGATCAGATTCATTACTGACTCCTTATGCCATCGTGTCGGCGTTCACACCCGCCTGCTTCCAGGCCTGGCCCCGATAGAGGATGGATTCACATCAGGCGCCGCACACGCATGTACGGCACCGCCAATTCCCGCTCGCGCAGCCGCCTCAGGAGGCGTCCTTCGCTTCGCGTGCGAGGTTCGCGAGCCACGCCTCGTCGGCACGGCTCAACAACTTCTCGCGGCGCGCCCGGACGATCAGGTCCGGCCGCTTCCGCAACGTATTTCTCAATGCTTCCTGGCGCCGCCACTTCTCGATCTCGGCATGATGCCCGCCGAGCAGCACGTCCGGTACGCGCACGCCGTCGTATTCCTCGGGGCGCGTGTAGTGCGGACAATCGAGCAGGCCGTCAGCGAAACTGTCCTGCACGGCCGACAGCGAATCGTTCAGCACACCAGGCAGCAACCGTACGACAGCATCCATCATCGCCATCGCCGGCAATTCTCCGCCGGACAGGACGAAATCGCCGAGGCTGATTTCCTCGTCGACGCAACGATCGAGCAGGCGCTGGTCGATCGCTTCGTAGCGGCCGCACAGCACGACGACACCGGGTTCCTGCGCCATCCGCACCGCACGCTCGTGCGTGAGCGGCGCGCCCTGCGGCGACATCATCACGACACGCGTGCTCGCGATGCCCTGCTCCGCCTGCGCCGCTTTCGCGGCATCGATTGCGGCTTCGAGCGGCCTGGCCAGCATCACCATGCCCGGACCACCGCCGTACGGACGATCGTCGACCGTGCGGTAGTTGTCCGTCGTGAAATCACGCGGATTCCAGGTGCGCAGCCCGAAGCGCCCTTGCTTGACGGCCCGGCTGGTGATCCCCCAGTCGGTCAGTGCACGGAACATCTCGGGAAAGAGCGTGACGACGTCGAACTGCACCGCGCTCTCGGTAACCTGGTTCATTTCAGTAATCGGCTTCCCAGTCGACGACGATGCGACGCGCCGCCTGATCCACCGTTTTGACGTATACGCCGACGAACGGAATCAACCGCTCGTCGGTAGTCGGCTGACCGTCTTTGCCGGTCGCCGGATACTCGACACGCATGATCGAATGCACGCCATTGTCGATCATCCCGCTCACCTTCCCGAGCGCCACCGATTGCTCGTTGACGACGTCGAGACCGATCAGGTCGACCCAATAGAATTCGTCCGCGGCCAATGCCGGGAAATCTTCCCGGCGCACGAACACGCGAAAGCCGCGCATCGCGTACGCGGCATCGCGGTCGCTGACGCCCGCGGGTTGCGCAACGACGGTGTCGCTGTGCGCCTTCGACTGCACGATGCGGACGGAAAGCCGCTCCGCACCGCGTTCCAGCCACCAGTGGCGCGCCTTGAGCAGCGCATCGCCACCGCGGCCGGCGTCGGCATGCGTCGCCACCTTGACCCAACCCTTCAGGCCATAGGCGTCGACCAACGCTCCGACCTCGACGGCATCGTCGGGCCAGGCTTGCGCCACTTCGAGACTGCCCTGCTGCTCGGCAGCCTGACCGGCGTTCGCGACAGCGTCGCGCTCGACCGGCTTGCGGACGAATGCGCCAAACGACGCACGCCCGCGCCTTGCATTACCGGAATCGTGACCCGCCATCAATGCACCTCACAGCCGGCACGACCGGCACACCGTGCCATGTTAGGCAGCCGGTTGCGCCTTTTGCGCTTCCTTCACGAGACGCTGGACGGTCGGCGACAGTTGCGCGCCAACACCTTGCCAGTACGTCAGACGATCCTGAGCGATACGCAGCGATTCGCCCTTCGTAGCGACCGGGTTGTAGAAGCCGACGCGCTCGATGAAGCGGCCGTCACGACGGTTGCGCGAATCGGTAGCAACGATGTTGTAGAACGGGCGCTTCTTCGAGCCGCCACGAGCCAGACGGATGATAACCATATGATGTCCTTCGGGAAAACCGGGTTCGAAACTACTGAAACACGCGATTATAGCCGGAAACTAGAGGTACAACAAACACTTACGCGGAAAAAATCCGGAGGCGGCCTGTCCGCCGGGCATACAATCGTCGTGTCCGGGAGGTTCCACACCGTCATGCCGCCCCTTCGCGCCGCCTCGATGCGCCGCGCGCAGCACCATTTCGCGGCGCTGCTTGCCGGCCTTGCCTGCCTCGTGTCCGCACTGGCGTTTGCCGCGCCGTTGCCGGTGGGCGAACTCGTCGTGCCGCCCGGCTTCCACGTCGAAGTGCTGGTCGACGCGGTACCGACCGCGCGCGAAATGGCGTGGTCGCCGCGCGGCATCCTGTATGTCGGCACCCGGGAAGGCCGCGTTCACGCATTCGTCATGCACGAGGGCCGGATCAGTGCGCGCTATGTTGTAGCGTCCGGGCTCGACATGCCCGTCGGCGTCGCCTACCGTGGCGGCGCGCTCTATATATCCGCCGTCTCACGCATTCTGCGTCTGGATCGTATCGACGACCGGCTGGCCACGCCGCCCGCACCTGCCGTCGTCACCGACGCGCTGCCGACCGAACACCATCACGGCTGGAAATTCATCGCGTTCGGCCCCGACGGCAAGCTGTATGTCCCGACCGGCGCACCGTGCAACGTCTGTCTCGCCGATCGCAACCGCTACGCGATCATCGCACGCATGAAGGCGGACGGCAGCGGGAACGAGGTGGTCGCCCGCGGCGTACGCAATACGGTCGGCTTCGCGTGGCACCCCGATTCGGGCGAGCTTTGGTTTACCGACAACGGGCGCGACATGATGGGCGACGACGTGCCCGACGACAAGCTGAACCGCGCACCGCGCGCCGGCCTCGACTTCGGCTTCCCATACTGCCATGGCGGCGACACGCCCGACCCCGAATTCGGCGGCGCCGACGTATGCCGCCGTTATGTGCCGCCCGTATTGAAACTCGGGGCTCACGTCGCAGCACTCGGCATGCGCTTCTATACAGGGTCGATGTTTCCGGCCTCGTATCGCAATAATGTCTTCATCGCCGAACACGGCTCGTGGAATCGCAGCACGAAGGTCGGCTACCGCGTGATGCGCGTCGTCGTCTCGGCGGATGGCAGCCAGTCGCGCCAGACCCCGTTCGTCACGGGCTGGCTACGACCCGACGGCACGGTATGGGGGCGCCCCGCCGACGTACTGCCGCTGCCGGACGGCTCGCTGCTTGTCAGCGACGACTACGCGGGTGCGATCTACCGCGTGACCTATGCGGCACCTTGACGCAGGACAGGGATGACCGGGCCCGACCGGGCATCGTAGAATGCGTGCCGGGCCGCGCGCCCGCGCCGGCCCGCCGGCCGCCCATGCCAACGACAATACGCCGCCATCCATGTCCAGCAGCACCGCACCGTCCCGCCGCTTTCGCTCCAAGACGCTCACCGCCGCCCTCGCGTTCCTGTTCGGATCGCTCGGCGCGCACCGCTTCTATCTGTATGGCTTTCGCGACGTGTTCGGCTGGGCGCACCTGCTCGCGACGATCGTCGGCATTCCGGGCTTCCTCCTGCTCGCCGCAACCCAGCGCAGCGCGGGCCTCGGCTGGTGGCTTGCCGTTCCCGGCGGGATCTCGCTGCTGGCGGCGTTCCTTGCCGCGCTCGTCTACGGGCTGCGCCCCGATGAAAAATGGGACACGCAATTCAACTCGGAGACAGGCAAGCACAGCAAGTCGGGCTGGACCGTGATCTTCGTGGTGATCTTCTCGCTGCTGATCGGTGCCTTCCTGCTGATGACCGCACTCGCGCTGTCGTTCCAGACGTACTTCGAGTCACAGGTCGAAGCGGCGAAGCAGATTTCGCAGTAAGCGTAACGGCCGCTACGCACAGGCGCCCTGCTTCGGTTTGGCACGCCGGTCAGAACAGGTTCAATTGCGAGTCGTCACGCGACTGCATCGACCGCGTTGCGGCTGAACGAACAGCAACGCGCGGCGCCGCGGCGGCCGGCGCACCGCGAAACTGCGACAGATCGAGAATCCCGTTCGTGCGCTCGTTCAACCCGAGCCGCTTGACGGCCTGGCGGAAACGCTGCCGCAGCAGGTCGGCCCAGATCCCCTCGCCCTTCATCCGTTTCGAGAAATCCGAGTCGTAGTCCTTCCCGCCGCGCATGTCGCGCACGCGGTTCATCACGCGCTCCGCGCGATCCGGAAAATGCGCGGCAAGCCAGTTCTTGAACAGCGGCGCGACTTCCCACGGCAGCCTCAAGATGATGTAGCTCGCATGCGTCGCGCCGGCTTGCGCGCACGCCTCGAGCACGCGCTCCATGTCGGGCTCGGTGACGAACGGAATCATCGGGGCAATGCTCACGCCGACCGGCACGCCCGCCTCGCTCAGCGCACGAATCGTACGCAACCTGCGCGCCGGTGTTGCCGCGCGCGGCTCGAGCGTGCGCGCGAGATCGGCATCGAGTGTCGTGATCGTGACCGCCGCCATCACCTGCCCGCGTTCGGCCATCGGCGCGAGCAGGTCGAGATCACGCTCGATCAGCGACGACTTCGTGATCGCGGCGAACGGCAACCCGCGATCGTGCATCACCTGGATCACGCTGCGCGTGATGCGCAGGTCGCGCTCGACCGGCTGGTAGGCGTCGGTGTTGACGCCGAGCGCGATCGGCTCCGGCACGTAGCGCTTGCGTGAAATCTCGCGCTCGAGCAGTTCGGCCGCATTGACCTTCGCATAGATGCGGCTTTCGAAATCGAGCCCCGGCGACAGACCGAGATAACTGTGCGTCGGCCGTGCAAAACAATAGATGCAACCGTGCTCGCAGCCGCGATACGGATTGAGCGATACGCTGAATGGAATGTCGGGCGACTGGTTGCGCGTCAGGATGCTCTTCGCACGCTCCTCGAAGACCTGCGTGCGCAGCGGCGCGGGGAAATCGGTATCGTCCGACTCGTGTGTCCAGCCGTCGTCGACCGCTTCGCGCTGCGCGATCTCGTACCGCCCCTGCAAGTTGTCGACCGCACCGCGCCCCTTGCGGGGCACGGGCGGCGCTATCGGAAATTCGTTGTCGGATCGATCGTCCATGTGCCCACCCATTCGCCTGCACCCAATACTGTATATTTATACAGTATTGGGTGCAGGCTGCCAAGGGCGGGATAAAGGGCCCGACGGGCCGCCGCGGGCGCGTCAGTCGCCCACCGCGATCGTCAGCGTCTCCTTGATTTCTTCCATCACGACATAGCTCTTCGACTGCACGGCGCCGGGCAGCTGCAGCAGGATGTCGCCGAGCAGCTTCCGGTAGTCGGCCATCTCGCCGATCCGCGCCTTGATCAGATAGTCGAAATCACCGGACACGAGGTGACACTCGAGCACCTCGTCGATCTTCATCACTTCGCGGCGGAACTGCTCGAACATGTTGCCGCCCTTGTGGCCGAGCGTGATCTCGACAAACACCAGCAGCGCGGCATCCAGCTGGTGCGGGTCGACCCGCGCGTGATAGCCGGTGATCACGCCATCGCGCTCCATACGCCGCACACGCTCGATACACGGCGTCACGGTCAGTCCAACCTGTTCCGCAAGGTCTTTCATCGCCATCCGGCCGTCGTCCTGCAGCAGTTTCAGGATGCGTCGGTCGAGCTTGTCGAGCGAGCGTACGGGCTGACGTTGCGTTCTCATTTGTTTATGCTGAAAACCTGAAAAATACGATAACAAAACCTACACATTCGACAATACCATAGCGCAAAAAACTAGATCAGCTAGAGGTTACACGGAGACGCAGGTGCGCCCGGCCTCGATCTGGTCCCTTCCATCTGGAGCAGCTATGCGAGTCGTCATTCTGGGCAGCGGTGTGGTGGGCGTGGCAAGCGCGTATTACCTCGCGCGCGCCGGCCATGAAGTCACGGTGATCGACCGGGAAGCCGGCCCGGCGCTCGAGACGAGCTTCGCGAACGCAGGCCAGATCTCCCCCGGCTATGCCGCGCCGTGGGCCGCACCCGGCGTACCGCTGAAGGCCGTCAAGTGGATGTTCGAAAAGCACGCGCCGCTCGCGATCCGCCTCGACGGCACGCGCTTCCAGCTCCAATGGATGTATCAGATGCTGCGCAACTGCACGGCCGAGCGCTACGCGGTCAACAAGGGCCGCATGGTCCGCCTTGCCGAATACAGCCGCGACTGCCTGCAGGCACTGCGCGCCGATACCGGCATCCAGTACGAAGGCCGCACGGGCGGCACGCTGCAACTGTTCCGCACGCAGCAGCAACTCGACGGCGCGGCGAAGGACATCGCCGTCCTGCAGGAAGCGAACGTGCCGTTCGAACTGCTTTCCCCGGCCGACCTGAAGAAAGCCGAGCCGGCGCTTGCCGCCGTCTCGCACAAGCTGACGGGCGGCCTGCGCCTGCCGGGTGACGAAACGGGCGACTGCCAGCTGTTCACGACGCGCCTTGCCGCGCTCGCCGAATCGCTTGGCGTGAAGTTCCGCTACAACACGCCGATCGATGCGCTCGCGATCGCGGGCGGCAAGATCGCCGGCGTGCAGTGCGGCAGCGAAACGGTGCGCGCGGACGCGTACGTCGTCGCGCTCGGCTCGTACTCGACGAGCTTCATCTCGAACCTGATGAAGATCCCCGTCTATCCGCTGAAGGGCTATTCGATCACCGCGCCGATCGTCAACGAAGCGGCCGCGCCCGTGTCGACCGTGCTCGACGAGACCTACAAGATCGCGATCACGCGTTTCGACCAGCGCATCCGCGTCGGCGGCATGGCGGAAATCGTCGGCTTCGACAAGAAGCTGCGTGCCGCACGCCGCGAAACGCTCGAAATGTGCGTGAACGACCTGTTCCCGGGCGGCGGCGACACGTCGAAGGCAACGTTCTGGACGGGCCTGCGCCCGATGACGCCGGACGGCACGCCGATCGTCGGCCGTACGCCGGTGTCGAACCTGTTCCTGAACACCGGCCACGGCACGCTCGGCTGGACGATGTCGTGCGGCTCGGGCCAGCTGCTCGCGGACCTGATCTCGGGCAAGATGCCTACGATCCAGGCCGACGACCTGTCGGTGCATCGTTACCTGAAGGACGTGGCCGGCCAGACGCGCCCGGCATACGCATAAGCCGACACAGCCCGCGGCCGTGCAAACGGCCGGCATCAAAAAGAACGGCGCCCTTCGGGGCGCCTTTTTCATTTCATCGAATCGCGTTGTCATGCCGGGCAGCGGCGTGATGGTTCATGAGGTGTCACCCTCTTTCCCCGCTGTCGATGGCGAAAAAAGGGGCGCTCGTCGCGCCCCTCTTCTCGTGTGCTTACCGCTGAAGCGGCTTTAGCCTAGCTCGGCTACGAGCTCCGGCACGAGCGCGAACAGATCACCGACGAGGCCATAGTCGGCCACGCTGAAGATCGGTGCTTCCGGATCCTTGTTGATCGCGACGATCACCTTCGAATCCTTCATGCCGGCCAGATGCTGGATCGCACCCGAGATGCCGACCGCGATGTACAGCTGCGGTGCGACGATCTTGCCGGTCTGGCCGACCTGATAGTCGTTCGGCACGTAGCCTGCGTCGACTGCCGCGCGCGAAGCACCCAGTGCTGCCGACAGCTTGTCCGCCAGCGGCTCCAGCACCTTCGTGTAGTTCTCGCCGCTGCCCAGACCGCGGCCGCCCGACACGATGATGCTTGCGCTCGTCAGTTCCGGACGGTCCAGCTTCGTCACTTCACGGCTCACGAACTGCGACTTGCCGGCATCGGCTGCCGCTTCGATCTTCTCGACCGACGCGCTGCCGCCCTCCGCTGCCACCGGATCGAAGCCCGTCGCACGCACCGTGATGACCTTGATCGGATCGCTCGACTGCACCGTCGCGATCGCGTTGCCTGCGTAGATCGGGCGCTCGAACGTGTCGGCCGAATCGACTGCCGTGATGTCCGAGATCTGCGCGACGTCCAGCTTCGCGGCGATGCGCGGCGCGATGTTCTTGCCGTAGGCCGTCGCCGGCGCGAGGATGTGCGAGTAGTCCTTCGCGATGTTCAGTGCGGTCGCTTCGACGTTTTCCGCGAGGCCCGCTTCGAGTTGCGGCGCGTCGGCCAGGAGGACCTTCGACACACCTGCGATCTTCGCTGCTGCGTCCGCAGCCGCTTGCGCGTTGTGGCCCGCGACCAGCACGTGAATGTCACCGCCGATCTTCGCTGCCGCCGCCACCGTGTTCAACGTCGCGGCCTTGATCGACGCGTTGTCGTGTTCTGCAATCACCAGAATCGTCATTTCTTTCCGCTCCCTCTTACAGCACCTTGGCTTCGGTCTTCAGCTTCTCGACCAGCGTCTTCACGTCCGGCACCTTCACGCCGGCTGCGCGCTTCGGCGGCTCGACCACCTTCAGCGTCTTCAGACGCGGCGTAACGTCGACGCCCAGGTCTTCCGGCTTCACGGTTTCGAGCGGCTTCTTCTTCGCCTTCATGATGTTCGGCAGCGTCACGTAGCGCGGCTCGTTCAGGCGCAGGTCGGTCGTGATGACGGCCGGCAGCGACAGCGACAGCGTTTCCGCGCCGCCGTCCACTTCGCGGGCGACCGTTGCCTTACCGTCGGCCACCGTGACCTTCGATGCGAACGTCGCTTGCGGCAGGCCAGCCAGCGCAGCCAGCATCTGGCCGGTCTGGTTCGAATCGTCGTCGATCGCCTGCTTGCCGAGGATCACCAGTTGCGGCTGTTCCTTGTCGACCAGCGCCTTCAGGATCTTTGCGACGCCCAGCGGCTCGACGCCATCGTTCGATTCGACGAGGATCGCGCGATCCGCGCCGATCGCCAGCGCCGTACGCAGCGTTTCCTGCGCCTGTGCGACACCGACCGACACGGCGATCACTTCGGTCGCCACGCCCGCTTCCTTCAGGCGCACGGCTTCTTCAACCGCGATTTCGTCGAACGGGTTCATCGACATCTTCACGTTCGCGATGTCGACACCCGTGTTGTCCGACTTCACGCGGACCTTCACGTTGTAATCGACCACTCTTTTCACTGGCACCAGGATTTTCATGCACACGCTCCAAAGTTACGAATACGACCAGAGGCCATTCTATAGCGAGGCCTCATGACTGCGCGGCCAAGCGGACCCAACCTTCGTGGTTGTCGAGGATACCGCTTCTTGGCGACGCGCCAATGATAGCGAACGGTCGTTCTATTTTAAAAGAGAAAAAACCCGGACGCAAAGCCCGGGTTTTCGATCATCGACTCTAATCTCGCCGGGCGCCGCGTGCTTCACCTGTTACCAGGCGGCAATGACCGCGCCGCCGAACTTGCCTTCGATGAACTGCTTCACGTCGGCCGAATGATAGGCCGCGACCAGTTTCGCGACCCACGGCTTGTTCCGGTCCGCCTCGCGGATCGCGAGGATGTTCGCGTACGGGCCGTTCGGGCCCTCGATCGCGATCGCGTCCTGTTTCGGTTTCAACCCCGCTTCCATCGCGTAGTTGGTATTGATCGCAGCCGCGTCGACGTCACCGAGCGAGCGCGGAATCTGCGCCGCATCGAGTTCGACGATCTTCAGCTTGCGCGGATTGTCGACGATATCGAGCGGCGTCGCCTTCAGCCCCGCGTCCGCGCGCAGCTTCAGCAGGCCCTGCTTCTGCAGCAACAGCAGCGCACGGCCGCCGTTGGTCGGATCGTTCGGGACCGCGATGCGCGCGCCCGGCTTCAATTCGGCCAGCGACTTCACGCGCTTCGAATAGATGCCCATCGGGAACGTGACGGTATCCGCGACCTTGACCAGCTTGTAGCCGCGGTCCTTCACCTGCGCCTGCAGATACGGATCGTGCTGGTAGCTGTTCGCATCGAGGTCGCCCGACGCAAGCGCGGCGTTCGGCTGCACGTAATCGGAGAATTCGACGATGCGGATGTCGAGGCCGCTCTTCGCCGCGACCTTCTTCACCACTTCCATGATCTGCGCGTGCGGCCCGCCCGTCACGCCCACCTTGATGGTTTCGGCCTGCGCGTGTGCGCCCGCGAACAGCGCGGCCGCGCCCAGTGCCGTCGCGAATTTCAGCATGAAGCGTCGTTGCATCGAGTGTCCCCTGACGGATCAATCTTGTTTTACTTGTGGCTCAGCCGGCGGACGAGCCAGTCGCCGAACGACTGCACGATCTGCACGAACACGATCAGGATCGCGACCACCGTCCACATCACTTCGGGCAGATAGCGCTGGTAGCCGTAGCGGATCCCGAGATCGCCGAGGCCGCCGCCGCCGATCGCGCCCGCCATCGCCGAATAGCCGACCAGCGACACGAACGTGATCGTCAGGCCCGCGACGACGCCCGGCAGCGATTCGGGCAGCAGCACCTTGAAGACGATCTGCGACGTGGTCGCGCCCATCGATTGCGCAGCTTCGATCAGCCCGCGGTCGACTTCGCGCAACGCCGTCTCGACGAGACGCGCGATGAACGGCGCGGCCGCCAGCGTCAGCGGCACGACCGCCGCGGCCGTGCCGATCGACGAACCCGTGACGAGCCGCGTAAACGGAATCACCGCGACCAGCAGGATGATGAACGGCGTCGAGCGGACGGCATTCACGATGCCGCCGAGCACGCGATTCACCGCGAGGTTCTGCAGCACGCCCTGGCGGTCGGTCAGGTAGAGCAGCACGCCGAGCGGCAGGCCGACGAGCGCGCCGACCACCCCGGAGATGCCGACCATGATCAGCGTCTCCCAGAACGACTGCACGAACATATCGAACATCTCACTCAACATACGAAAGCTCCTCTACCACCACACCTTGCTCGCGCAGGAACGCGAGCGCCTGCCCGACCTTGCCCGGCTCCCCTCCCGCGAGCACCGCGAGCGAACCGAACGCCTGCCCCTGGATCTCGTCGATCTGGCCATGCAGGATGTTGAAATCGAGTTCGTACCGGCGAATCGTCTCCGACAGGATCGGCTGGTCGACACCCGAGCCCGTGAACGCGAGCCGCAGCAAATGCCCGCTGCCCGTCTTCAGCCGCTCGGCCACGCGCGCCTTCAACGCGGGCGGCAATTCCTGCGCGATCACGTCGCCGATCAGCGCGCGCGTCACTTCGTGATGCGGCTGCAGGAACACGTCGATCACGCGGCCTTCCTCGACCACGCGCCCCGCATCGAGTACCGCGACGCGATCGCACACCTGCTTGATCACTTCCATCTGGTGCGTGATCAGCACGATCGTCAGGCCGAGCTCACGGTTGATGCGCTTCAGCAGGTCGAGAATCGAACGCGTGGTCTCGGGATCGAGCGCGGATGTCGCTTCGTCCGACAGCAGCACCTTCGGCCGGCTCGCGAGCGCGCGGGCGATGCCGACGCGCTGCTTCTGCCCGCCGCTGATCTGCGACGGATAGCGATCCTTCTGCGCGGACAACCCGACGAGATCGAGCAGCGGCAGCACGGCGGCCTCGATCTCGGCACGGCTTGCGCCGGCCAGTTCGAGCGGCAGCGCGACGTTGTCGAACACCGTGCGCGACGACAGCAGGTTGAAGTGCTGGAAGATCATGCCGATCTCGCGGCGCGCCTCGCGCAGCGCGCCAGCCGGCAGCAGCGTGAGATCACGCCCGCCGACGACGACATTGCCTTCGGTCGGCCGCGTGAGCAGGTTGATGGTGCGCACGAGCGTGCTCTTGCCGGCGCCGCTTCGGCCGATGATGCCGAACACCTCACCCTGCGGAATCGTCAGGTTGATGTTGCGCAGCGCCTCGACCCAGCCACCCGGCCCGGGAAATCGCTGCGAAAGATTGCGTAATTCGATCATGTAAACAAAACGGCGGCCCGGCTGGCGAGTTGGCCCGCCAGTCGGCCGCCGATGCATCTGGAATAGCCGTCGATTTTACCGCAAACCCCTCATTCCCCTTAATAATCGATTTCGATCTTTTCATAACCGCACGAAATTAGAGGAGCTCCGCTGGCGCGCCGCGACGGCGCCGCGACTATGATCCGGAACACACATGCCAACCGACAGGGGACACGCCAGATGACCGCCACCACTACGCCGGCCGCCGCACTCGCCACCGCCGGACCGGCGCCTTCGTCGCCGCCCGCGCCGACCATGGGCCGGCTGCGTACCGCTGACGGGCTCGAACTGGCATCGTACCGGTGGCGCGCCGGCGACGGCTCCACGCCGCCGCGCGCGACGATCGCGCTCGTTCACGGTCTTGCCGAACACGCGGGCCGCTATGCCGCGCTCGCCGGCCGGCTGAATGCGGCCGGCATCGACGTGCTCGCGATCGACCTGCGCGGACACGGCCAGTCACCCGGCAAGCGCGCGTGGGTCGAGCGCTTCGACGGCTACCTGAACGATGCGGATGTGCTTGTCGCCGAAGCCGCGCGCGGCAATTCGCCGCTGTTCCTGATGGGGCACAGCATGGGCGGCGCGGTCGCGGCGCTGTACGCGATCGAACGCGCGCCGACGCGCGGCCACGTGCTGACGGGCCTCGTGCTGTCGAGCCCGGCGCTCGCGCCGGGACGCGACGTGCCGCGCTGGATGCTCGCGGTGAGCCGCGTCATCAGCCGCGTATGGCCGACCTTCCCTGCCATCAGGATCGATGCAGCACTGCTGTCGCGCGATCCGGCCATCGTCGCGGCCAATCGTGCCGATCCGCTCGTGCATCACGGCGCGGTGCCCGCGCGCACCGGCGCGGAGATTCTCGACGCGATGGCGCGCATCGAAAGCGGCCGCGGTGGGCTGCGCGTTCCGGTGCTCGTCTATCACGGGACCGAGGACAAGCTGACCGAGCCCGACGGCAGCCGGGCGTTCGGCGCACGCGTCGGCTCGCCCGATCGCACGCTGACGCTATACGAAGGTGGCTTTCACGAAACGATGAACGATCTCGAACGCGATCGCGTGATCGACGCGCTGATCGCGTGGATTCACGCGCGCGTGCCGGCGCGCTGAGCACGCGCGACACTGGCGGTCAATCGATAATCAGATACCGGCCAGCACGCGCAGATGCGCGACGACGCTGCGCCCGAGCGCGGACAGGTTGTAGCCGCCTTCGAGGCAGCTCACGATGCGGCCCTGCGCATGCCGGCGCGCCACGTCGACGATCTGCGCGGTCAGCCATTCGAAGTCGGCTTCGACGAGGCCGAGGTTGCCGATATCGTCCTCGCGATGCGCATCGAAACCCGCCGACACGAACAGCATCTGCGGCTTGAACGCATCAAGGCGCGGCAGCCAGAACATGTCGACGGCTTCGCGGATCGCCATCCCGTTGCTGCGCGCTGGCATCGGCAGGTTGACCATGTTCGGCGCCTGGTGATCGACGCCCGAGAACGGGTACAGCGGATGCTGGAAGAAGCTGCACATCAGCACGCGCTCGTCATTCGCGAATGCGGCCTCGGTGCCGTTGCCGTGATGCACGTCGAAATCGATGATCGCCACACGCTCCAGACCGCGTACGTCGAGCGCGTGCCGCGCGGCGATCGCGACGTTGTTGAAGAAGCAGAAACCCATCGCACGCGCCGGCTCCGCATGGTGGCCAGGCGGGCGCACGCCGCAGAACGCATTCGCATAGCGGCCTTCGATCACCGCGTCGGTCGCCGCGATCGCGGCACCGGCCGCGCGCAGCGCCGCACGCCATGTATCGCGGTTCATCAGCGTATCGGGATCGATCTCGACGTAGCCGTCGACCGGCGTCATGCTCCGGATGTAGTCGATGTGCGCCTGCGTATGCACCCGGCCCAGCGCCACCTCGCTCGCGAACGGCGCGGTTTCGTGCACGATCAGGTCGTCGATGCGGCTCGCGATCAGTTGATCCTGGATCGCCGACAGGCGGGCCGGGCATTCCGGATGCCATTCCCCCATCTCGTGCAGCATGCAGTCGGGGTGCGTATAGAAAGCGGTTGCCATAAGCTGTCATCCGCGGCGCACGGTGCGCCGCAGGTCTCCATCAATGATGTCCATCGTCTGCCGCGAATTCGCCGCTAACTTACCACAACGGGGGCCCGCCACGCCCCGGCGCGCCGGATCCGTCGGGTATACTGCGCCGAACCCAATCGCCTCGTCCGCCCGCTTCGACATGAATTCCAGCAAGCCTGCCGCCCTTCTCTCCGCGCTGTTCCGTGCTCGCGTGCCGCTCGTCGCGGCCGCTGTGGTCGCGGCCCTCGGCACCGCGCCTGCCGGCGCGCAGACGCAACCCGCGAAGTCCTCGGGCAAGCTCGTCGCACAGGCCCAGCCGCAGCAGCCGACACCGCAAGGCCAGACCTTCGAAGAGGAAATTGTTCCGCAGCGTTACGCGAACAACGCGAAGGTCGATGCGTTCATCGACGAGATGGTCAGCCGCAACGGCTTCGACTCCGCGAGCCTGCATGCGCTGTTCTCGCGCATCAGCTATTCGGCGACGGCCGTCAAGCTCGTGAAGCCGGCCCCGTCGCCGACGGTCAAGAACTGGCGGGTCTATCGCTCGCGCTTCATCGAGCCGATCCGCATCAACGCGGGCGTGAAATTCTGGAAGGCGAACCAGGCAACGCTGCAGCGCGCATCCGCGCAATTCGGCGTGCCGCCCGAGGTGATCGTCGGCATCATCGGCGTCGAGACGATCTACGGCCGCTACATGGGCAATTTCCGCGTGCTCGACGCGCTGACGACGCTCACGTTCGACTATCCGGACACGCCGAATCGCGACAGCCGCCAGGCGACGTTCCGCAAGAACCTCGAGGACTTCCTGGTCTGGACGCGCGACAACCAGCTCGACCCGACCACCGTGCTCGGCTCGTATACGGGCGCGATCGGGATTCCGCAGTTCCTGCCGAGCAGCATCCGCGAGTATGCGGTCGACTTCGACGGCACGGGCCATGTCGACCTGCGCAGCAGTCCTGTCGATGCGATCGGCAGCGTCGCGAACTACCTGAAGCAGCACGGCTGGGAAACCGACCGCCCGGTGGTCTGGCAGATCACGCCCGATACGGGCAGCCTGGGGATCGCCCAGGCCGCCGCCGACGGCCAGCCCGAACCGCACTGGGCGCTGTCGCAACTGCTGCGCGCGGGCATGACGCTGAACGAGCCGACGGTCAACATCACGACCGAAGGCGGTACCCCTGTGACGGTGGTCGACCTGCCGTCGCCGGGGCGGGCGACCGAGTACATGCTCGGCCTCAAGAATTTCTATGTGCTGACGCGCTACAACCGCAGCTTCTTCTATGCGCTCACCGTGTACCAGCTTGGCGAGGCGGTGAAGGCGCAGATGGAAGCGAGCGGCGCACTTCAGCCGGCCACCGTCGACACCGAGTCGCAATAAGCACCAACCGCTCAAAGAAAAAGCGCCGCACAAGCGGCGCTTTTTTTATCGCACGCGCGTTGCGCGCACCTGCCTGCGTTCAGGCAGGGAACACGCCCGTGGACAGGTAGCGGTCGCCGCGATCGCAGATGATGAACACGATCGTCGCATTCTCGACCTGACGCGCGATGCGCATCGCGACTTCACATGCGCCGCCCGACGAAATGCCCGCGAAGATGCCTTCGACCGACGCGAGCCGGCGCGCCATCGTTTCCGCCGCGGCCTGGCTCACGTTCTCGACGCGGTCGACCCGGCTGCGATCGAAGATGGTCGGCATGTACGCTTCCGGCCACTTGCGGATGCCCGGAATGCGCGAACCGTCTTCCGGCTGCGCACCGACGATCTCGATCGCCGGATTCTGTTCCTTCAGATAGTGCGACGTGCCCATGATCGTACCCGTCGTGCCCATGGCCGACACGAAGTGCGTGATGCGCCCTTCGGTATCGCGCCAGATTTCCGGGCCCGTCGCTTCGTAGTGCGCAATCGGATTGTCGGGGTTCGCGAACTGGTCGAGGATCACGCCCTTGCCTTCGCGCTGCATCTGGTCCGCGAGATCGCGTGCGAGCTCCATGCCGCCCTTCACCGGCGTCAGGATGATTTCGGCGCCGTAGGCAGCCATGCTCTGGCGGCGCTCGACCGACAGGTCCTCCGGCATGATCAGCACCATCTTGTAGCCGCGGATCGCCGCTGCCATTGCCAGTGCGATACCCGTATTGCCGCTCGTCGCCTCGATCAGCGTATCGCCCGGCTTGATGCGCCCGCGCGCCTCGGCCTTGCTGATCATCGACAGTGCCGGACGATCCTTCACGGAACCCGCCGGATTGTTGCCTTCGAGCTTCGCGAGCACCACGTTGTTGCGCGCGCGAATTTCATCGTCCGGCAAGCGGACCAGTTGGACGAGCGGCGTATTGCCGATCGTGTCTTCGATAGTTTTGTAAGCCATGGAGATACCGTGAGTACGAGGCCGATCAATCGATCGATTGTAAACCAGCACCGCTGCTCACGCCGGCAACCCCATTGCGACGATGGAATACGCGTGCCGTGCAACCCGTCGCCGCCTACACCGCGCCCACGCAAAAAACCCGCGGCATGCCGCGGGAAGCCGTCGCAATGACGGCGACTGAAGGAGCTCGTTGTCGGTCGCGCGCGACGCGTTACTTCTGTGCGGTGCGGGCAGGTGGTGCCGCGGGCTTGCCGGGCGGCTTGCCCGGTGCCGGCGGCGTGGCACCCGTGCCGGCCGCGCCGACCGTCAGGCCTTCCTGCTGAAGCCGCTCGACGGTATGGCCGCCCATGCCTTTCACGCGCGACGCGAGATCTTCCGCATTCTTGAACGGACCGCGTGCGCCGCGTTCGTCGAGAATCGCCTTCGCCCGTGCCGGGCCGATGCCTTTGATGCCGACGAGCGCATCCTCGTTCGCGGTGTTGACGTCAACGGCCGCCCAGGCCGACGCGATCGTGCCGAGCATTGCCGCTGCGGCCAACCATTTCCTGATCATGTACTGGATCTCCGATGAAAAACGGCCGGCGGCTGCCGACCGTGAGACCCAGTCTATCGATGCAACGCTTCCGCTTAAACCTGGCCAGATAGCCAACGCACATAGCGGTCGACGCCTTCCTGCACGGTCAGGAACGGTGCGTCGTAACCGGCCGCGCGCAGCTTCGTCTGATCGGCCTGCGTGAAGCACTGGTACTTGCCGCGCAGTGCATCGGGGAACGGCACGTATTCGATCAGCCCTTGCTCGACCTGCTGCGCAAGCGTCAGCGGCGGCTGGTTGTCGAGTGCACGTAGCGTGTTCACGACCGTCGACGCGATATCGTTGAACGGCTGCGCACGGCCCGTGCCGAGGTTGAAGATGCCCGACTTCTCCGGATGATCGAAGAAGAACAGGTTCACCTTCGTCACGTCCTCGACCGACACGAAGTCGCGCGTCTGCTCGCCCGGCGCATAGCCGTTGTACTCGCCGAACAGCTTCACCTTGCCTTCCGCACGGAACTGGTTGAAGTTGTGGAACGCGACCGACGCCATGCGCCCCTTGTGCGTCTCGCGCGGGCCGTACACGTTGAAATAGCGGAAGCCGGCGATCTGGCTCTTCGCGGTCGGCAGCACGCGACGGATCACCTGGTCGAACAGGAACTTCGAATAGCCGTAGATGTTCAGCGGCGCCTCGACCTCGCGCTCCTCGACGAAGCGCGTCGATCCGCCGTAGGTCGCGGCCGACGATGCGTACAGGAACTGCGTGCCCTGCGCGAGGCAGGCGTCGAGCACCGCGCGGCTGTAGCGGAAGTTGTTGTCCATCATGTAGCGGCCGTCGGTTTCCATCGTGTCCGAACAGGCGCCTTCGTGGAAAATCGCGCGTACCTTGCCGAAATCACCGCGCGCGAAACGTTCGACGAATTCCGTCTTGTCCAGATAGTCGTCGATCTCGCAATCGACGAGATTCCGGAACTTGTCCGCACGCGTCAGGTTGTCGACTGCGATGATGCGCGTTTCGCCGCGCTCGTTGAGCGCCTTGACGAGGTTCGCGCCGATAAAACCGGCTGCGCCGGTGACGATGAGGGTCATGATCGTCCTGCCT
Organism: Burkholderia sp. AU31624; assembly: GCF_020420065.1. Lineage (NCBI taxonomy): Bacteria > Pseudomonadati > Pseudomonadota > Betaproteobacteria > Burkholderiales > Burkholderiaceae > Burkholderia > Burkholderia sp. AU31624. The sequence goes on from NZ_JAIZRT010000004.1 coordinate 590,680, forward strand.
GAAAAGTGCGAGCCATGCGTGCGGCGCGCTCGTCGCGCCACCGCATGCGCTCAGTGAAACAGTTCGTCGTAGTCCACCGTGGCCGTGCCGAGCTTGCCGACCACGATGCCTGCCGCGCGATTCGCGAGCACGACGGCATCGACGAGCGGCACGCCCGCGCCGAGCATCGTCGCGACCGTTGCAATCACGGTATCGCCCGCGCCCGACACGTCGAACACCTCCCGCGCGAGCGCCGGTGCGTGCAGTTCGCCGGTGGCGGAAAACAGCGTCATCCCTTCTTCCGAACGCGTGAGCAGCAGCGCGTCGATGCCGAGTTCCGCGCGCAGCTTCGCGACGCGCGCGCGCAGATCGTCTTCCGACTTCCACTGCCCGACCACTTCGCGCAGTTCAGCGCGATTCGGCGTGATCAGCGACGCGCCGCGATAGCGTGCCCAGTCGTCGCCCTTCGGGTCGACGAGGACGGACTTGCCAGCCGCACGCGCCTTCTCGATCATCGTCGTGACGTGCGTCAGGCCGCCTTTCGCGTAATCCGACATCAGCACGACGTCGTGCTGCGGCAGCAACGCATCGAAGCGCGCGAGCCCCGCGAGCAGCACCTCGTGCGTCGGCATGGCCTCGAAGTCGACGCGCAGCAGTTGCTGCTGGCGCGCGAGCACGCGCAGCTTGATCGTGGTCGGCAGCGCCGGGTCGCGCTCGAGATGCGGCGTCACGCCGCTGCTGCCGAGCAGCTCGACGATCCGCTCGCCGGGTTCGTCGCAACCGACGACGCACAGCAACCCGGCCTGGCCGCCGAGCGTCACGGCGTTGCGCGCGACGTTGGCCGCACCGCCGAGGCGCTCTTCCTGACGCTGCACGTGCACGACCGGCACCGGCGCTTCAGGCGAAATACGATCGACGTTGCCGAACCAGTAACGGTCGAGCATCACGTCGCCGACGACAAGCACGCGCGAGCGCGCGAGCTGCTCGCGCGGCACCGGAACGACTTCGCGGAGAGTATTCATCGTGTGGTCAGCCACGGGTGAACGACTGGGGATCGACATACGGCCGGCCGATCGCGTAGTAGTCGATGCCCAGTTCGGCCATCGCATCCGGCTCATAGAGGTTGCGACCGTCGAAGATCACCGGCGCCTTCAGTTCGGCCTTCAGGCGCGTGAAGTCGGGGCTCCGGAATTCCTTCCACTCGGTCACGATCACGAGCGCGTCCGCCCCCGTCACGGCGATGTCCTGCGTCTCGACGAGATGCAGCCGCGCCAGCGCGTCCGGATCGGCGCCGAAATCGAGCGCAAACACGCGCCGCGCCTCGTCGACCGCGACCGGATCGTACGCACGCACGGTCGCGCCGCGTTCGAGCAGCGCGGCGATCAGGCGGCGGCTCGGTGCCTCGCGCATGTCGTCGGTGTTCGGCTTGAACGCCAGGCCCCAGACCGCGAACTCGCGGCCGGTCAGGTCGGCGCCGAAGCGCTGCTCGATCTTGCTGATCAGCACGTCCTTCTGCGCATAGTTGGCCGCCTCGACGGCCTCCAGGATGCGCAGCGGCTGGCCGTTCTCACCGGCCGTGCGAATCAGCGCCTGGACGTCCTTCGGGAAGCACGAGCCGCCGTAGCCGACGCCGGCGTACAGGAAGTGATAGCCGATGCGCGGATCGGAGCCGATCCCGCGGCGCACGGCCTCGATGTCGGCGCCGACCTTGTCGGCCAGATTCGACATCTCGTTCATGAACGAGATGCGCGTGGCGAGCATCGCGTTCGCCGCATATTTCGCGAATTCGGCCGAACGCACGTCCATGTAGATCGTGCGCTCATGATTGCGATTGAACGGCGCGTAAAGCTTCTTCATCTTCTCGCGCGCGATCGTGCCCGTCTCGTCGTCGTCGACGCCGATGATGATCCGGTCCGGACGCATGAAGTCTTCGACCGCGGCGCCTTCCTTCAGGAACTCGGGGTTCGACACGACCGAGAACCGATGCGCGACGCTGCCTGCCAGACCGCGGGCGGCAAGCGCCTCGTCGACCACGCCGCGCACGCGCTGCGCGGTGCCGACCGGCACCGTCGACTTGTCGACGATCACCTTGAAGCCCGTCATGTGGCGGCCGATGTTGCGTGCGGCTTCGAGCACGTACTGCAGGTCGGCCGAGCCGTCCTCGTCGGGCGGCGTGCCGACGGCGATGAACTGGATCTCGCCATGCGCGACGCTCGCCTCGATATCGGTCGAGAAGCGCAGGCGCCCCGCCGCGCGGTTGCGCGCGATGATGTCCAGCAGCCCCGGTTCGTGAATCGGCATCCCGCCGTTGTTCAGGATGTCGATCTTGCGTTGATCGACGTCGAGACAGAAGACGTCGTGACCGATCTCCGCGAGACAGGCGCCCGTGACGAGACCGACATAGCCGGTGCCGATGATGGTGATTTTCATAGATGTTCCGGTACTTCCCGGTAATTGACTAACTTGGCCGCCGGGACGAGCCCGGCGACAACCGCAGCGCGTTGGCTCCGCGTGCCGGGATCAGCCCGGCATCGCAGGTTCGACGCGGCGCGGCGCATAGGTTTCCCAGCCGCTGCATCCGGGGCACTGCCAATAGAAGAGCCGTGCCCGGAAACCGCAATTCTGGCACGTATACCGTGGCAGATTCTTCGTGCGCTGCTTGATCAGCGCACGCATCATTTCAAGTTCCTTACGGCGCGGTTCGTCGGCCGCCGCGATTTGCGCATCGAGCAGATGCAGCATCCCCGACAGGTTCGGCGACTTCTCCATCTGCGTGCGCGCGAGCGTGTGCGCCGCATCCTGGCCGCGCAACCCCGCGATGTGCTGGTACGCGATGTCGAGCAGGTCGTTCGACGGATAGCGGTCGATATACCCCATCAGCAGCTCGGCGCCTTCGGCATGCTTGCCGAGCGCGACATACGCCTTCATCAGCTTGTCGGCGACGAGCGGCAGATACGCTGGATTCTGCGCCTCGACGCGCTTCCAGTGCGCGATCGCGGCCGCGTGGTTGCCCTCCGCTTCCGCCGCGTCGCCGGACAGCACCGTCGCGCGCACGTTTTGCGGGTTCACGGCCAGCGCCAGGCGCAGCTGTTCGGCGGCCGCTGCCGCGTTCTTGCGCTGCAGCGCGTCCTGCGCGAGTTCGCAGTGAAACTGGGCAATTTCGACGCCGAGCGGCTTGTCGCTCATCGACTCGATGCGCTTTGCCGTATCGATCGACTTGTTCCAGTCCTTCTCGATCTCGTAGATCGTCAGCAGCGCCCGCTGCGCGCCGAGCGCGTAATCGCCGTCGGCGAGCTTGTGAAACGCCTCTTCGGCACGATCGAGCAGCCCGGCCTTCAGAAAATCCTGGCCGAGCTCGTACAGCGCGTGGTCGCGCTCGTTGACCGGCAGGTCCGTGCGGCTCAGCAGGTTCTGGTGAACGCGGATCGCGCGATCGGTCTCGCCGCGGCGGCGAAACAGGTTGCCGAGTGCGAAGTGCAGCTCGACCGTCTCGGGATCGAGCTTGGCGACCTCGATGAACGCATCGATCGCCTTGTCAGGTTGTTCGTTCAACAGAAAATTCAGGCCGCGAAAATACGATCGCGGCAGGTTGGCACTCTCCGACAGGAGATTCTTCAGGTCATAGCGTGACGCCGCCCAACCCAGCGCGAACGCGACCGGAATCGCGAGCAACCACCAGAAATCCAGATCCATGCGAAATATCGAAGCAGAGACGAAAACCGCGCGATGATCGCGCGGCGTCCGTGTTAAATGACGGGCGGCATCGGCGGCTGGTCGATGACGGCCGGCGTTTCGCGCGCCGCACGCAGATCCCGCTTCAGGCGCCCGTTCTCGAGACGCAGGCGGAAGATCGAAGGCAGCGCGGACAGCAAGCCGGCCAGCAGCCCCACGGCGAAGAACGCCAGGCCGATCAGGATCAGCGGCGCTTGCCATGAATAGCCGGCAACGAAATTCAGCGTCGCGGTTTGCGTATTGGCCAGCGCAAGCACCAGCAGCAGTACGAACACCAATACCCGGATCAGCCAGACGATAAACTTCATGAAGCCCTCTCTTTGTTGAGGTTTGCCGCGGCGCGCGACTCCCCTTCGTCGCGCCGAATCGACCCGTATTGTAAAGGATGCGTTTCCGCGGCTGCGCAGATCCTGCGCGCCCCCGTTGCGCGGCGATCGCCGGAAATGAAAAAAGCGCCCGCAAGGGGCGCTTTTCTTTTCAGCCTTCGCCGGATGGGTCCGGGCAACCCGGATGACGTTCAACGCTCGTCGTCCGGATCATCAGCCTTCAGCGGTTCACCGGCGCGGCCGTCGACGCGTTCGCGCAATTCCTTGCCAGGCTTGAAGTGCGGCACGAACTTCTCGGGCACCTGCACTTTCTCCCCTGATTTCGGGTTGCGTCCGACGCGCGCCGGGCGACGGTTGAGGCCAAAGCTGCCGAAACCCCGAATTTCAATGCGATGCCCTTTCGCCAGGGCATCAGACATCGCATCGAGCATCGTTTTCACCGCGAAATCCGCATCCTTGAGGACAAGTTGCGGAAATCGCGATGCCAGCTGCGCGACCAACTCGGATTTGGTCATACTTCAGCAGACCTCGTGAGGCTTACTGGTTCTGGCCGTCGAGCTTCGCCTTCAGCAGCGCGCCGAGGTTGGTCGTACCGGTCGCAGCAGCGCTGGAGTCCGACTGCAGGCCGCGGATCGCTTCCTGTTGTTCAGCCGAATCCTTCGCCTTGATCGACAGGTTGATGCCGCGCGACTTGCGATCGATGTTGATCACCATCGCGTTGACCTTGTCGCCTTCCTTCAGCACGTTGCGTGCGTCTTCGACGCGATCCTGCGAGATTTCCGACGCGCGCAGGTAGCCTTCGATGTCACCCGTCAGCGTAACGACCGCACCCTTCGCATCGACCGTCTTCACGACGCCGTCGACGATCGAGCCCTTGTCGTTCATTGCAACGTAGTTGCTGAACGGGTCGCCTTCGAGCTGCTTGATGCCGAGCGAAATACGTTCCTTCTCGACGTCGATACCGAGGACGATTGCTTCGACTTCGTCGCCCTTCTTGTACTTGCGAACCGCTTCTTCGCCAGCTTCGCTCCACGACAGGTCCGACAGGTGAACCAGGCCGTCGATGCCGCCCGGCAGACCGATGAACACGCCGAAGTCGGTGATCGACTTGATTGCGCCCGTGATCTTGTCGCCCTTCTTGAAGTTGCGGCTGAAGTCATCCCACGGATTCGGCTTGCACTGCTTCATGCCGAGGCTGATACGACGACGGTCTTCGTCGATCTCGAGGACCATGACTTCGACTTCGTCGCCCAGCTGGACAACCTTCGACGGAGCAACGTTCTTGTTGGTCCAGTCCATTTCCGACACGTGGACGAGGCCTTCGATGCCCGATTCCACTTCGACGAATGCGCCGTAGTCGGTGATGTTCGTGACCTTGCCGAACAGGCGCGTGCCCGACGGGTAACGGCGCGAGATGCCTTCCCACGGATCGTCGCCCAGTTGCTTGATGCCCAGCGAGACGCGGTTCTTCTCTTGGTCGAACTTGAGGATCTTCGCGGTGACTTCCTGGCCAACCGACAGGACTTCGCTCGGGTGACGCACACGACGCCATGCGATGTCGGTGATGTGCAGCAGGCCGTCGATGCCGCCGAGGTCGACGAACGCGCCGTAGTCGGTGATGTTCTTGACCACGCCGTTGACGATCGCGCCTTCCTTCAGCGTCTCGAGCAGCTTCGCGCGCTCTTCGCCTTGGGTTGCTTCGATCACTGCACGACGCGACAGCACGACGTTGTTACGCTTGCGATCGAGCTTGATCACGCGGAATTCGAGCGTCTTGCCTTCGTACGGGGTCGTGTCCTTGACCGGACGCGTGTCGACCAGCGAACCCGGCAGGAACGCGCGGATGCCGTTGACCATCACGGTCATGCCGCCCTTCACCTTGCCGGTGATCGTGCCGGTGACGAGTTCGTTGTTGTCGAGCGCCTTTTCCAGCGACAGCCACGATGCAAGGCGCTTCGCCTTGTCGCGCGACAGGATCGTGTCGCCGTAGCCGTTTTCGAGTGCGTCGATCGCGACGGACACGAAATCGCCCGACTGCACCTCAACCTCGCCCTGATCGTTCAGGAATTCCTCGATCGGAATGTAAGCCTCGGACTTCAGGCCTGCATTGACGACCACGAAGTTGTGGTCGACGCGCACGACTTCGGCGGAAATCACTTCGCCGGCGCGCATGTCTTGGCGGGTCAGCGACTCTTCGAACAGAGCCGCGAAAGATTCAGTATTCGGGGTAGAGGTTTGCAGGTCGGACATAAAAATCTGATTGTGCATGGATCGCTGTGCCACGCCGGCCGGAATGGCAGGCTGAAAGGGCCAGATCGAGGTCCACACGGGGTTAAGGGTTCGAAACACGCTCCGCACTTACGCACGGAGCACCTACCGCTGCCCGCCTTCTCAGGCCGGCTGGCCGAGCGCCCGGTACCACTGCAGCACCTGGTCGACCGCTTCATCGACCGACAGCGCCGACGTATCGAGCAGCTTGGCATCTGCTGCGGGCTTGAGCGGCGCGGCCGCGCGATTGCTGTCGCGCGCATCACGTTCACGAAGATCCCGGAGCAAGTCATCTATATTAGCAGAAAAACCTTTTTGCATCAATTGCTTATGCCGTCTGGTCGCGCGCGCCTCGGCGCTGGCCGTCAGGAACACCTTCAGCACGGCGTCCGGGAAGATCACGGTACCCATGTCGCGCCCGTCCGCAACGAGGCCCGGCGTCTTGCGGAACGCGCGCTGGCGCGCGACGAGCGCGGTGCGCACCGGCCCGTGCACGGCGATCGCCGATGCGCGGTTGCCGACCGCTTCGGCGCGGATGTCGTTCGACACATCGACGCCGTCGAGCTGCGCGCAGCCTTCGCGGAACGTGATGTGGAGATCGTCGATCAGCTTCACCAGCGCGTCGACGTCCTCAGCCTCGATGCCGTAGCGCACGCTCGCAAGCGCGGCGAGCCGGTACAGCGCGCCGCTGTCGAGCAAGTGGAAGCCAAGATGCGCGGCGACGAGCGCGGCGACGGTGCCCTTGCCGGAAGCAGTCGGGCCGTCGATCGTGATGACGGGAGTCGGGTGAAAGGGTCGGGTCGATTTCATCAGAACAGTGGGGTCAGGCTTTGGCGAGCGCGGCGAAGCGGTCGAAATAGTCGGGGAACGTCTTGCCGACGCACTTCGGATCGTTGATCCGCACGGGCACGCCGCCCAGGCTGACGAGCGAGAAGCACATCGCCATCCGGTGATCGTCGTACGTGTCGATCGCCGCGTTCGGCGTGAGCTTTTCCGGCGGCGTGACGACGAGGTAGTCGGGGCCTTCCTCGACGATCGCGCCGACCTTGCGCAGCTCGGTCGCCATCGCGGCGATGCGGTCGGTTTCCTTCACGCGCCAGCTCGCGATGTTGCGCAGCGTGCTCGTGCCGTTCGCGAACAGCGCCGCGACCGCGATGGTCATCGCCGCATCGGGGATCAGGTTGAAGTCCATGTCGATTGGCTCGAGCTTGCCGTGGTCGTGGCCGATGCCGCGTACGTCGATCCAGTCGTCGCCCATCGTCACGTTCGCGCCCATCTGCATCAGCGCGTTCGCGAAGCCGACATCGCCCTGGATGCTCGCCCGCCCCACGCCTTCGACGCGCAGCGGGCCGCCGCCGAGCGCGCCGGCCGCGAGGAAGTACGACGCGGACGACGCATCGCCCTCGACCATGATCCGCCCCGGCGAGCGGTAGCGGACGCCGGCCGGCACGACGAAGCGCTGCCAGCCGTCGCGCTCGACGGTCACGCCGAAGCGCTCCATCAGCCGGATCGTGATGTCGATGTACGGCTTCGAGATCAGCTCGCCATCGACCTCGACGACGATCTTGCCGTCCTTCGCCTTGACGAGCGGCAGCGTCATCAGCAACGCCGTGAGGAACTGGCTCGACACGTCACCGCGCACGCGGATCGGCGCGTCGACGGAAATGTTCGCCGGCTTGATCCGCAGCGGCGGGTAGCCTTCGTTCAGCTCGTAGTCGATCTGCGCGCCAATTTGCCTCAGGCCGTCGACGAGATCGCCGATCGGCCGCTCGTGCATGCGCGGCACGCCGTGCACGCGATAGTCGCCGCCGTTCACCGCGAGCGCGGCGGTCAGCGGCCGCACGGCCGTGCCCGCGTTGCCGAGGAACAGGTCGGCCGTCTTCGTGGTGAATGCGCCCCGCGTGCCCATCACGACGCAGGTGTCGCCATCGCGCGCTAGCTTCACGCCGAGCTTGCCGAGTGCGTCGAGCATCACGCGCGTGTCGTCGGAGTCGAGCAGGTTGGTGATCGTGGTTTCGCCTTCGGCAAGCGCCGCGAGCAGCAGCACGCGGTTCGAAATGCTTTTCGAGCCGGGCAGGCGCACGGTGCCCGATGCGCTGGAGTACGGGCCGAGATCGAGATAGTCCATGGGAATCGTCCTGTTATTTCTTGACCGGTTCGGCAGCGGGCGTACCGCCACGCTCCTGCCATGCCTTGCGCGCAGCGCGCGAGCGCGTGAACACCGCTTCGAGCGCGGCGCCGTCGCCGGCGTCGATCGCCGCGCGCAGCCGCGTGAGCACACGCGTGTAGCCATCGAGCTCATCGAGCAGCGCCGCGCGGTTCGCGACGCACACGTCGCGCCACATCTCCGGGCTCGACGCCGCGATGCGCGTGAAATCGCGGAAGCCGCCCGCCGCGTATGAAAATTTCAGTTCCGCATCGGCCTCGCCGAGGATCTGCTCGACGAGCGCGAACGACAGCACGTGCGGCAGATGGCTGATCGACGCGAACACGCGATCGTGCTGCTCCGTGCTCATCGTGCGCACGTCGGCGCCGGTCGCACGCCACATCGCGTCGATCCGCGCGACCGATTCGGGGGCGTTCTCCGGCAGCGGGCACAGCACGACGTTGCGGCCGACGTACAGATCCGGCAATGCGGCCTCGACGCCGCTCGACTCTCGACCGGCGATCGGATGCCCCGGCACGAACTGCGCGATCCGCGCGCCGAGCGCTTCGCGCGCGGCAGCGACGACATCGGACTTGGTGCTGCCCGCGTCGGTGACGATCGTCGCCGCTTCAAGCCACGGCGCAATGCGCGCGAGCAACGGGCCCGTCTGCGCGACAGGCGCCGCCAGCAGCACCAGATCGGCGCCAGTCAGCGCGTCGCGCAATTGCGCGTCGTCGTCGAGCGCTGCCGCACGGTCGATCACGCCGAGTGCGAGCGCACGCTCGACCGAAGCACGCGAACGGCCCACGCCGACAACCTCGCCCGCGCCGCCCGGCGCGCGCTCGCGCAGCGCGCGGGCCAGCGATCCGCCGATCAGGCCGACGCCGAAGATGACCAGTTTGTTGAATGCAAAGCCTGACACGACAAGAGCCAAGTTACGCGCACAGGACGACACCCCGCACGCGGAATTCCAGATTCCGGGCCACGGGCCCGCATCCGGCGCAACCTGCGCCGGATGCCGCCCGAACCCGCCTTCGGCAGCGCCGATCGGCCTGCCCTGCCCGCGTGGACCCAACGCCTGCGCGAACAGGCGACGGGCCGCCACGCATCAGCGTGCGCGCGGATACGAACCGAGTATCTTCAGGAACGCGGCCTTCTGGCCGAGTTCCGCGAGCGCGGCCGCAACCGACGCATCGTCCCGGTGCCCTTCGATGTCGATGTAGAAGTAGTACTCCCACGTGCCGACGCGCGCCGGACGCGACTCGAAGCGCGTCATCGACACGCCGTGCCGCGCGAGCGGCTCGAGCAGCTTGAACACGGCGCCCGGCTCGTTCTTCACCGACACGATCAGCGACGTCTGGTCGTGACCGCTCTGCCCGGCCGGCTGCTTGCCGATGATCACGAAGCGCGTGCGGTTGTGCGGATCGTCCTGGATCAGCGAGAACGCGATCTGCAAGCCGTAGTGTGCGGCCGCGCGGTCGCCCGCGATCGCCGCGACGGTCGGATCGGCCGCCGCGAGACGCGCAGCCTCCGCGTTGCTCGCCACCGCCTGCCGCTCGAGCTGCGGCGCATTCGCCGCGAGCCACTGCTGGCATTGCGCAAGCGCCTGCGCGTGTGCACAGACGCGCTTCACGCCGTCGAGCGTGCCGCTCTGCGTCAGCAGGTTGTGATGGATCGGCAGCGCGAGTTCGCCGCTGATCAGCAGTTGCGTCTGCAGCAGCAGGTCGAGCGTGCGCGACACGGCGCCTTCGGTCGAATTTTCGACCGGCGCGATACCGAACGCGGACGCACCGGCCTCGACCGAGCGGAACACCTCGTCGATCGACGGGCACGGCAGCCCTTCGATCGACTGGCCGAAATACTCGAGCATCGCCTGCTCGCTATACGTGCCGACCGGCCCGAGGAACGCGACGTGGATCGTCTGCTCGAGCGCGCGGCTCGCGGCCATGATCTCGCGCCAGATGGCGCTGATATGCTCGCTCGCGAGCGGCCCCGCGCTCATGTCCTGCAGCCGGGCGATCACTTGCAGCTCGCGCTCCGGCCGGAACACCGGCGCGTTGAAATGCTTCTTGACCTCGCCCACCTCCAGCGCCACCGCGGCGCGCTGGTTCAGGAGCGCGATCAGCTGCGCGTCGATCGCATCGATGCGATCGCGCAGCGGTTTCAGGCGGGAATTCAGTTCGTCGTCCATGCGTTTTGCCGTGCTGTTTGAACAGCGCCGCCGTCAGGCGCCGCGCTGCTCGAAGTCCTTCATGTACTCGACGAGCGCTTTCACGCCCTCGAGCGGCACCGCGTTGTAGATCGACGCCCGCATGCCGCCGACGGACTTGTGGCCCTTCAGCTGCAGCAGCCCGCGCGCCTTTGCGCCGGCAAGGAAGTCTTCGTTGCGCGTTTCGTCGGCCAGGAAAAACGGCACGTTCATCCGCGAACGTGCTGCCGGCTCGACCTTGTTCAGATAGAAACTGCTCGCATCGATCGTGTCGTAGAGCAGCTTCGCCTTTTCGATATTGCGGGCCTCGATCGCTTCGAGGCCACCCTGCCGCTTCAGCCACTGGAACACCAGGCCCGCGATGTAGATCGCGTAGGTGGGCGGCGTGTTGTACAGCGAGTTGTTCGCGGCGATGGTCTTCCATTCGAACGCGGACGGGCAGATCGACAGCGCGCGGTCGAGCAGATCCTCGCGTACGATCACGAGCGTCACGCCGGCCATCCCGATGTTCTTCTGCGCACCGCCGAACAGCACGCCGTACTTCGCGACGTCCATCGGACGCGACAGGATGTGCGACGAGACATCCGCGACCAGCGGCACGTCGCCGAGATCGGGAATCTCGAACGTCTCGACGCCGTCGATCGTCTCGTTGGTACACAGATGCACGTAGGCCGGATCATCCGACAGCTGCCATTCGGCGCGCGCGGGTGCGCGCGTGAAGCCGTCTTCCGTCTTGCCGGTCGCGGCGAGATGCGGCGTGCCGTATTTCTTCGCTTCGGTGAACGATTTCTGCGACCACGAGCCCGTGACGACGAAGTCGGCCGTCTTGCGCGACCCGAGCAGGTTCATCGGCACGATCGCGTTTTCCGCGATACCGCCGCCCTGCAGGAACAGGATCCGGTGGCTGGCCGGCACGCCGAGCAGGTCGCGCAGGTCGGCCAGCGCGGCCTCGTGGATCGACATGAATTCCTTGCCGCGATGGCTCATCTCCATCACGCTCATGCCGCTACCATGCCAGTCGAGCATTTCGTCGGCAGCTTGCCGCAGCACTTCCTCGGGCATCGCCGCAGGGCCGGCGGAGAAATTAAAGACGCGCATCGTGAAAACCTCGGAGGGACGCGACCGGCTCGCCGCCGGCAGAACGCGCCAGAAAAGAAATGGCCGCTTGCGCTCGCGCGCAAACGGCCATTATCGCACTGTCGTCAGGCTCCCGCCAAACCCGGCCGACCGGCCGGGGGCGTGCCCGGACGGCTTTACTTGCCCGGCTTGACTGCTGCGACTTCCTTGTCAGCCTGCGTGCGCGTTGCCTGGATAGCTTGCGGCATGTACTTCTGCATCAGGCCGTTGACCACGTCGCGACCGACCTGATCCTGAACCTGGATGAACTTGCGGCCCGTCGGGCTCTTGTAGAACGTCGTCAGATCCTTGATCTCCGACGTGCTGTAGTACTTCGCGTATGCGTCGTACTGAGCCGACATCGCGTCGTTCTGGAACTGCTGCGTACCGAACACCTTGCCTGCGCCGTCGACCAGCTTCGGCACCGCGTTCTTCTGCAGCGTCGGAACGGCAGCCTGCTTCTGCTTGTCGTTCAGCGTCTTGTTTTCCGACAGCGCGTCCGACAGGATCGCCGGAACGAGTTGCTTGGCCTGCATTTCGGCGCTGTTGCCGATTGCCGACACGAGCTTCGGCGCGTCGATCGCGTCGAGCAGATCCTTGATCGCTGCCTTCTTGTCGGCGTCGATCGGCGCAGCTGCTGCCGGAGCTGCCGGTGCGGAATTCGACAGCGCTTGCGCCATCGCGAACGTCGGCACCAGTGCAGCCAGCAGAACCAGTTGCTTGAATTGCTTTTGCATCATCACTCCCTTTTGGAAATATGAATGGTTGCTCGCCGGCCGCGGCGCTTCGCGCCTGCGGCGGCTAGAGTCTCATCCGTTCTTCAGGCTTCGCCGTCCGACGCCTCGTCGGCTTCGCCCTCTCCCTCTTCGGCCTCCGCGATCTGCTGCAGGCCAGAGAGCTTGGTACCCTCATCGAGACTGATGAGTGTAACACCTTGCGTGGCGCGCCCCATCTCGCGAATCTCCGAGACACGGGTGCGAATCAACACGCCGGCCGTCGTGATCAGCATGATCTGATCTTCGGCATCGACGAGCGTTGCAGCCACGACCTTGCCGTTACGCTCGGACGTCTGGATCGCGATCATACCCTTCGTGCCGCGGCCGTGACGCGTGTACTCGGTGATCGGCGTGCGCTTGCCGTAGCCGTTCTCGGTCGCGGTGAGCACCGTCTGCTCCTCGCTGCCGGCAACCAGCAGCGCGATGACCTGCTGGCCATCCTCGAGCTGCATGCCGCGCACGCCGCGCGCCTCGCGCCCCATCGGACGCACGTCGTTCTCGTCGAAGCGCACGGCCTTGCCGGAGTCGGAGAACAGCATCACGTCGTGCGCGCCGTCGGTGATCGACGCACCGATCAGGAAGTCGCCTTCGTCGAGGCCGACCGCGATGATGCCCTTCTTCATCGGACGGCTGAACGCCTCGAGCGGCGTCTTCTTCACGGTGCCGAGCGACGTTGCCATGAAGATGAACTTGTCGGCCGAGAATTCCTTGACCGGCAGCACGACGTTGATCTTCTCGCCTTCCTGCAGCGGGAACATGTTGACGATCGGGCGGCCGCGCGAGTTGCGCGAGCCCTGCGGCACTTCGTAGACCTTGACCCAGTACACGCGGCCGCGGTTCGAGAAGCACAGGATGTAATCGTGCGTGTTCGCGATGAACAGCGTCTCGATCCAGTCGTCTTCCTTCATCTGCGTCGCCTGCTTGCCGCGACCGCCGCGCTTCTGCGCACGGTACTCGGACAGCGGCTGCGACTTCACGTAGCCCGCATGCGACATCGTGACAACCATGTCCTGCGGCGTGATCAGATCTTCGGTGTTCAGCTCGGTCGCGTTCAGCTCGATCTTCGAGCGGCGCGCGTCGCCGAACTCGGCCTTCACCGAGGTCAGCTCCTCGCCGATCATCGTCGTGATCCGCTCGGGGCGCGCGAGGATGTCCAGCAGGTCGGCAATCTGGGCCATCACTTCGCGGTACTCGCCGATGATCTTGTCCTGCTCGAGGCCGGTCAGGCGCTGCAGACGCATCTGCAGGATTTCCTGGGCCTGCGTGTCGGACAGGCGGTACAGCCCGTCGGCCTGCATGCCGAACGCCGGGTTCAGGCCTTCCGGGCGGTACGCGGAGCGGCCGCCGGCCGCCGCGTTCTCGCTCTCGGCACGCGTGAGCATCTCGCGCACGAGCGACGAATCCCACGGCTTCGCCATCAACTCCGCCTTCGCGATCGGCGGCGTCGGCGCGGCCTTGATGATCGCGATGAACTCGTCGATATTCGCGAGCGCGACCGCGAGACCTTCGAGCACGTGGCCGCGTTCGCGGGCCTTGCGCAGTTCGTAGATCGTGCGGCGCGTCAGCACTTCGCGTCGATGCGACAGGAAGCACTGCAGGATTTCCTTCAGGTTCAGCAGCTTCGGCTGGCCGTCGACGAGCGCGACCATGTTCATGCCGAACGTATCCTGGAGCTGCGTCGCCTTGTACAGGTTGTTCAGCACCACTTCCGGCACTTCACCGCGCTTGAGCTCGATCACGACGCGCATGCCGCTCTTGTCGGACTCGTCGCGGATGTCGGAGATGCCCTCGAGCTTCTTCTCGTTGACGAGCTCGGCGATCCGCTCGAGCAGCGAGCGCTTGTTCACCTGGTACGGCAGTTCGTCGACGATGATCGCCATCCGCTGGCCGCGGTCGATCTCCTCGAAGTGCGTGGCCGCTCGCATCACGACGCGGCCGCGCCCGGTGCGATAGCCGTCGCGCACGCCGGCGACGCCATAGATGATGCCGGCCGTCGGGAAATCCGGCGCCGGGATGATCTCGATCAGCTCGTCGATCGTCGCTTCCGGGTTGCCCAGCAGGTGCTGGCACGCGTCGACGACCTCGTTCAGGTTGTGCGGGGGGATGTTGGTCGCCATGCCGACCGCAATACCCGACGAGCCATTGATCAGCAGGTTCGGGATGCGCGACGGCAGGACCGACGGCTGCATTTCGTTGCCGTCGTAGTTCGGCTCGAAATCGACCGTTTCCTTGTCGATGTCGGCGAGCAGCTCGTGACCGATCTTCGCCATGCGAATTTCGGTGTAACGCATCGCCGCGGCATTGTCGCCGTCGATCGAGCCGAAGTTGCCCTGCCCGTCGATCAGCATGTAGCGCAGCGAAAAGTCCTGCGCCATCCGCACGATCGTGTCGTAGACCGCGGTATCGCCGTGAGGGTGGTACTTACCGATCACGTCACCGACGATACGCGCCGACTTCTTGTACGCGCGGTTCCAATCGTTGTTCAGTTCGTGCATCGCGAACAACACGCGCCGGTGCACGGGTTTCAGGCCATCGCGGACATCCGGGAGGGCACGTCCGACGATCACGCTCATCGCGTAATCGAGATACGAACGGCGCATTTCCTCTTCTAGGGAGGTGGGCAGGGTCTCTTTGGCGAATTGATCCATGTATCCGTATCGTTTCGGAGCGAAGACGGCGAACGCCTTTCGCGTGGGCGCTGCATGCGCAACGCAACGCGAGATTCTAACATGCGCCCATCAGCCGCCAATTCGCCCCCTCTATATATGAATAGCAAAAATCGCGGCGTCGGCGAATCGGCCGCAATTGCACATCGCAATCCTCCCCGACTCGGCATCACAGACGATTGCCACGTCACGCGTTCTTCGCGCACGAGTAAACAACTGCATTCATCGGCGCAATTTCGCCGCCACACTCTTGACAATTTCTAAAAGTTACGGCAGGCCAGTGTTGCGCATGCACCACAAAGTTGAAGCGATCTTGGGGTGGGGAGGATTTTTTTTCGTAGGAAGGGAACGATATGGCAAAATGCCAACGCACTGAAAGTTAGACGCTGCTCGAAGTCTACACAGAGGCGGCGCCGCGTTTTTTGTGCCGCACCAATGTTATACTTCGAGCAATGTATGACTTGTCACCGTCAACAGGCTCGCAGTAAACCTGCGGTAATCTCAATTTCGAGAGGAGAAATATGAATAAACTTTCAAAGCTCGCGTTCATTGCAGCTACCGCAGTTATGGCTGCATCCGCTTCGGCACAGTCGGTGCCGGCGTCGCGCCAAGCCGTCAATGACAACTGGGTCAACGGCACGGGCGAATGGGTGTGGATGAACGGTACGAACGAGCTCTGCTGGCGCGATGCGTTCTGGACGCCGGCCACCGCCAACGCGAAGTGCGATGGCGCACTGGTCGCCCAGGCACCGGCACCGGCTCCGGTCGCTCCGGTCGCTCCGGCCATCACGAGCCAGAAGATCACGTATCAAGCTGACGCACTGTTCGACTTCGACAAGGCAACGCTCAAGCCGCTGGGCAAGCAAAAGCTGGACGAACTGTCGTCGAAGATCCAGGGCATGAACACGGAAGTGGTCGTCGCAACGGGCTACACGGACCGCATCGGTTCGGACAAGTACAACGACCGTCTGTCGCTGCGCCGTGCGCAAGCCGTGAAGTCGTACCTGGTCAGCAAGGGTGTGCCGGCCAACAAGATCTACACGGAAGGCAAGGGCAAGCGCAACCCGGTTACGACTGGCTGCAACCAGAAGAACCGCAAGCAACTCATCGCCTGCCTCGCACCGGATCGCCGCGTGGAAGTCGAAGTGGTTGGTACGCAAGAAGTCCAGAAGACGACCGTTCCGGCAAACTAAGCCGCGGTTTTCGACTGCTTCAAAGCCCCGCTCCGGCGGGGCTTTTTCTTTGTCGCCCGTCCAAGGCGCTCGCCGCTTCGCCGCTCGTCCGCTTCTTATATACTCGGGGCTGACGAATCGCAGCACCGCCCTCCTTCCGTAGCCCGTTTGCCGACATGACCAACGCCGATCCGCACGAACTCCAGAAATTCAGCGACCTCGCCCATCGGTGGTGGGATCCGAATGCCGAATTCAAGCCGCTGCACGACCTGAACCCGGTCCGGCTCGGCTGGATCGATGCGCATGCGCACCTCGCCGGCAAGCGCGCACTCGACATTGGCTGCGGCGGCGGCATCCTGTCCGAATCGATGGCCGGACTCGGCGCGCAGGTGAAAGGCATCGACCTGTCGACCGAAGCACTCGGCGTCGCCGACCTGCACAGTCTCGAAAGCGGCATCTCGGTCGATTACGAGGCCATCGCGGCCGAAGCAATTGCCGCGCGCGAACCGGGCACCTACGATGTCGTCACGTGCATGGAAATGCTCGAGCACGTGCCGTCGCCCGGCGATATCGTCGCCGCCTGCGCGACGCTCGTGAAGCCGGGTGGCTGGGTGTTCTTCTCGACGCTGAACCGCAACCTGAAGGCATACCTGTTCGCCGTGATCGGCGCGGAGTACATCGCACAAATGCTGCCGAAGGGCACGCACGACTACGCGCGCTTCATCCGTCCGTCGGAACTGGCCAGCTTCGTGCGGGCAACGGACCTGCACATCGTGGAGATCAAGGGCATCACGTATCACCCGATCGGCAAGCGCTTCGCGCTGTCGAACGACGCCGACATCAACTACCTCGTCGCGTGCCGTCGCGGCGCGTGACCTTCCAACCGGCATGACGACTCCCCTCTCGACCGCGCGGGCGGCACTCGACGAACCGCGCCTGCTGCACTGCGATGCCGTGCTGTTCGACCTGGACGGCACGCTCGCCGACACGGCTCCCGATCTCGCGGCCGCCGTCAACAAGATGCAACGCGTGCGCGACCTGCCCGAGACACCGCTCGACGTGTTGCGGCCGCTAGCCTCGGCCGGCGCGCGCGGCCTGCTCGGCGGCGCGTTCGGCATCGATCCGCACACGCCCGGTTATGAAGCGATGCGCGACGAGTTCCTGGCCAACTACGCGACGGATCTATGCGTGCATACGACGCTGTTCCCCGGCATCGACGACGTGCTCGACGAACTCGACGCGCGCGGCGTGCGCTGGGGCATCGTCACGAACAAGGCCATGCGGCTCACGGCGCCGCTCGTCGACCTGCTCGGCCTCGCGCGGCGCGCCGCCTGCGTCGTCGGGGGCGACACAACGCCGCACCCGAAGCCGCACCCGGCCCCGCTACTGCATGCGGCCGACCAGTTGACGCTCGCGCCTGCGCGCATCGTCTACGTCGGCGACGACCTGCGCGACATTCAAGCCGGCAGCGCCGCCGGCATGGCGACGGTCGCGGCGGCGTACGGCTATTGCGGGGAGGGCGCCGCGCCGGCCGACTGGCAAGCGCAGCATCTCGTCGACACGACGCTGCAACTGCGCGAACTGCTGCGCGATGTTGGGCTATAATGATCGATCTTATCCGCGGGGGCGACCTGGTTTCGACAGGGGTTGTGAAGCGGCTAGGGCATGTCGAGGACCCGTCACCTCGTTAATCAATGGGAAAATCGTAACTGCAAACGACGATACGTTCGCACTGGCAGCCTAAGGGCCGCCGTCCTCTGCCTAGTTCACTGACGGGCTAGTGTCGCAAGACCGGTAGCAATACCGCCAGAGGTCATTTACGTCAGTTAAGCCCTGTCGGCGTCGCGACGCCAGGGTCGAAAACCTAGCGAATCGCCGTAGTGCAGCGTGTTCGTCCGCGTCGCTGCGGTTAAATCAAATGACTGAACTAAACATGTAGAACTAGTCGTGGAGCGCTTCTGGACGCGGGTTCGATTCCCGCCGCCTCCACCAAATTCTCTTCCGTGATGTTCCGAGGAAGTACAGAAACCCGCGATAGCTCAAGGCTTCGCGGGTTTTTTCATTCCGAATTGGTCCGGATTCGCCCGTAGACAGCCGGGGGCAAGTGGGGGCAAGATTGGGGGCATGCGGGGTTCGCCCGCCAGCTGTTGCCCCCATCGAGGTGCCCCATGCCCCTGACCGATACCGCGATCAAGAACGCCAAGCCGGCCGACAAGCCAATCCGTCTGTTCGACGGCGGCGGCCTGTACCTGGAAATTGCCCCCGGCGGGGGCAAGTGGTGGCGACTCAAATACCGCTTCGGGGGCAAGGAAAAGCGCATCTCCCTGGGCGTCTACCCTGATGTGCCCCTGAAAGAGGCGCGCGAGCGGCGCGACAAGGCGCGTGCGCTGCTGGACGGCGGCGCCGATCCCGGCGAGGCCAAGAAGGCCGAGAAGCGAGCCGCACGGTTGAGCACTGAAAACTCGTTCGAGGCGGTCGCCCGGGAATGGCATGCGAAGTACGCGCCGAGCTGGTCCGCCAGCCACGGCGCCCGCCTGCTCCGCCGGCTTGAGGTCGACGCATTCCCTTGGATCGGCGGCAAAGCGATTGCCGAGCTCGCGCCGCCCGACGTGCTCGACGTACTGCGCCGGGTCGAGAAGCGCGGCGCGCTCGAAACGGCCCATCGCGCCCATGCGAACATCGGCCAGGTGTGCCGCTATGCGGTCGCGACCGGCCGCGCCGCCCGCGATGTGACTGCCGACCTTCGTGGCGCGCTGCCGCCGGTGCAGCAGGAGCACATGGCCGCGATCACGGACCCGAAACAGGTCGCCGAGTTGCTGCGGGCGATCGACGGCTATCAAGGCACCCTCCCCGTTTCGTGCGCACTGCGTCTTGCCCCGCTGCTGTTCCAGCGGCCCGGCGAGCTGCGCGCCGCCGAGTGGGCCGAATTCGACCTCGACGCGGGCACATGGGAGATTCCCAGCGACCGGATGAAGCGCACGAAGCAAGGCAAGGCGGCCGGCGGCGCGCATATCGTTCCGCTGCCGGGCCAAGCCGTCGCCATCCTGCGCGAACTGCAGCCGCTCACCGGCAACGGACGTTTGCTGTTCCCCAGCGTGCGCACGAAGGATCGCCCGATGTCCGACAACACAGTGAACGCGGCACTGCGGCGTCTCGGCTACGACGGCGACACCATGACCGGGCACGGCTTCCGCGCGATGGCACGCACGATCCTCGACGAAGTGATCGGCGTGCCAGCGCCGATCATCGAGGCCCAGCTTGCGCATACCGTCAAGGATCCGCTCGGGCGCGCATACAACCGCACTGCGCACCTGCAGCAGCGCCGCGAGATGATGCAGAAGTGGGCGGACTACCTCGACCGGCTCAAGGCCGGCGCGCAGATCATCCCGATCGGAGCAGCGGCCGGCTGACGGGCGCCTGCGGAGGCCACATGGAAATCGTCACGGCGTATCTGGCTGGCATCGTCACTGCAGGCGTCCTCTGGTTCCTCGTGCGCTGGTTCGAAGTCGCACGCGATCCCGAACTGGAAGCCGTTTATCGGCAACGCGCCGAGGAAGAACGGGTACGGCAGCCGCACCGTCAGGGCGTTTTTTGGGCGGAAGAATCGTCATTGCGACACCACGTCGCCGCAGATCTGGATCGACGCTGCACGAGCATCGGCCGGCCGCGCACTGCGCTTCGCGCGCGCGCGTGCGCGTAGTGGCGGTCATCGCATCGACGCAGAGCCATTGAACACCGCACGGGGAGACAACACATGAGAGCATCGAACGGGTTCACGCGCCTCGGCGCAGTCCTGAAGGTCGTCGGATACGTCCTCTTCGCCTTCGCCGCATCTGCTTGGATTTTCGGGCCCGCGGGCGTGGCCGGCGCGCTCTTTTTCGGCGTGCCCGCCGCCGGAGTCTGGGCACTCGGCTGGGTCATTGGCGGATTCGGAGAAGCGTGAGCGGTTAGCTATCGTCGAACGGCTGGCCGACCTTTCCCCCGATCGCTTCGATTGCATTCAACACTGTGAACATTGCGTCCCGAGCCCGCTGCCTCTGTTCGTCCATCCACTCGGCCGTGAGGAGCTGGTTGAACTCGACCTTGACGCGACCTCTCACGGGGCGCGAGAACTTCACCAATCGCATGTCCGCGTCCCCCTCATGCAACATGATCCGCCCATGTGCGAATGCATCTCGAATCGCAACGATCCCGCGATCAATCACCATACCTAGGTCTCGGCGTACAGAGATCGTATTGAAGTCGTCGATCAATTGCCCAAGGGAACGCCAATCCGTCATTGGCGTCTCGTCTACCTCTTCGCCGATACCACGGTTCCAGTCGCCTTGATGCGGCGCGGCATGTGCACGGGCATCTTGCGAAAGAAAGAGCCGTAGCGTGGCCTCCAGGCTGCTGAGATTGCCATGCAATTTCCCAAGCAGGTTGCTGTGCTCGTCCAGTTTCAATTCACTCTCCAAGCGTGCTCATTTTCTCGCGCGAACAGCCAGCGGCAGTGGGCTCGACGCGGCCCCGTTCCTGGTCGCGGGCTCCTTCAACGGCAGGGGTGACTGCGCGCGGGGTGCGGCTGATTGCGCAGGCTCCCGCGCTGATTCCACCCATGCCTCGTACCCTTCGAGGTCCATCAGAATGCGGCCGTCTGGCGCCTTGATCCAGAGCTGGCCCGCCAGCCAGACACCGTCGCGCCGCTTCGACTTCACGGCCTCTTCGGTATAGCCGGTCAACTCGCAGAATTTCAGGACGGTGACGTATCGCGGAAACACTCTCATCGCGGTCTCCTGTCGGCGGGTATGCGATCACAAACTGCCGACCGACAGGGTACCCGTTCCCGGCGGCGCGCAGCGAAGCTCAACCGCCACGCGATCACGATCGAAACCGCGGAATCGCCATGCAGAGGTCGCGGAACCGCCGGAGCGACTCGGTATAGCCCGTCAGCTCACCGATGCCATGCAGGCTTGCCAGCGGCCAGATACGGCGGCCGGCGATGCTTGGCGACTCGCACTCGGGGATCCAGTAGCCCACACGAAAGCCGCGCCGCCGCGGCCGCTCTCTGACCTTGCCGAGCACGATCGCGCCGAGCATCACCGGCCGCACCGCATCGGCGGGCACCCCGAACTTGAGGGAAATCGCCTCCGCGGAATAGACGCGGCCGGGCACCAGATCGCGCAGCACGTTCTCGAGGGTGAATGGCGGCGGGTTCTTGCGGGCCCTCAATCCCCCTCCCCTTCGCCGTCGACGGAATCGAGCTCACCGAGCGCGATCTTCGTCAGGCGCATGTGCCGCTCTTGCTCGTCGTGAATCAGCCGCAGGCGGCGCTCGTACTCGACAGCGACCTCCGGGTGGAAATCGCGGAGGTAGCGCAGCTTCCCGCCGTTCTCATCCAGATACGCCGTGCAGTGCAGGCAATCGAGCGATGCCATGCCGTACCCGTATTGCCGCGGGATCTCGATGCCTTCGGCCTGCAGGTAGGCGATCACGTCACCCTTCGTCCAATGCTGGATCGGCAACACGTAGGCGCGCCCATCACCGTCGCAAGCCCCGGACGCGAACGGCGCACGCTTCGCCTCGTCATCGCGCTGACCGCGGATCACCAGGTCGAAGCCGCCCGCAGCGACGGCGGCAGCCATCGGCTGCCAGAAATTCGCGAGACAGCAATCGTAACGATTGACGAGCCCGAACCCGTCATCGGTCGGCTCAACCATTCGGCCGAACCAGGTCGCGCGCGCTGGGACACAATCTGCCGGCCACGTATTGGCCGACGCTGCACGCCACTGCGCGTCGCCGCCGACTTCAATGACGTCATGCACCTTCCTGCGAACGTCCTCGAATAGCTCGCGCGCCTCGGGATACGCATCGCTACGGCTCGACCATATGACCGTCAACCGATCCCAGTACGGACGCAGCAGATACAGGCAGGCGAGCGAGTCCTTGCCGCCGGAAAACTGCAGACACGGCCGCCGGCACGCTGCCATCGCTCGGTCGATCTCCTTGCGCGCAGCATCGACCAGGAACTCCATGCGGGGAACGGTGCCCACCGAGCCTGCCGCGAGCAGCTTCCGTCGCATCTCATCGATGTCCGCGTCCCAATACGGCGACTTCTCTCCGTATCGAAACAGCGAGAGCGCGGCGGCCGAGCTGAGAATCGGTATTGACGAGTCTCCGTCAGGTACGGGTGGGGATGCCTCTGCGTTGCCCGCAATCAACGCTGGATCCGGCTTGCTCATGATCGTCTTCATCGTCATCGCGTCCACCCCTGCTTCCAGGCGCCCGCCCCCAAGTCAAGATGCCGCGCGCCGCCGGCACGCACATCGCGAAACTGCAGGCTGGCCGCATCGAACCAGAGGCGCACGATGCCCTCCCACGCGAAATGCCGCTGCTTCGCGCAGATCAGCACGGTGTCGGCCTGCTGCTCGGCCTCCGCGCGCTTCTCGTCAGAGATCGTCTCCTTGCGCAGCAGCACCTCCTTGGCCTTGTTCCGATGCACGATCAGCACGTTGTCGACCAGGTCTGTGATCTCGCCGGCGCCCTTCATATCGAACTTGTCCGGGATGTCGGTTTCGCGCTCGCCCTTGCGGATGTGGTGCACGAGGTGGATATGCACGCCCGTGTCCCGCGCCAGAGAGCACAGCGCGTCGACGAAGGCCTTCTGGCCGGCGTAATCGTCCGGGGCGATACCGCACTTCAGCAGGCTGTCGATCACGACGTGGTGCACGCCAAGCTCCTTGCGGCAATACCGCGCGACTGCGAGCATGCGCGTGCGCTCGACCGTGCCGACATGCGCATACAGCCACAGCCGATCGTTCGTCCACCGACCGAAGCCTCGGATGAACTCGGGTGCCGGCCTCGCAGTTGCAGCAGCCTGGCGCGTCAGGCGCTCCATGGTCGCGATCGGTCGCATTTCCATCGACGCGATGCATGCGCGGTCGCCGGCCGACATGGCGTGCAGCATCACCTCACCGAGGACGGCAGACTTGCCGTGACCGTTGATGCCGCCCCAGAGTGTTACCTCGCCCTCGCGGAAGCGGAGGGAGTCACCGACGCCGGCCCATGGTGATGCAGTGCCGGACGCGACCTCTTTCGGGCTGTGCAGGTGCGTGACCAAGTCCTCCATGAACTCGCTCGCGCGGCGCACGTCCGCTCGGCCGTCATCCTCGTCTCTGGCGTAGACCGCCCAGTCGATCGAATCGGGAATCGTTCGGGCCATCAGGTCACCTCCTTGGCGTTTCTGTTTCGTTCAGCGGCGAGCTGCACGACGAGCTCGCACGCGTGGTCATAGGGATTCGGGAGCGTGTCGCCCAAGGCATCGAACAGGCGGCGCGCCAGCGTGTGCGATGCCGGCCAGCACATCGGCGCAATCGGCATCGGAAACCAGTCGAAAAGTGCGAAGTCCTCGCCGGGCACTGCGCGCCGCTCGCCGCAGTGCACGCGCGGACCTTCGCGGAACGCGATCACCAGCGTGTCGGGTACTGCGGCCGCGATGTCGGCGAGCGTCCGCAGCAGATCGCCCCACGGCACGTCCGCGGATGCGAATACCTCGACGTCGAGCGCGGCAACTGGGCGCCAGTCATAGGGCTGGCCGGCGCTGGCCGAGAGCGTCACGTTGTCGAAGCGGAGCGACCCAGCGAGCGCCACCAGCACCGGCAGTTCCGGCACGCGGCCGGCTCGACGCATGGACACGAGCACGGCACCGTTGGAGGGATAGGGAAGGCTCATAGCGATCACGCGAACGGGTTGTCGGAGGAGCGCCCATTCGTGCGCGGCGATGAGTCAGCCACCCAGTCCGCCTTGAAGCCGCCCCAGCCGTTCTCGCAGGCCAGCTTGACCGCGGCAGCCATCGACAGCCCGGCCTTGGCCGCTTCCGCAGCAACCCGATCGAGCGAGGTCTGCGTCGGTGCAAGCCTCTTGCCCTTCCGGGTCTTCAGCCAGTCAGCGGCGATCGTCTGGTCGACACCCAGAGACACGAGATGCGCATGCGCATCGAAGCGCGGAGCGCGCTGTGTTTGTTTCTTTGAAGACGAAGATGAAGATGAAGATGAAGAGCCGTCACCCAAGGGGGGCTTTGGTGAAGCTTTGGTGCTATCACCCAAGGGGGGCTTTGGTGCGCCCTTCGGCGAGCTGTCGTCGTCGCTCTGGAAGCGCGACGACTCGCCACGAACCGCGCGCACGTACTCGTCCTTGACCATCCTGGACGAGTACCAGATCGGCCCTTCCTGCTCGGCAACCAGCGTCACCGGATCGCCGTCACGGCGGCCGGACCGCGGGACATAGATACACGCGGCGCACGACTGCCCGTTGTCGGCGCCCTTCAACACGCCCTTGCTGACGATGGCCCTGAGCGTCGGGAGCGGCGCGCCGATCGCCTGCGCGATCTCCTTGAGCGGCCAGCGCAGGACGCCGTATTCCTCCGAGTCGTGCAGCAGGCACATCACGTCGATCCACACGCCCTTCTCAGCATGGGTGCAGCGTCGCAAGTTGCTGTTCGCCTGCCAGTCGCCCGGGTAGAACTGGAACGATGGACGTGTCATACCGTGAGCCCCATCGCATCCTCCATGCGTCGGATCTGCGCCGCGCTGCGGTGCCTGATTTCCTGACGCATGAGGTGGCTGCAGCGAGCCCGCAGCACACGCGTGCCGGCGGCGCACATCAGCCGCCCGAGCGCGTCGATACGCAGCTCGCGCGCGTGGTCATCGACAGATCGCCCGAGCGCGGCCGCAGAGAGGATGGCGGCGCGCGTCGACCAGCTTCGCAACTGGATCGCGCCGACGCGGCGCGCGCGGGTCGCAAGGATTGCCGTCATGGCGCACCTCACGCGTTTTCGGGAACACGGTAACCGGCCGGGTCAGCCAGCCATGCGTCGATGTCCGCGCGCCGCCAGACGATGCTGCGGGCGCCGATGCGGATCGCCTTGGGGAAGGTGCCGGCCTTCATACGATCGTAGATCGTGCTGCGCGCCAGGCTCGTTTCGGCTTCGACTTGCTTGCGACGCATCAGCGTCTGCGGGTTGGGCTGCTGATCGGACATTCTCGGCTCCTGTCGGGAGTGCCGGACAAACCCGGCACTTGGGAGCCATGATGTCGACCGCCTGAACGACGGTCACGGTATGAAATTGCGAATTAAATACCGTGCGGAGTAGGCCGCGGAACGCTATTCACCGTCCGTCGCGGCGGACGCTGCCCGGGATTCTGCGCTCCTCACAAGCGCGAGCCAGGCCTGATAGCCCTTCTTTACGGCGTCTGTGCTTTTCGGAGAGAATTTCGGCGCATAGCTTTCGGCCCAAGCGACCTTTTCAATGGTGCGCGCATCGGCCACGAACTGGATTGCCTTCTCGACCGTGAAAGCTTCGAGAGGCCGCAGCAACTCAGGGACGCGCTTCGCGATGCGGAGGAGTTCGTGAACGTGTTGACCGCGTGCAAGGGATTCTTCGCGCGCTTCGCTGGATGCAGGCCGGCCGCGCCGCCCTTGAACAGCGGCCCTGAGCACGACGCCACTGTCGCCCCGAAAGCTCTCGACGAGAAAGTCGAGCAGCCGCTCATCAAACGCAGTGTATGGAACGAGGGGGGTGCCCCCAGGCTCCCCATTCGCTCGATTCTGTCGCACCGTCGCACAAAACTCCTCGACAAGACGACGTGCGGCTTCTATATCGCCATCACGCGCCGCATCGATCCAGAGCGAGAGCTGATCACGCCCACTGTCCGCGCCCATTGCGCCCTCACGCAAAGCCCCTTGAGAGAAGCCGCGCCGTCCGGGTAAGGGAGCCCGGTTTTCGCCCCGTCGAGCTAGGCGCGGTGGAACGATTATGCCGCGTTCGTGCGCGCCGGCCGCACCGCATGCTCGTCGGCCCAGTCCGACAGCTCCCCGATATCCTCCACGAGCAAGCCCGACACGGCCACGCCCATCGCGAGCAGCGCCTCCACGGTCGTCGGTTTCAGGGGTGGCTCTACGTCGCAGCCCTCCCCGGCGCTCCGGTATGACGACTCCTGAACCATGTTCGCGCGTGCGATCGCGAAAATCTGCTCGAGCCCACGAACCACCGCATAGGTGCGCTCAAGACGGCTCAGCAACGGGCCGGCCCTGACGACAGAATCGTCTGCGGCAGCAGCGGACACGCGTTCGCTGAAGATCGGGAATCGCGAGTCGAGGAAGTTCTCGCCGCTCATCGCGCCACCTCCGCGCGAGCGAGTTCGGCCAGGCGGCGCAGCGCGTCGCCGGTGGCGTCGAGTGCATCCTGATGGGTCAGCGCGAGCGCGGCGGTGCCAAGGGCGGCGCGAATGATTTCGAGAGGGGATTGCAGTTGCTCAGGACGAGCGAGGGCTTGGCGCATGGTGCGGCCTCCTTGTACGGTTGAGGCCCACTGTCCCGTCGCCAAACGGGGTGAGCGGGCACTGAGCAGGGTTGGCGAACCGGCGTACAAGGTAACCGGCAGACCCGAAGGTCTCCCCGCCCAGGCCCGCCCATTGAAGGCGTGCAAAGGCAGCGCAAATAGAAAAGCCGCGGGTCGAACGACGGCGCGGCTTCATTGCGCCTTGTACACGTCAGGTCGCCAAACCCGGCCGCTGTTGTCTCAGCGGCACATACAGGCTATCCCCGCCGGTTGGGAGGCGTCAAGAGGGAATTGAACCCATCTATTGAGCTCGACGGCGATGGCAGAAAAACAGCTTGCCCGATTCGATGAAGAGCTGCAGTTGCAGCGGCCACGCCACCGCGCACGTCGGTCGATACTGATGCGGCATCGGCGGCGACGCCCATCGCCCAGCCAATGGCATGAAATCCGCGGGAATCGCCTCGATGCCATCGAACATCGACGGCTGCGTTTCCTCGATACGTGACGCACGCGCCACTCGTCGATTGAGCGTCTCCGGCCCGATCGCCAGATAGGTCGCCGTGCGCACTGCGTCACCATCGAACCGCTCGAACGTGCGGAGGTATGCGATAGCCTCGGAGAATCGGTCGCCGATCGCACGCGCCGCCGCGGCGGCGTCCTCACGTATCTCGAGCGCAACGAGCGGCTCGTACTTTTCTGGGGCTGAAAGTCGCGCGCCGACAGCACTGGGCAGAAGGTCTCCATTGTCGTCGATATCGTCTCGGTCGATTCGTAACGCGAACCGCTCCTTCCGATTGACGAATTTCCCGAACTGGCGCTGCAGCCGGGCAACGATCATGTCGCGCAGATTTTCGTCATCCGGGTCAGGAGTTGCATCAGGATCCGCGTGGAGCTCGTCCACGATCAGCCAGGTTTCGCTCGTCAGGTCGTCAACGGAGTGATCCCCCTCCGAAGACCAGGCGATTCGCTCGAGCTGCTTGCGAATCAGGCTCGTGACGCGCTGGAAGAATGCGAAGGCCCTGTTCAACGGCCCTCCCAGTCGGCTAGGGACGCGTTACCCGTGCCTGTATCGGCAGCGCAGCAATTCCTCGGCAGCGATAGCCGGGCGCGGCGCCCGGTACTCGATCTGGAGTGCATCGCGCGATGCTAAATCATTCGTCTGAAAGATCAACGTGTCGTCACTACAAGATGAGTAGCAGTGCTTCTGACGATCGACGCGAATCCACGAGAAAACGAGTGGTGAAGCAGGGGTAGCGGAGATAGTTCGGGGGCAACTTTGGGGGCATCTTTTCTTTCGAAGCGCACCTCACCCTTTACTGTCGTGGCTTCCACGCCACAATTTGAGTGACGCCGCCCCACCATATTCCGCGCTCGCCGCACGAACCCCGCATGACGCAAGTCTGCGGGGTTTTTTGTTGCCGGCGAAACGCACTCGCCCTCTCCTTCCGAAAAAGCGCCCAGCCACGGGTGGGCCGGGCGGAATGCCACCGGACTTCCGGCGACAGGAGGTGACGGATAGCCTGCCGTGCCCGCGCACTCATCGATCGCGCCAGGCAGCGGCCCGCCCGGGTGCTGCGGCTCCAGGCGCGACGCGTCGTCGCACCCGGCATTCACGCACACCGGGCAATACACGGTTTAGCTGCCGCGATACAGCGATTTCATTTCTTCAGCGGTGGCCGGACGCACGCCCATCGCACGCGAACCCGATGCCGATGCGCCCTGTGCCTGTGCGCCGTAACCGCTGGCGTCGGCGCCTTGCGCTTGCGCCAGCGCAGCGCGCTGCTGCTCTGCAACACGCGCCGTGGCAGCCTGGATCGCTTCCGGGTAGTGCGGATCTTCACCGCGAGCGGAGTTGTAACCAGCCTGCTGCAGCTGGACCAGTTCGGCACGAACCTGCGCGCGGGTGATCGTCGAACCCGACTGGGCGAACGACACGACCGGGGCAACGAGAGCGGCAGCAACGACAACAGCTTGAACGAGCGATTTCATGATGACCTACCTCCAGATTTGTCTGTGTTCGCGGTGAACACCTTGTTCATCGCTGACAATCCGAAGTTTATGTAGGCGGATGCTTAAGAATAAGGCAGGTTTCTGGAAGACATCCTTCCTGATTTACGGGTTAACCCTAAATCACCGGCCGGGCCGGCAATGCACCTCCCCTTCATCGTCCGGCATCGAATCGCATGACGATTCGACGGAAAGCAAAAGCCCCGCCCGTCGAATCGGTGCTGCGGGCGGGCCCCTCGTTCGGACGCGCCCGTCAGCCAGGTTACCGGCTATCCATCGGACACTTCAGATTGCAGCCGTTGGGGTCCCCCAGGTCACCCTTGCGGCGCAAGGCCGACTTCTTGCCGCTCTGGTATTTCTGCGACGGCGCGGACGCTGCGAACGGCATCTGCGGATGCTCGTTCAGGCGAAACTGTTCGCTCAGGATACCGCCAGGCACACCGGGCGAATTCTGCGCGAGCGCAAACGGCGAAACAGCGGCCAGCAGCCCCGCGGTCAACACTGCCGCGGCGAGGGGAACGGAAAATTTCATGGCGGGATGACGCTTGAACGGCGTACTTGTTGGAACATTGGTCAAGCGGCAAGCGTAGCGTAAATCCCCTGCTGCTGCATCGCGGTTCGATTGCGTCCGCGTTACCGGGCATTGCCCGCCGGCACGCTCGCGCCGTCGCCGCCGGCCAGCCCCGACGCGATGCTCGTCAGCGTTCCACACGCAGCCGGATCGTAGCCGTCGAGATGCGCGACGCGCTCGACGAAGCGCGCATCGCGCAGCAGCGCCAGCACGCCGGCAAGCGGCCGCGCATCGAGCCGCGCGCGCTCACATGCGAAGTAATAGTCTTCGTCGACGACCGGGATGAAATCGAGCCCGAAATGATGGGCGGCCGGTTCGACGCCGAAGCCGAGATCGGCCATCCCGCTCGCGACGAACGCCGCGATCGCCGAATGCGTGAGCTCGGCCGATGCGTAGCCGTCGATGCGCTCGGGATCGATGCCGATCGCGCGCAGCGCGAGATCCAGCAACATGCGCGTGCCCGACCCCGGCTGGCGGTTGACGAAGCGGATGTCATTGCGCGCGAGATCCGCGAGCCCGCGAACCTGCTTCGGGTTGCCGCGCGGAATGAATAGCCCCTGCTGGCGCCGTGTCAGGTGGATCAGCACATGGCGCGTGTCGTCGAGCCACGGCCGGTAGATCTGCGCGCACTGCGCGCGAAACGCGCCGCGCGGCAGATGGAAGCCGGCCAGGTCGCACTCGCCGCGGGCAAGCGCCTGCACGGCCTCGACGCTCTCGCGATACTTGATGTCGACAGCCGCCTGCGCATCGACCAGCGCGGAGACGAGCGTCGCGACTGCGTAGCCGTGCGACGCATGGATACGCACGGCGCCGTCGCGCTGCGCGAGCCGCCGGTTCAGGTCGCTCGCCACTTCGGCGGCCAGCGCGCGCAGGTTCCCGTCGAGCCGGCTGCGCGCGAGGCGCTGCGCATCGACGACGGCCTGCCCGAGCGCCGACAGCGTCGAGCCCTTGCCGCGCGCGGTTTCGATCAGTTCCCCGCCGATGCACGCCTCGAGCGCGCGCAGCATGCCCCACGCGTGCCGATAAGACAGCCCTTTCGCTTGCGCGGCCTGCGCAATGCTGCCCGTGTCGGCCACGAGTTCGAGCAACGGCGCGACATCCGACAGGCTGGCCGCACGGCCTTCCGTGTCGCGCACGGTCAGATACGCGTCGCATTCGATGCGAATCAATTATGCACTCCGATTTCCTATTGCGACCGCCAAATCTTCCGCTTATCGTTGGTCAAAATCAATCTGAACGAAGTCGCGATGCGCACTATATGAACCTCGAGCGCATATGAGACTTTGGAGGAGCACAACCGATGTCCCCGAATTCCCAAGCGCCCGACGCGCTCGTCGAGCGCCATGCGCGCGCCGGCCGGTCGCTCGTGGCGATCCTGCACGCGATCCAGGACGACGCAGGTTACGTGCCGCCAGGCTGCGTCGCGCCGCTCGCCCGCGCACTCAACCTGTCTCGCGCGGAAGTGCACGGCGTCCTGACCTACTACCACCACTTCCGCACCGCGCCGCCCGCCCGCGTGACGATCCAGATGTGCCGCGCCGAAGCGTGCCGCAGCATGGGCTGCGAAGCGCTGGCCGCGCATGCGGAAGCCCGCACGGGTTGCCGGTTCGACACGGCGCACGGCGATGCCGCCGATGCGCATGCCCCCGGTGACGTCGCACTCGAATCGGTCTACTGCCTCGGACTGTGTGCGCAGTCGCCGTCGCTGACGGTCAATGGCGTGCTGCATGCCAAGGTCACGCCGGAGAAATTCGACGCGCTGCTTGCCGACGCCGTCACCCGCACCCCGGAGGCCGCATGACGACCCGCGTCTATGTCCCGCGCGATTCGTCCGCGCTGGCGCTCGGCGCCGACGCGCTCGCCGCCGCGATCGAGGCGGAAGCCGTACGCCGCGGCATCGCCATCGAACTGGTCCGCAACGGTTCGCGCGGGCTGCTGTGGCTCGAGCCGCTCGTCGAGGTCGGCACGGCCGCCGGCCGCGTCGGCTATGCGAACCTGTCGCCCGCCGACGTGCCGGCCCTGTTCGACGCAAACTGGCTCGAAGGCGGCACGCATCCGAGCGGCGTCGGCCTCGTCGACGCACTGCCCTATCTCGCGCGCCAGCAACGCCTCACGTTCGCCCGCATCGGCCTGACCGACCCGCTGTCGATCGACGACTACCTGCGATACGAAGGCCTCGCCGGCCTGAAGAACGCGCTCGCGCTCGACGGCGATGCCGCGTGCGAAACATTGATCGAATCGGGGCTGCGCGGCCGCGGAGGCGCAGCGTTCCCGGCCGGCATCAAGTGGCGCACGGTCCGGCAAGCACGCGCCACGCAGAAATACATCGTCTGCAATGCGGACGAAGGCGATTCGGGCACCTTCTCCGACCGCCTGCTCATGGAATGCGACCCGTACTGCCTGATCGAAGGGATGATCATCGCGGGCGTCGCGACCGGTGCGACGGTCGGCTACATCTACGTGCGCAGCGAATACCCGCACGCAATCGCCACGCTCGAAGCCGCGATCGTCCGCGCACGCGAAGCCGGCTGGCTCGGCGAGCACGTGCTCGGCTCCGCGCACGCGTTCGAGCTGCATGTCGCGAAAGGCGCGGGCTCGTACGTGTGCGGCGAGGAAACGGCGCTGCTCGAATCGCTCGAAGGCAAGCGCGGCGTCGTGCGCGCGAAACCGCCGCTGCCCGCGCTCGCCGGCCTGTACGGCCAGCCGACCGTCATCAACAACGTGATCACGCTCGCGACCGCGCCCGTGATCTTCGCGCGCGGCGCCGCGTTCTATCGCGATTACGGGATGGGCCGCTCGCGCGGCACGCTGCCGTTCCAGCTCGCCGGCAACATCCGCCACGGCGGCCTCGTCGAACTCGCGTTCGGGGTCACGCTGCGCGAGTTGCTGTTCGACTTCGGCGGCGGCACGGCCAGCGGCCGGCCCGCACGTGCCGCGCAGGTGGGCGGCCCGCTCGGCACCTACCTGCCCGACCAGCAGTGGGACGTGCCGCTCGACTACGAAGCGTATACGGCGATTGGCGCGGTGGTCGGCCACGGCGGCATCGTGCTGCACGACGACACGTCGAACCTCGCCGAGCTCGCCGAATACGCGATGAAGTTCTGTGCGATCGAGTCGTGCGGCAAGTGCACGCCGTGCCGGATCGGTTCGACGCGCGGCGTCGAGACCATCGCACGCATTCGCCACGGCGATACGTCGGAGCGGCAGGTCACGCTGCTGCGCGACCTGTGCGACACGATGCTGGCCGGTTCGCTGTGCGCCATGGGCGGCATGACACCCTACCCGGTGCTGTCCGCGCTCGACCATTTCCCCGAAGATTTCGGGCTCGCTGCCGGCAAACATGCCGCGTCGGGTCCGGTCAAGGCTGCGGCCTGACCCAGAAGGAGCCCTGCATGTCCCTCGACACGAACAACGTCCGCCAAGGCGGCTGCGGCTCAGGCCAATGCGCGTGCAAGCGCGCTGCGCAGGCGCGTGCCCTCGATCCGTTCGACGATACCGACTACGGCACGCCGCAACGGCATGCCGATACCGACGTCACGCTCGAAATCGACGGCCAGCCGGTCACGGTGCCGGCCGGCACGTCGGTGATGCGTGCGGCGATCGAAGCCGGCGTCAACGTCCCGAAGCTCTGCGCGACCGATTCGCTCGAACCGTTCGGCTCGTGCCGGCTGTGCCTCGTCGAAATCGAAGGCCGGCGCGGTTATCCGGCGTCGTGCACGACACCTGCGGAAGCGGGCATGAAGGTGCGCACGCAGTCGGACCGGCTGCAGTCGCTGCGTCGCAACGTGATGGAGCTGTACATCTCCGACCATCCGCTCGACTGCCTCACCTGCCCCGCCAACGGCGACTGCGAGCTGCAGGACATGGCCGGCGTCGTCGGGCTGCGCGAGGTGCGTTACGGCTTCGACGGTGCGAATCACCTGCGCGACAAGAAGGACGAATCGAATCCGTACTTCACGTACGACCCGTCGAAGTGCATCGTCTGCAACCGCTGCGTGCGCGCCTGCGAGGAAACGCAGGGCACGTTCGCGCTGACGATCGCCGCACGCGGCTTCGAATCGCGCGTCGCGGCCGGCGAAAGCGAATCGTTCATGGCGTCGGAATGCGTGTCGTGCGGCGCGTGCGTCGCCGCCTGCCCGACCGCCACGCTGCAGGAAAAATCGGTCGTGCAACTCGGGCAGGCCGAACACTCGGTCGTCACGACCTGCGCGTACTGCGGCGTCGGCTGCTCGTTCAAGGCCGAGATGAAAGGCACGCAGGTCGTGCGCATGACGCCGCACAAGAACGGCCTCGCGAACGAAGGTCACGCATGCGTGAAAGGACGCTTCGCGTGGGGCTATGCGACGCACAAGGATCGCATCACGAAGCCGATGATCCGCGAGAAGATCACCGACCCGTGGCGCGAAGTCAGCTGGGACGAAGCGCTCACCTACGCGGCAACGCAATTCCGTAAGCTGCAGGACAAGTACGGCCGCGATTCCATCGGCGGCATCACGTCGTCGCGCTGCACGAACGAGGAAACCTACCTCGTGCAGAAGCTGGTGCGCGCCGCGTTCGGCAACAACAACGTCGACACCTGCGCACGCGTGTGCCACTCGCCGACGGGCTATGGCCTCAAGACGACGCTCGGCGAATCGGCCGGCACGCAGACGTTCGCATCGGTCGGCCAGGCCGACGTGATCGTCGTGATGGGCGCGAACCCGACCGACGGCCATCCGGTGTTCGGCTCCCGGCTGAAGCGGCGCGTACGTGAAGGCGCGAAGCTGATCGTGATCGACCCGCGCCGCATCGACGTCGTCGACGGCCCGCATGTAAAGGCCACGCACCACCTGCAACTGCGCCCCGGCACCAACGTCGCGATCGTCAATGCGCTCGCGCACGTGATCGTCACCGAAGGGCTCGTCGCCGACGCATTTGTCGCCGAGCGCTGCGACACGCGCGCATTCGAGCAATGGCGCGAGTTCGTCTCGCGAGCCGACAACTCGCCCGAGGCGAGCGCCGACGTGACGGGCGTGCCGGCCGACCTGGTACGCGAAGCCGCGCGCCTCTATGCGACGGGCGGTAATGCCGCGATCTATTACGGCCTGGGCGTGACCGAACACGCGCAGGGCTCGACGACGGTGATGGGCATCGCGAACCTCGCGATGGCGACCGGCAACATCGGCCGCGAGGGCGTCGGCGTCAATCCGCTGCGCGGCCAGAACAACGTGCAGGGCTCATGCGACATGGGCTCGTTTCCGCACGAACTGCCCGGCTACCGACACATCGGCGACGAAGTCGTGCGCACGCAGTTCGAAGCGGCGTGGTCGGCGAAGCTGCAACCGGAACCGGGGCTGCGCATCCCGAACATGTTCGACGCGGCGCTCGACGGCAGCTTCAAGGGGCTTTACTGCCAGGGCGAGGACATCGTCCAGTCGGACCCGAATACGCAGCACGTCGCGGCCGCGCTGTCGGCAATGGAATGCATCGTCGTGCAGGACATCTTCCTGAACGAGACCGCGAAATACGCGCACGTGCTGCTGCCCGGCTCGTCGTTCCTCGAGAAGGACGGCACGTTCACGAACGCGGAGCGCCGCATCTCGCGCGTGCGCAAGGTGATGCCGCCGCTCGCGGGCTACGCGGACTGGGAAGTCACGCTGATGCTGTCGCGCGCGCTCGGCTACGAGATGGACTATGCGCATCCGTCGGAAATCATGGACGAGATCGCACGGCTCACGCCGACCTTCTCGGGTGTGTCGTACGCGAAG
Source organism: Burkholderia sp. AU31624 (assembly GCF_020420065.1). Classification (NCBI taxonomy): domain Bacteria; kingdom Pseudomonadati; phylum Pseudomonadota; class Betaproteobacteria; order Burkholderiales; family Burkholderiaceae; genus Burkholderia; species Burkholderia sp. AU31624. The sequence goes on from NZ_JAIZRT010000004.1 coordinate 625,713, forward strand.
CTCGACACGCTCGGCAGCATTCAGTGGCCGTGCAACGAGCACGCGCCGGAAGGCACGCCGACGATGCACATCGACGCATTCGTGCGCGGCAAGGGCAAGTTCGTGATCACGCAGTTCATCGCGTCGCCGGAGAAGGTCACGCAACGCTATCCGCTGATCCTGACGACGGGCCGCATCCTGTCGCAGTACAACGTCGGCGCGCAGACGCGCCGCACCGAGAACGTGCGGTGGCACGAAGAGGATCGCCTCGAGATCCATCCGCACGACGCGCAGGATCGCGGTATCCGCAGCGGCGACTGGGTGGGCATCGAATCGCGTGCGGGGCAGACGGTGCTGCGCGCGCTCGTGACCGAACGCATGCAACCGGGTGTCGTTTATACGACGTTCCACTTCCCGGAATCGGGCGCGAACGTGATCACGACGGACAGCTCGGACTGGGCGACGAACTGCCCGGAGTACAAGGTGACGGCCGTGCAGGTGCTGCCCGTCGCGCAGCCGTCCGACTGGCAGCAAGCGTATGCGCGCTTCAACGCGGAGCAGCTCGACCTGCTCGAGCGCCGCGCCGCCGCGACCGCCGGCGTGACGACAGGCAAGTGAGGAAGCGATGGACAACGGACACCTGATCGACATGGCCAACCAGATCGGCGCATTCTTCGAATCGATGCCCGATCGGGACGAAGCGCTGACCGGCATCGCCGACCATATCCGGCGCTTCTGGGAACCGCGGATGCGTCGCGCATTGCTCGCGGCGCTCGACGATCCGTCGAGCGAGGCCGGGCAACGTGCGGCACCGATCGTGCGCGACGCGATCGCCGTTCACCGCGCGTCGCTCGTACCCGCCGCGGCGAGCGCCTGACGGCACCGCTACGCGGACCGCGACATGCCCGCGAACCAGCTTTCGCAATGGCGCAGCAGCGCGTTCGCGTCGGTCGCCGTGCGCCCGCGCACGGCGACGTAACCATCCGGCCGCAGCAGGTAAAACGACGGCCGCGAGCGGCCGTATTCCTGCGCGAGCCCGGCATCGCCGCCGTCGGCATCGGTGACGCGCCAGACGCGCACCGCATCCGGCATGATCCGGTCGAGCCCCTGCACGAGCGCCTGCGCGTCGGTCGGCATCGGCGGCACCGCGCCGGTGTCGGCATTCACCGGCTCTTCCAGCAGCAGCAACGTGAAGCTCGCCGGATCGTGCAGATCGTATAGCCGCGCCGTTCCGGGCGCCTGACCGAGCGGCCCGTCGAGCACCCGCACGCGCGCGTCGGGGGCCCGCTCGCCTGCGCGCGGCCCGCCATCGAGCACGCGCTCGAGCGTCAGCGGGCTCTTCCGGTACTGCACGCCGAGCTCGCTGACCGTGCGCCGCACCGCGTCGCGCATCGGCCCGAACGACGCCAGCACCGGCACGACGTGATCGCGCAGCAGCTTCATCGCGCCGCGCTCGGCTTCAACGATCTGCGTGACGAAACCGGTCTGCCGCAACACGTCGCGCTCGATCGGATGACGCTCCGCGTGATACGTGTCGAGCAACCGCTCAGGCGTGCCCGCGCCGAGCACGCGCGCGAGCTTCCAGCCGAGATTGAACGCTTCCTGGATGCCGGTGTTCATGCCCTGCGCGCCGGCCGGGCTGTGGACGTGCGCGGCGTCGCCCGCGAAGAACACGCGGCCGTGACGCAGCCGGTCGACCATCCGGCTGTGCAGATGAAAATACGCCGACCACGCGAGATCGCTCGGCGAGATCGACGCGCCGGCTCGGGCACGCACGATCGCGTCGCATTCCGCGAGCGACGGGGTCGGCGCATCGGGCGACGCGTCGCTGCCGGGCGGCCGGTCGGCCACGAGCCGGTAACGGCCGCCGCCCATCGGAAACAGGCCGGCGATGCCTTCGGATGTCGTGAACAGGTGGATCTCTTCGTCCGGCCAGTCGGGTATCGCCGCGAAATCGGCGAGCAGGAAGGTCTGCTCGAACGCATGCCCGGCGAAGCCCAGGCCGAGCAGATGCCGGACCGTGCTGTGCGCGCCGTCGGCGGCGATCAGGTACGACGGCGCGAATGATTCGTCGCGGCCGTCGGCGCAGCGGATCGACACGTCGAGCGACGCACCGCCCGCCTCGCACGCGGTCAGCGTCGCACCGCGCTCGACCGTCACGCCGAGCCGGGCCAGATGTTCGGCAAGCAGGCGCTCGGTGACGGTCTGGTCGAGAAACAGCAGGTACGGATAGCGCGTTTGCAACGGATCGAAATCGAGCCGCGCGATCACGCGGCCGTCGGCATGCAGCGCGGCCGCATGGGCACGATGACCGAGCGCGAGAAATGGTTCGACCGCGCGATGCTGCTCCAGCAGTTCGAGCGTGCGCGCCTGGATGCCGATCGCGCGCGAATACGGCGCGGCCGCGGCGAGCCGATCGATGATGCGCACCGGCACTCGGGCTCGCGCGAGGCTCATCGCCGCGGCAAGGCCGGTCGGCCCCGCACCGACGATCAGCACGGGCGGGATATCGGGCAGTGTGTCAGCCATGAGAACCTCGATGACACGCGATCCTGCAAGTCTACGCTGCTCCGCGTGACGGGGCCATATGCCGATCGGCCGACGCGCGGCACCGCCGCGCGGTGTGGGAAAATACCCGCTTTCCGTCAGTTTTCGCGTTATGGATTCCGCATTCGACCGGGCGTATGCCGCACACCGCGCGGGCCGCCTCGCCGAGGCCGAGCACGGCTATCGCAACGCGCTCGCCTCCAATCCCGCCGACGCCGACGCGCTGCATCTATTCGGCGTGCTGCGGCACCAGCAGGGCCAGCATGCCGAGGCAGCCGATCTCGTCGGCCGCGCCGTCGCGCTGCGGCCGGGCGATGCCGCGCTGCAGCTCAATCTCGGCAACGCGCTGAAGGCGCTCGGCCGGCTCGACGAAGCAGTCGACCGCTTTCGCAACGCGCTGACGCTCGCGCCCGAATTTCCGCTCGCGCACTACAACCTCGGCAACGCGTATGCGGCGCTGCAGCGCCACGACGATGCGATCGACGCATTCGGCCGCGCGCTGCGGCTCACGCCCGACGATGCCTCGATCCACAACAATCTCGGCAACGCGCTGAACGCGCTCGGCCGCCACGACGATGCGCTCGCCGCGTTCCATCGTGCGCTCGAGCTGCGGCCCGGGCATGCGGGCGCGCACAACAACCTCGCGATGGCGCTGAACGCGATGGGCCGTGCCGACGACGCAATCGCGCATTTCCAGGCCGCGATCGCCGCGCAGCCGCGCTTCGTCGCCGCCCATTTCAATCTCGGCAACACGTTCGATGCGGTCGGCCGACATGCGGAGGCGGCCGCCGCGTTCGAGGCCGCGCTCGCGCTGCATCCGTCGTTTCCGCTCGCGCTGTTCGGGCTCGCGAACGCCCTGAGCGCGCAGGCCCGCCACCGCGACGCGCTGCCCTACTACGAGCGTGCCGTCGGGCTCGATCCGTCGTTCAGCCTGGCCTGGCTGAATCTCGGCAACGCCCATCACGCGCTCGGTGCGCACGAGATGGCGCTGCGCGCTTTCGACCAGGCACTGCGCGTCGCGCCCGATCTCACGCTGGCACGGCTGCACCGCGCGGTCACGCTGCTGACGCTCGGCGACTTCACGCGCGGCCTGCCCGCCTACGAAGCGCGCCACGACACGCCCGGCGCGACGCCGCTCGGCACGCTGCCCCGCTGGCAAGGCGAGCCGATTGCGTCGCGCACGCTGCTGATCCGCGCGGAACAGGGCTTCGGCGACACGCTGCAGTTCGTCCGTTTCGTGCCGCTCGCCCGCGCACGCTGCGCGCGCGTCGTGCTCGAAGTCCAGCCGGAACTGGTTACGCTGCTGGCGCCGGCCGCGGCGCGCTGGCGCGTGACGCTCGTCGCGCTGGGCGCGGCAAAACCGCCTGCCGCGGATGTCGCGTGCACGCTGATGAGCCTGCCGTTCCTGCTCGGGCTTCAAACGAAGGAGGAGATCGTCGCGGGCGCGCGCTACCTCGACGCGCCCGACGGCGCCGGCCGGCGCTTTCGCGGCTCGCTCGGCGGGCAATCGAAGCGCAAGTTCGGCCTGGCATGGTCGGGGCGCCGGCAGGCGCAGGAAAACCGTTCGATGCCGTTCGACGCGCTCGCACCGCTGCTGGCGCTGCCGGACATCGACTGGATCGTGCTGCAGCCCGCACTCGACGACGACGAACGCGCGCGCGTCGACGCGCATCCGCGCGTGCATCGGCTCGACGGCCGGCTGAACGACTTTGCCGACACGGCCGCGCTGATCGATCGGCTCGACGGCGTCGTCACGATCGATACGGCGGTCGCGCACCTGGCCGGCGCGCTCGGCAAGCCGCTGTGGGTGATGCTGCCGTTCGCGCCCGACTGGCGCTGGTTCACCGGCGACGACTGCCCGTGGTATCCGCAGGCCAGACTCGCCCGCCAGCCCGCGCCGGGCGAATGGCACGACGTGGCGGCCGCGGTCGCCGGCATGCTGCGCGAAGCCTGAACGCAGACGAAAAAAGGGAGCGCGCCGCGCTCCCTTTTTCATTGCATGGTGTGCGGCCGGCGCCGCGCGTCATACCGCTGCCGGTCAGGCCGCCTTGTACTGGTTGCGCGCCTCGGTCGTGCGATACAGCACGAGTGTCGCGATCAGCCCGCAAATCGCGGCAACGCTCAGCCACAACCCCGGCGCCGCCTTGTTCCCGGTCTGATGAATCAGCAGCGTCGAGATCGCGGGCGTAAAGCCGCCGATCGTCGTCGCCAGGCTGTATGCAAGCGAGAAACCGGCCGTGCGCACGTCGGCCGGCATCACTTCGGTCAGCGCGACGACCATCGCCCCGTTGTACGACGCGTACAGGAACGACAGCCACAGCTCGACCGCGAGCAGCCGCAGGAACGACGGATCGCCGACGAGCCACAGCACGGCCGGGTAAGCCGTCAGCAGCGTCAGCACCGTGAACGCGATCAGCACCGGGCGGCGACCGACGCGGTCGGACAACGCACCGGACAGCGGCAGCCACACGAGATTGGAGATCCCCACGCAGACGGTCACGACGAGTGCATCGAGCGACGACAGGTGCAGCACTTCCTTGCCGAACGTCGGCGTATAGGCGGTGATCATGTAGAACGACACCGTCGTCATGATCACCATCCCCATGCCCGCCACCACGACGCCCCAGTTGTCGAGCATCGAACGCATGATCTCGCCCATCGTCGGACGATGACGCTTCGCGAGGAACTCGTCGGTCTCCTTCAGCGAACGACGGATCAGGAACAGGAACGGCACGATCAGGCAGCCGATCAGGAACGGAATGCGCCAGCCCCACGCGGTCATCTCCTCGGCCGGCAGTGCGCGGTTCAGCAGCACGCCGACGAGCGCGGCGAACACGACGGCCACCTGCTGGCTGCCCGACTGCCACGACGTATAGAACCCCTTGTGCCCCTTCGTCGCGATCTCCGACAGGTAGACCGACACGCCGCCGAGTTCGACGCCGGCCGAGAAACCCTGCAGCAGCCGACCGAGCAATACGAGCACCGGCGCGAGCACGCCGATCGTCGCATAGCCGGGTATCGCGGCCACCGCGAGCGTGCCGATCGCCATCAGCCCGAGCGTCAGGATCAGCCCCTTGCGGCGGCCGTGATGGTCGATGTACGCGCCGAGCACGATTGCGCCGACCGGCCGCATCAGGAAGCCCGCGCCGAACACCGACAGCGACAGCATCAGCGACGCGAATGCATTGCCGCTCGGAAAGTAGGTTTTCGCGATGGCCGACGCGTAATAGCCGTAGACCATGAAGTCGTACATTTCCAGGAAGTTGCCGCTGACGACTCGGAACACGGTGCGGACTTTCGATTCCTGCGCGATGGCGTGTGACGCTGTGGACATGTTTTTCTCGCTCAGCTCGGATGGCGCGAATCCGCGCCGCATGGATCCGACGACGCACGCGGCGCCGGGCCGGCGCGCACGGGCATCGCTGCCCGCCGGCGGCGCACCGCGCAACGACGCGCGCACCGGCATGGTTCGCGCATCATGCCACGCCAACCCGACATTTGCCTTGTGTCGCCCCTGCCGGTGCGGCCGCGGCGTTCTCCTCGTACAAGTCGTCCCGAAACGGCAGCAAAAATCAGATTGATCTGATCGACCGGCCTTCGCTGGCTGACGACAATGTCTCGATTTGCGACGACATATCCGCGCCGCACCGGCACGGATGCCCGTGCCGCATGGCGCACCGCCCTCATGACTCCATCGTCCCTCGTCCCCGTTGCAGGCGCACTCGCCCGCCCCCGCGTCGCTCCGCTCGATCACGTGCCGTCGCTCGGCCGCGACTGGACCTTTCGCGGCGCCCCCGGTGCGCGGCCCGGCAAGCACTGCCTCGCGACACTGACGACATCCTGCATCGACGTGGACCGACCGCACCGCGCATGCCAATGGCAGCCGCTGCCGATCACGGCGGCGGCACCGACGCGTGCCGGGTCGCCGGTTGCACGGCCTGCCACTGCGGCCCCGTGCTCCCGCCATATCGCCGGCGGCTTTCGCGACCGGCGTGCGAAGTACGCGATCTGCTGGAGTATCGGCGCGCTCGGCATCATCGGCTGGCTGATTGCCGCATATGAACCGATTGCAGGGTTCGGGCCTCCCTACGCGATTCATGCGGCCGGTGGCGTACGGGATCACGCTACGTCGTCGTCCGGTGCCGTGCGGGTCGCTGCGGGTCAACCGAGTACGTCGACGAGCGCGCCATCGCAGCGCAAGATGGGCGCGCCCGTCGCGACAACGGCCGCATCACCGCCGGCCACGCACCAGGTCGCGCGTCCTCCAGCATCGCTTCGTCCAAAGGCAACCTCCAGCGTACCGCCGACCGCCACTGCCGCGTCGCCTCGTTGGAGCGGCAAGCGCATGGCGACGGCGCCGGTCCGAACACCGACCGTGGTGCGAATGGCCACGCTGCCGCCGACCCGCGGCAGCACGGTCGACACCCGCACCCGCGACCGGCTCGCCGCATTGCCGCGTGCAACTGACGACATGCGCGACACGCTCGACGATCCGCTCACGCTGATCGCGATGGCGAGCGCGCTGCGCGCTACCGAGCCTGTCCCTGCAACGCACGCGCCCGCCACCGGCGTGGACTGGACGGCACAGCTGTCCCACCGCCGCCTGACCGATACGCCGGGCGCATTCTCGCGCTGACGGCCCGGCCATAAAAAAACCCGGCGAAGCTTGCTTCGCCGGGTTTTGCTCGTCTCTGCGTCCGTCGGACGATGCGTTACTTGTGCGCGGGCAGCCCCGTCTCGTTCTGCTTCTCGAGCTGTCGCACCTGCTCCTGCAGATCGCGCAGCTGCATCTGTGCAGCCCGCTTCTCGACCTGCAGCGCCTGCGCCTGCTCCTGCGCCGAGCGCTGCCGCTGCGCGACTTCAGCCTGCTGGCTGCGCGCCACGCTCAGGTCGGCCTGCAACTGCTGCGCACGATTCGCCTGCAACGCAATCACGCGCTCGAGAAACGCCTTCTGCGCGTCCAGCTCGGTACGGCGGATCTCGATATCGGCGAGTTGTACGGTTTGTTGAACGAAGTTCGCGTAGACCATCTCCGCGCGGGTCTTTTCCTGCGACCGGATCACGCGCCACAGATGCTTGTCCTGGAACAGCGCGACGTAGTACGTCATCTCGCGCGGGTCGAACATCAGGCTCGCGCCGTAGCTGCCGTTGTACGTCGTGCGCATCTCGACGATCCGGCCGTCGTGCAGCATCTGCGTCAACTCCGCGACGTTGCCTTGTGCGGCGGCATCCGTCGCAGCCGTGGCGGATGCCGCCGTGTCGCCGCGCAGGCTCGTGACCGCCGGACGCGTACCGGCGGCGGGCGCCGTCGCGTCGGCGGACCAGGCCACGCCCGCTTGCGCGCAGGCAACCAGCGCAACGATCCACGTGGCGCATCGTGCAGGGGAAAAATTTCGGAAAGCCAACGTCAGACTCCGGCAAACGAATCGGAACTCGCGATTATCGTTCAAAACGAAACGGCCGCATCTCGAATTTGTCGGGATGCGGCCGGCCGTCGTACGACGCGAAGCATACGGCTTGCTACAGGCGGGTTTCGCGCGCCGCGCGCAGGAATGCATCGAGCAGCGGCGTGCAGTCGAGCAGCTCCGACCCGCCGGCACGATGGAACTCGGGGTGCCACTGCACGCCGACGACGAACGGCGAACGGCGATGGCGAATGCCTTCGATGATCCCGTCGCCGGCCGACACGGCCTCGATATTCAGATCGCGGCCGAGATCGCGGATCGCCTGATGGTGGATCGAGTTGACGATCGCTTCGCTGCGTCCCGGGAACATGCTCGCGAGCGTCGACGAATCCGGGAAGCGGATCGCGTGACGATGCTGGTCGTAATGCTCGCTCACGTGCGCATTCGCGGTCGGCACGTCGGTGGCGATGTCCTGGTACAGCGAGCCACCGAACGCGACGTTGATCAGCTGGCAGCCGCGGCACACGCCGAGCACGGGTTTGCCGGACTCGACGAACTCGTGCAGCAGCTCGAGCTCGTACATGTCGCGCACGCGATCGCCCGGCCATTCGGGGCGGGCGTCGGACGCGGCATAGGTTTGCGGCGATACGTCTGCACCGCCCTGCAGCAGCAGGCCGTCGAGATGCTTCGCGTAGTCGCGCAGGCGGATGTTGCTCGGATGAATCATGCCCTGATGGCCGACGGTCGGAATCATGAACACGAGCACGTCGCGCGACATCACCCAGTGCGCGATCGATTCCTCGAGGTACTGGAGCGTCTTGCCTCGCAGCCCCTTCGCCCCCGGTTCCGGATGGAAGATCCGCGCCGACACGCCGATGCGCAGCGTGCGCTGCGTGATGCGCTGGCCGGCACGGTCGAACAGCCGGCGGGCGCGGGCGGCCACGATCCGGCCGAATACCGACCACGGCGTGTCGCTCTGCTTCAGATAGGCCGGCGGCGCATTCTGCGCGCTCGCGGGCGGCGGGCGCGGCGTGTCGAAATCAGGCTGCGCGCCGAAACCGGGTGGCGGCGTGCCAGCCTTCGGCGGCGCGACGGCGGCGGCGCCATTGATGGCGGCGCCGGTCGCCCCGGGCGCGCCCGGCTCGGACGCAGCCGTAACCGGTGACGCGCCGTCGGCAGCGACGTTGCGCGCGGCGGCCTGGGCGGCCGGCGCATCGGGCGCTTTCGCCGGATCGGTACGGGGTGAATCGGAAGAAACGGAGGAGGTGCCGGGCAGACCGGCCGGGGAAGGCGTGTTTTCGCTCATGACGATGGTCTGGTACGTCGCTCACGCGTATGGATAAACGAAGATTCATTATGCTTCAGCGCACGATCGAGCGGCAAACCTGCAACATCCTGTCGATATTGTTGCAAGTCGACGGCAAACTGCGTCGGGGGAGCGCCCCGCCCGCGGGCCGGCCAGGCGGATGCGGCACCGCCCATACTGGACATCAGTGATATATCACAATAATATCCACGCATCGTCCACGCTTCCCGACCGCCTGCGCCATGATCGCGCCCCGTCCGGCCGCCGCGCCGCACCCTGCATGAATGCCCTCGCCGACGTCACCCACGAGCACCCGGCCGCACCGACGGCCAGCCTCGCCGACCGCGCGTATGCGCTGATCCAGCACGACATCATCACGATGCGCCTGAAGCCCGGCGCCGCCCTCAACGAAGCCGACCTCGTCGCCCGCACCGGCATCGGCCGCACGCCGGTGCACCAGGCCGTGCATCGGCTCGTGCTCGAAGGGCTGCTGTCCGTGATGCCGCGCAAGGGATTGATGGTGCGGCCGCTGTCGCTCGACGACATCGTCGCGGTGATCGACGTGCGGCGCATCAACGAAGCGCACTGCGCGGAACTCGCCGCGCGCCATGCAACGCCCGACGATCTCGCGCGCCTCGCCGCGCTGCTCGACGACGGGCAGGCCTGTGTCGACACGCACGACGTCGAAGGCATGATGGAACTCGACCGCGCCTTCCACCAGGCGATCGCCGCGGCCGCGCGCAATGCCGTCCTCGCCGACATCCTGCGCGGGCTGCATGAGCGCTCGCTGCGCTTCTGGTTCGTCACGCTGTCCGAACCTCACCATCTCGTCGACGTCCAGCGCGAGCATCGCGAGCTGTTCGATCGGCTGTCCGCGCGTGACGCCGCCGGCGCACGCGCGGCCGTTGAAAGTCATATCGATTCGTTCCGCTCCACGCTTCTTCAACATCTTCGCCCCTGAGCCGCCCATGACCACTTTCACGCCCTTCCCCCCGCTCGCCCAGCTCGCCGCCGACCTCGCCGCCGGCCGGACCACGAGCCGCGCGCTCGTCGACACCGCGCTCGACCGGATCGCCGATCCGTCGGGCCAGGGCGCAGTCGTCTTCACCGAAGTCGATGCCGACAACGCGCGCGCAGCCGCCGACGCGCACGACCGGCTGCGCGCCGCGGGGACCGTGCTGTCGCCGCTCGCGGGCATCCCGGTGTCGGTCAAGGACCTGTTCGACGTCGCGGGTCAGGTGACGCGCGCCGGTTCGCGCGTGCTCGACGGCGCGCCGGCCGCGCGCACCGACGCGGTCGCGGTCGCGCGGCTCAAGCGCGCAGGTGCGGTGCTGGTCGGCCGCACCAACATGAGCGAGTTCGCGTTCTCGGGGCTCGGGCTGAACCCGCACTTCGGCCATCCGCGCTCGCCGTACCACCGTGACGTGCCGGGCGACGCGCGGATTTCCGGCGGTTCGTCGTCCGGCGCGGCCGCGTCCGTCGCCGACGGGATGGCCGCCGTCGCGCTCGGCACCGACACGGGCGGCTCGATCCGCATTCCGGCCGCGCTGTGCGGGCTGACCGGCTTCAAGCCGACCGCGAGCCGGATCCCGACGCACGGCGGCGTGCCGCTGTCGACGACGCTCGACTCGTTCGGCCCGATCGGCCTGACGGTCGCCTGCTGCGCGCTCGTCGACCGGATGCTCGCGGGCCTCGAACCGCACGTGCCGGCCGCCCGGCCGCTCGAAGGCGTGCGGCTCGGCGTGCTGACGAACTACGTGACGGACGGCGTCGATGCCGACGTCGCGGCCGCGCTCGACGCCGCGCTCAAGCATCTCGAAGCCGCCGGCGCGATCGTCACGGAAGTGCGCTTCCCCGCGCTCGACCGGCTGCCGGACGTCAACCGCTTCGGCTTCTCGCCGATCGAGGCCTACGCGTGGCATCGCCCGCTGCTCGCCAAGCACAGCGACCAGTACGACCCGCGCGTGCTCACGCGGATCCTGAAGGGCGAACCCGCGAGCGCGGCCGACTATCTCGACCTGCTCGCCGCGCGCACGGCGATGCTCGACGAAGCTGCGCACACGGTCTGGTCGCGCTTCGATGCGCTCGTCGCGCCGACGGTGCCGGTCGTGCCGCCGCGTATCGCCGACCTCGAAGCGGATGACGATGCCTTCACGCGCACCAACGCGCTGATCCTGCGCAACCCGAGCGCGTTCAACTTCCTCGACGCCTGCGCGTTGTCGCTGCCCTGCCATCCGCGCGACGCGGCGCCGGTCGGCCTGATGCTCGCGGCCGCGCCGCACCGCGACGACGCGCTGCTCGCGATCGGCCAGGCGGTCGAGGCCGTGCTGAACACGATCCGCTAAGCGCCGCCAACCGGGCGCCGACGGGCAGGACGCGCGGTGCGGCAGGTTGCCGCACGCGCGCTGTCAGTTTCGTGCCAGACCGTTCGCGCTAAAATCGCGAGATTGTTTTCCGGACCGACCACGAGGAACCCCGCCGACATGAACGACTACACGCTCGCCATCCGCCGCGAACGCCGCCTGCTAATGCTGCTCGGATGGGTGTGCATCGCCCTGCTGGCCGGTGCGCTCTACCTGCAGTACGTGAAGAACGAAGATCCGTGCCCGCTGTGCATCATCCAGCGATACTTCTTCTGCGCGATCGGGATCTTCGCGTTCCTGGCCGCCGGGATCCGCAACTGGCGCGGGGTCTGGGTGCTCGAGCTGCTGATCGCGATCGCCGCGGCCGGCGGTGTCGGCACGGCCGCCCGGCATCTGTCGATCCAGATGAATCCGGGCTTCAGCTGCGGCTTCGACACGCTGCAGCCGATCGTCGACAGCCTGCCGCCCGCGCAGTGGTTCCCCGGCATGTTCAAGGTCGCCGGGCTGTGCGAGACGGTCTACCCGCCGATCTTCGGCATCCTGCTGCCCGGCTGGGCGCTGATCGCCTTCGCCGTGATCCTGGTCGCGGTCGCCGCGAGCCTCTGGCGCCATCGCCGCAAGCTCGTGGCCTGACCGGCCGGTTTCGCAACGGCCTGCGCGTGGCCCGTTCGCCCGGGCCGCACACGACCGCCGGCCCGTGACCGCCCGGCTCCGGAGCGCCCGCCGGCCCAGCCCGGCGAGCCGCATCCGGCCCGTCAAGCGTAAACACCTACCCCGCCGCCGCCCGGGTCTCCGGGCGAACGCGCATCGCGCGAGTTCCGCGCCCAGCCCCGCCACGCCTGCGTTTCGGCCCGATGTGCACGCATCGGCGCCCCGATCCCGCGCGGCGGGCCTATGATCGACATGATCGCCTCCTGATAGCCCGGATCACCGCCCCGCGATGTTCCCGTCGCCTCGCGGTGCTATCTTCGTGACTGGATGGCGATCTACGTGCGCGAGGCCAGGCGGTCTCACCACCCCTGCGTAACGCGCGCCCGATCCGCAATGTCGACTGGATTCATCATGACAACGCAAACCATCCGCATCCGTCACCCTCATGGCGTCCGCGCATCCGGCGGGGCCGTCCGCGCGCGCCGTTCGCGCGCTGCCGCCGCACTGCATCGGCCGTGCGGCCGGCCCGCCTCGCTCCCGTCCGTCATCGTTGCCGCCACGCCCGCCAGCCCGCGCCGCATGTCGTGCCGCGTCGTCCCGAACGGAGCCTGCTGATGGAAGCCTGGCTCGGCGATCTGCAGCAACTGCTCGCGCACGGCGAAGCGGCCGTGCTCGTGACGGTCGCGCACACCGACGGCTCCGCGCCGCGCGAAGCCGGCACCAAGATGCTCGTCACGCGCGACACGGCCCGCCATACGATCGGTGGCGGTCATCTGGAATGGAAGGCGATCGAGATCGCGCGGCATCTGCTGAAGGATGGCGCGCACGTGCCGCACGCGCGCCGGCTCGAACGGCTCGCGCTCGGCCCGAGTCTCGGCCAGTGCTGCGGCGGCGCCGTGGTGCTCGCGTTCGAGCGGCTCGACGTGGGCGATCTCGGCTGGATCATGTCGCTCGCGAAGCGTGTCGCGGCCGGCGTCGCGACCGTGCGTAGCGTATCATTCGGCCCCTCGCCGGGCGCGCCGCTGTTGAGCGAGCCCGAATCGGAAGCCGCGCGTGCCGACTGCCTGCTGTGGGAAACCGGCGGCGTGTCGCTGATGACCGAAACGATCGCGCCGTATGCGTTCCCCGTCGTGCTGTTCGGCGCCGGGCACATCGGCACCGCGCTCGTGAAGGTGCTGGCGACGCTGCCGTGCCACGTGCGCTGGATCGACGGGCCCGATGCGGTGTTCCCGCCGGCCGACGCGCTCGCCGGCATCGGCAACCTCGCGATCGAAGCGGCCGCTGCCCCGGCCGACGCGGTCGACGCCGCACCGCCGCAGTCCTACTTCGTCGTGATGACGCACGACCACGCACTCGATTTCGTGCTGGCCGAGCGCATTCTGCGACGTGGCGACTATGCGTATTTCGGGATGACCGGCTCGCACGCGAAGCGCGCGCAGTTCGATCATCGCCTTGCAGCCATCGGCATCGACCCGGCCCAGGTCGCGCGGATGCACTGCCCGATCGGTGTCGAAGGCATCATCGACAAGGCGCCCGAGGTGATCGCGATCTCGGTGGCTGCGCAATTGCTGCAGGCCGTCGAGGCAAACGCGAATGCGAACGCGTCCACGCAGGCTTCCCCTACCTACTGACCGACCAAGAACGACGCCATGACCCCGACATTCAAGGACAAGATTGCCCGCGCGCCGAAAGCGGAGCTGCACATCCACATCGAAGGCTCGCTGGAGCCCGAACTGATTTTCGCGCTCGCGCAGCGCAACGGCGTGAAGCTCGCGTACGACTCGATCGACGCGCTGCGCGCCGCGTACGCGTTCACCGACCTGCAGTCGTTCCTCGACATCTATTACGCCGGCGCGAGCGTGCTGCTGACCGAGCAGGATTTCTACGACATGACGGCCGCGTACTGCGAACGCGCGCTCGCCGACAACGTCGTCCACACCGAGCTGTTCTTCGATCCGCAAACGCACACCGAGCGCGGCGTGCCGATCGAGACGGTGGTCGCGGGCATCGAGCGGGCACTCGCCGATGCCGAGCAACGCGGGCTGTCGAGCAAGCTGATCCTGTGCTTCCTGCGCCACCTGCCCGAAGAGGACGCGCTCGCGACGTTCGAATCCGCGCTGCCGCTGTTCGAGCGCTATCGCCATCGCCTGATCGGCGTCGGCCTCGACTCGTCCGAGCTCGGCCATCCGCCGACGAAATTCGCACGCGTGTTCGAGAAGGCGCGCGCGCTCGGGCTGAAGCTCGTCGCGCACGCTGGCGAGGAAGGCCCGCCGGCATACATCTACGAAGCGCTCGACGTGCTGAAGGTCGACCGGATCGACCACGGCGTGCGCAGCATCGAGGACCCGGCACTCGTCGAGCGCCTCGCGAAATCGCGCACGGCGCTCACCGTCTGCCCGCTGTCGAACATGAAGCTGTGCGTGTTCGACGACATGGCGAAGCACACGCTGAAGGCGCTGCTGGATCGCGGCGTCGCGGTGACGATCAACTCCGACGATCCGGCCTATTTCGGCGGCTACGTCAATGAAAACTACTTCGCGACGGCCGAAGGGCTGCAACTCACGGATGCCGAAGTCCATGCGGTGATCCGCAACGGCTTCGAGGCGTCGTTCATCGAACCGGCGCAGCGCGACGCACTGTACGCGCGCCTCGACGCGTACTGGCAGGCCGCGTGACGGCCGGCATCGAGGAACGCTGACAGATGAAACACGGCAACGGCATCCGCTTCGCGACCACCGGCCCGGCCTTGCGCCGGGACGACCGCGTGCGTGAGTGCGCGGCGACGGCGCTGTTCGTCGTCGCGCGCGCGTGCCTGCCGTCGCGATTTGCCGTTTCGCTCGCCACCGCATCGGCCGTGAGCGCAACGGCTGCGAGGCCCGCCGGCAACCACTCGCTGGCGGCTTCGGCCGCCACGTTCGCCCGCGCAATCGCATCCGCCGTGCCGCACGCAGCGTGCCGCACCCGCTCGCTAGGCACCGCCTTGCCGTCGTGCGGCGTCGCCCGTTTTCCTCTGTTCGCCTTACCTTGATGCAGGACCATTCGTCATGACGCAAACCGCTTTCCGTTCCCAGCTGCTGACCTTCAACGGCGACCCGGCCCAATCGAGCCAGGCCGCGAATTACGAGACCGACGGCCTCCTGATCGTCGACGACGGCAAGGTCGTCGCGGCCGGCCCGTACGCGCAACTCGCCGCGACGCTCGCGCGCGACGCGATCGTCCATGACCTGCGCGACAAGCTGATCGTGCCCGGCTTCATCGACACGCACATCCACTATCCGCAGACGGACATGATCGCGTCGCCGGCGCCGGGCCTGCTGCCGTGGCTGGACAAGTACACGTTCCCCACCGAGCGCCAGTTCGGCGATCCCGAGCATGCGCGCGAAGTCGCCGACTTCTTCGTCGATGAACTGCTCGCGTGCGGCACGACGAGCGCGCTCGTCTACTGCACGGTGCACAAGCAGTCGGCCGATGCACTGTTCGCGGCGAGCGACGCGCGTGACCTGCGGATGATCGCGGGCAAGGTGCTGATGGACCGCAACTGCCCCGAATTCCTGCGCGATACCGCGCAATCGGGTTATGACGACAGTGCCGAGCTGATCGACCGCTGGCACGGCAAGGGCCGCCAGATGTACGCGCTCACGCCGCGCTTCGCGCCGACGTCGACCGAGGCGCAGCTCGAGGCGTGCAGCGAACTCGCGCGCCGCCATCCGGACGTGTTCGTGCAGAGCCACGTCGCGGAAAACGTCGATGAAGTGAAATGGGTGGCCGAGCTGTTCCCCGGCCATCGCAGCTATCTCGACATCTACGACCGCTACGGGCTGCTGCGCCCGCGCGCGGTGTACGGCCACTGTATCCATCTCGACGACGAGGACCGCCGCCGGATGGCCGAGACACGCACCGTCGTCGCGCACTGCCCGACGTCGAACTTCTTCCTCGGCAGCGGGCTGTTCGATTTCGACAAGGCCGGCGAATACGACGTGCCGGTCACGCTCGCGACCGACGTCGGCGGCGGCACGTCGTTCTCGATGCTGCAGACGATGAACGAAGCGCACAAGGTCGCGCGGCTGTCGGGCCACCACCTGACCGCGACGCGGATGTTCTGGCTCGCAACGGCCGGCGCCGCGCAGGCACTCGACCTCGCCGATACGGTCGGCACGCTCGCCCCGCGCACCGAGGCCGACTTCGTCGTGCTCGATCCGCAGGCCACGCCGCTGCTCGCGCGCCGCACGAAGCACGCGGATTCGCTCGAGGAACTGCTGTTCGCGTTCGCGCTGCTCGGCGACGACCGTGCGGTGTACCGCACCTATGCCGCCGGCCAACTCGTCCACGAGCGCGGCGCGGCACGCCGCCCTGCCGCGTAACGACCTGCCGGGGTTCGCCCCGGCACGCGCGGGCCTCCACCGCTACGCGTGCCGGGCCGCCAAGATTGCCGTAGGCCGATCCCGCCCCGACGCCGGGCGCAGCGCCCGCCAACCGCTTTCCCGTGCGCAACGCACCGTGCTAGAATTCGCCGCTCATTGGGGAGTAGCCGCTCCGCTCGATGTCCCGCGCTCCCGGCGCGCATCGTGACGGAGGCGTCCGTCAACAGACTTGGCCGTACGGCCATGGCGGACGCAGCCACCTAGGCCTGGCGAGACCGATGGTTCACAGCGCGCCGCATCAGGGCCCGGCGCGCGGTGGATCGTCGCTCGCACGCACAACATCGGCCCGTGGAACCCCATCCGTGTCCCAAGCCTTCCTGATCTCCACCGGCGCCGTCGCCCTCGCTGAAATCGGCGACAAGACCCAACTGCTTTCCCTCGTACTGGCCGCGCGCTATCGCAAGCCGGTGCCGATCATCCTCGGCGTGCTCGTCGCGACGCTCGTGAACCACGGTTTCGCCGGCGCGCTCGGCGAGTGGCTCGGCGTGCTCGTCACGCCGTCGATCATGCGCTGGGCGCTCGCGTTCTCGTTCATCGCGATGGGGTTGTGGATCCTCGTGCCGGACAAGCTCGATGCCGACGAAGCCAATGCCAACCGCTCGCGGCTCGGCGTGTTCGGTGCGACCCTCGTCGCATTCTTCCTCGCGGAAATGGGCGACAAGACGCAGATCGCGACCGTCGCGCTGGCCGCGCGCTTCCAGGACTACCTCGGCGTCGTGGCCGGCACGACGTTCGGGATGATGCTCGCGAACGTGCCCGCGATCCTGCTCGGCGACCGCTTCGCGCACCGCCTGCCGACGAAGCTCGTGCACGCGATCGCGGCCGTGCTGTTCGTCGTGCTCGGCGCGCTGGCGCTGCTGGGTATCGGGGTCTGACTATCGGGGTCTGACGGAAGGGCATGGCCGGCGCGGCCGGACGGCCGCGCCGAGCGGGATCCCGCGTTATTTCGCGGCGGCGGCACCCGACGCGGGCGCGGCCGGCACCACGCGTTCGTTGGCAGCCGGCGCCGCCGGGCAGCCGCGCTTGTCGACCGGCAGCCGGACCGAGCGAACCGCGCCGTTGGACAGCGGGAAGTCGGCGAGCGCGCTGCGCGCGAGGAACGGCATCGCGTACAGCAGCGTGCCGTTGTCGCCGGTCGTGCGCGCGGACACGTTGTACACCTCCTTGCCCGTCGCGCGCTCAGTGATGCGGATGCCGAGCGTGTAGTCGAACACCTGGTACGTCTGCGCGACGTAGCCGGCCGGCATCGGCCCCCAGGGACCCCACGGGCCCCACGGCCCGCGCCGCCAGTACGGCCCGGGCGCGAACCACGGATCGTAATAGACCGGCTGCGGGACCGTCACGAGATCGCTGCCGACCGCATAGGTCAACCCGACGAGGTACCGCGCCTGCGCCTGCGGCACCTGCCGGAATGCATACGTCGACAGCTCGTTCGCGACGATCGGCTCGTAAGTCGACTGCTCGATGCTGTTCTTCTGCGCCTCGGTGCGCGTGAACGCATAGGTGCGTGTCGCGTCGCTGCCGCTCCAGTCGGAGAGGGCCGTGACCTGGGTCGTCACGTAGCTGGTGCAGCCGGTCAGCAGCGCCACGCACAGCACCGCCGCCCAGCCCGCACCGCGTTGAATCCATTCGCGTTTCATGTTGATCCTCTTCGATCCGTCACCCGTTCGTCGCACCGCGCGAACCGTAATGGGATGCCGATAATACGCGGACTCCCGGAACCGGTAAAAAGTTCGCCCGGCACGCGGCCGCCAGCCTTTGTACAATGGCCCGGTTCGCCCGGCCCGTGCCACGGGCCCGTCCCCCACTCCACCGATCTCGACGACCATGTCCGACAACGCCTCCTCCACCGTGATCCGCCGCGCCGACTACACGCCGCCGGCCTTCCTCATCGATGCCGTCGCGCTCGAATTCGATCTCGCGCCGGCCCGTACGATCGTCAGGAACACGATGCGCGTGCGCCGCAATCCGGACGCCGCGCCCGCGCCGCACCTGGAGCTGATGGGCGAAGCGCTCGAATTCGTCGGCGCCTGGCTGGATGGCGCGCCGCATGGCGCCGTGCGCGCGCACGAACACGGGTTGACGGTCGAGAACGTGCCCGAAGCCTTCGAGCTGACGCTCGAAAGCGCATGCGCACCCGACCAGAATACGACGCTGTCCGGCCTCTACGTGTCGAGCGGCAACTTCTTCACGCAGTGCGAAGCCGAAGGCTTTCGCCGCATCACCTATTTCCTCGACCGTCCGGACGTGATGGCGTCGTACACGGTGACGCTGCGCGCCGACAAGGCCGCGTACCCGGTGCTGCTGTCGAACGGCAACCTCGTGGATTCGGGCGACCTGCCCGACGGCCGCCACTTCGCGAAATGGGAAGACCCGTTCCGTAAGCCGAGCTACCTGTTCGCGCTCGTCGCGGGCAAGCTCGTTGCGATCGAGGAAACGATCACGTCGGGTTCGGGCAAGGAGAAGCTGCTGCAGGTGTGGGTCGAGCCCGCCGATCTCGACAAGACGCGTCATGCGATGGACTCGCTGATCCACTCGATCCGCTGGGACGAGCAGCGCTTCGGCCTCGAGCTCGATCTCGACCGCTTCATGATCGTCGCGGTGGGCGACTTCAACATGGGCGCGATGGAGAACAAGGGGCTCAACATCTTCAACACGAAGTACGTGCTGGCGAACCCCGAGACCGCGACCGACACCGACTTCGCGAACATCGAATCGGTGGTCGGCCACGAGTACTTCCACAACTGGACCGGCAACCGCGTGACCTGCCGCGACTGGTTCCAGCTGAGCCTGAAGGAAGGCCTGACGGTATTCCGCGACCAGGAGTTCTCGGCCGACATGGCCGCGGGCGACGACCTCGAATCGGCGGCCCGCGCGGTCAAGCGCATCGAGGACGTGCGCGTGCTGCGCCAGCTGCAGTTCGCCGAGGACGCGGGCCCGATGGCGCATCCGGTGCGCCCGGAAAGCTACGTCGAGATCAACAACTTCTACACGATGACCGTCTACGAAAAAGGCTCGGAAGTCGTGCGGATGTATCAGACGCTGTTCGGCCGCGACGGCTTCCGCAAGGGGATGGACCTGTACTTCAAGCGCCACGACGGGCACGCGGTGACCTGCGACGACTTCCGTCACGCGATGGCCGACGCGAACGGGCGCGACCTCGCGCAGTTCGAGCGCTGGTACAGTCAGGCCGGCACGCCGCGCGTGTCGGTGCGCACCGCGTACGACGCGGCCGCGCGCCGCTACACGGTGACGCTCGCGCAGGGCTACGGCGACGCGTCGCCGGCCGCGCGCGACACGCAGCAAGGGCCGCTGCTGATCCCGTTCGCGATCGGCCTGATCGGCCGCGACGGCCGCGACCTGCCGCTGCGTCTCGACGGCGAAGCCGCCGCCGCAGGCACGACGCGCGTGCTCGACTTCACCGACACCGAGCAGACCTTCACGTTCGTCGACGTGCCGGAACAGCCGCTGCCGTCGCTGCTGCGCAATTTCTCGTCGCCGGTGATCGTCGAGTACGACTACAGCGACGACGATCTCGCGTTCCTGCTCGCGCACGACAGCGATCCGTTCAACCGCTGGGAGGCCGGCCAGCGCCTCGCGACGCGCGCGCTGCTCACGCTCGCCGCGCGTGCGGCCGCGAACGAGCCGCTCACGCTCGGCGAGAACTTCGTCGCCGCATTCCGCCGCGTGCTGACCGATGAAAGCCTGTCGCCGGCGTTCCGCGAACTCGCGCTGACGCTGCCGTCGGAAACCTACCTCGCCGACCAGATGGCCGAAGCCGATCCGGCCGCCGTGCATCGCGCGCGCCAGTTCGTGCGCCGCCGGCTCGCCACCGCGCTGCACGCGGAATGGCTCGCCGCCTACGCGCAGCACCAGACGCCCGGCGCCTACGAGCCGACGCCGGAGGCCTCCGGCCGCCGCGCGCTGAAGAACCTCGCGCTCGCGTATCTCGCCGAACTCGAGGATCCGGCCGATGCGGTGCGCCTCGCCACTGCCCAGTACGACGCGGCGAACAACATGACCGATCGCGCGGCCGCACTCGGTGCGTTGCTGTCCGCCGCGGCCGCCGGCGCGACCGAACCGGCCGAGCATGCGCTCGACGACTTCTATCGTCGCTTCGAGAAGGAAGCGCTCGTGATCGACAAGTGGTTCGCGATGCAGGCGGCACAACGCGGCACGCCCGCGCAGCCGACGCTCGCGAAGGTCCGCAAGCTGCTCGCGCATCCGGCGTTCAACCTGAAGAATCCGAACCGCGCGCGCTCGCTGATCTTCAGCTTCTGCGCGGCCAACCCCGCGCAATTCCACGCGGCGGACGGCTCGGGCTACGCGTTCTGGGCCGAACAGGTGCTCGCGCTCGACGCGATCAACCCGCAGGTCGCGGCACGCCTCGCGCGCTCGCTGGAACTGTGGCGCCGCTTTACGCCGGCGCTGCGCGACCGGATGCGCGAAGCGCTCGAGCAGGTCGCCGCCGGTGCGAAATCACGTGACGTGCGCGAGATCGTCGAGAAGGCGCTCGCGTAACGCCATCGCCCGCGTCGCGCCTGCGCGATACAGCCGGTGCCGCCTGTCGCGGCACCGGCTTTTTTATGGTGTGAAGACTGCTGGAACCGCGCGCAATCGCGGAGGGCGACCGCGACACCTGCCGTTGGCGTCAAGCGCGTCCCGCCGGTTTCCATCACCGGAAAACCGGGCCGGGCTGGCCGCCCGGCCATGTAACCGGACGAAAAAAGCCGGTGGCACGGGAGGCGCGGCGGGTAAAATTGCGGCTATTCAAGGATTCTTTTGGCCTTCTGGAGTCTGTCATGTCCATTGCCCGCCGCACCACGCTGTCGAAGTTCCTGATCGAACAGCAACGTGAGACCAACAACCTCCCCGCCGACCTGCGCCTGCTGATCGAAGTCGTCGCGCGCGCATGCAAGGCGATCAGCTACAACGTGTCGAAGGGCGCGCTCGGCGAAGCGCTCGGCACCGCCGGCAGCGAGAACGTCCAGGGCGAAGTGCAGAAGAAGCTCGACATCCTGTCGAACGAAATCCTGCTCGACGCGAACGAATGGGGCGGCAACCTCGCCGCGATGGCATCGGAAGAAATGGAAACGTTCTTCCCGATCCCGGCGAACTACCCGCGCGGCGAATACCTGCTCGTGTTCGATCCGCTCGACGGCTCGTCGAACATCGACGTGAACGTGTCGATCGGCACGATCTTCTCGGTGCTGCGCTGCCCGGACGGCAAGCAGGCGACCGAGGAATCGTTCCTGCAACCCGGCACGCAGCAGGTTGCGGCCGGCTATGCCGTGTACGGCCCGCAGACAGTGTTCGTGCTGACGACCGGCAACGGCGTGAACTGCTTCACGCTCGACCGCGAAGTCGGCTCGTGGGTGCTCACGCAGAGCAACATGCAGATCCCGGCCGACACGCGCGAATACGCGATCAACGCATCGAACGCGCGCCACTGGTACGACCCGGTCAAGCGCTACGTCGACGAACTGAATGCCGGCAAGGACGGCCCGCGCGGCGACAACTTCAACATGCGCTGGATCGCGTCGATGGTGGCCGACGTGCACCGGATCCTGAACCGCGGCGGCATCTTCATGTACCCGGCCGACAAGCGCACGCCCGATCGTCCGGGCAAGCTGCGCCTGATGTACGAAGCGAACCCGATGTCGTTCATCGTCGAACAGGCTGGCGGCGCCGCGACGACCGGCACGCAGCGCATCATGGAAGTGCAGCCGACGGGCCTGCATCAGCGCGTCCCGGTGTTCCTCGGTTCGAAGAACGAAGTCGAGCGCGTGACGGGCTACCATCAGGAAAAGCAATAAATTTGCACTGCAGCACTAGACAGTGTCGCGCGACGTACGTAGAATCGCGGCTCTCGATGTGACCCCAACGGGTCGCATCGCAGTGAAACGAAGCGGGGAAGTTTGCCGAGTCGATGAGTTTCGCGAAACAGCAGCAGCAAGCTGAAAAAAATTCGCAAAACCTATTGCCAAGGTCTCAGATTTCACCTTATAATTTCGTTTCTCTGATGCCGGTGTAGCTCAGTTGGTAGAGCAGCGCATTCGTAATGCGAAGGTCGTAGGTTCGACTCCTATCTCCGGCACCAAGTTATAAAGGGCTGACAAGCAATGCTTGTCAGCCCTTTTCTCATTCCTGGCGCCCAATCGTGCGCTGCCCTTCTTCTCTCCGCGTCCGCTCCGCTTGCGGGCATCACCCGACTCCCGCGCCGCACGCCGCCGATTACAATCGCCGGACCCCTCCGCCCTTTCCGAGCATCATGCGCACCTGGCGTCTCGAGCGACAGAACCTCACCGGGCAACTGGACGTATCGCGTGCGACGCGCCTTGTCGCCGCGATCGGCGGCAACGAGCCCAACGCATTCGCAGCCGAAGTGCTGAAGCTGTTCGACGATGCGTTGTCGGTCACACAATGCACGATCTTCGCGTACGAGCTCGGCAACCGTCCGCGCACGCTATCCGTCGCCGACCACCGCGGCGGCCGCTACCTGCGCGACGTCGCCGACACCTACGCGCGACACTTCTACACGCTCGACGGCAACCAGAAGATCGTGTCGAGCGCACCTCGCGGCACGCGCCGCCACGACCTGGTGCTACACCAGCAGGCCGGCGACGAGATCGTTCATGAAGCGTATCGAGCGGCCTGCTACCGCGGCCCCGACGTGTCCGACCGGCTGTCGTTGCTGATGCAGCCCAACGATGCGAGCTGGCTGTCGATCAATTTGTACCGCGCGCATCGCAGCGGCGCGTTCCAGCCGCGCGAGATCGCGGAGATCGAAGCGCTCGCACCGCTGATCGCGCAGGCCGCGAAGCATCACTACGCGCTCGCCGGTGCCGCGCAGATCGGAATCCCGCAACGGATGCTCGCGCGGCTGCGCAGCGCCTGCCCGGCGCTGTCCAAGCGTGAACTCGACGTGCTGCGCGGTGTGCTCGAAGGCCAGACCGCACAAGAGATCGGCGAGACGATCGGCGTGAAGGCGTCGAGCGTCGTCACGTACCAGAAACGCGCGTTCCGGCGCCTGGGCATCTCGAGTCAGCGCCAGTTGTTCGCGCTCTGCCTGCAGCCCTGAACCGAACCGGCCTGCGATGACCGAATCGGGGTAAATCCCGGTCGGCTTGCTGTACCCGGAATGGGGACAGCGGACTTCCGCCCGGCTTCCATACTGCTTCGGCTGCCTGCACGCTTGCCCCGGCGCGCGTACACGTCGAACCACCCTCCCCCGGAAGCCACCAATGGATATCGACTTCAAGCCCTACCCGTTCGTCGCCGAGCGCCATCCCGCGCATCTGCCGGCCTGCGACGACGGTATCGATACGCACCGGCATCGCGTAGCGATCGTCGGCGGCGGCCCCGTCGGCCTCGCCGTCGCGCTCGGCCTCGCGAACCATGGCATCCGCAGCGTGCTGATCGAGGCCGACGATGCGGTCTGCCATGGCAGCCGTGCGATCTGCATCTCGCGGCGCAGCCTCGAGATCATCGAGCGGCTCGGCGCGCTCGACGACTTCCTGCGCACGGGGTTGCCGTGGACCGGCGGACGCAGCTTCTACCGTCGCGACGAAGTGCTGCATTTCACGATGCCGCAGGACGAAAACCAGAAGCTGCCGCCGATGATCAATCTCGCGCAGTATCACATCGAGCAATTCCTGCTCGACGCCGCGCTGCGCCGCCCCGAACTCATCGAGATCCGCTGGCAGGCGAAAGTCACCGGCGTGACCCGGCAACCGGACGGTGTGCGCCTGGACGTCGACACATCGCTCGGCAGCTACGCACTCGACGCCGACTGGGTCGTCGCGTGCGACGGCGGTCGCAGCACGATGCGCGAAGCGCTCGGCCTGTCGCTGCAGGGCACGAGCTACGAGGGCCGCTACGTGATCGTCGACATCGCGCTCGACAGCGACCGGCCGACCGAACGGCTCGCATACTTCGATCCGTCGTCGAACCCGGGCTCGACGGTACTCGTCCACAAGCAGCCCGACAACGTGTGGCGAATCGACTACCAGTTACGCGACGATGAAGATCCCGAAGCGGCCATCAAACCGGAGAACGTGATCCCCCGTGTGCAGAACCTGCTCGACATGATGGGCGAGCACGGCGACTGGTCGCCGATCTGGATCACGATCTACAAGGCGAATGCGCTGACGCTCGAACGCTATCGGCACGGCCGCGTGCTGTTCTGCGGCGACGCAGCGCATCTCGTGCCGATCTTCGGCGTGCGCGGTGCGAATTCGGGCATCGACGATGCCGACAACCTTGCATGGAAACTCGCGTACGTGACTCGCGGGCTCGCATCGGACACGCTGCTCGACAACTACTCGGACGAACGCGTGTTCGCGACGCACGAGAACCTGCGCTACGGCACGAAGAGCACCGAGTTCATGGCGCCGCCGTCGTTTGCGTTCGAACTGATGCGCAAGGCCGTGCTGTCGCTCGCGGTCCGGCATCCGGCGCTGCGCTCGCTGATCAATCCGCGCCAGACGACGGCCATCGCGTATGCGACGTCGTCGCTCAACGCAGCCGAACGCGACACGTTTTCAGACGGCCCCGCGCCCGGCACGGTGCTCGCCGAATGTCCGCTGATGCGGTACACGGCCCACGGCAGCGACACGCGCCGCGGCCACCTGACCGATCTCGTCGCCCCGCGCTTCACCGCGCTCTGCTTCACGTCCGACGGCGTACCCGATCCGACGCTGGCCGATCTCGAACGACGCCTGCAGGCCAAGCGGATACCGTTCGCGCTCGTCACGCTCGCTCGGCATGCGGTGCCGCAGCAACCGGCCTGCGGCGGGCATGACGAAGGCGGCCGGCTGTTCGACATGTACGGCGCGCGTGAGGGCACCGTCTATCTCGTGCGCCCGGACGGCCATGTACTCGGGCGCTGGCACGACGCTCGCGCCGGCGATGTGGCCGCCGCGCTCGAACGCGCGCTCCATCCGCGCGCATCAACCGATCCTCAGGAGATCGCATGATGACGAATACCGAACGCGACACCCTCTACACCGACCTGTGCCGCGCGATGACGCAGATCGGGGAAGCCGATGCATCGCTCTTTCTCGCCCGCTTCGCACTGCTGTCGATCGAGGCGATCGGCGATGTCGCGACCGTGGCACGGCTGATCGCCGATGCAAGCGACGGATTGCCGGACGCGGGCAGGCAGGCATCGACGCACGAACGCCCATGCTGATGGCTGACCGGCTTCACCGGCGGCCATACATTACAACTTCATTTCACCATGCACCGTTCACGCACGGGCCTCGCCGTATGCAGACGAATTCCCTGGAAAATCCCGCTAAGGGTGCATAACATTACTTAACGATTCCGACCCGTCTATCGCGTTACATTGCGTGGGCGGCGCGGCAGGTCGCGTTGCCGCCTTCATTCAGCTTGCGGCAACGCTGCCGACGTCCGGTCATTCGACAACTCAAGGAGAGGACAACCATGGCTCATGGCTTGATTATGTGGCTCATCATCGGTGCGATCGCCGGCTGGCTCGCCGGCTTGCTCGTCAAGGGCGGCGGCTTCGGGCTGATCGTCGACATCATCGTCGGGATCGTCGGCGCGGTGATCGGCGGCTGGCTCGCCGGGATACTCGGCATCAGCGTCGGCAGCGGCTTCATCGGTTCGGTGATCGTCGCGGTCGTCGGCGCGGTGATCCTGCTGTTCGTGATCCGGCTATTCAAGCGAGCGGCCTGACGCTTCTCTTCACGCGCCTTCGGGCGCGTTTTCGCATCAGGCCGGCGCGCGGCACGCTCGCCGCGCGCC
Source organism: Burkholderia sp. AU31624 (assembly GCF_020420065.1). Taxonomy (NCBI): domain Bacteria; kingdom Pseudomonadati; phylum Pseudomonadota; class Betaproteobacteria; order Burkholderiales; family Burkholderiaceae; genus Burkholderia; species Burkholderia sp. AU31624. The sequence goes on from NZ_JAIZRT010000004.1 coordinate 652,156, forward strand.
GCCGGCCCGTTCAGCACTTCGCGCGCTGCAACCAGCCGTCGGGTATGTCGGCCGTCAGCAGTCCACTGCGCGCTTCGCGTGCATCATCGCGCCCGATCCATAGGGTGCGCGGCATTTCCCCTCCCCCTCCCGCATCGAGCGCCGCGCGCAAACGCTCGGGCATCGGCTGGCGACAGCAACGCGCACCACAGCGCACCGCCTGCCGCGAGCGATCTCACAGCGACCATTTCAGTTCTCCATAGAAAGTACGGCCCGGATACGGGTGGAACACGTAGTAGCGGCGGTCCGTCAGGTTGTCGATGCCGAGCGACGCGGTCCGGTGACGGTCGAAGCGGTAGCGCGCCTTCAGGTCGACGACCGTGAACGAGCTCGTGCCGCCGTAGACGTCCGGGTTCACGTCGCTGTTGTCGAGCGTGTTGAACTGACGGCCCGAGTAGCGCACACCGACGCTCGCGAGCCAGTGCTCGTCGAAGCGATACGACGCGAGCAGGTTCGCACGCATGCGCGGAATCCGCGGAAAGCGCGAGCCGACGTACGCGGGATTCGCGGCGTCGGCGAGGATCTGCGCGTTGCTCGCCGACACGTTCGCGTCGATCGCGAGCCCCTTCAAACCGACGTTCTCGCCGCTGAACGCGAGTTCGACGCCGCGCACGCGCACGCGATCGACGTTCGAGATGTTGGTCACCGTCGTCGCGCCCGACACCGTCGTCTGGCTGTAGATCGAATCGCGCAGGTCGCTCTGGAACACGCTGGCACGCAAGACGCCGACACCCACGTCGCGTTCGGCCGTGAAATCCCAGTCGATCGCCTTTTCCGGCCGCAGGTTCGGGTTGTTGTTGACGATCGCGTTGTTCGAGATCGTGCCCTGGAACAGTTCGCCGACCGTCGGGAAACGCGTGCCGGTCGCGAACGACAGCCGGAAGCGCCAGACGTCGGTCGCATCCCATTGCAACGCAACCTTCGGCGACAGCGCATTCGCGCTGCGGTCCGCATAGCCGAGCGTGCCCGTTGCATTGCCGAGCGCACCGCCGTACGCATCCCAGCGCTCGTAGCGCAGCCCCAGCGTCGCGAGCCAGCCCGGCGCGAAACGCCACGCGTCCTGCCCGAACAGCGCCTGCGTGCGCGTGTCGCCGCGATAGACGCTCGACAGCGACGTGGTCGGCCCCGCCAGCCAGTCGGCCGTGTTGTACGTGACGTTGCGCAGGAAGTAATTGTCGTAGTGATAGCCGAACGTGAACGTGTGGCCCTTCACTTCCGGCGCCTCGGCCTTCAGGTCGAGCGTGCGCCAGCCGGTGCCGTCGCCCTGGAACAGCGTGCCTGCGCCGCCCTGCACGGTCGACGCCGAGCGTTGCACGTCGCGCGACACGTCGTATGCGGATACGACGCCCGACAGGCGCCAGCCGGAATCGAGCCGGCCATTCAGGCCGAGCGCATATAGCCAGTTCTCCTGGTCGCCGCGCTGCGGCGCGAACGCGTTCGGCGCGACGGTCATGTTCCGGCCGCCGATCGACACGTTGCCGCCGTAGACTGGATTGCCGGCCGCATCGCGCAGGAAGGTTTCGCCGTGCTGCCGGTAATGGTTCTCCCAATGCCCGAGCGTGAGCGTTGCGTCGACGTGATCGGTGAACGCATAGCCCATCCGCACCGTCTCGTTGAGCTGCTCGGTCCGCTCGATCGTCTGCGCGCCGACGATCGTCCGCGGCTTGCCATTGGGCCCGATGTCGGTCGCGGCGCCCGTCACGGGCACGGCGGCGCCGAGCTTCGGGTTGTATGCCGAATTGGGGCTCGCATACTGCATCGGCTGACCGTTGTTCTCGAGCCGGTCGAGCGACAGCGCGAACCAGAACCGGCCGACCCGGTTAGCGATCCGCGCGGTCTGGTGATTGCCGCCGAAGCTGTCCGCGAATCCGTAGCCGTCGTGGTAGCGCTGCGTGAAGAGCTGCGTCGACAGCGACGCCTCGAGCTTTTCCGGGCGGCGCGTCGTGAGCAGCACGGTCGAGCCGATCGAGTTGCCCGGATACGGCGCTGAAAAGGGGCCATAGAGCACGTCGACGCGCGCGATATCGTCCGGCGGAATCAGCGACCAGCGCGGCGGATACGCGTAGCTCGAGCCGAGCAGGTTCGACAGCAGCACGCCGTCGGCGTAGACGAGCCCGCGCGCGCTCTGCAGTTCGTTGAAGTCGCGGCCGGCGAACACGCTGTTGCGGTCGCCGATATAGCGCTTGCGGACCATCAGGTTCGGCGCGTACTTCAGCGCGTCCTCGGTGGTGACGTTGGTGTGCGACTCGATCTGCTCGCGCGTGATCGACGTGACGACGGTCGGGGTATCCGGATCGACCGGTTGCCGCTGCGCGGTCACGCTGACGGCGGTCAGCGTCTCGCCGGCCGCCGGCGCCGGCGGCGCGATTGCGACGGCCGAAGCGGGAGCGGCGGCATTGGCGGTACGCTCGACGCGACCGCGCGTGGTGGCGCTGCGTGAAGCGTCGGTCGAGGCCGCATGGGCGGCGGGCCACGCGAAAGCGGCCGCGCATGCGAGCGCGAGCCTGCCGCGCGACGGCCGCGCGGCGAAGAGAGAGGACATGAGTGAATTCCTGAAAACGTGATCGGACGCCGCCGGACACGAGTGCGCGCCGCGCACGAACGGCGCGGCACACGGCCCGGCCGCGGACGGCACGCGCGCCACCGGGGCGCGCGGACGACATCAATCAGATCGGAGCGTTTTCAGGCGGGGCGCGAGGCTGCGCGAGACGGATGCCCTTGCGGGGAAAATCGGGAATGGCGGGCGCGGCCGCGCGATAGGCGAACGTCCGCACGAAGCCCGGCAGTGCGGGCAGGCTCGACCCGAGCGCCACGTTCGCCGCAAAGCCGGGGCAGTACACGCAGTGCGGCACGCCGGCATGGTCGAACGACGACGTACCGTGATCGCCGCCCGCCTGCGCGAGCACGACCTGGCGGGCGCCCGCTGCACTGCACAACTCGAGCGTGAGCTCGCCGGAGCCGCTCGATGCAAGACGCGCATAGCCGATGACAGGCGACAGTACGTTCAGTAACAGCGCCAGCCATACGAGGCCGATCCATCGCGTCGTTCGCTTCATCACGGTCCAAAAAAAGTGCGCGCAAGTATAACAAGCGGCCCGATTCTTGCCGATTCCACACGACGCAATAGTCGGCATCGCAGCGCGCGCCAGAGCGCATGTGCCGTTAATACAACAGAGACAAAATCTAACGATTCGCCACTGGCATAAATCCAAGCACGAGGTTGATAATCATCGAACCTGCTGGAGAAATGACCATGGACGAAAGACCAACCCGCATGCCACCGCCGGAGCAAGTGATGAGCCCGGATCCGGAACCCGTCGGCGTGGAATTCCTCGCCGAATTGCCTGACCATGTGCGGGCATTCTTCGACGAGCAGCACAAGCTGTACTCGCCGAAGTGAACGCCTGTCCGGTTCTGTAACCGCCACGTGCCGATCCTCGCTATCGTGCGGTTCATCACTGCGCATCGCGCACAATTCGCCTTGCACCCGGGCCGCAACAGCCTGACGGTGCCGGATCAGCTCGCCTGCTGATTCTCCGGTCGCTGCGCTACGCCGCGCGGCTGTCTTCGTCTATCCTTCTGGTTTTCCACTTCCGGCCCGCCCGGCTCTCCCGATCGTTCCGATGAAGCAAGCCATTCGTGCCAGCCTCGCTGTCGCCGCGCTCGGCGTCGCCCTCTTTTTGTCCCCGCGCGTCGCCAATGCAGACGGTGACGACACCGCCCTCACCAATATCGTCGCGCTCGCGTCGCAGCGCCTCGCGCTCGCCGAACCGGTCGCTCGATGGAAATGGGCGAATCACAAGGCAATCGAGGACCGACCGCGCGAAGCGGAACTGCTCGTGTCAGTCGAGAAGCGCGCGGCACAGGCCGGCGTCGATCCCGCGTTCGCACGGACGTTCTTCGAGGATCAGATCACCGCGAGCAAGGATGTGCAGAATGCGCTGTTCGCGACCTGGCGCACGACGCGGCCGCCGGAAGGCACGCCGCCCGATCTCGCGACCAGCACGCGCCCGGCGCTCGACCGGCTGACGCAGAAAATGCTCGCGGGGCTCGCGCAGGTTGCACCGCTGCGGGATGCGCCTGATTGCCAGGCGCGGCTCGCGCGCAGCATCGCCAACTGGAAGACGCTCACGCGCTACGACGCCACGCAAACGCAGGCACTCGACACCGCGCTGTCGCACGTCTGCTCGGCCGGCGGCGCAAGCGCGATCGGCTGACGACAGCGGGCGCGGGGCGCGCGAGCTCGCCTGACTAACCCGCCTGCCCCGCAGGCGTGAGCGCGGCGAGCGGAATCAGCTGCAGGCCGCGGGCGAGATGCGTCTGCAGCAGACGGTGGGTGAAGGGTTCGAACGCATCGTCCGTCCCGTCGGCCGCGAGTTGCGCGGCCGCGTCGAGCGACTCCGCCGCGCCGAGATAGCGCCAGCCGTCGATCACATGAAACAGGCTGCGCTCGCCGCTCGCCTCGAATGCGACCGCACCTTCGAACGGCCAGGGCGCAGCGCCGGCACGGGCATCGGCCGCGAGGCGCCGGTTGTATGACGGCCGCAGCCGGGCAATCCATTGCGCTTCGGCCAGCATCGCCCCCAACTCGTTGCCGGTCTCGCGCCATTCGATCCGCCGCACCTGCTGCGCCAATCGCATTTCCTTCGACGAACGGCGCTCGCCCGTCAGCAGCGCACGCAGCCGCTGCCGCACACGCACGCTGCGGCCGACATACAGCGGCACATCCTCCTCCCCGAACAGTGCGTACGCACCGCAGCCGGGCGGCGCGGTATCGAGCCAGGCTTCGGTCAGGTCGCCGCTCAGACGGAAGTGGCGCGTCGTGCGCGCGATCTGGTCACGCAGCCGCTCGAGCGGCACGATATCGTGCAACAGGCGCCAGAACTGCCACAGCAGGTCAGCATCCGCCAGCGCCCGGTGGCGGGCAGCCGGCACGAGGCCGTGGCGCTCGATCAACGCGTCGAGGCCGTGCCGCGACTCACGCGGGAACAGCGCTTTTGACAGCCGCACCGTACACAGCACATCGGGATTGAACGCGAAGCCGGCCCGCTCGAATTCGGCCCGCAGGAAGCCGCGGTCGAAGCTCGCGTTGTGCGCGACGAAAAGCTTGCCGTCGAGCCGCTCGAACAAACCCGGCGCCAGCGACGCAAATGACGGCGCCTCGCGCACCATCTCGTCCGAAATGCCTGTCAGTTGCTGGATGAACGGCGGAATCGGCTGCCCCGGATTGACGAGCGTCGTCCACGTCGACACGCCGAACGGGCCGATTTCGACCACGCCGATTTCGGTGATGCGGTGTTCGGCGGGCGAGCCGCCAGTGGTTTCAAGGTCGACGAAAACGAGCGGCTGTTCGCTGGCTGGATCGGACGGACGGGGGGAATCAGACATGAAAAGACTGGAAAACGATGCTTCCGTGAGTATGCACCGGCATACGGGTTCGCGGCCAGCCCGAACCGGAATGTTCCGCCCCCGTAAAACAAAAAGCCCCCGCAATGCGGGGGCCGGACGTGATCGGCAATGCGTGGCGCGTCAGACCGCCTGGATATTCGCTGCCTGCTTGCCTTTCGGCCCGACTTTCACGTCGAACGAAACACGCTGGTTTTCCTTCAGCGTCTTGAAGCCGTCCATCTTGATTTCGGAAAAGTGTGCAAACAAATCTTCACCGCCATTGTCCGACGTAATAAAGCCGAAACCTTTAGCATCGTTAAACCATTTCACGATACCGGTATCCATGTCTTCGTTCCCCACTCGATTAGATCCAAAAAAGCTATTTTTATAGCCGTTTCCCGAAATCCCGAAACATTGCGCCAGCACCCACACCAGCACGCCGCCCGAGGACGGAGTGCTGACTTTATAAATTGGACAATCCGGGTGCGTCAAGGAAATTTTTGACGATCGTTTTATCAAAAAAGAGCTAATACCACTGGAATCGGTACACCGACGCCTTTGATTAATTGATTCGCAACAAAAACCTGTCAATATTACCGGGATCAGAACATTAATAATCGCGGCCGTGAAATTCCTACCGGGGACAAATCGGTTCGGTAAATTCCTCGGGTTTTTTCCGGGTTGCGGAAATCCGGGGACATTGCGATGCTCACTTAACGTCGGAAGGAAGGAGAAGGTCATGTGGCTGGACGGAATCAAGCGCTTCGCGAGCCGGCTCGGACGCGTACACCGCAAGTCCCGCGCCCTGGCCGAGTCCGCGTCCTCGCGCGAAGCGCCGTGCGACACCGAATTCGATACGACCTGGCATGGCGATCACTGGCAGAACCTGCTCTCGTCGCCTCTCGATGCCCGTCACTATGTGATGGAAGACTGGACATACACGCCGCCGCCCAACGAAGCCAAGGAGGCCGCACCCGCGGCCAAGCGCAAGCGGCGTTCGTTCGCGCAATAGCGCGCGGACCGACGGGCAAAAAAAAGCGCGACTGGGAAGTCGCGCCGACAAAGGTTTGGAGATCTTTTCCGTCAACGAAAAAGTCTGCTTCGGAAAGCAGAGATCGCAGTATAGCGAGAGAACAACCTTTCATTAGCCATGCTCCACACAAACCTCTATTGCCGATGTGTCAATAATCGGATGACGACGATCCCCGCCTCCTGCTGACCATCTGTCGCGATCGCGCAACGCCCGTTACGTAGTCCTGATCGCCATTTTTCTTCGCTGCACCGCCGCAAATCCTTGATGGTCAATCGTTTGCGCCATATCGCCGATCTTTGCGGATTCCAAAATATATTATTGCTTAAAGCGCATCCTTCCCCCGCTCCACGCACTCCGTACACTGCAGATGGCTTTTTGATAAGCGCACCGCCGCTCTGCCGGACCGGCCGCAACGTCAAGCACAACATGCCAGTCCGCAGCAGGTTCGATCGACATCATCCTGTTTGGAGACAGATCCATGAAAAAAACCCTGATCGTCACCGCGTTGTCGGGTGTATTTGTTACGGCAGCTCACGCCCAAAGCAGCGTGACGCTCTATGGCCTGATCGATGCAGGCATCACCTATACGAACAACCAGGGTGGCCACAGCTCATGGTCGGAACGCAGCGGCCAGATCAACGGCAGCCGCTGGGGCCTGCGCGGCACGGAAGATCTCGGTGGCGGCCTGAAAGCAATCTTCGTGTTGGAAAACGGCTTCAACATCGCCAATGGCACGCTCGGCCAGAATGGCCGCGAATTCGGCCGCCAGGCGTTCGTCGGCCTGTCTCATGACCAGTTCGGCGCCGTCACCCTCGGTCGCCAATACGATAGCGTCGTCGACTACATCGGGCCGCTGTCGCTGACCGGTACGCAATTCGGCGGCACCCAGTTTGCCCACCCGTTCGACAACGACAACCTGAACAATTCGTTCCGGATCAATAACGCTGTCAAGTACACGAGCGTCAATTACGGCGGACTGAAGTTCGGCGCGTTGTACGGCTTCTCGAACAGCAGCCAGTTCTCGAACAATCGCGCGTATAGCGCAGGCGTGTCGTACACCTACGCCGGCTTCAATATCGGCGCCGGCTACCTGCAGTTGAACAATGACATCTCGGGCCTCACGTCGGCGGCGGTCACCAACGGCGGCGGCGCGGTGGCAGGCGACAATACGTTCGTCGGCAAGCGTCAGCGCGTGTTCGGCGGCGGCCTGAACTACACGTTCGGTCCGGCAACGGCCGGCTTCGTGTTCACGCAATCGCGCGTGAACCGGGCGCTCGGTATCTCCGCGGGTGCGTCGGGCGTGTCGAACGGGCTGGGTCTCGACGGCACGTTTGCCCGCTTCAACAACTACGAAGTGAACGCGCGCTACGCGCTCACGCCGGCCTTGTCTCTGGCCGGGTCGTACACGTACACCGCCGGCTTCCTGGACGGCCGCCACCCGGGCTGGAACCAGTTCAACCTGCAGACCGACTATGCCCTGTCCAAGCGGACCGACGTGTATGTGCAAGGCGTGTATCAGCGCGTCAGCACGGACGGCCTGGGCATCGGCGCCTATGTCAATGGCCTCGGTGGTGCTTCATCGACCAACAAGCAGATCGCGGTCACGGCCGGCCTGCGCCATCGCTTCTGAGCGCCCGGCAGTTCCGCCGCGCGCCGGATGACGAAGCGCCCCATCGGGGCGCTTTTTCTTTGCCGGGTTGCGCCGTGCGCCGCTCAGGCGTTGCCCGGCGCCGGGTAACGGACGTCGAGCACGTCGATCGGCTGCGGGCCGGCCGGCGTCATCAACATGACGGTATCGCCGATCTTCGCCTTGATCAGTGCGCGCGCGACCGGCGAAATCCAGCTGACACAGCCGCGATCGAGATCGACCTCGTCGATCCCGACGATCGTGATCGTGTGATCCTCGCCGTCCGGTGTCTCGTAATCGACCGTTGCGCCGAAAAACACCTGGTCGACATTCTCCTGCCGGCTCGCATCGACGACTTCGGCCAGATCGAGCCGCTTCGTCAGGAAGCGGATGCGGCGATCGATCTCGCGAAGCCGCCGCTTGCCGTAGATGTAGTCGCCATTCTCCGACCGGTCACCATTCGACGCGGCCCAGGACACGAGCCGCACGACCTCGGGACGCTCGACGTCGATCAGGTTCAGCAATTCGTCCCTCAGCCGCTTGTGGCCGGCGGGAGTGATGTAGTTCTTCGAGCCCGCTGGAATCGCTGGCTGGGCCTGGTCCAGATCGTCGTCGTCGCCGTCCGACTCTTTGACAAACGCCTTGTTCATGATGCAGATTCAACATGGATGACTGATGCTCCAAGGGTACACGAAGGGCGCCCCGGTCAGGCCATGCACCTAATTTGCGAATAAGGCTTCCCTTTTTATACAACCCTGCTATAATTTCGCTTCTGCGTGCGGCTGTAGCTCAGTTGGATAGAGTACTTGGCTACGAACCAAGGGGTCGTGGGTTCGAATCCTGCCAGCCGCGCCACTTTTTTCGAGGGCCTTCTGAACCGAAGGCCCTTTCAGTTCGAAGCAGTAGAAGTTTTGTTTTGCGTGCGGCTGTAGCTCAGTTGGATAGAGTACTTGGCTACGAACCAAGGGGTCGTGGGTTCGAATCCTGCCAGCCGCGCCACTTTTTTGGGGGCCTTCCCATCGCAGAAGGTTCCGACAGTTGAGAAGTACCGTTTTGCGTGCGGCTGTAGCTCAGTTGGATAGAGTACTTGGCTACGAACCAAGGGGTCGTGGGTTCGAATCCTGCCAGCCGCGCCACCTTAAAAGGGCTTTCCTCCGGGAAAGCCCTTTTTCTTTTCCGCCTCCCCTTCCTTCCCTTGCTCGACGCACGGCAACGTACGGTCGCGTCACGCCCCTTGTCGGAAGAACGCCGGCCACGACACCGCACGCGCTCGCCACCAAACAGCACAAATGAAAACGGCGGCCATTGGCCGCCGTCGATCGCTCGCGCACACGGGCCGCGTCAGTAATCCTGACGCTCGCGTTCGATGCGCATGCCGCCGTCGTGGCGCGCATGCGCACCGTCGTCGGTCGAACGCTCACGCATGATCCGCATCACGTCCGGATTGGTTCGCACGCGTCGCATCACGTTCGCGAGATGCACGCGGTCGCTGACCTGGATCACGAAGCGCAGCACCGTCGACTCGTGCGTCAGATCCTCGTCCATCGCGATATGCACGATGTTCGCGTCGGCCGACGTGATGTCCGCCGCCACGCGCGCAAAGATGCCCTTCGTGTTCTTCACGAGCGCCTTCACCGCGACATCGAACAGGCGGCCCGGCTGCGGCGCCCATTCGACGTCGATCCAGCGGCCCGGATCGCGGCGATGGATACGCTGCGCCACGCGGCAATCGGTCGTATGAATCGCCATCCCCAGGCCGATGCCGATGTAACCCATGATCGCGTCGCCCGGAATCGGCCGGCAGCATGCGGACAACTGCACGGACATCCCTTCGGTGCCGGTGATCACGACCGGCGGCGCGTGGTGCGCGGAATGCCGCTCGGACTTCGGCAGATCGTCGTCCGCATCGCGGCCGCTCATCAGCACCTCGATGCGCTTGGCCATCACCGCGGCCACGCGGCGGCCAAGGCCGATGTCCGCGAAGATTTCCTGACGGCTCTTGTTGCCCGTCCACTGCACGAGCTTCTCCCACACTTCCGGCTCGACATCGGCCAGCGCGAGACCGTAGCCCTTCAGGCTCTGGTCGACCAGTCGCTCGCCCAGCTGCACCGATTCGTTCAGGCGCATCGTCTTCAGGTAGTGCCGGATCGCCGAGCGCGCCTTGCCGGTACGCACGAAGCCGAGCCACGCAGGGTTCGGCTTCGAATACGGCGCCGTGATCACCTCGACGATGTCGCCGCTCTTCAGCTCGGTGCGCAGCGGCAGCAACTCGTTGTTGATCTTCACGGCCACGCACTGGTTGCCGAGATCGCTGTGGATCGAATACGCGAAATCGAGTGCCGTCGCGCCGCGCGGCAGCGCCATGATCTTCGACTTCGGCGTGAACACGTAGACCGCATCCGGGAACAGGTCGATCTTCACGTGCTCGAGGAATTCGCTCGAATCGCCGGCTTCGCTCTGGATGTCGAGCAGCGACTTCAGCCACTGGTGCGCGCGCTTCTGCACGTCGCTGAGATCCGCGCTGCCGTTCTTGTACAGCCAGTGCGCGGCGACCCCCGCCTCGGCGATCTCGTGCATCTTGCGCGTGCGCACCTGGAACTCGATCGGCGCGCCGAACGGGCCGACCAGCGTGGTGTGCAGCGACTGATAGCCGTTGATCTTCGGGATCGCGATGTAGTCCTTGAACTTGCCGGGTACGGGCTTGTACAGCGCGTGCAGCGCGCCGATGCATGTGTAGCAGTCGAGCGGGCTGTCGACGACGACGCGAAAGCCGTACACGTCGAGCACCTGCGAGAACGACAGCTGCTTGTCGCGCATCTTGCGGTACACGCTGTAGATGGTCTTTTCGCGGCCGGTGATCTCGGCGTCGATCTTCGCATCGGCCATCGCGCGCTGCGCGGCTTCGAGGATCTTGCTGATCACTTCGCGGCGGTTGCCGCGCGCGGCCTTCACGGCCTTCTCGAGCGTCGCGTAGCGATGCGGGTTGAAGTTCGCGAAGCTCATGTCCTGCAGCTCGCGATACGTGTTGTTCAACCCGAGGCGGTGCGCGATCGGCGCGTAGATGTCGAGCGTTTCGCGCGCGACGCGGCGGCGCTTTTCCATCGGCACCGCGCCGAGCGTGCGCATGTTGTGCAGACGATCGGCGAGCTTGACGAGAATGACGCGCACGTCGCGTGCCATCGCGAGCAGCATCTTGCGGAAGTTTTCCGCCTGCGCTTCCTCGCGGCTGCGGAATTCCATCTTGTCGAGCTTCGACAGCCCATCGACCAGTTCGGCGACCTTCGGGCCGAACCGTTCGGCCAGCTCGCTCTTGGTCACGCCCTGGTCTTCCATCACGTCGTGCAGCAGCGCGGCCATGACGGCCTGCGCGTCGAGCTTCCAGCCGGCGCAGATTTCCGCGACGGCGACGGGATGGGTGATGTAGGGTTCGCCGCTCTGGCGATATTGACCGAGGTGGGCTTCGTCACTGAAGTGGAACGCCGCCTTGACCTCTTTGATTTCTTCCGGAGGAAGATACTCGGCAAGCACGGCCGTCAGTTTCGCGATCGAAACGACGCCGTGCTTGCGGGGCTGCTCCGGTGTGGCGGTCGGCCCGAACAGATGCCGGAAGGACTGTTCGAGGACCGCGTCGATGTACTGGCGCGCAGGCGACTGGGCCGTGGCTTCGGTGGTCGAATCCGCGGAGGCGGACGATGGGGTGGTGCTCATATTCGCCTCCAGGTCGAGTCGTTGCGCGCGTGGATTACATGGCTGGAACGGGCCGGATGCGCGTTACACCGGCACCTTCTTCAGCATCTCGACGCCGACCTGGCCGGCAGCGATTTCGCGCAGCGCGACGACGGTCGGCTTGTCGCGGCTTTCGATCTTCGGCGTATGGCCTTGCGCGAGCTGCCGCGCGCGATAGGTGGCGGCGAGCGCCAGTTCGAAGCGGTTCGGGATTTGCTTCAGGCAGTCTTCGACGGTAATGCGAGCCATGTTGGTAATTCCTTCTGAATATAGTCCTTATTCTACCTTATGTCCCTCGTCCCCCGCGTCATTCCGCGTGGGGCAGATGGATGCCGAGCTCGATGAACAGCTCCGTGTGTCGCGCGTACTGCGAAGCAAAGCGCAGGCGCGTGGCCGCGACGATGCATTCGAGCTCCGCGAGCGCACGCTCGAAGTTCTCGTTGATCACCACGTATTCCGCTTCGGACGCGTGCGCGATCTCGCTGCCGGCGGCCAGCAGGCGGCGCGTGATCACGTTCGGCTCGTCCTGGCCGCGCTTCTTCAGGCGCTCCTCGAGCGCGTCGAGCGACGGCGGCAGGATGAAGATGCCGACCGCGTTGCGGAACTGCTTCTTCACCTGCAGCGCGCCTTGCCAGTCGATCTCGAGCAGCACGTCGTGGCCGTTCCTCATCTGCTCTTCGATCCAGACGCGCGACGTGCCGTAGTAGTTGCCGTGCACTTCCGCGCTCTCGAGGAATTCGTGCGCCGCGTGACGCGCGCGGAAATCCTCGACCGTCGTGAAGTGATAGTGCTGGCCGTCCTGCTCGCCCGGGCGCGGCTTGCGTGTCGTGTACGAGATCGACAGGCAGATGTCGCTGTCCTTCGACAGCAGCGCATTCACGAGCGTCGACTTGCCGGCGCCCGACGGCGCGACGACCATGAACAGGTTGCCGGGATAGACGCCGCCGTGCAGCGAATGCGACGCGTGCGCGTCGCGGGTAGATTCCGTCATGTTGCTTTACTCCAGGTTTTGCACTTGCTCGCGCATCTGCTCGATCAACAGCTTGAGCGCCATCGACGCGTCGGCGAGTTCCTTCGCCGCCGCCTTCGAGCCGAGCGTGTTCGCTTCGCGATTCAGTTCCTGCATCATGAAGTCGAGACGCTTGCCGACGCGGCCGCCCTTCTCGATCACATGGCGCGTTTCGTTCAGGTGCGCGGTGAGCCGCGACAGCTCTTCCGCGATGTCGATCCGGATCCCGTACATCGTCACTTCCTGACGAATGCGCTCCGCGGCTTCCTCGCGCGTGACGATCGTCGAGCTGCCTTCGGGCGCCGCGATGCCGAGCGCCTCCTGCAGCCGTTCGACGATCTTCTGCTGGTGCTTCGCGATCAGCTCCGGCACGAGCGGCGTGATGCGCGCGACGATCGCTTCCATCTCGGTGACGTTCGACAGCAGCATCGTCGCCAGTTGCGCGCCTTCGCGCGAACGCACGACGACGAGCTCGCCGATCGCTTCCTTGCCGCACGCGAGCACCGCCTCGCGAATCGCGTCAGCCGACACGCCGCTCTCGGCGATCACGCCGGGCCAGCGCAGGATCTCGCCCGCGCGCAGGCGGCCAACGCCCGGGAACGAGTCGAGCACCGAGCGCTCGAGCTCGGCAAGCTGGCCGAGCGCGGACTGGTTCAGCGCGCCCGCGCCGATACTCTGCTCGCCGCGCTGCAGGTTGATGCGGATGTCGACCTTGCCGCGCGACAGCTTGTTCATCAGCATTTCGCGCAGCGCGGGTTCGCACGCGCGCACGTCGTCCGGCATCCGGAAATTCAGGTCGAGAAAGCGCGAGTTCACGGTGCGCAGTTCGACCGACACGCTGGTGCCGCCGTTACCGGTGGCCGTCGCGAGTTCGCGCGTCGCGCTCGCGTAGCCCGTCATGCTGTAGATCATGGTTCGTCTCGCCGTCTGGGTGCCCTCGCGGGCGGGGATATGTCGAGGCGCCCGGCGCATCGGAAAGCGCGGGGCGGGAAGCGCGCATTATCCCATTTTTGCGGACCACCCCGCCGGGCACGCCCGCGGTTCGGCGCTAAAATCGGGGTTTCCTCTCGTTCCGCGATTCCCACATGACGTCCTCCGTTTCCCGCCCGAGCGGCCGCCGCGCCGACGAACTGCGCAAGGTCGCCCTGACCCGCCACTACACGAAACATGCCGAAGGCTCGGTGCTGGTCGAGTTCGGCGACACCAAGGTGCTCTGCACCGCGAGCGTGTCCGAGCGCGTGCCCGACTTCCTGCGCGACCGCGGGCAAGGCTGGCTGACCGCCGAATACGGGATGCTGCCGCGCGCGACGCATACGCGCAGCGACCGCGAAGCCGCCCGCGGCAAGCAGACCGGCCGCACGCAGGAAATTCAGCGCCTGATCGGCCGCGCACTGCGCGCGGTGTTCGACCTCGAAGCGCTCGGCCCGCGCACGATCCACATCGACTGCGACGTGATCCAGGCCGACGGCGGCACGCGCACGGCGAGCATCACCGGCGCGTTCGTCGCCGCGCACGACGCCGTGTCGAAGCTGATCGCGGCCGGCAAGCTCACCCGCTCGCCGATCACCGACCACGTCGCCGCGATCTCGGTCGGCGTGTACCAGGGCGCGCCCGTGCTCGACCTCGATTACGCGGAAGATTCGCAGTGCGACACCGACATGAACGTCGTGATGACGGGCGCCGGCGGTTTCGTCGAAGTCCAGGGCACGGCCGAAGGCGTGCCGTTCTCGCGCGCCGAGATGAACGCGCTGCTCGACCTCGCGCAAGGCGGGATCGCCGAACTCGTGCAGCTTCAGAAAGACGTGCTGGGCGCCTGACATGCCGGACGACCACACCACCGCGCCGCTGTCGCGCATCGTTCTCGCGTCGAACAACGCGGGCAAGCTGCGCGAATTCACCGCGCTGTTCTCGACGGTCGGCATCGAGATCGTCCCGCAGGGCGACCTTGCCGTGCCGGAAGCGGAGGAACCGTTCGGCACCTTCATCGAGAATGCGCTGACGAAGGCACGCCACGCGTCGCGGCTCACCGGGCTGCCGGCGATCGCTGACGATTCGGGCCTGTGCGTGCGCGTGCTGCGCGGCGCGCCGGGCGTCTATTCGGCACGCTACGCGCAGCGCGCGGGCCGTGACAAGGGCGACGCGGCGAACAACGCGTATCTCGTCGAGCGGCTGCGCGGCGTCGACGACCGGCGCGCATACTACTGCTGCGTGCTCGCGCTCGTGCGCCATGCGGACGACCCCGAGCCGCTGTTCGCCGAAGGACGCTGGGCGGGCGAGATCGTCGACACGCCGCGCGGCGAGCACGGATTCGGCTACGACCCGTATTTCTACCTGCCGTCGCTCGGCGCGACGGCCGCCGAACTCGAGCCGGCCGTGAAGAACACGCACAGCCATCGCGCGCTGGCGCTGAAGGCGCTGCTGGCGCGGCTCGCGGAGGAAGCATGAGCACGCCCGATACCCGTTCGCCAGCGGAGGTCGCATGAGCCAGGCCGCGCAAACCGGCGCGCGCGTCGTCGCGACCTTCACGTCGCCCGGCCAGGTGCGGCTCACGTCGCTGCCGCCGCTCGCGCTGTACGTGCATTTCCCGTGGTGCGTGCGCAAGTGCCCGTACTGCGATTTCAATTCGCACGAGTGGAAGGGCGAACGGTTTCCGGAAACCGAGTATCTCGACGCGCTGCGCGCCGATCTCGAGCAGGCGCTGCCGCTCGTATGGGGCCGCCAGGTGCATACGGTATTCATCGGCGGCGGCACGCCGAGCCTGCTGTCGGCGGCCGGCCTCGACCGGATGCTGTCCGACGTGCGTGCGCTGCTGCCGCTCGACGCCGATGCCGAGATCACGCTCGAGGCAAATCCGGGCACGTTCGAGGCCGCGAAGTTCGCGCAGTTCCGCGCGAGTGGCGTGAATCGCCTGTCGGTCGGCATCCAGAGCTTCAACGAAACGCACCTGAAGGCGCTCGGCCGGATTCACGACACGACGCAGGCACGCGCCGCGGTCGAGATCGCCGCGAAGAACTTCGACAACTTCAACCTCGACCTGATGTTCGCGCTGCCGAACCAGACGCTCGACGAATGCCGCACCGACATCGAGACCGCGCTGTCGTACGCGCCGCCGCATCTGTCGCTGTATCACCTGACGCTCGAGCCGAATACGCTGTTCGCGAAGTTCCCGCCGGTCGTGCCCGACGACGACGCGTCGGCGGACATGCAGGAATGGATTCACGCGCGCACGGCCGAGGCCGGTTACGGGCGCTACGAAGTGTCCGCGTATGCGAAGCCGAATCATCAGTGCAAGCACAACCTGAACTACTGGCGCTTCGGCGACTATCTCGGGATCGGTGCGGGCGCACACACGAAGCTGTCGTTCCCGAACCGGATCCTGCGGCAGGCACGCTACAAGCATCCGGCGACCTTCATCGAGCAGGCGATGGCGGGCACGGCCGTGCAGGAAGAGCGTGAAGTCGGCGCGCGCGACCTGCCGTTCGAGTTCATGCTGAACACGCTGCGGCTCGTCGAGGGCTTCCCCGTGCACAGCTTCGCCGAACGCACGGGCCTGCCGATGAGCACGATCGAGCCGGCGCTGCAGGAAGCGGAACGGCGCGGGCTGATCGCGCGCGATTTCGCGCAGATCGCGCCGACGCCGCTGGGCCAGCGTTTCCTCAACGACCTGCAGGAATTGTTCCTGCGCGACGATTGAAGGGATGAACCACGCGGCATTTCGGTTACAATGCCGCCTCGTGTGGAAGCGTGGCCGAGCGGTTTAAGGCACCGGTCTTGAAAACCGGCGACGGGAAACTGTCCGTGAGTTCGAATCTCACCGCTTCCGCCAGGAAGTTCGCCAAACCCCGTCCATTCACCGAATGACGGGGTTTTTTGTTGGTCCGCGCGCGCCCCTCCCCCACGTTCCGACGCGTCACGCCGGAT
Source organism: Burkholderia sp. AU31624 (assembly GCF_020420065.1). Taxonomy (NCBI): domain Bacteria; kingdom Pseudomonadati; phylum Pseudomonadota; class Betaproteobacteria; order Burkholderiales; family Burkholderiaceae; genus Burkholderia; species Burkholderia sp. AU31624. The sequence continues at coordinate 668,899 of NZ_JAIZRT010000004.1, forward strand.
GCCGTTACAATCCGGCGCTCCGATTCGCGAAACGGGAAACCCACGTCATGAAGCCCTTCATCGCCCCGTCGCTCGCCGCACTGCTGGTTGCCGTCAGCACGCCGGCGACGGCCGACACCGCCGCCGGCAGTGACGCGCAAGCGTCGTGCGCGATCGCCTACGTGACGGGCGTCGGCGGTTCGCCGCGCGGCCTGAGCGAATACCTCGCGAGCCCGTCGCCCTACAACTACGTGAAGGACAACGACCTCCAGTGCAAGGTGGGCGACGATGGACGCACGTCGAACTGCACCGGCGTGACCTACCTCAGGAACGAACAGGTCAGCGTGTACGACGATTCCGATCCGGCGACGCTGACCGTCGTGGCGCGCGTGGAGCTTGATCACGGCCAGAAATACCCGGTGATCATCGTCGTGCAGCGCAAGGACGCGCGCTGCAAGCAATGATGCAGCGCCGCGCGCGAGCCCGTCCGCCGAAACGGCACGGGCGTTCGCGCCGGCCCTCGCGCGGCCCCTGAGCTGCGGGCACCGGCAGCGGCCCGCCATCGCATCGCAGCGCGCCGGAAGCCACCCTCCCGGCCGGCCGCTCGATCACCTAGAATTCGATCATCACGGCGACACGACCGCCGCCGCGTACTCGATGCCGCGCGCGCCACCCCTGCGTGCGGTACACGGAGATCGCCATGACCGAACTGTCGACACCGGCGGAACACGTCGATTACGAAGGCTTCGAGATCCATGTCGTGCCGGCCGTCGTGCCCGGCAGCGACACGCGCTACACCTATACCGGTTACGTGTGCCATCCGGGCGCGAATCCCGCATTGCCCGGCCACGCGGTGCCCTTCCATGCGGACGGCGAGGAAAGCTTCGCGAGCCTCGATGAAGCCGTCCACGAAGCCGTGCACATCGGCAAGAGCATCATCGACGGCACGCACCCCGACCTGTCGATCCTGTCACTCGTCACGCACGGCTTCTGAACCGGGCCGCACGCATCGCCGAAGATGGCGCGGGCGCGCCCGTGGTGCTGCCTGCCGCGATCCGCTGCACACGCGCCGGCTCCTCGCCACGCGCCTGCGTGCCACTCGCGTTCCTCGCGTTTCTTTCAACCTTGCAACAGGCACGCCGGGATGCACACGTGCGGCAGCCACGCGAGCGTGCTGTCATATGTCACGTCACACCGCGCTGCGCGAGCGCACGCCGTCTCGTCATCAGCGATCGCAACATCCGGCATCGCCCCTTATGCGTTTCTCCCGATATCGGCCCGCGTCCGTGCGCCTATCATTTTTTTATAGTCACTTCCGGCTAGCCTCCCATGCGCCCTCTTCCCCGTTTGCATGTCGACCGGCTGCGTGCAGTTGCGCTGGCCGTCGTCGCCATGCTCGCGGCGTGCACGATCACGCCGCCTCCGTCGCTGCACTCGATCCTGACGGTTCCGTCGATCACCCGCAGCGGCAGCCTCGACCAGTACCGCGTCGAAGTCGCGCAGCGTGTCGCCGAACGCAATCCGTCCGGCATGCTGCACGGCATACCACAGGCCATGCTCCGCTCGCTCGTCGTCGTGGCCTTCACCGTCGATGGCAGCGGCCGGCTCGTCAACGCGTCCGTCTATCGCAGCAACGGCGACAGCGAAGCGGAAGCACTCGCGCTCGCGTCGCTGCGCCGCTCGGCGCCGCTGCCACCGCCACCGTCGCGACTGCTCGACGGCAACGGCCGGCTCGAATTGATGGAAGGCTGGCTCTTCAACGACGACGGCCACTTCCAGTTGCAAAGCACCGCGTCGGCGCAGGCGCAATCGATCGACTGACCGGTCGCCGCCCCGCGATTGCCGGTGCGCGGCGGCGCTGGCTATAATTTTCCGCAATCGCGCGGCCATCACGCCGCGCGCGCGTTCGCGCGCCGCACCCGGCATGCGAGCCGACCACGCCGGCACCGGGCGGCGGCGACGTACCCGTCTCCATCGTCGACCGGCGGGTGACGTCCGCGCCACGGCGCGCGTCCACGCCGCCACCGCATCATCCGCTCGGCTGCCCCCGGCAGGCATCCGCCTGCCCGACCGCACGCTCAGCCGACCGCCCCAACGACAAAACGGAGACATCCATGTCCGCATCCCCCCCGACCGTTGCACACGCAACCGGTTCGGCCGGCGCCGTCAGCCACCGGCGCATCGTGTTCGCCAGCTTCATCGGCACCGCGATCGAGTTCTACGATTTCTACGTATACGCAACGGCCGCCGCGCTCGTCATCGGCCCCGTGTTCTTCCCGCACGGGTCCGCGACCGCCCAGGCGCTGTCCGCCTTCGTCACGTTCGGCATCGCGTTCATCGCTCGCCCGATCGGCTCGTTCCTGTTCGGGCACTTCGGCGACCGCATCGGCCGCAAGTCGACGCTCGTCGCATCGCTGCTCGTGATGGGCGTATCCACCACCGCCATCGGCTTCGTGCCCGGCTACGACGCGATCGGCGCGCTCGCGCCGGTGCTGCTGTGCGTGCTGCGCTTCGGCCAGGGGATCGGCCTTGGCGGCGAATGGGGCGGCGCCGCGCTGCTCGCGACCGAGCACGCGCCGCAGGGCAAGCGCGGCTGGTTCGGGATGTTCCCGCAGCTCGGGCCATCGGTTGGCTTCCTGATGTCGAACGGACTGTTCTTCGCGCTTGCGCTGTCGCTGTCGGACGAGCAGTTCCGCAGCTGGGGCTGGCGCATCCCGTTCCTGGTCAGTGCGGTGCTCGTCGCACTCGGCCTGTACGTGCGGCTCAAGATCACCGAAACACCCGCATTCCAGGCCGCGCTCGATCGCAACGAGCGCGTGCGCGTGCCGGTCGCGACGCTGCTCACGCAACACTGGCGGCCAACGCTGCTCGGTGCGCTCGCCATGGTCGTCTGCTACACGCTGTTCTACATCTCGACGGTGTTCTCGCTGTCCTACGGCGTGTCGGCGCTGCATATTCCGCGCCAGAGTTTCCTCGGCCTGCTGTGTTTCGCGGTCGTGTTCATGGGACTCGCGACGCCGCTGTCCGCGTGGGCATCGGACCGCTTCGGCCGCAAGCCGGTGCTCGTCGTGGGCGCGATCGCCGCACTGCTGTCGGGTTTTGCGATGGAGCCGCTGCTCGGCAGCGGCTCCATGCCGCTCGTCGCGTTGTTCCTGACGATCGAGCTGTTCCTGATGGGCGTGACGTTCGCGCCGATGGGCGCGCTGCTGCCGGAGCTGTTCCCGACCAACGTCCGCTACACGGGCGCGGGCGTCGCGTACAACCTCGGCGGGATCCTCGGCGCGTCGATCGCGCCGTATATCGCGCAACTGCTGGCGGCGCGCGGCGGGCTGTCGTGGGTCGGCGGTTATGTATCGGTTGCGGCGGCAATCAGCCTGATCGGCGTGCTGCTGATGCGCGAGACGCGCGACGCATCGCTCGTCTGAGACTCCGGGGCGACCCGGGTTGTGCGCGGGCCGGCGCTGCCTATACTCGATCCTGGGTGCGCCGCTGCGCGCCCCCGGGATCCCGCCCCGAAGGAGCCGCCGCCATGCACATCCGCCTCGGCAATGCCGATCTCGTCCTGATCCTCGCACTCGCGCTGGGTGGCGCGATCCTGCTCGCGATGCGCTTCCGGCCGCAGACCTGGCGCGGCCTCGTGTTCGAGGCGCTGCTGGCGAATCTGGCGGCCGTCGCCGCCGTCCTCACGGTCGAGGCGCTGCTCGCCTGAACCACCGCGCCCCACCTCGTCAGGCGGTCAGCCGCGCGCGCAGCGCGCCATAGGCCGGGCTGACCGTATCGATCGCGTCCAGCGCCTCGTCGACCGACGGCATCGTGCCCGGCTCGCCGATCGACAGCGCATTCGGCGCGCCGCCGATGCCGCAATGATGGCGCGACGTCGCGACGAAAATCATCACGGTCGGCCGCTGCAGCGCGTGCGCCATGTGTACGAACCCCGTATCGACCCCCACCACGAGCGCAGCCCGGCCGAGCGCCGCACCGAGCTCGCGCACCGTCATCGCGGGCAGCACGACCGCACCCGGCGCGCGTGCGGCTATGTCCTGCGCATCGCCATGCTCGGCAGCCGATCCCCACGGCAACAGCACGCGTACGCCACGCGCCATCATCTGCGTGGCGAGCGCGGCCCAGTGGTCGGCCGGCCATTTCTTGTCGGGGTTGGACGTCGCATGGAACAGCAGCATGAATGGGGCGCCATCGGTCACGGCAGCCGGCAGGTTCACGTCCCGGGGCGGAACGATGCCGTACGTGGCGATACCTTCAGGCACATAGCCGAGCGCCTCGCCGGCGCTCACGCGCATCCCGTGCCACGCGTCGCAGTCCGGCCGCGGGCCGAAGCGATGCGAATACGCGAAGCGTGCGCCCGTTTCGCCGAGATCCTGCGTCTGGTAGCCGACGCGGCGCGCGGCGCGCGCGAGCGCCGAAATGATCGCGCTCTTGTAGACGCCGTGCAGATCGATCACCGCATCGTAGCGATGCGCCCGCAGCGCGCCGATCGACGCCGTGATCGCCTTCAGGTCGCCACGATTGCGCATCTTCTTGAAACGGCGCAGCGGCGCGCACAGGACACGGCTGACGCCCGGATGCCAGCGCACGACCTCCGCGCACGATTCATCCACTGCCCAGTCGACCGTTACGCCGGGAAAGGCGCGATGCAGATCCGCGACGACGGGTAGCGTCTGGACAACGTCGCCGAGCGACGTCACTTTCACGATGAGAATACGTTTCACGATGTGTGGAGATAAGCCAGTCAATTTGGCATGCTCACGATGGTTACATGCGCAGACATTACGTGAAATTACTTTTGCAACAAAATGCATCTCCTTTCAGGAACATTCTCGCTCCCCGCCCGCATCCGGTTCTTTTTATAATTCGATCTTTGCCTGCCGGCCCGCGCCGATGCCACGCCCCGCTCTTCCCGCCCTGTTTCCCGCCCTCACCCGTCGTTCGCTGAGGATCTGGCGCCAGTATGGCGTTTTCTGGCTCGGTGCGATCGTCGTCGGCCTCGCGGCCGTACTTTACGCGCGTCTGATCGACTGGGGTTACGAAACCTTCCGCACGATGCGCGATCACGCCGCGTGGCTGCCGCTGCTGCTGACGCCGGCCATCGCCGCGCTGTCGGTATGGATCACGCGGCGCTTCTTCCGCGGCGCCGAGGGCAGCGGCATCCCGCAGGTGATCGCGACGCTGCATGCGCGCCCGAGCGCGTTCGGCTCCCGGCTGCTGACGCTGCGCATCCTGTTCGGCAAGGTGCTGGTGTCGTTCCTCGGCATTCTGGGCGGCTTCACGATCGGCCGCGAAGGGCCGACCGTACAGGTCGGCGCGGCGCTGATGTTCAACCTGCGACGCTTCTACCCGCGCTCGAACGCGCAGATCGAACGCCAACTGGTGCTCGCCGGCGCGGCGGCCGGGCTGTCGGCCGCGTTCAATACGCCGCTCGCCGGGATCGTGTTCGCGATCGAGGAGCTGACGCGCAGCTTCTCCGCGCGCGCCAGCGGCGTGCTGATCACCGCGATCATCCTCGCCGGCGTCGTCGCGCTCGGCCTGAACGGCAACTACACGTACTTCGGCACGATCGATGCCGGCCCCCATTTCCCGAAACTGCTCGCGCTCGCCGTGCTGGTCACCGCGATCGTCACGGGGATCGCAGGCGGCGTGTTCTGCTGGCTGCTGCTCAACACGGGACGCTGGCTGCCCGCGCAGTTGCTGGGCCTGTATCGCGAGCGGCCGATAACGTTCGCCGCACTGTGCGGCTTCGCAATCGCCGTCGTCGGCCTCGTATCGGGCGGCACGACCTTCGGCAGCGGCTATGCCGAGGCGCGCGGCCTGCTCGACGGCAGCCAGCACCTGTCGGTTTTCTATCCGTTCCTGAAGATGATTTCGATGGTGGCGTCGTACCTGCCGGGCATCCCGGGCGGGATCTTCGCGCCGTCGCTGTCGATCGGCGCCGGGTTCGGCAACCTGTTGCATATCGTGTTCAGCAACATGAGCCTGCCGATGCTGATCGCGCTCGCGATGGTCGGCTACATGGCGGCCGTCACGCAGTCGCCGATCACGTCGTTCGTGATCGTGATGGAGATGATCAACGGTCACGCGCTCGTGATTTCGCTGATGGCCACCGCGCTGGTGTCGAGCCGCGTGTCGCGCGTCTTCGCGCCGCCGCTCTACGAGACGCTCGCGCTGCGCTATCTCGCGCCGCCCGTCACAGCCGCCGAACCGGCTGCGGCAACCGCGGCGAGCGCGACGGCGGCAACCGGCATCACCGAGCCGCAGGATGCGGCCGCGGCGCCCGCCGATCCGCTCGACACGCTGCGCGACGAAGGCGGCACGGGCGACGAAGCGTCCCCCGCCACCGCGCCGGCCGAGGACGCGGCCCATGCACCGGCGCCGCACGACGGCGAGCCGGCCGCAGCCGGGACGCACGCCCCGGCACAGTCCGGCCCGCGCGACGCTCAATAGATCACGACGGGCGCCGGCCGGTAGTACACGGGCCGCGCCGGCACGACGATGCACCCGGCCAGCGTGATCGCGACGAGCGCGATGGCGATTGCGGTTCGTTTCATCGTCCGCCTCCATCACGCCCAGTGGCCACGAGTCCAGAACCAGTTCGGACCACGCTGGTCCCAGTGGCCCGGCACCCATTGCATGCCGACGCGCTCGGCTTCCCAGTGGCCGCCGATCCACACGTAGCGCCCATGCTCCCAGTGCCAGTGCCCGCGATCCCACACGTAGCCCACGCGCGAGGCCGGCACGACCTCGTAGCGCTCCGGCGGCGGTGCGTTCGGCGCGACGATCACGACTTCCTCGGTGCGCACGGCGACCGGCTCGGCGACGACCATGCGGCCCTGCGGCACGATCACGGGGGTGCCGACGAGAATCTCGTCCGCGTGTGCGGCAAGCGGCGCGACGACGGCTGACAGGCTCGCGGCAAGCAATGCGAGCGAAACGATACGACGTTGAACGGTAGAGACAGCCATCACAACCTCCTGGTTGAACAAGTTACGCGAGCGTATTCGTTCAATGCGGGAGGCGCGGTAACGGCCGACAGACGCCGTGTTACGGCATGCCCGAAAGTGCAACAGGGCGTAAGACGCGCACGGCGGCGAGTGCCGCCGTGCGGAGGGATACCCGCAACGGTCAGGCTTGCGGAATCTCGATCTTCACTTCGAGGACTTCGAGATCGTCCTGGCGCTCGAGGCTCACGCGGATGTCATCGTCCGAAATATGGACGTACTTCGAGATGACCGCGACCAGCTCCTTCTGCAGCGCCGGCAGATAATCGGCCGGCGGCCGGCCGCCGACGCGCTCGTGCGCGATGATGAGCTGCAGGCGCTCCTTCGCGACCGACGCGGACTTTTTCTTCTCGCCGAGGAGAAACGAAAGGATGGACATGGGCGGCCTCCGTTACTTGCTGCCGAAGAGGCGCTGCAGCAGGCCCGGCTTCTGGTAATCAGTGAAGCGCAGCGGCTTGTCTTCGCCGAGGAAACGCGCGACGACGTCCTTGTACGCTTCCGCGACGTCGGTACCGTCGATATGGACGGCCGGCAGACCCTGGTTCGATGCATGCAGCACGGCTTCCGACTCGGGCACCACGCCGATCAGCTTGATGCGCAGGATCTCGCTGATGTCCTCGAGCGACAGCATCTCGCCTTCGCTGACGCGCTTCGGGCTGTAGCGCGTGATCAGCAGGTGTTCCTTGATCGGATCCTTGCCTTCGGTCGCGCGCTTCGTCTTCGACGACAGGATGCCGAGAATGCGATCCGAGTCACGCACCGACGACACTTCCGGGTTCGTGACGATCAGCGCTTCGTCCGCGAAGTACATCGCGTGCAGTGCGCCCGCCTCGATACCGGCCGGCGAATCGCAGACGATGTATTCGAAGTCCATCGCGACCAGATCGTTCAGCACCTTCTCGACGCCGTCACGCGTGAGCGCATCCTTGTCGCGCGTCTGCGACGCGGGCAGGATGAACAGGTTCTCGCACTTCTTGTCCTTGATCAGCGCCTGGTTCAGGTTCGCTTCGCCCTGGATCACGTTCACGAGGTCGTACACCACGCGGCGCTCGCAGCCCATGATGAGATCGAGGTTGCGCAGGCCGACGTCGAAGTCGATCACGGCCGTCTTGTGGCCGCGCAGCGCGAGACCGGACGCAAAGCTCGCGCTCGTCGTCGTCTTGCCCACGCCGCCCTTGCCCGAGGTCACCACGATGATTTTTGCCATTTACCCAATACCCTGTGTTCGTCAATGAGAGCCGATCGATCCGGAGCGCTCCGCGTGTTTTACGTCAGGCGCAGCGGTTCGATCATCAGTTTTTCCTCTTCGAGCCGGATCTGCACCGATTTGCCCAGTACTTCGGCGGGCAACGGGTTCTCGGTTGTTCGATAGATACCCGCGATCGAAATCAGTTCCGGCTCGAGACACGTGCAGAAAATGCGCGCGTCGTGATTGCCGTGCACGCCCGCGAGTGCGCGGCCGCGCAACGGCGCGTAGATGTGGATATTGCCTTCCGCGATGATCTCCGCGCCGTGACTGACCGGCGCGAGCACCACGAGGTCTCCTTTCGCGTAAATCTGCTGCCCCGAACGCAACGGCCGGTCGATCACGAGCGTCTGGCCGCCGGCCTGCACGGGCGTCGGCGCGGGATCCGACGGCTGTTCGGGCGCCGCTGCGGCTGCCGCAGCGGTGGCGGGCTCGACGGCTGGCACTGCCGCCGGTTCCGCTTCGTCGGCAGGTTTCGCGGCCGGCGCGCGGCGATCGCGCGCCTCCAGCAACGGCAGGCCGGCTTCCCCCGCCCAGCCCTGCGTTGCCAGTGCGACGACGCCCACCGGACGCATCCGCACGTCGTTCAGCATCTGGCGGATGTCCGCGAGCGCGACGCGTTCGCCGTCAGCCAGGCGGCGGACGTCGATCGCGACGACATCGTCGGCGAAAAACTCGGGAGTCGCTTCGAAGCGCTTGACCAGTTCGGTACGCAACGCATCGAGATCGGTCGTCTTCACGGTGAACAGCAACGTATCGACCGATCCGCTGCGCAGCTCGAAGAATGGCGATTTTTTAAGCGACATGGACACTCTGCAAAAATTTTTTGCGTATTTTACAGGCGTCCACGCGCGCGGCCATTATTTTTGGGGAACCGGGTGGCGGCGGCCCGGGCGGGCGCGCAACCGGCAGGCGGGCAGGCAAGCGGGCGACCCGATCCTCATCGCGCCGAACGGCCCGCTTTCTGACGTCACGTCAGTGCTTCATCTGCGATACGTACAGCGATTTCATCGCGCCGGGCATCCGTGCGATCGGCGCGTGTTCGCCGGTATTGCCGAACCCCGCCCGCTCGTAGAAGCGGATCGCGTTGCGGTTCGCATCGGCAATCCACGCGTAGACGTCCTGGGCACCGCGCTCGGCGAGCCAGGCGGTGGCCGTCTCCAGCAGCAGCACGCCGCCGCGCAGATGACGCACCGCATGCGCCACCCACAGCTCGCTGACGAACGCGCGCCGATCGGGCGTATTGTCGAAATACGCGCCGATCATGCCGGCCGGATGGCCTTCGGTATACAGCAGGAAAGTCGTCGACTCGTCGGACACGGCGCGCTGCGCGGCAATCGCCGACGCCGCGTCCGTTTCGACGTTCAGCAATTCGGCCTCCGGCGCTTCGCCGGGCGCGTAGGGCTCGCGCAGCGATGCGGCGCGGAGTTCGCGATACACGCCGCCCTGGTCGGCAACGATACGACGAACGGTCAAGGTCGAACTCATGCAGGCACAGCCCCCTTCGGACAGCAAGCTACTAGCTTCAACCGAAAGCGGGGCATGAGTCAAATCGTAATTTTCAAATGACAGCGCGAATCGAAAGGCAGCACGCACCGCCGGCGGCCAGTCGGCCCGTTCGTGTGCAGGTGCAGCATCGCCATGCCGATGCGTGCCGCCGAAAGACGGTTGCGGCAGCCTCGTTCGACGCATGCCGGCACTCGCCTTGCGACATGCGGCAGTTGCCCGTCAGACCCCGTGGATTTCAACGCGAAAGCCGTAATGATCCGTAAGATTGGCGACCCCGGGAATAGATATCACGAGCACCTGCCGTCCTCTCAATATTGCATTGCAACATTTGTTGCGGATCCGTGGCGCCGACATCCGCACGCGTCACGACACGCCATCCGTCTGACGAACCGCTCGGCCGTACGGGTCGATCCGGCGTTCGCCGCATGTTTCAATCAGCGTGCGCGGGCCCTTCCCTGCCTGCGCCGCACACGCCCGTCCGTTTGGAGCCGCGCGCCTAGTGCCGGAGTTTGGCAAGCGTGCGCCTGGGTCGTATAACAGGCAGAACCGGGTGACGATCCGGCTCGACCGCGCGTGCTTCGCGGGCCCACGAGAATTCGAACAACCGTACCGGCGGCCCCCTCGGGCGGGCCGGCAGGAGGGAGACAATGGCAATGACCCACGGATCGGCTTCGGGCTGGTCGGATGGCAAGCGTTACCTGTGGCTGCTCGGCGCGCTGACGATCACGCTGCCGATCCTCGCCGCCCAGCTCGCGCTGTCGACGGGCCTGCACGTGTTCTGGTGGTTCGGCCCGCTGTTCGCGTTCGGCGTGATCCCGATCCTCGACACGCTGATCGGCGACGATCGCGACAACCCGCCCGAGGACGTCGTGCCGCACCTCGAACGGGAGCGCTACTACCGGTTGATCGTCTATCTCGCGACGCTCGTCGAATACGTCGCGTTCTTCGCGTGCGTCTGGATCGTCGGCACGCATGCGCTCGCCTGGTACGACTACGTCGGCTTCGCGCTGTCGCTCGGCGCCGCGACGGGCATCTCGATCAATACCGCGCACGAACTCGGGCACAAGACCAACCGCTTCGAGCGCTGGCTCGCGAAGATCACGCTCGCGCCGGTCGCATACGGCCACTTCTATGTCGAGCACAACCGCGGGCACCACGTCCGCGTCGCGACGGCGGAGGACCCGGCGAGCGCGCGCTACGGCGAATCGTTCTGGGCCTTCCTGCCGCGCACCGTGACCGGCAGTATCCGCTCGGCGTGGCGGCTCGAGAAGGCCCGCCTCGAACGGCTCGGGCATTCGCCGTGGACGTGGCGCAACGAGGTGCTGCACGCGTGGGCGATGACCGTCGTCGTGTGGGGCATCGCGATCGCGATGGCCGGCAAGGTCGTGATTCCGTTCCTCGTGATTCAGGCCGTCTACGGCGCGTCGCTGCTCGAAGTCGTGAACTACGTCGAGCATTACGGGCTCGGCCGCCGCAAGCTGCCGAACGGCCGCTACGAACGCTGCACGCCGCAGCATTCGTGGAACAGCAATCACGTCGTCACCAACCTGTTCCTGTACCAGTTGCAGCGGCACGCCGACCATCACGCGAATCCGACGCGCTCGTACCAGGCGCTGCGCCACTTCGACGATGCGCCGCAACTGCCGGCAGGCTACGCGACGATGATCCTGTTCGCGTACGTGCCGCCGCTCTGGTATCGCGTGATGAATCCGCGCGTCGTCGCGCACTATGGTGGCAACATGGCGCAATCGAACATCAAGCCGTCGATCCGCGCCCGCGTGCTCGCGCAATATCCGGCCGCGGCGTGACCGCGGGGGACGGGCCGCGGTCGATCGGCGCAGGTGCGCCGCTGAAAGCCGGCGCTGCGGCGGCCCCGGTTCCATCGAAGACCGGCGCGACGGCGGCCGCCGTCACGCCATTTCCGGCAGCCTGAACACGGCCACCGCATGCCGCAGCGCGCTCGCCTGCTCGGCCAGCGCCTGCGTCGCGGCCGAGGCCTGCTCGACGAGCGCCGCGTTGCGCTGCGTCGCTTCGTCCATCTGCGTCACCGCGATGTTCACCTGCTGGATGCCGCCGCTCTGCTCCTGCGACGCGGACGAGATCTCGCCGACGATCGTCGTGACGCGCTGCACCGCGCCGACGATCTCGTGAATCGATTCGCCCGCCCGGCCGATCAGCACGGCGCCCTCGTCGACCCGCCTCGTCGACTGCTCGATGAGCCCCTTGATCTCCTTCGCCGCGGCGGCGCTGCGCTGCGCGAGCGTGCGCACCTCCGCCGCGACGACCGCGAAGCCGCGCCCCTGTTCGCCCGCGCGAGCCGCCTCGACCGCTGCGTTCAGCGCGAGGATGTTGGTCTGGAACGCGATGCCGTCGATCACTGCGATGATCTCGCCGACCTCGGCGGAGCTGTCGGCAATGCCGTTCATCGTGCCGACGGCATCCGTCATCACGCCGCCGCCCGCCGCCGCGATGTTCGACGCATCGTGCGCCAGTTGCGCCGCGTGCTGCGCGTGCTCGGCCGACTGGCGGACGATGCCGGTGAGTTCGGTCATGCTGGCGGCCGTCTCCTCGAGCGACGCGGCCTGCGCCTCGGTCCGCGCCGACAGGTCGTGATTGCCCGACGCGATCTGGGCGCTCGCCGTCGCGACGGCTTCGGCATGCGTACGCACTTCGAGCACGACGCCCGACAGGCTCGTCTGCATCGTCTGCAACGCGCGCAGCAGATCGGCGATCTCGTCGCGGCCGGCCGCGTCGACGTCGCGCGTCAGGTCGCCTTCGGCGACGGCCTGCGCACACGCCACCGCACGGTCGAGCGGACGCAGGATCGCGCGGCTGAACAGGAATGCGCCGACCATCGCGACGCCGAGCACGACCAGCATCAGCACGAGGCTCGCGGTCGTGGCGTGCTGCGCATCGCGGCTTGCCTGCGCCGACACCGCGGCACTCTCGTCGGCGATCGACTTCGCGGCCCGCTCCAGCAGCGCCGCCGGCTCGCGGTCCACGCCCGCCACCGCGGCATCGCCCGCCGACGGCTCGAAGCCGGCCGCCTTGAACGCGTCGAACCCGCGCCGGTAGCCGTCGCCCATCGCCGTGTGCGCGCGCATGAACTGCTCGACGAGCGAGCGGCTCTCGCCAGGCGGCAACTGGTGAACGAGCTGCGCGGCGAGCGTATCGACCGTCCGCTCGCGCGTCTGGAAAGCCTGCCAATACTTGTCGAGCTTGTCGGGCTGCTTGCCGCGCAACAGCGTGTCCTTCCATTCCTGAACCTGCAGCTTGAACTGCACGAGCGTGGCCGACACGAGCCGTTCGTCGCCGACGTTCGTCTGCACGTCTTCGGCAAACGTATCGATCGACCGATTGAGAATGTGGATACCGTACAGCGCGCCACAGAACATCAGCAGTAGCGCGACGGCGAATGCGAGGGGAATCTTGTAGCTCAGCTTCATGGAACCTTGAATCGACGGGGAACGAGGCGATCCGGCACGAGCGCCGGCCGCCGCCCCGTGTTAACGGCGCGGCAAGCGCGGGCTTAAAGCAGAGGAAAGCGGCAAAGGCCGGACGCACGTATCGTGGCCGGCCAGTGCGCTGAGATGCGTGGCGCGCGGCCCGATTGTCGCGCCCCTGCGGCGGGCCCGCCATCCAGCGGCGCACGACGACGATCGACGGCACGCCGAGTACGATCCTCGCGATCACGTGGGACAGGCAGCGGAGCGGCCACCTCGGGCCGGCGTCGGCACGATCATCGCGGCATTCAGCACGATCGATGCTGCGTTTGCCATTCAGCGCGGCTGTATCGAGGACGTGGCACGATCATGCATGCGGTGGGCGCCCCCGCATCTGCACGATCCGAGTTGCCGAAGGTCGAGCTGTTGCCACGACAACGGCTTGCGACTCGACGCACGCACCGCGAACCCAAAACGAAAAACCCCTTGATCCTTCCGGATCAAGGGGCTTCGTATTTTGGCGGAGAGGGTGGGATTCGAACCCACGGTACGGGGAAACCGTACGCCTGATTTCGAGTCAGGTACATTCGACCACTCTGCCACCTCTCCTTCCTTGCTGCACCTCGCGGCTGGTCGTTTCCGCGAGAAAAAGATTATAAGACGATCGCTTCGTAGCTGACAAGCCCTTTCTGCAATTTTTTTGCGAAGGCTTTGAAGGCCGCGTTACGACGCCTGTGCCGGCGCGTCGATACGCTCGATGCCGCCCATGTATGGGCGCAGCACTTCCGGCACCGTGACCGAGCCGTCCGCGTTCTGGTAGTTCTCCAGCACCGCGACGAGCGTGCGGCCGACGGCGAGACCCGAACCGTTCAGCGTATGCACGAGCTCCGGCTTGCCCTGCGCGTTGCGGAAACGCGCCTGCATCCGGCGCGCCTGGAACGCTTCGGTGTTCGAGCAGCTCGAGATCTCGCGATAGGTGTTCTGAGCAGGCAGCCACACTTCGAGGTCGAACGTCTTCGCGGCCGAGAAACCCATGTCGCCCGTGCACAGCGTGATCACGCGGTACGGCAGGCCGAGCTTCTGCAGGATCGCTTCCGCGTGGCCAACCATCTCGTCGAGCGCGGCGTACGACGTTTCCGGCGCGACGACCTGCACCATCTCGACCTTGTCGAACTGGTGCTGACGGATCATGCCGCGCGTGTCGCGTCCGTACGAACCGGCTTCCGAGCGGAAGCACGGGGAATGCGCGGTCAGCTTGATCGGCAGTGCGGACGCGTCGACGATCGACTCGCGCACGGTGTTCGTCAGCGAGATTTCCGACGTGGAGATCAGGTATTGCGTGACCTTGTTGTCCTCGCCGCCCTTCTCGACGCGGAACATGTCGTCCGCGAACTTCGGCAGCTGGCCCGTGCCATACAGGATCTCGGGGTTCACGATGTACGGCGTATACGTCTCGGTATAGCCGTGCTGCTGCGTGTGCGTGTCGATCATGAACTGCGCGAGCGCGCGGTGCAGGCGTGCGATCGAGCCGCGCAGCATCGTGAAGCGCGCGCCGGCGAGCTTCGCGCCGGTCTCGAAATCGAGGCCGAGCGGCGTGCCGACGTCGACGTGATCCTTCACCTCGAAATCGAACTGGCGCGGCGTGCCCCAGCGGCGCACCTCGACGTTGTCGGCTTCGTCCTTGCCGACCGGCACGCTTTCATGCGCGACGTTCGGCATGCCCAGCATCAGGTCGGACAGGCGCGCCTGGATCTCGCCGAGCTTGGCTTCTCCCGCCTTCATTTCATCACCGATCCCGCCGACCTCGGCCATCACGGCCGACGTGTCCTCGCCCTTCCCCTTCATCGCGCCGATCTGCTTCGACAGGCTGTTGCGGCGCGCCTGGAGCTCTTCGGTGCGGGTCTGGATCGCGCGGCGTTCCGCTTCGAGCGCGGAGAAGGCGGCGATGTCGAGGGTGTAGCCGCGATCGGCGAGGCGCTGGGCGACGCCGTCGAGGTCTTTGCGCAGCAACTGGATGTCGAGCATGGGAGGACTTGGAGAATCGTTGTGTAAGACGGGAATTCTAACGCACCGCGAGGCCGCCACGGCACTGGCCGGACGGACAATGCTGCAAACGGGCGATGACCGTGGCGCGACGGCCATGGCAGTATCGCATTGCCGGTCCGCCCGTCGGCGCCCGCGAAATCGCGCGGCATCGACGCGCCGCGGTTCGCGAAACACCCGGGCGTGCCCGCCGCAACGCATCGAACGCGGCACGCGCCCCCCGTCACAACGACTCAAGGACCCCGATGGCCATCGAACTGGAGAAGGACGTACGCGACCGCGCGATCGCGTCGCTGCAACGCTATTTCACGGAAAACATGGATGAGCCGATCGGCAACATCCAGGCGGGTGCCCTGCTGCACTTCTTCGTCGAGGAAATCGCGCCCGCGATCTACAACCTCGCGATCGCGGATGCGCAGCAGAGCCTGCACGCCCGCGTCACCGAACTCGACATCGAGTGCCATCAGGAGCCGTTCGGCTACTGGAAGAAGCAGCCGGCCCGCAAGCGCTGACGCGTTCGCGGCACCGGCGCAGGCCGCGCCGGACGGTGCCCGCTCAGTCCTTCTTGCCGGCCTCGCGGTCGAGTTCGCGCAGCCACGCGAGCTTGTCGGCGATCTTCGATTCGAGCCCGCGCGGCACCGGCTTGTACCAGCGCGGCTCGCGCATCCCGTCCGGCAGGTACGTCTCGCCGGCCGCATACGCATTCGGCTCGTCGTGCGCGTAACGGTAGGCGTGACCGTAGCCGAGCTCCTTCATCAGCTTGGTCGGCGCGTTGCGCAGATGCACGGGCACCTCGCGCGATTTGTCCTGTTTCACGAACGCCATCGCCTGGTTGAACGCGTTGTAGCCCGCGTTGCTCTTCGCCGCGCACGCGAGATAGATCACCGCCTGCCCGAGCGCGAGCTCGCCTTCCGGCGAGCCGAGGCGCTCGTAGGTTTCGGCCGCGTCGTTCGCCATCTGCAGCGCGCGCGGATCGGCGAGGCCGATGTCCTCCCACGCCATCCGCACGATCCGCCGCGCGAGATACTTCGGATCCGCGCCGCCGTCGATCATCCGGCAGAACCAGTACAACGCGCCGTCCGGGCTCGAACCGCGCACCGACTTGTGCAGCGCCGAGATCTGGTCGTAGAAGTTGTCGCCGCCCTTGTCGAAGCGCCGTGCGTTCAGCGTCATCGCGCTGCTGACGAATTCGGCGTCGATCGTCGCGGTGCCGGCCGACGTGGCCGCCGTCTGCGCCTGCTCGAGCAGGTTCAGGAAGCGCCGCGCGTCGCCGTCCGCATAGCCGACCAGCGTATCGACCGCCTTGTCGTCGAACGACAGGCCGTCGAGTGCGATTTCCTGTGCGCGCTTCAGCAATTGGCGCATCTCGTCGTCGTCCAGCGACTTCAGCACGTACACCTGCGCACGCGACAGCAACGCCGAGTTGACCTCGAAGCTCGGGTTCTCGGTCGTCGCGCCGATGAAGGTCACGAGCCCCGACTCGACGAACGGCAGCAACGCGTCCTGCTGCCCCTTGTTGAAGCGGTGGATCTCGTCGACGAACAGGATCGTGTGGCGGCCGGTGCGGTTCAGCGTGTCCTTCGCCTGCTCCATCGACTCGCGGATGTCCTTCACGCCGCCGAGCACCGCGGACAGCGCGATGAACTCGCAGTCGAACGCGAGCGCGGTGAGCCGTGCGAGCGTCGTCTTGCCGACGCCGGGCGGCCCCCACAGGATCATCGAATGCGGCTTGCCCGATTCGAACGCGAGCCGCAGCGGCTTGCCTTCGCCCAGCAAATGCGTCTGGCCGATCACCTCGGCGAGCGTCTTCGGCCGCAGCGCCTCGGCGAGCGGGCGGCGCGGCTCGACTTGAAACAGGTCGGACATGAACCCTCGCTCCACATCAAACAATGGCGGCCGAACCGGCCGCCGGACCCGACATTATGACAGCCGCGCGAAAGCACCGCCGCGCCCGGTGCCGGGTGCCCGCGCCCGGCACCCAGAAACAACAAGGGCCTGCCGTCTCCGGCAGGCCCTTCGGTGAAACAGCGGCGCGCGGGCGCCGGTCAGCCGGTAATCACGTCGGCGCCCTTCGGCACGACGAACTTGAACGTATCGCCCTTCAGCGGCGGATTGGTCTGGATGTTCGTGAACGTCAGCAGCGTGACGTTGCCGAACACGTCGTGCAGTTCCATCGCGGCGAGCGTGCCGTTCTTGAAGCCGATGCCGATCCGCTGGAACTGCGTGTCCTGCGCCTTCGGCAGCATTTCGAGCCACTCGATGCCGCCCTTTTCACCGGCATCGCGCAGCGTGTAGTTCTTCTCCAGATCGTTGCTGCCGAACAGGATCGCGGCAGGGCTCGCGCCCAGCGCGCCGTTCAGCTTGCGCTCGGTGACCTGGTTCAGGTCGCGGTCGTACACGTAGAGCTTGTCGCCGTCGGCCTGCAGCACCTGCTGGTACGGCTTCTGGTACGTCCAGATGAACTTGCCCGGACGCGCGAACACGAACGTGCCGCTCGAATTGTCGGTGGGCTTCGGCACGGCCTGCGCAGCGCTCGCGCCCTTCGCCGGAGCCTTGACGATCTGCTGCGTGAAGTCGCCCTTCGCCGAACGCACCTGCGACACGAACGCCTTCAGTTGCTCGGTGCCGCCCGCGAACGCGTGCGTCGCCGCGAGCATCAGCGACGCGCCGGCGAGCGCCGCGCCGAGCCAGCGCCGCGTCGAACGAAGGGACATTGCGAACGAATGTTGCTGCATATTGCGGTTTTCTCCCTGGGTGGCCGGCGCTGCGAACGCCGCGGACTCATTCCGCGTCGCGTGCCGGCACAAGAATTTCGCGGTTGCCGCTCGACGACATCGCCGACACGAGCCCCGACTGCTCCATCTGCTCGAGCAGCCGCGCCGCGCGGTTGTAGCCGATCCGCAGGTGGCGCTGCACGAGCGAGATCGATGCGCGGCGGTTCTTGATGACGATCTCGACCGCCTGGTCGTACAGCGGATCAGACTCCTCGCCGCCTTCGCCGGTTCCTGCGCCGGCCGAGCCCTCGTCGCCGTCGGCGGTGCCGCCTTCGAGCAGGCCCTCGACGTAGTTCGGCTCGCCCTGCTCCTTGAGCTTCTCGACGACGCGGTGCACTTCGTCATCCGCGACGAACGCGCCATGCACGCGCACCGGCAGCCCGGTGCCCGGCGCCAGATACAGCATGTCGCCCATCCCGAGCAGCGATTCGGCGCCCATCTGGTCGAGAATCGTGCGCGAGTCGATCTTCGACGACACCTGGAACGCGATCCGCGTCGGCACGTTCGCCTTGATCAGGCCCGTGATCACGTCGACCGACGGACGCTGCGTCGCGAGGATCAGGTGGATGCCGGCCGCGCGCGCCTTCTGCGCGATCCGTGCAATCAGTTCCTCGACCTTCTTGCCGACGACCATCATCAGGTCGGCCAGCTCGTCGATCACCACGACGATGTTCGGCAGGCGGCCGAGCGGCTCCGGATCATCCGGCGTCAGGCTGAACGGATTCGGCAGCTTCTCCTCGCGCTTCGCGGCGTCGTCGATCTTGTTGTTGTAGCCCGCCAGGTTGCGCACGCCGAGCTTGCTCATCAGCTTGTAGCGGCGCTCCATCTCGGCGACCGTCCAGTTCAGCGCGTGGCCGGCCTGGCGCATGTCGGTGACGACCGGGCACAGCAGGTGCGGAATACCCTCGTAGACGCTCATTTCGAGCATCTTCGGATCGATCAGGATCAGGCGCACCTGGTCAGCCGTCGCCTTGTACAGCAGCGACAGGATCATCGCGTTGATCCCGACCGACTTGCCCGAACCGGTCGTGCCGGCCACCAGCAGGTGAGGCATCTTCGCGAGATCCGCGCACACCGGCTTGCCGCCGATGTCCTTGCCGAGGCTCAGCGTGAGCGCCGACGACGCGGCCGCGTACACCTCGGAACCGATGATCTCGGACAGGTGCACCGTCTGGCGGCGCTGGTTCGGCAGCTCGAGCGCCATGTAGTTCTTGCCGGGAATCGTCTCGACGACGCGGATCGACACGAGCGACAGCGAGCGTGCGAGATCCTTCGCGAGGTTGACGATCTGGCTGCCCTTCACGCCGGTGGCCGGTTCGATCTCGTAGCGTGTGACGACCGGCCCCGGATAGGCGGCGACGACGCTCGCCTCGACGCCGAAATCCTTCAGCTTCTTCTCGATCAGGCGCGACGTGAATTCGAGCGTGTCGGCCGAAATCGCCTCCTGCGCCTTTGGCGCGGGATCGAGCAGCGATACCGCGGGCAACGTCGAATCGCCCGGCAGGTCGGTGAAGAGCGGCACCTGGCGCTCACGCTCGACGCGCTCGGATTTCGCCGGCGTGACGACCGGCGGCACGATCGTCACCGGCTCGTGATCCTCGATGCGCACGCGCTCCTCTTCGACCTTGCCTTCGCGGCGCACGGCCGCGGCCTCGCCGAGCTTGCGGTCGCGCTCGGCCTCGCGGCGCAGCTTCGCGACGTTGACGGCGGACAGGATCGCGCCGCCGACGCGCTCGGCGACCGACAGCCACGAGAAACGGAAATACAGCGACAGGCCGATCGCGAGCGCGATCAGCAGCAGCAGCGTGCCGCCCGTGAAGCCGAACGCGTGCGACATCGCACCCGCGACGGCCTCGCCGACGACGCCGCCCGGCGCGCGCGGCAACTGCACCTTCAGCGACCACATGCGCAGCGCCTCGATGCCGTCGCACGCCAGCACGACGAGCACGAACGCGAGGATTTCGGTGAGCCAGCCGATCGGCCGCTCGGGTTCGTCCGAGACCGCCTCGTGGCGCGTGATGCGGCGATAGTTGACGGCGATGCGCCGCGCGAGCGGCACGATCAACCAGTAGGCCGACAGGCCGAACAGCAGCAGGATGATGTCGGCCGTCCACGCGCCGACGCGGCCGGCCCAGTTCGTGATGTGATCCACCTGGGCGGCGTGCGTCCAACTCGGATCGCGCCGGCTGTAGCTCAGCAGGGCCATCACCAGAAATGCGCAGAGCGCGACCTGGAGAATCCAGCGGATCTCCGTGAGGAGCTTCGACATCCGGTGCGGCAACGCCTGTGCCTGGGCGGAATAAGGAGCTTTTGCCATGAATCCGTATAAAGAGGACGGGCCGTGCGCCCGCCTGTCGTTCGATCCCGCTTATTGTAAACGCTGCACCGGGCCGCCAAGTGTAAATGACGGTTACATAACAGGGCCGGGGCGCCGACGACCCCGCGGGTGCATTTCCCGGCAGCCCTTTCGCCGTGGTACGGCCGCCCCCGTCGGGCACCGCCGCGACGCCCCTCGAGCCGGCGCCGGGCCCCGCTGCACACGTGCGGCAACGCGCCGCCGGGCGCCCTGCCCACCCCGCGTGCGCGGCCGTTGCACTGCCCGACACTATCGCGACGATTGAAACTCTCGTTCGGCAACGCAGCAACGGGGCCTTTATAATGCGCGTCTGATACCCATCTATGACGGCATCCCGGTCAACCCGGATCGTACGGCGAGCCCTACCCCGCCCGCCGCGGCCGCCTTTTACGGATTCGCACATGTCCACGCCCAAACACGCCAAAGTCCTGATTCTCGGTTCCGGCCCCGCCGGCTACACGGCTGCCGTCTACGCGGCACGCGCCAACCTGTCCCCGGTGCTGATCACCGGCATCGCGCAGGGCGGCCAGCTGATGACCACGACCGACGTCGAAAACTGGCCGGCAGACGCGAAAGGCGTGCAGGGTCCGGAGCTGATGGCGCGCTTCCTCGAGCACGCCGAGCGCTTCAACACCGAAATCGTGTTCGACCACATCCACACCGCGAAGCTGCACGAGCAGCCGATCCGCCTGATCGGCGACTCGGGCGAATACACGTGCGACTCGCTGATCATCGCGACTGGCGCGTCCGCGCAGTATCTCGGCCTGCCGTCCGAAGAAGCGTTCATGGGCAAGGGCGTGTCGGCCTGCGCGACCTGCGACGGCTTCTTCTATCGCGGCCAGGAAGTCGCGGTGATCGGCGGCGGCAACACGGCCGTCGAGGAAGCGCTCTACCTGACGGGCATCGCGAAGAAGGTCACGGTGATCCATCGCCGCGACAAGTTCCGCGCGGAGCCGATCCTGATCGACCGCCTGCTGGAGAAGGAAAAGGAAGGCGCGGTCGTGATCAAGTGGGATCACGTGCTCGACGAAGTGACCGGCGAGGATTCTGGCGTCACGGGCCTGCGCATCAAGAACGTGAAGACCGGCTCGACGGAAGATCTCGCCGTGCAGGGCGTGTTCGTCGCGATCGGCCACAAGCCGAACACCGACCTGTTCCAGGGCCAGCTCGAGATGAAGGACGGCTACATCCTGACGAAGAGCGGCCTGCACGGCAACGCGACGTCGACGAGCGTGCCGGGCGTGTTCGCCGCGGGCGACGTGCAGGACAACGTGTACCGCCAGGCGATCACCAGCGCCGGCACGGGCTGCATGGCCGCGCTCGACGCGCAGCGCTACCTCGAAAGCCTGCACGACAAGAAGTAAGCCGCGAGACCTGTCGCGCCGGGCGCTACAATGGCGTCCGCTGCCGCGAAGCGGGTCTGGCCGGACAAGCCGCTGCCGCCGTGCAGCGGCTTTTTTTTGCCCGCGCGCCCGAACGCGCCTGCCCTGCGTACCGAATCATGGCGAAGAACCAGCCCCATCCGAGCGATCCCGCGAAGCGGCAGATCGCCGCCCGTCCCGCGAACCCCGCGCCCGTCGCGCCGGCGCCCGCGCCCGATCCCGCCGCGTTGCGCGGCCAGGGGCTCGCGGGCCTCGGCGCGCTGCGCAAGTCGCTGCAAGGCGAAGCCGATCGCCGCGACCGCGAGCGCATCGAAACGGCCAAGGCCGAACGCAAGGCGGAAGCCGACGCGAACCTGTTCCGCAACGAGATCGGCGCGATCCGGCCGCTGAACGCGCCGCCGCGCGCGGCGGCCGGCCGCACGCCGCCCGACCCGGTGCCGAAGCAGACGCAGCGCGACGAGGAAGCCGTGCTGAACGCGACGTTGTCCGACGAATTCGACCCCGAGACGCTGCTCGACAGCGACGACTCGCTGTACTACCACCGCCCCGGCATCAGCCGCGACGTCGTGCGCAAGCTGCGCAGCGGCGCGTGGATCGTGCAGGCGCAGATCGACCTGCACGGGATGCGGCGCGACGAGGCGCGCGACGCGCTCGCCGAGTTCATCCGCGAAGCCGGCAAGAAAGGGCTGCGCTGCCTGCGCGTGATCCACGGCAAGGGGCTCGGCTCGATCGGCAAGGAACCCGTGCTGAAAGGCAAGGTGCGCGCGTGGCTCGTGCAGAAGGAAGAAGTGATCGCGTTCTGCGAGGCGCGCGGCCACGACGGCGGCGCGGGCGCGGTGCTGGTGCTGCTGCAGCCGTTCGCGGCGCCGGGCGACCGGGGGCCGCGTGCCGCATCCTAGGCTGACGCTCGCGATCGCGGTACTGGAGGCGATCGCCACGCTGGCCTTTGCGATCTCGGGCTTCATCGAGGCGCGCAAGAACCGCCTCGACTCGGTCGGCACGTTCGTCGTCGCGCTCGCCACCGCGTTCGGCGGCGGCACGCTGCGCGACATCCTGCTCGAGCGCCGGCCGTTCTACTGGGTCGTGCACGACGACTACGTGATCGCGATCTTCGTGCTCGCGCTGTTCGCGCCGTTCGTGCTGCGGATGCTGTCGCGGCTATCGGCCGAGCGATTGCTGCTCGTCGCCGATGCGATCGGGCTCGGGATCTTCAGCATCTCGGGCACGGCGATCGCGCTCGATGCCGAGATGCCGCGCTTCATCGCGGTGATGATGGGCGTGATCACGGGCGTGGTCGGCGGGATCGTCCGCGACGTGCTGTGCAACGACATCCCGCTGATCCTGCGCGATTCGCGGCCCTACGCGACCTGCGCGTTCGTCGGCTGCTGGTTCTACCTGCTGCTCGTGTGGCTGCAGTTCGATTCCGTCTACAGCGTGCTGCTCGCGACCGGCTTCATCCTCGTCGCGCGGCTCGCGACGTTCAAGTTCGACGTGCGGCTGCCGCACTGAGGCTAACGATTCCCGGAAACTCAAGGGACTGCTGAAGCAGCCCTTTGCCGTTGCCCGCTCGTGATTCAGGACCAAAGCGAGCTATTGCATACGGACACGATTTTTTACAATTGCCTTTCATAGCTCAGCGAAGCCATGCTACGTTCCGCGCCATGATTTCAAACGGACGGCAGGGGCATGGTCATCTTTTACGCGGTAGTCGAAGACGATCCGCTGGACAGTGGCGGCTACGTACTCGACGGAGGCGAATGCGGAACGATCGTCGGTGACGACGGCAAGCGCCGCAGAATCACATTCGTCGGACAGCGGGCTTGGTGCAGTACCTGCGAAAGCATCGGAACGATTGAAGCAGCGCCCGGTACGCCGAACAAAAGGCGACTGCGCGACTTCACTTCTGCAGGACGAGTTCAAGCCCTCAGTGGTGATTGGGTCCGATGCCGCTGTGAACGTCCTCCACGCATCAACTCGCGGTACGGGCGCACATGGAAAATAGCCGAAACCGAGCTCGATACCGGGATACCGGCCGCAGCCGCTGCAATGCCCGGCACCCCGGCAACTGCGCTGCCCACCTATGACGATCGCTTCGTCCTTCGGGACGCTGACGGCAACCCTCTGAGCTACACCGGTTATGCGCTGCGGCGTGACACGGGAACATTCGAATACGGCAGAACAGATGCGTCCGGACAAACGCACCTGCTCGCCGCTACGCCGCATGCTGAAAATATCACGATCTATCTCGCCGAATAGCCATGCCGGAAAATACTCACGTCTCCCCTAACGGTAACCGATACAAGCTGGTCGCGGCACGCACGACCACGCCAACGAGTGATGCTTCACCTAAGCCGGTCACTGTCCGCTCCAAGACATTCTGGAAATCGATCCGTGAATGGACTGATACCGACATCGCTGAATATCACCGCACCGTCCCACAACTCGCAGCGCAGATCCAGGCCGAAACGTACTGGGATCGAAATGGAAGCACGCGCGCAAATCGATTTACGTGCGAGGACTTCGCGCTACGGTTGCTCATCCAGTTTTCCGCATTGCGAGGACTGCCGCTCAACGTGACAACCGGCGTGCGAAGCTATCGGAATGAGGAAATCTACGGCGAACCCGAGCACCGACGATACGATTCGACAATGTACGGTTTCGCCGACATGGTATCGCTGACTTTCGGTGCACCAGACGTACAGCGTACAGGTTCGAATACCACACAACTCCAGACACCGGAGTCGCTCCTGCCCGGAGACATGCTTGTACAGGCCAATGATCGTGCGGGTATTGGACACCACGTTCAAATGGTCACGAGGGTCTCACCGTCTTCCATTGCGATCATGCAGGGGAATTCGAGTGGCGTGATCGTTCGTCCGTTCACAACAATCATGCGAATATTCGGCCGCAATCGCGCGGACCCGCAAAGCGCCAGCTATGCAGGCATGGGCGTCGAAAACGGACATTACACGCCCGGCGAAGATGGGTGGGACTACAGAAACGAGACGACAGGAGCCGAGGTCAAAAACTTTCTGAAGCAGTTTCAGCTGTATCGCTGGAATTTCACTGCATTCAACCAGTAACCCGCGGAGCGGACATGCGTGCGTTTTTTTCAGTGATCGCGGACAGCGATCTATTTGGTGCACTCGCGACCGTATGCTTGCTTGTCGCAGTGGGCGGCTTGTTTCCCAGGGTGCGTCACTCGAAGCATTATTTTCCGGCCGTCTTCGCGTGTCTCCTGTTCATGCCGGTGCTACATGCAATCGGCTCGTATTTTTTGTCACTGCCGAGTCCATGACTGCAACCTCCGGCCGTCAGGCATCGAGGGAAAGGCGATAACTGCAGCGAATGCAGCGACCCCGCTTGCGCCGGAGCAATCGACGCGCCGCCAAAAGCCACGTGTGGCCCGGACACCTCATCGATCGCCCCAAGCGACTTTGCATCACGCGATCCGCTCCTCCGACGCCGGATCGAACAGCACCGCCTTCGACACGTCGAACAGCAGCGACAGCGTCTGGTCGGGTTGCGGGTTCGCGGCCGGATGCACGCGGCTCACGATGCGCTTACCGTTCACCTGCGCGAACACGTGCGTATCCGGCCCGGTCGGCTCGGTCACGTCGACGCGCACGTCGAACGGCTGCAGGTGCGACGCGTCGCCGTTGTGCGCGTGGCGCACGTCGGTGATGCGCTCCGGGCGCAGGCCGAGGATCACCTCGCGGCCGACGTGTGACTTCAGCTTCGCCGCATCGAACGGCAGGTTCAGCACGCCGCGCTTGACGCCCGTGTCGACTTCAAGCGCGATCCCGCTGCCCTGCTCGACCAGCTTGCCGATGATGAAGTTCATCGGCGGCGCGCCGATGAAGCCCGCGACGAACAGGTTCGACGGCGAATCGTAGATCTCCTGCGGCGCGCCGAACTGCTGGACCACGCCGTCCTTCATCACCGCGATCCGGTCGCCGAGCGTCATCGCCTCGATCTGGTCGTGCGTCACGTAGACGATCGTCGTGCCGAGGCGCTGGTGCAGCAGCTTGATTTCCGCGCGCATCTCGATGCGCAGCTTCGCGTCGAGGTTCGACAGCGGCTCGTCGAACAGGAACAGCGACGGATCGCGCGCGAGTGCCCGGCCCATCGCGACACGCTGGCGCTGGCCGCCCGACAGCTGGCCCGGCTTGCGGTCGAGCAGGTGCTGGATCTGCAGCATCTGCGACACGCGGTCGACGATCTGCTGCTGTTCGCTCTTCGGCACCTTGCGGATGTTCAGGCCGAACGAGATGTTCTCGCGCACCGTCATCGACGGATACAGCGCGTACGACTGGAACACCATCGCGATGTCGCGATCCTTCGGCGACAGGTCGTTGACGACCTTGCCGTCGATGCAGATCTCGCCGCTCGTCACGGTCTCGAGCCCGGCGATCATGTTGAGCAGCGTCGACTTCCCGCAGCCCGACCCGCCGACCAGGATCAGGAACTGTCCGTCCTCGATCTCGATGTCGACACCCTTCAGGACCGGCACCCCGTTCGGGTAGGTCTTGTACACGTCACGGATGGAAAGGCTTGCCATGCTGTGAATCCTCTGTCTCGTCTCGCGCGGCGCACTCCGGCGCCGCGTCGGGTTCGTTTCGATGCGCCGCGCGCGAGGCGCGGCCGGTTCGTCGTATCGGATGAAGCCGCGCTTACCCCTTCACCGCGCCCGCCGTCAGCCCGCGCACGAAGTAGCGGCCGGCGACGATGTAGACGAGCAGCGTCGGCAGCGCGGCGATGATCGCGCCGGCCATGTCGACGTTGTATTCCTTCACGCCCGTCGACGTGTTGACGAGGTTGTTCAGCGCAACCGTGATCGGCATCGAATCGACGCCGGAGAACACGATCCCGAACAGGAAGTCGTTCCAGATCTGCGTGAATTGCCAGATCAGGCACACCATGAAGATCGGCAGCGACACGGGCAGCAGGATCTTCGTGAAGATCGTGAAGAAGCCCGCGCCGTCGATGCGCGCGGCCTTCACGAGCTCGGCCGGCACGCTCACGTAGAAGTTGCGGAAGAACATCGTCGTGAACGCGATGCCGTACACGACGTGCACGAACACGAGGCCCGGAATCGTGTTGGCGAGGCCGAGCATGCCCTGCAGGCGCGCCATCGGCAGCAGGATCACCTGGAACGGGATGAAGCAGCCGACCAGCATCATCGTGAACAGCGCGTCGGCGCCGCGAAAGCGCCAGTGCGTGAGCACGTAGCCGTTGAACGCGCCGATCAGCGACGAGATCAGCACGGCCGGGATCACCATCTGCAGCGAGTTCAGGAAGAACGGCTTCATGCCGTCGCAGCGCACGCCGGTGCATGCGCCGCTCCAGGCTTTCACCCACGGGTCGACGGTCCACGTGGTGGGCGGCGTCAGCAGGTTGCCGGTGCGCAGCTGGTCGAGATCCTTGAACGACGTCGACAGCATCACGTAGATCGGAAACAGGAAATACAGCGCGAACAGGATCAGTGCCGCATAGATCACTGCCCGGCTGATCGTCATCTTAGGCTGCATTGCGGGTGCTCCTCGATTCCATATACATCAGCGGCACCAGCACCGCGACCACGGTCGCGAGCATCATCACCGAGGACGCCGCGCCGAGCCCGAGCTGGCCGCGGTTGAACGAAAACGTGTACATGAACATGGCCGGCAGCGACGACGACGTGCCCGGGCCGCCCGCCGTCAGCGCGACGACGAGGTCGAAGGTCTTGATCGTGATGTGGCAGAGGATCAGCAGCACCGAGAAGAACACCGGGCGCATGCTCGGGATCACGATCTTGCGGTAGATGGTCGGCAGCGTCGCGCCATCGACCTGCGCGGCCTTGAAGATCTCCGCGTCGACCCCGCGCAGCCCCGCGAGGAACAGCGCCATCACGAAGCCGGTCGACTGCCACACGGCCGCGATCACCACGCAGAAGATCGCCTTGTCCGGATCGTCGAGCCAGCCGAACGAGAAGCTCGTCCAGCCCCAGTCGTGCATCACCTTCTCGAGGCCGAGGCCCGGGTTCAGGATCCACTGCCACGCGGTGCCGGTGACGATGAACGACAGCGCCATCGGGTACAGGAAGACCGCGCGCAGCGCGCCTTCGTTGCGGATCCGCTGGTCGAGCAGGATCGCGAGGAACAGCCCGAGCGCGACGCAGATCACGATGAACGGAATCCCGAACCAGCCGAGGTTCGCGGCGGAGGTCCACCACACGTCGTTCTGGAACAGGTCCGAGTAACGGCCGAAGCCGTCGAATTCGTAGTTCGGCAACAGCCGCGAACGGGTCAGCGACAGATAGCCGGTAATCAGGATGAAGCCGTAGATGAACACCACGGCGATCGCGACGCTCGGCGCAAGCACGAGCTTCGGGATCCAGCGATCGGCGAAGGCCGACATCGGCGACGTACGCCGTGCGGCGGCAGCGCCGGATCCGTTTCCGCTAAGAGGGGCAGCCACTTGATTCGACTCCTGGAACGAGGGCGACGCAGGCCTGGCCGGCGCCGGGTACGGCACGGGCTTCGCGGGCGAGCCCGTTTGCTGCACATGCAAAAACGCCCGGCCGATGAAGCGTTTCCGGCCGGGCGCCTGTCGCGCGTTACTTGACCTTCGCGGCCTTCGCGAGCGCGGCGACCGCGCTCTTCGAATCCTGCTGCGAGTTCATGAACTTCGTCACGACGTCCGTGATCGCGCCGGCGGTCGCGTCGCTCTGCGCCATCCCGTGCGCGAGCGACGGCACGAAGCCGCCCGACTTGATCGCGGTCTGCTCGTCGGCATACGACTTCTTCGCGCAGTCGTCGAACTTGTCCATCTTCACGCCGAGGCGGACCGGCACCGAACCCTTCAGCAGGCTGAACTGTTCCTGGAAGTCCGGCGTCATGATCGTCTTCGCGAGCGCGAGCTGGCCCGGCGTCGCGTTCTTCTCGCCCTTCTGCTGGAAGAACACGAACGAATCGACGTTGAACGTATAGGCATTCGCCGTGCCCGGCACCGCCGCGCAGATGTAGTCCTTGCCCGCCTTCTTGCCGGCGTTCTCGAACTCGCCCTTCGCCCAGTCGCCCATGAACTGCATGCCGGCCTTGCCGTTGATGACCATCGCGGTCGCGAGGTTCCAGTCGCGGCCGTTACGGCCGGTGTCGAAGTAGCCCTGGATCTTGCGCACCGTGTCGAACACGGACAGCATCTGCGGCGAGGTCAGCGTCGCCTGGTCGAGGTCGACCAGCGCCTTCTTGTAGAACGCCGGGCCCTGAGACAGCACGACATCTTCCCACAGCGTCAGGTCCTGCCACGGCTGGCCGCCCATCGCGACCGGCTGGATGCCCGCGGCCTTCAGCTTGTCGGCCACCGCGAAGAATTCAGGCCAGGTGGTCGGCACCTTCGCGCCGACCTTGTCGAGCGCAGCCTTGTTGATGTACAGCCAGTTCACGCGGTGCACCGAGAACGGCGCCGCGACGGTGTGGCCCTTGTACTTGATGATCTTGTCGATTTCCGGCGGCAGGTTCTGCTTCCAGTCGCCGGCAGCGGAATCGATGTTGACGAGCACGCCCTGATCGGCCCAGTCCTGGATCAGCGGGCCCTTGATCTGCGCGGCCGACGGAGAATCGCCGCTGATCACCTTGGTCTTCAGCGCGGTCATGGCCGCGGCGCCGGCGCCGCCCGCTACCGCGAAGTCCTTCCACACGTAGCCCTGCTTCTGCACGTCGTCCTTCAGCACGCCGACGGCCTTCGACTCGCCACCCGAGGTCCACCAGTGCAGCACCGTCACATTCTCGGCTGCCTGCGCCGCCACGGCGCCGGCCATCAGACCTGCGGCGCAGAGCGCGCCCATGATCGAGCGAACTTTCATTACTTATCTCCTCCAGACTGAATCAACTCGTGAGGTTCCCTGACAGGGAACCGGCTTCTTGATAACGACGGGGAAATCGAGCCGCGGGACGCATGCAGCGTACGGGGCCGATGACCGGCCGGGCTCTTACAGAAAGCGTGAATCGAGATTCAACGGCGTGTCTCCTCTTGGTGTTTCTGGCCCGCCGCGATGATGCGGCGCGAGCCCGGGGCCGACGCCGCGCTGACGATGCGCGCCGTCAATGTCCGATAACATTCGGCACAAGGCGTTCCCGAAGATGAAGCTCGCGCAGTTCATCGACCGCACTTCTTTTTTTCTTCACCCAGGTGCTACCCCTTGCGGCGGATTGTAGTTAAACTACAATTCAGTGTCAAAAATATTTTTATCGCACTACGGATCGCTTCCGAGCACCCCAAACCCGGCGGAGACACATGCATACCGATTCCAGCTTTACCTTCGTACTTTTCGGCGGCACCGGCGATCTGTCGATGCGCAAGATCCTGCCTGCGCTGTTCGAAGCGCACCGTGCGAACATGCTGGCGGAGAGCGGCCGGATCGTCGCCGTGGCGCGTCATGAGTCGGATCGGGCGTCCTATCTCGAATGGGTCGACACGCACGTGAAGCCGCACGCGGCCAAGGCCGCCGGCAACGCGTTCGACGAAGCTGCGTGGCAGTCCTTCCTCGATCGCATCGAGTACGTGCACCTCGATCTCGGCCGCGCGGAAGACTACGTCGTGCTGCGCGACGCGGTGGCATCGCTGCCCGGCATCCGCGTGTTCTATCTCGCGACGGGCCCGTCGCTGTTCGTGCCGATCTGCAAGGCGCTCGCGTCGGTCGGCCTGAGCGAAGGCTCGCGCATCGTGCTCGAGAAGCCGCTCGGCTACGACCTGAAGTCGTCGAACGCGATCAACGACGCGGTCGGCGAAATCTTCGCGGAAGACCAGATCTACCGGATCGACCACTACCTCGGTAAAGAACCCGTGCAGAACCTGCTCGCGCTGCGCTTCGGCAATGCGCTGTTCGAGCCGCTGTGGCGCCGCGAATGGGTCGAGAGCATCCAGATCACGATCGCCGAGGAGCTCGGCGTCGAGGCACGCGGCGATTTCTACGACAATACGGGCGCGCTGCGCGACATGGTGCAGAACCACCTGCTGCAGCTGCTGTCGATCGTCGCGATGGAGCCGCCGCATTCGATGGATTCGGATTCGGTGCGCGACGAAAAGCTGCGCGTGCTGCGCGCGCTGAAGCCCGTCGATCCGCGCGACATCGGCAAGGTGGCCGTGCGCGGCCAGTATCATGCGGGCGTGATCAAGGGCGCGCAGGTGCCGGCCTACGCGACCGAACCGGGCGTGAAGCCCGACAGCCAGACCGAAACCTTCGTCGCATTGAAGGTCGAGATCGAGAACTGGCGCTGGGCCGGCGTGCCGTTCTTCCTGCGCACCGGCAAGCGGCTGGCCGATCGCGTCGCGGAGATCGTCGTCAATTTCCGCCCGGTGCCGCATTCGGCGCTCGGGCCCACCGCGCTGCGTCCCGGTTCGAACCGCCTCGTGATCCGGCTGCAGCCGAACGAGACGATCCGCCTGTACTGCCTCGCGAAGCAGCCCGGCGAAGGGATGAACCTCGCGAGCGTGCACCTCGACCTCGCGTTCGACCAGTTCTTCAAGGAAGGGCAGATGGAGGCGTACCAGCGCCTGCTGCTCGACGTGATCAACGGCCGTCTCGCCCTCTTCGTGCGCCGCGACGAACAGGAAGCCGCGTGGCGCTGGGTCGAGCCTATCCTGAACGAATGGGCACGCACGCTGAAGCCGCCGAAGCCGTATGCGGCGGGCACGTGGGGGCCGGCCGCGGCGAGTGCGATGCTCGCGCAGCACGACACCTGCTGGCTCGAAGAAGAGAACTGATGCAAACCGTTGCCGCGCACGTCACCGTACGCGGCAACGTGCCCCACGATTCGTACGATTTGAACAGACAAAGCAGTCCG
This sequence comes from Burkholderia sp. AU31624, assembly GCF_020420065.1. Classification (NCBI taxonomy): domain Bacteria; kingdom Pseudomonadati; phylum Pseudomonadota; class Betaproteobacteria; order Burkholderiales; family Burkholderiaceae; genus Burkholderia; species Burkholderia sp. AU31624. The sequence goes on from NZ_JAIZRT010000004.1 coordinate 700,468, forward strand.
GAGGAGATGTGATCGAGATTCACGCTTTCGACACCCAGGAAGCGCAAAGCGAAGCGCTCGCGCGCGCCGTCGGCGATGCGCTGCGCGCCGCGCTCGCCGGCCCCGCGCGTCCGACGCTCGCGGTGTCCGGTGGCACGAGCCCGCGCCCGTTCCTGCACACGCTGTCGCACGCGGCGCTCGACTGGGCCGGCGTCGACGTGACGCTGGTCGACGACCGCTGGGTGCCGGAGGACGATGCAGCCAGCAACGCGCAGCTCGTGCGCGACACGCTGCTGCAGCACGCCGCCGCCCCCGCCCGCTTCCTGCCGCTCGTCGACACGCGCGCCGCGCTCGACGCGCACGTCGCCGCGCTGAACGCGAACGCCGACTACCGCGTGCCGAGCGTCGCGGTGCTCGGCATGGGCGAGGACGGCCATACCGCGTCGATCTTCGCCGATGCGCCCGAATGGGATCACGCGATCACGACGCCCGAGCGTTTCGTCGCCGTCCATCCCGGCGCCGCGCCGCATGCGCGCGTGAGCTTCTCGCTCGATGCGCTCAAGCGCGTCGACCGGCTGTTCCTGCTGATCGCGGGCGAACGCAAGCGCGCGGTGCTCGACGCCGCGGCCGCATCGCTGCAGAAGAACGCGATTTCCCAACTGGCCAACGACAAGGGGACCCAGCTCGATGTCTACTGGTGCGCAAAGTAAGGCGGTCGTCGCGGGCCAGCATGCCGACGGCCCGCGCCTGCTCGCGGACGTCGGCGGCACCAACGCGCGCTTCGCGCTGGAAACCGGCCCGGGCGAGATCACGCAGATTCGCGTCTATCCCGGCGCCGACTATCCGACGATCACCGACGCGATCCGCAAGTATCTGAAGGATGTGAAGATCAGCCGCGTGAACCACGCGGCGATCGCGATCGCGAACCCGGTCGACGGCGACCAGGTCACGATGACCAACCACGACTGGAGCTTCTCGATCGAGGCGACGCGCCGCGCGCTCGGCTTCGACACGCTGCTCGTCGTCAACGATTTCACCGCGCTCGCGATGGCGCTGCCAGGCCTGACCGACGCGCAACGCGTGCAGGTCGGCGGCGGCGCGCGCCGCCAGAACAGCGTGATCGGGCTGCTCGGGCCCGGCACCGGGCTCGGCGTGTCGGGGCTGATTCCGGCCGACGACCGCTGGATCGCGCTCGGCAGCGAAGGCGGCCATGCGTCGTTCGCGCCGCAGGACGAGCGCGAGGACCTGGTGCTGCAGTACGCGCGCAAGAAGTTTCCGCACGTGTCGTTCGAACGCGTGTGCGCGGGCCCCGGCATGGAGATCATCTATCGCGCGCTCGCCGCGCGCGACAAGAAGCGCGTGGCCGCGACCGTCGACACGGTCGAGATCGTCGAGCGCGCGCATGCGGGCGACGCACTCGCGCTCGAGACGGTCGAATGCTTCTGCGGGATTCTCGGCGCGTTCGCGGGCAGCGTCGCGCTGACGCTCGGCGCGCTCGGCGGCGTGTACATCGGCGGCGGCGTCGCGCTGAAGCTCGGCGAACTGTTCACGCGCTCGTCGTTCCGCGCGCGCTTCGAGGCGAAGGGCCGCTTCACGCACTACCTCGAGAACATCCCGACCTACCTGATCACCGCCGAATACCCGGCGTTCCTCGGCGTATCGGCGATCCTCGCGGAACAGTTGTCGAACCGCTCGGGCGGCGCGTCGTCGGCCGTGTTCGAACGGATCCGCCAGATGCGCGACGCGCTGACGCCGGCCGAGCGCCGCGTGGCCGATCTCGCGCTGAACCATCCGCGTTCGATCATCAACGATCCGATCGTCGACATCGCGCGCAAGGCCGACGTGAGCCAGCCGACCGTGATCCGCTTCTGCCGCTCGCTCGGCTGCCAGGGGCTGTCCGACTTCAAGCTGAAGCTCGCCACCGGCCTCACCGGCACGATCCCGATGAGCCACAGCCAGGTACATCTCGGCGACACGGCCACCGACTTCGGCGCGAAGGTGCTCGACAACACGGTGTCCGCGATCCTGCAGTTGCGCGAGCACCTGAATTTCGAGCATGTCGAGAACGCGATCGAGATCCTGAACGGCGCGCGGCGCATCGAGTTCTACGGGCTCGGCAACTCGAACATTGTCGCGCAGGACGCGCATTACAAGTTCTTCCGCTTCGGGATCCCGACGATCGCGTACGGCGACCTGTACATGCAGGCCGCATCGGCCGCGCTGCTCGGCAAGGGCGACGTGATCGTCGCGGTGTCGAAGTCGGGACGCGCGCCCGAGTTGCTGCGCGTGCTCGACGTCGCGATGCAGGCCGGCGCGAAGGTGATCGCGATCACGTCGAGCAACACGCCGCTCGCGAAGCGCGCGACCGTCGCGCTCGAAACCGACCACATCGAGATGCGCGAGTCGCAGCTGTCGATGATCTCGCGGATCCTGCATCTGCTGATGATCGACATCCTCGCGGTCGGCGTCGCGATTCGCCGTGCGTCGACGAACGGCGAACTGCCCGAGGCCGTCGCGCAGGCGAGGGCACGCGCGAGCGACGACGAAACGGCGGACGTGCTCGACTGGTTGAGCCACGGTGCGTCGCCGGCGGCGAAGGACGTCGCGCGGGATTGACTCGGTGCGGCGGCAGCCGCTTCCCGCGTTCGAAACGAAAACGCCACCGGCGCAGCGCGCGCGGTGGCGTTTTTCATGCTGCTGTCAGGCCGCGGATCAGGCGCCCGCCTTGACGGGCCGCCCGTGCCAGCGCAGCACGAGGTAGCGGCCGGCGAAACACAGCACGCCTGAAACGCCGATCGTCACGCCCATCGCGAACGGCGTGCCGTCCGCGAGTGCGCCGATCGCGACGCTCGCGAGCGCGCCGAGCGCCAGCTGCATCGCGCCGAACACGGCCGCCGACGCGCCCGCGTTGTGCGGATAGCGATGCATGAGGTCGGTCGTGCAGTTCGCCGACAGGATCCCGACCACGCCGACGACGAAGAACAGGCACACGACGATCGACCACAACCCGCCCCACCCCGTCAGCGCGACGAGCGCGACCGCGAGCGACGCGATGGAGCTCACGAGCGACGCGGCCGCGATGATGCGCAGCGAGCCGAGGCGGCCGACGAGCCGCGTGTTCGCGAAGTTGCCGATCATGATGCCGACGACGTTCAGGCCGAACAGCAGCCCGTAGTGCTGCGGCGACACGTGGAAATACTCGATGTACACGAACGGCGTGGCGGTGATGTACGAGAACATCGACGCGAACGCCATCCCGCCGCACAGCATGTGCCCCCAGGCGACGGGATCGGACAGGATGCGCCCGTACGACGCGAACGACGCGAGCACGGCCGCGCTCTTGCGTCGCTCCTTCGGCCAGGTTTCGGGCACGCGCAGGTACGCGGTCGCCGCGCATACCGCGCCGAACACGGCCAGCACGACGAACACGCCGCGCCAGCCGGAGAAGCGCAGGATCTGCCCGCCGATCAGCGGCGCGAGCAGCGGCCCGACCGCGGTGACGATCGCCACCATCGACAGCACCTTCGCCGCGTCGGTCGGCTCGTGCGCGTCGCGCGCGATCGCACGCGACAGCACCGACGCCGCGCCGGCGCCGAGCGCCTGCAGGAAGCGCACGAGGATCAGCATGTCGATCGACGTCGACACGAAGCAGCCGATGCTCGCGAGCGTGAACAGCGCGATGCCGCCGAGCAGCACGGGGCGGCGGCCCCACGTGTCGGACAGCGGGCCGTACAGCAGCATGCCGATCGAGAAGCCGGCCATGAAGCTCGTCAGCGTGCGCTGCGCGGCGCCGGCGCTGACGGAGAAGCCGGCGGCGATCGACGGCAGGCTCGGCAGGTACATGTCGGTAGCGATCGGCCCGCAGGCGGCGAGCGCGCCGAGCAACAGGATCAGCCGGGCATCGGGCCGGCGTCGGATGACGTGAGACATGGGTATCCGGAATGGAGCCCGCGCGCATCGGGGCGCGCGTGGCGGTGAAGACGGGAGGCCGCGCCGCGAACGGTACGCCCAGGCCCATGATTGTACGCGCAACTTTTTTACGTGCTGGCGGCGTGAGTGTGCAGCGGGCCGAAAGGTACCGGCGTGGCGCCCGACACGCGGGATCGCACGCGGGAATTCGATTAAGCTTGCAGCGCCTCCCCTTCTTGTCTGACCAATCCGACGCCCGACCGAACCGATGACCGCTTTCCTGTTGATCTGGAGCCCCAAGAAATGGCCGTGGCCCGAACTGCCCGACGTCGCCGCGCGCGTGAAGGCCGGCGAGGCCGTGCATGACGTGTGGGGCTGCGGCTTCGCGCGCGGCATCCTGCCGGGCGACCGCGTGTTCCTGCATCGCGTCGCGAAGGAGCCCAAGGGCGTGTTCGGCTCCGGCTACGTGACGCGCGCGCCGTACGAGGTGCCCGATCCGTCGACGAAACGCGGCTACCGGCTGTGCATCGACTTCGTGTACGACTGGCTGGTCGACGCGCACCAGGACGTCGTGATCGCGCGCGACGCGCTGCGGGTCCATCCGTACTCGGTGCAGACCTGGGATGCGCAGAGTTCCGGCACGGTGATCAAGCCGATGGTCGAAGGCCCGCTCGAGAAGCGCTGGGCCGAGCTGACCGGCAAGCGCAAGCCGCCCCCGTTGCCCGATCGATAACGGGGCCGAATCACCCCCTCTTCCTTCCCCGGCCCGCGCGATCCCGCGCGCGCCGATACGCCGCAGACCGCGCCGCGGGCTCGCCGCGCGCGTCTCCGGTACAATCGGACGATCGTTCCGCCCAGGCGCCGCGGCCCGTGCACAGGCCCCCGCGCCCTTCTCTCGCAGGTTTCGTCCATGTCCAACAATCAGATCCTCTTCGAACGCGCCCGGAAGACCATTCCCGGCGGCGTCAACTCGCCGGTGCGCGCATTCCGTTCGGTCGGCGGCACGCCGCGCTTCGTCGCACGCGCGCAAGGCCCGTATTTCTGGGATGCCGACGGCAAGCAGTACATCGACTACATCGGCTCGTGGGGCCCGATGATCGTCGGTCACGTCCATCCGGAAGTGCTGTCGGCCGTGCAGAACGTGCTCGCCGACGGCTTCTCGTTCGGCGCGCCGACCGAAGCCGAGATCGAGATCGCCGAGGAAATCTGCAAGCTCGTGCCGTCGATCGAGCAGGTGCGGATGGTGTCGAGCGGGACCGAGGCCACGATGAGCGCGCTGCGTCTCGCGCGCGGCTTCACGGGCCGCAGCCGCATCGTCAAGTTCGAGGGCTGCTACCACGGCCACGCGGACAGCCTGCTCGTGAAGGCCGGCTCGGGCCTGCTGACGTTCGGCAACCCGACGTCGGCCGGCGTGCCCGCCGACATCGCGAAGCACACGACCGTCCTCGAATACAACAACGTCGCCGCGCTCGAAGAAGCGTTCGGCGCGTTCGGCGACGAGATCGCCGCCGTGATCGTCGAACCGGTCGCCGGCAACATGAACCTCGTGCGCGGCACGCCCGAATTCCTGAACGCGCTGCGTGCGCTGTGCACGAAGCACGGCGCCGTGCTGATCTTCGACGAAGTGATGTGCGGGTTCCGCGTCGCGCTCGGCGGCGCACAGGCCCACTACGGAATCACGGCCGACCTCACCTGCCTCGGCAAGGTGATCGGCGGCGGGATGCCGGCTGCCGCGTTCGGCGGCCGCCGCGACATCATGGCTCACCTCGCGCCGCTCGGCGGCGTCTACCAGGCCGGCACGCTGTCGGGCAACCCGATCGCGGTCGCCGCGGGCCTGAAGACGCTGCAACTGATCCAGGCGCCCGGCTTCTACGACGCGCTCACCGCGCAGACCAAGCGCCTCGCCGACGGCCTCGCGGCCGAAGCGCGTGCGGCCGGCGTGCCGTTCGCGGCCGACTCGATCGGCGCGATGTTCGGCCTCTACTTCGCCGAACGCGTGCCGACCAGTTTCGCCGAAGTGACGAAGAGCGACACCGAGCGATTCAACCGCTTCTTCCACCTGATGCTCGACGAAGGCGTGTACTTCGCGCCGTCGGCGTATGAAGCCGGCTTCGTGTCGAGCACGCACGACGACGCGGTGATCGACGCGACGCTCGCGGCCGCGCGCCGCGCATTCGCGGCACTCGCTGCCTGACCCGGGGCCGCGCGCATGTTCTCGGACATCGATTTCGCCCACATGCAGCGCGCGCTCGCGCTCGCCGCGCGCGGCATGTATACGACGGCGCCGAACCCGCGTGTCGGCTGCGTGATCGTCAAGGACGGCGACGTGATCGGCGAAGGCTTCACGCAGCCGGCCGGCCAGGATCACGCGGAAGTGCAGGCGCTGAAAGATGCACGCGCCCGCGGCTACGACGTCGCGGGCTCGACCGTCTACGTGACGCTCGAGCCGTGCAGCCACTTCGGCCGCACGCCGCCGTGCGCGAACGCGCTGATTGAAGCGCGCGTCGCGAAGGTCGTCGCCGCGATGGAAGACCCGAACCCGCAGGTGTCGGGGCGCGGCCTCGGCATGCTGCGCGACGCGGGCATCGACGTGCGCTGCGGGCTGCTCGCGCATGAAGCGGGCGAACTGAACATCGGCTTCGTGTCGCGCATGACGCGCGGCCGCCCGTGGGTGCGGATGAAGACCGCCGCGTCGCTCGACGGCCGCACCGCGCTGCCGTCCGGCGAAAGCCAGTGGATCACCGGCGAGGCCGCTCGCCTCGACGGGCACGCATGGCGTGCGCGCGCCTGCGCGATCCTCACCGGCATCGGCACCGTGCGTGAAGACAACCCGCTGCTGACCGTGCGCGGCATCGACACGCCGCGCCAGCCGCAGCGCATCCTGGTGGACAGCCGCCTCGACCTGCCGCTCGACGCGCGGCTGCTCGAAGGCGCGCCGCTGCTGATCTTCTGCGGCCGGCTCGACGCCGCCGGCGAAGTGCGCGCGAACGTGCTGAAGTCCCGTGGCGCGGAAATCGTGCCGATCGCGAATGCGCAAGGCAAGGTCGACCTGCCCGCGATGCTGGCGGCGCTCGGCGCGCGCGGCGTCAACGAGCTGCACGTCGAGGCCGGCCACAAGCTGAACGGCTCGCTGCTGCGCGAGCAGTGCGTCGACGAATTGCTCGTCTACCTCGCGCCGAGCCTGCTGGGCGCCGATGCGGCCGGCATGTTCGACCTCGCCGCGCCGGCGAACCTCGACGCGCGTACGCGGCTGTCGTTCCACGGGTTCGAGCGGGTCGGCGACGACCTGCGGATCCTCGCGCGCTTCGCGCCGCCCGACGCCGCGCACTGAACGGGATCGATCACGGTCGACGGCGTAAGCCTGACCGTCAACACGATCGACGATCGCGCGGGCGGCTGCGCGTTCTCGATCAACCTGATCCCCCATCCCATTTCGCGCCGCGCGTCGCCGGTCGAAGCCCCGACGCGTGCGCTCGTCGCGCGCCCACCTGCCCCGACAGCTGGCCGAATGGCCAACGACGCGCACGGGTCATGCCGCCGCGCTAAGATGCGACGACGGCGGTTCCGGCGCCGCAACGCACGGCGCGGCCGCTATTGGTCACCCTCTTCCTCAAGGAGTCGTCCCCATGTCCATTTCGATGTATCAGGCCTCGGTGCCTGTCCTGATTCGTGGCCTGACCAATCTTCAGCACATTCTCGGCAAGGCGCAGGCGCATGCGGCCGAAAAGCAGATCGACCCGTCGGTGTTCGTCGGAGCCCGCCTGTACCCGGACATGCTGCCGCTCGTCCGCCAGGTCTACATCGCGACCGACACGGCCAAAGGCTGCGCCGCGCGCCTCGCCGATGTCGAAATCCCGAGCTACCCGGACGTCGAGCAGACCTTCGACGAACTGCACGCCCGCATCCAGAAGACGATCGACTACCTGAAAAGCTTCGACGCCGCGCAGATCGACGGCAGCGAGGCGCGCCAGATCGTGCTGAAGATGCGCGTCGGCCCGATCGAGTTCACCGGCCAGTCGTACCTGCTGAACTTCGTGCTGCCCAACTTCTTCTTCCACGTGACGACCGCATACGACATCCTGCGCCACAGCGGCGTCGAGCTCGGCAAGCTCGACTACCTGGGCGGGCGCGACCAGCACGCGTGACGCGCGGCCGGGCAGGCCCGCCACCGTCCGCACGCGCGTGCAGCCAATGCGCGGCCGCCCCGCCAGGCCTGCCGCGCAGGCCGGCCGCAGCGCTTTCCGGAGCGCTCGCCGGGCGCGCGCGGTCCCCGCCAGCCGAAACGTCGTCCGGCTGGCGTAAAATACGCACTTTCCTCTTTCACGCCCCCTTATGACGCTCGCCTCCACGCTCGACATCATCGCCGAGCTGAAAGCCGGCCGGATGGTGATCCTGGTCGACGAAGAAGACCGCGAAAACGAGGGCGACCTCGTGATCGCCGCCGAATTCGTCACGCCGGAAGCGATCAACTTCATGGCCAAGTACGGCCGCGGCCTGGTTTGTCTGACGTTGACGCAGGAACGCTGCAAGCAGCTGCACCTGCCGCTGATGACCTACCGCAACGGCACGCAGTACGGCACCGCGTTCACGGTCAGCATCGAAGCGGCCGAAGGCGTGACGACCGGCATCTCGGCCGCCGACCGTGCGCACACGATCGCCACGGCGGTCGCGCATGACGTGCGCCCCGAGCACATCGTGCAGCCGGGCCACGTGTTCCCGATCATGGCGCAGCCGGGCGGCGTGCTCGTGCGCGCGGGCCACACCGAGGCCGGTTGCGACTTCACCGCGCTGGCGGGCCTCACGCCGGCCGCGGTGATCTGCGAGATCATCAAGGACGACGGCACGATGGCGCGCCTGCCCGACCTGATCGAGTTCGCGCAGGAACACAACCTGAAGATCGGCACGATCGCCGACCTGATCCAGTACCGCAGCCGCACCGAATCGATCATCGAGCGGATCGCCGAGCGCACGATGCAGACCGCGCACGGCACGTTCCGCGCGGTGCTGTACCGCGACCAGCCGAGCGGCTCGCCGCACATCGCGCTGGTGCGCGGCACGCCGTCGCCGGACGTCGATACGCCGGTGCGCGTGCACGAGCCGCTGTCGGTGCTCGACCTGCTCGAGACAGGCGTGTCGACGCACTCGTGGACGCTCGACGCCGCAATGCGCGAGATCGCGGAGCGCGACCTCGGCGTGATCGTGCTGCTCAACTGCGGCGACACGAAGGAACACCTGATCGACGTCTTCAAGGCGTTCGACGAGGAAGAAAAGGCCGCTGTGCTCAAGCGCCGGCCGGTTGATTTCAAGACGTTCGGCATCGGCGCGCAGATCCTGCGCGATGTCGGGGTCAGCAAGATGCAGGTGCTGTCGAATCCGCGCAAGCTGGGCAGCATGTCCGGCTACGGCCTGGAAGTCACGGGCTTCATTCCGATGCCCGGCGGCGAAGCCAAGTCCTGCCCGGCGTCCAACGCGTAACCCGCCACGGCGCTTTCGCCCTATAACCGTTCATCCACACCACGGACAAGATCATGGAAATCGGACAATACCAACCGAATCTCGAAGGCGACGGCCTGCGTATCGGCATCGTGCAATCGCGCTTCAACGAGCCCGTGTGCAACGGCCTCGCCGACGCGTGCGTCGAGGAACTGGAACGCCTCGGCGTCACTGGTGAAGACGTGCTGCTCGTGTCGGTGCCCGGCGCGCTGGAAATCCCGCTCGCGCTGCAGAAGCTCGCGGAAAGCGGCCAGTTCGACGCGCTGATCGCGCTCGGCGCGGTGATCCGCGGCGAGACCTACCACTTCGAACTCGTGTCGAACGAGAGCGGCGCGGGCATCACCCGCATCGGCCTCGACTTCAACCTGCCGATCGCGAACGCGGTCCTGACCACCGAAAACGACGAGCAGGCCGTCGCGCGCATGACCGAAAAGGGTCGTGACGCCGCACGCGTCGCCGTCGAGATGGCCAACCTGACGATGGCCCTCGACCAGCTCGGCGATGACGACGAGGACGAAGAAGAGGAAGACGACGAAGAGGAGCGCGCATGAAGAAGAGCGCCCGCCGACAATCGCGCGAGCTGGCGACGCAGGGGCTGTACCAGTGGCTGCTGTCGAACGCGTCCTCCGGTGAGATCGACGCGCAACTGCGCGGCGCGCTCGGTTACGACAAGGCCGACAAGGAGCTGCTCGACGCGATCCTGCACGGCGTGATCCGCGAGCACGCCACGCTCGTCGAAGCGCTGACGCCGTCGCTCGATCGCCCGATCGACCAGTTGTCGCCGGTCGAACGCGCCGTGCTGCTGATCGCCACGTTCGAGCTCACGCACCACGTCGAAACGCCGTACCGCGTGATCATCAACGAAGCTGTCGAACTCGCGAAGACGTTCGGCGGCTCCGACGGCTACAAGTACGTGAACGGCGTGCTCGACAAGCTCGCCGCGAAGCTGCGCCCCGCCGAAACGCAGGCGCGCCGCAACGGCTGAACCCGTTGGTCCGGAACGGGCGCGCATGCGCCCGTTTTTTCTTTTGCCCCGCGTCCCTCGCCCTGCCCGCCCGATGAATACCGCCACCGATTCGCTCGTCAGACTCGCCGCACGCGTCGACGCGATCCAGCCCTTCTACGTGATGGAACTGATGAAGGAGGCACAGCGTCTGGAGTCCTCCGGGCGCGACGTTATCCACATGGGCATCGGCGAGCCGGATTTCACTGCGCCGGAGCCGGTCGTCGAAGCGGCCGCGGCCGCGCTGCGCCGTGGCGTCACCCAATATACGAGCGCGCTCGGCATCGCACCGCTGCGCGAGGCGATCGCCGCGCACTACGCACGCGCGTACGGCCTCACGATCAGTCCGGAACGGATCGTCGTGACGGCCGGCGCGTCGGCCGCGCTGCTGCTCGCGTGCCTCGCGCTCGTCGGGCGTGACGACGAGGTGCTGATGCCCGACCCGTCGTATCCGTGCAACCGGCACTTCGTCGCCGCGGCCGAAGGCCGCGCGGTGCTCGTGCCGAGCGGCCCGGATGCGCGCTTCCAGCTCACCGAGAACGACGTCCGCGCACGCTGGGGCGACCGCACGCGCGGCGTGCTGCTCGCGTCGCCGTCGAACCCGACCGGCACGTCGCTCGAACCCGACGAACTGAAACGGATCGTCGAAGCCGTGCGCGCACGCGGCGGCTTCACGATCGTCGACGAGATCTACCAGGGGCTCAGCTACGACGCGGCCCCCGTGTCGGCGCTGTCGTTCGGCGACGACGTCGTCACCGTGAACAGCTTTTCCAAGTATTTCAGCATGACGGGCTGGCGGCTCGGCTGGCTGGTGGTGCCGCCCGCGCTGGTCGGCACGTTCGAGAAGCTGGCGCAGAACCTGTTCATCTGCCCGTCCGCGCTCGCGCAACACGCGGCGCTCGCGTGCTTCGAGCCGGCCGCGCTCGACATCTACGAAGCCCGCCGGCTCGAATTCAAGCGCCGCCGCGATTTCATCGCACCGGCGCTCGAACGGCTCGGCTTCACGGTGCCCGTGATGCCGGACGGCGCGTTCTACGTGTATGCGCACTGCGGCGGCGTCGCCCACCCGGCGGCCGGCGACAGCGCCGCGCTCACGACGGCGATGCTGCACGACGCGGGCGTCGTGCTGGTGCCCGGCATGGACTTCGGTGTCCATGCACCGCGTGACTATATCCGCCTGTCCTATGCGACGGCCTACTCGCGGCTCGAGGAAGCGGTCGACCGGCTCGCGACGCTGTTCGGGCAGCGCTGACACGCGGCCGGCGCGGCGGCCATTCCGCACCCCGCAAAAGCAAAAAGGCACCCGACGCGGGTGCCTTTTTCATGTCTTGCCGGCTGAAGCCGTGCGTGAGTTACGCGCCAAGCTCCGAACGATCGCCGTGCGGCTGCTTCGCGGTATCGACGCTCGCGTCGTCCTGCGACGTGGATTCCTTCGATGCCGTCGACTTCGCCGACGTTTCGAGCGTCGCATGCACGCGCTTCGCGCCGCCTGCGGCTGCCGTCACGGCGGCGGCCGTGACGATCGGCTTCGCCGGCGCCTGCGGCGCATTGACCGGCACGCTACGACCCCGCGCGACGTCACGCAGGCGACCGCGCTCGGCCATCACCTTCGAACCGTAGCCGTTGTCGTCGGGGTTCGTCGAGCCGTTGTACAGGCGCAGGCCATTCGCAAGCGAGCCGCCGCGCGCGATGCAGTCCTTCAGCACGAGCGCGCCGACCTGGAGGTTCGCGAGCGGCTGCAGTGCGGTATCGGTGCCGCCGAAATACTCGAACTTGTCGGAATGAACCTTCGACATGACCTGCATCAGGCCCTTCGCACCGACGCCGCTCTCGGCGTACGGATTGAAGCCCGATTCGATCGCCATCACCGACAGCAGCAGCAGCGGATCGAGGCCGACGTCACGGCCGGTCTGGAACGCAGCCTTGACGAGCTGGCCGAGCGGCTCCTGCGCAACGCGGTAACGGCGCGACAGGTAGGTCGCGACGAGCGCCTGTTCGCGATTCGATGCGAGCGCACGGTCGTCACGCGCATCGGCCGCCACGCGCTGGGTCGGGATCAGCTTCGCCAGCGCGACGGGCGACGGGCCGTTGCGGGCCGGATCGGACGCATCGCCCTGCGCGGCGGCGGCTTCCGGTGCGACGTCGAGGCCGACCGCAAGTGCGTCCGTTTCGGGGCTGTTCTCTTCCTGCTGCGGCTGCGCGCCGGCGGGCGCGAAGTTCGGCAGCGGATGGCCGGTCAGCAGACGGGCCGGGCCGGCTTGCACGGCGGCGGATACGACCGGCATCAGCTTCGCGGCGAGCGTGCCGCGGACGGTTGGCAGCAGCCACAGTGCAAGCGCAACTGCGACGGCGAGACAGCCGACAACGCTGAATAGGTGGTGACTGACACGCGTCCCGCGACGCAGCATGCTGCGCACGAATTGCGCATGCTGCTCACTAGGACGCCACGATAACCAAGCGTTCATTCAGATCATCTCCCATGAACATGACTCGTGCGGCTCGCTCAGCTCGATGGCGAGACAGGTAACGCGCCGCGGAATCACGACGCCGCACGCTTTGGTTGGGGCGTGCAGACATCGGGGAAACGGTATAAGTACCGTTCGAGGCCACGGTGTAAGAGGGCCGGCACCTTCGCACATTGGGCGAGGCGGGCATACGCGGTGGCACCCACGCAAAAAACCAGCGTCTGGTGGCGCTGGCCGGGACTACGACTAAGGCCGTCGGATACGCCGTGCAGGATTCGGCGGACGGTGACGCGCTGCGTCAAAGATCGGTGATTGGCGGCTCGAAGCCTTTTACCCTGCAGCCAATGTGAGCGGATTCTAGCAGGGTTTTATAGATCGTCAACACTATAAAACATTGAAATCATAACAAAAAGTAATTTACCGGCACTCTTCAGAACGCAATCCCCGTGCCGTAGGGGGTTTGCGCGCGATCGACTTTTTTCTCCGCCGGGCGGGCATGCGGCCGCGCGGGTAAAATCGTCGGTCGAATCGGGGTCGCAGCCGGCCGCTGCGCCCACCCATCGCTGCCCGCTTGGCGGGTGGCCCGGACCCTCTTCATGAAATACAAAGACTTACGCGATTTCATTCAGCGCCTCGAGGCGCTCGGCGAACTGCGGCGCGTCACGCAGCCCGTGTCGCCCGTGCTCGAAATGACCGAGCTGTGCGACCGCGTGCTGCGCGCCGGCGGCCCTGCGCTGCTGTTCAACGCACCGACCGGCTACGACTTCCCCGTGCTCGGCAACCTGTTCGGCACGCCGCGCCGCGTCGCGCTCGGGATGGGCGTCGATGCGGGCGACGACGCCGCGCTCGATTCGCTGCGCGATCTCGGGCGCCTGCTGTCCGCATTGAAGGAACCCGATCCGCCGAAGAGCCTGAAGGACGCCGGCAAGCTGCTGTCGCTCGCGAAGGCCGTGTGGGACATGGCGCCGAAATCGGTGTCGTCGCCGCCGTGCCAGGAGATCGTCTGGGAAGGCGCCGACGTCGACCTGAACCGGCTGCCGATCCAGACCTGCTGGCCCGGCGACGCGGGGCCGCTCGTCACGTGGGGCCTGACGGTCACGCGCGGGCCGAACAAGTCGCGGCAGAACCTCGGGATCTACCGTCAGCAGCTGATCGGGCGCAACAAGCTGATCATGCGCTGGCTCGCGCATCGCGGCGGCGCGCTCGACTTCCGCGAATTCGCGCTGCAGAACCCCGGCAAGCCGTACCCGGTCGCGGTCGTGCTCGGCGCCGATCCGGCCACGACGCTCGGCGCCGTGACGCCTGTGCCCGATTCGCTGTCCGAATACCAGTTCGCCGGCCTGCTGCGCGGCAGCCGCACGGAGCTCGCGAAGTGCCTGACGCCCGGCGTCGACACGCTGCAGGTGCCCGCACGCGCGGAGATCGTGCTCGAAGGCTTCATTTATCCACAGGAAGGTACCCCTGCCCCGGCTCCGGCCGGCGCACCGCCGCGCCCGGCCGGCAATGCGTCCGCCAAGTACGAGCACGCGCTCGAAGGCCCGTACGGCGACCACACCGGCTATTACAACGAGCAGGAGTGGTTCCCGGTGTTCACCGTCGAGCGCATCACGATGCGCCGCGACGCGATCTACCACTCGACCTACACGGGCAAGCCGCCTGACGAGCCGGCCGTGCTCGGCGTCGCGCTCAACGAGGTGTTCGTGCCGCTGCTGCAGAAGCAGTTCACCGAGATCACCGACTTCTACCTGCCGCCCGAAGGCTGCAGCTACCGGATGGCCATCGTCCAGATGAAGAAGAGCTACGCGGGCCACGCGAAGCGCGTGATGTTCGGCGTGTGGAGCTTCCTGCGGCAGTTCATGTATACGAAGTTCATCGTGGTCGTCGACGAGGACGTGAACATCCGCGACTGGAAGGAAGTGATCTGGGCGATCACGACGCGCGTCGACCCCGTGCGCGACACCGTGATGGTCGACAGCACGCCGATCGACTATCTCGATTTCGCGTCGCCGGTGGCCGGCCTCGGGTCGAAGATGGGCCTCGACGCGACCAACAAGTGGCCCGGCGAGACCAGCCGCGAATGGGGTCGCCCGATCGAGATGGATGCGGCCGTGAAGGCGCGCGTCGACCGGCTCTGGCAGGAGATCGGTCTCTGACGCCCTGCGGCCGGCGCCTGCCGGCCCGTGGACTGTCGCCGCTACAAGAACAACGCAGATGACCTTTCCGCCCGCCTCCATGCTGTCCGACGGCTTCTTTCTGTCGCTGTCGCTGTGCCTCGACATCGGCCTCGTCAATGTCGCGATGCTGTCGCTGACGCTGTCGCACGGCTTCCGGCCGGGCTTCTGGCTCGGCATCGGCTCGTGCGTCGGCGATCTCGTCTATGCAGCGCTCGCGCTGGCGGGGATGGCCGTGCTGCTGCAGTTCGAGCCGGTGCGCTGGATCGTGTGGATCGGCGGCGGCGCCGTGCTGCTGTTCCTCACGTGGAAGATGGCGCGTGAAGCGCTCACGCCGACCAAGGCGGCCGGCGACGATGCCGCGGACACGCCGCCGCCGCGCGCCAGCGCACGGCGCAGTTTCCTGCGCGGGATGCTGCTCGCGATGTCGTCGCCGAGCGCGATCCTGTGGTTCGCGGCGGTCGGCGGCGCGCTGATCGCGAAGGCCGGCGCGACCACGCCGGCCACCGCATCGGTATTCCTGTCGGGCTTTTTCCTCGGCGGCCTCGCGTGGACACTCTTCATGTGCACGCTCGCAAGCCAGGGCCGCAAGCGCGCGGGCGCCGGGCTGATGCGCGCGTGTCACATCGCGTCGGCGCTGCTGTTCGCGTATTTCTCGTACAGCGTGATCGTCGGCGGCTACCGCGACCTGATCGTGCACGCGGTGTAATCGGAGTCGGCCTACCGACGTCTGGCGGCGGCTCCCAAGAAAAAACGGCGCAGCGCCCCTCGCGGGACGTTGCGCCGTTTTGCCACGCGCGGCCAGGCCGCGCGGCACGAATCAGCGACGCCAGCCGTGATGGCCCCAGCCGCCACCATAGTAGCCATGGTGCCAGTACGGTCGGCCATAGTAGCCGCCGACGACCACGGCGGGCGGCGGCGCATAGTAGGCCGGCGCCGGAGCGTAATAGACGGGCGGAGGCGGCGGCGCGTAGTACACGGGCGGCGGCGGTGCATAGACGGGATACGCGGGCGCGACCGGGATACCGATGCCGACCCCGATCGACACGTGAGCCTGCGCAACGCTTGCGGCACCCAGGCCCAGCGCGGCGGCGGCGATGAACGGAATGAGCTTTTTCACTTCGATTCTCCTGCTGGAGCGGTAATTTATGCGCCCCTGTCGGCAACGGCGGGCGTGCACGTCGCATGGAAGCAATGTAGCGAAAACCCGCCCCGCGCGTGTCGTGCATTTGTTGCAAATTGCAATTGCACGCGGGCGAGGCCGCCGTGCGGCATGGCTCGCGGCGCCTGCGGCGACCCTTGCCGGTCGCGCGATTCCGTCCGACGAGTCGGGTCGCAACATCATCGCCGGTCAGTCTTACCGGATACGGCGCGCGCAGCGGGCACGCAACCGTAATGAACGATTACAAATTTGAGACAAGATGCCGACATTTCAAGCCGGATACAGGGACGATATATTTCGGGGTCAGGTTCCGCGATCTTGAATCGACGGTGTGCCGGGCGGTGAAACACTTGCCGATATAGCGCGCATACCGTTAAGCCAGCCACGTGCGCGCACAGAAACTGCCCTTTCGCGGCCCGGCTGTCATTCCTGCGATACTGGCGGCTGCTTCGTTTTCGCTTACACCCGCCGCCATGTCCGCTCCCG
The DNA here is from genome assembly GCF_020420065.1 of Burkholderia sp. AU31624. NCBI lineage: Bacteria > Pseudomonadati > Pseudomonadota > Betaproteobacteria > Burkholderiales > Burkholderiaceae > Burkholderia > Burkholderia sp. AU31624. The sequence continues at coordinate 717,136 of NZ_JAIZRT010000004.1, forward strand.
ACACACCCCGCCTCGGCTTTATCGGCGCCGGCCGTCTCGCGCGCTGCGTCGCGCAGCGCTTCGCGCAGGCCGGCTTTCCGGTCGTCGCGATCGCGAGCCGCACGCCCGCGTCGGCCGCGGCGCTCGCCGCGCGCCTCGACGGCTGCCAGGCGGTCGACACCCCGCAGCAGGTTGCCGACGCCGCCGACCTGATCTTCCTGACCGTGCCCGACGACCATCTCGCATCGGCCGCCGCGACGCTGCGCCTCGACGCGTCGCGCGCCGCGCAGCAGGCCGTCGTTCACTGCAGCGGCGCGTCGGCGGTCGCCCTGCTCGACCCGGCGAAGCGACAGGGCGCGGCCACCGGCGGCTTCCATCCGCTCTACCTGTTCGGCGGCACCGACGCCGACCTCGCCCGCATCGACGGCTGCTCGGTCACGATCGAAGCCGACGGCGCGTTGCACGCGACGCTGCTGCGACTTGCTGCCGCACTCGGCTGTCATCCGCTGTCGATTCCGGCCGGCGGCCGGATGCTCTATCACGCAGCCGCGCACTACGCGGCGAGCTTCGCGCTGTGCGGGCTGGCGGAAGCGGTCGAGCTGTGGCGCGGCCTCGGTTTCGACGAAGACGCCGCGCTGCGCGCGCTGCTGCCGATGCTGGCCGGCACGATCGAAACCGCGCGCGACAAGGGGCTCGCGAACGCGCTCTCCGGCCCGGTATCGCGCGGCGACACGGGCATCGTCGAACGCCAGTTGGCACTGCTTGAAACGCGCGGCGGCGATCACGCGACGCTGTACGCGCTGCTGACCCGCCGCGCGATCGCGCTCGCGGCGCAGCGCGCCACGCCGCCGGCATCGCTGCCGGCGCTCGCCGACGCCGTCGAAACGTCGCTCGCGCGCACCGCCGCCCCCCCCTCCCCGTCGCAAGACGAGGCGTGATAATGTGTCGGCCGATGCGCCGCCATCCGGCGTTGGCGGCCGCACGCTACTGACTAAAAAGGATGCCAACGATGTTCGGCGAGATCGCCCGTTTTCTGCTCAATACCGTCTTCACGCTGTTCGGCGCCGCGCTGATCCTGCGCGTCTGGATGCAGGCCGTCCGCGTGCCACCGTACAACCCCGTCACGCAGGCCGTGCTGCAGGCGACCAACTGGCTCGTGCTGCCGCTGCGCCGCGTCATCGCGGGCGTGCGCGGCATCGACTGGGCCAGCGTCGTCGCCGCACTGCTCACCGCGCTCGTCTACGTCGTGCTGATGGTGGTGATGGCCGGCTTCGATCCGGCGGCGGTGATCGCGACGCTCGTCGTGGTCGCGCTGCTCACCGTCGTGAAGTGGGCGCTCAACCTCGTGATCTGGATGACGATCCTGATGGCGCTGCTGTCGTGGCTCAACCCGCGCTCGCCGGCGATGCCGATCCTCTACCAGCTCACCGCGCCGTTCCTGAACCCGCTGCGCCGCGTCATTCCGAACCTCGGCGGCATCGACCTGTCGCCGATCCTGCTGTTCGTGATCGTGCAGGTGCTGCTGATGATCGTCACGCGCGCCGCCGTGTCGCTGACGATGTTCGGCATCTGACGCGAACGCTAGCGTCGCCCCCCCTACGCCGCCGGCCCCTGCGCCGGCGGTCCGCCGAGCGTGTCGATCACGCCGAAGCGCGCCGGCATCATCGCGTAGCACACGCGCACCTTCTCGTGCGACAGCCGCTCGAGCAAGCGCTGCGCCTCGTCCTCGGTGACGATGAATTCGATCTCGATCGCGAGCGACCCCTGCAGTTCGAAGAAGCGGTCCTCGTGCAGCACGCGATGCTGGCCGAACCCGGCCATCGCGCGAAACGCGGAACCGCCCGCGACGCCCATCCGGTTCGCTTCCTCCAGCAGCCATTCCCACAGCGGCTTCCAGTGCAGCCGGTGCTTCTCGTGCACATAGAAGCGCAGGAAGATCTTGTCCATCGCACCCTCCGATGGCGGCGCGCTCAGGCCGCCGCGAGCCACGCGCGCGCGGTCCACATGCCGAGCGCCGTCAGCGCGAACGATCCAGTCAAGTGTAGGGCAGCCACCGCAAACGCCCATCCGAATTCGCCCTGCACCGCATGCGTCATCACTTCGACCGAATAGGTCGAGAACGTCGTGAGGCCGCCGAGAAAGCCCGTGATCACGAACAGCCGCCACTCGGGTGGCAACCCGACGCGGGTCGTGAACACGACGGCGGCGATGCCGATCACGTAGCCGCCGATCAGGTTCGCGGCGAGCGTGCCGAGCGGCACGGCGGGAAAGAATTCGTTGAGCGCGAGACTCAGGAACCAGCGCAGCAACGCGCCGAGCCCGGCGCCGACGAAGATCGCGACGATCGAATAGAACAAGGGCGCTCCGGGTCGAAGATGCGGCTGGAGTCAGCCGCCGGCCCCGGTTGCCCGGGGCGAGGTCCGCTCCCGGACGCCGATGGCGCGGGCGCGGGCGGCACACGCTGAACTGTATGCGGATTCGCCGCGCACCTGCAACGGCGACCACCTGCGGGACGCCGGCCCGTTCGGGACGTCCGGGTCGTGAGTCCGCCCGCAGGCTCACGCGCGTTGCCAGGCTGCGTCGAGCACGCTCAGCGTCGCCAGCGCACCGCCCTTCAGGCCGATCACGTCCGCCCGGCGGGCATGCGCTTCGCGTGCGTTGATGCGGATCACATCGGCGCCGAGTCGTTCGCTCAGCAGGCGCACGGTCGGAATCGCGGTGCCCGCACCGATCTCGACCACGGCGACGCGCCCGGCCTGCGCGAGCCAGTCTTCCAGCGCACGCTCCTGCGCGTCGTAGCGCGCCCCGAGCCAGCCGGTGTCGCCGAACATCAGGATGTTCGGCCGCGCGAGGCTACCGCAGTGCGGGCAGCGCGGCATGTCGCCGACGAGGCGGCAGGTGGCTTCGTCGACGTCCGGCACGAACGGCGCCGCCTCCCACGTGTCGTCCGAACAGGGGCGCAGGCACTGCATCGCGTGGATCGAACCGTGGATCTCGACGATCCGTGCCGGATCGAAGCCGGCTTTCTGGAACTGGCCGTCGACGTTGCTCGTCATCACGAAGCCGCCGTTCGGCATCGCGTCGATCCAGCGGCGCAGGATCGCGAAGCCCGCATGCGGCTCCGTCGCGCGGTAAAGCGCGAGACGGTGCCCGTAGAAGCCCCACGCGAGCGGCGCGCGTGCGCGGAATGCGTGCGGCGAGGCGATCTCGTGGAATTCGAAACGCTCGTGGCGCAGCGCCGGATACGCACGCCAGAAGCCGTCCGTGCCGCGAAAATCGGGCAGCCCGGAATCGACGCCGATACCGGCGCCGGCCGTCACGAGCAAGGCATCGGCACGCGCGAGCGCGGCGACGGCGGCAGCGACGAGATCGGCGGGCAATTGCGCGGCGGCAGCCGCAGCGGTGGCGTCAGCGGAATCGGAGAACGGCATGATGGGGCGGCGGTAGCGTCGGGCGGTGCGCGGGTGGCGTCGCGATCATACGCCGGTTCGCGTGCGGCGCGGCGTGCGCAATGCAACGGCTTGACCTGCTGCTTGCCCCGCCGCGACGGATGCAGTCAGCCGGCCGATGCCGGGGGCGGCGGGCGGCGCTTCGGCTGGCCGCCTGCCCGCCTGTTCAGCTATCCGGATCGTCCTGCGCGACCGGAATGTCGTCGGCCGCGAAATAGACCGGCTTGGCGAGCTGCCGTGCAAGACCGACGTCCATGTCCGCCCCGCGCGACGCACCGTCGATGCGCAGCACCGCATCGCAGCGGCGCAGCAGCCGGTGCGCGGCCGGATACAGGAACGTCTCGCTGATCGCGTCGCCGACCTGTCGCGACCCGGCCGCGACGGCGAGCGGCAGCGACACCCATTCGCCGATCATCGGCACGTGCCCGCGGCGATACACGGCAAGCGCCGCTTCCTCCAGGCGGTGCAGGTTAGCGGCGATGCGCGCGGGGTCGCCGTCCGTGCCGCTGCGATAGGGGCCAGCGACCAGCACGAGCAGCGGCGTCATGCCGTGCGCGCGCCGGCGGTTTCCCGCAGCGCGACGTACTGGAGCAGCATGATGGTCTTCGCATCGACGATCTCGCCGCGCTCGATCGCGTCCAGCGCCGCCTGCAGCGGCATCTCGACGACCTCGAGATCCTCGCCCTCTTCCGCGACGCCGCCACCGTCGCCGGTGCGCAGCGACGCATCGTATTCGCCGACGAAGAAATGCAGCTTCTCCGTCACCGAGCCGGGGCTCATGAACGCCTCGAACACCTCGCGCACGCCGCGCACGCGGTAGCCGGTTTCCTCCTCGGCCTCCGCGCGGATGCGGGCTTCGGGCGTCGCGTCGTCGAGCAGGCCGGCGGCGGCCTCGAGCAGCATGCCGTCATGCCCGCTGACGAACGCCGGCATCCGGAACTGCCGCGTCAGCAGCACGTCGCCCGTCCCGGCATTGCGCAGCAGGATCGTCGCGCCATGGCCGCGATCGTAGGTCTCGCGGCTCAGGCGCTGCCACGTTCCGTCGCGGCGCAGGAAATCGAACGTCACCTTCTTCAGCACATACCAGTCATCGGACAGCACCGTCGTATCGACGATGCGGACACGGTCCCGCGTTGCAGCCATCCCAGCCTCCGATTCGACAAAAGACGGCGCTCATGGTAACGTGCATATTCGCGCAACTTCAAGAAAATTCGTGCAAACGCGATGCTGACGACACAACGCAAGAAAGCGATCCTCGACACACTCGCGCGCGACGGCCAGGTGCTGGCGGTCGAACTGAGCACGCAATTCGGCGTGTCCGAAGACACGGTCCGCCGCGACCTGCGGGAGCTCGCGTCCGAGGGGCTGCTGCAGCGCGTGCATGGCGGTGCGCTGCCGGCATCGCCCGCCGTTGCGCCGTTCGCGCAACGCGAGGCGCTCGAGACGGCAGAGAAGCGGCGCATCGCGCGGCGGGCCGCGGAGATGATCGCGCCCGGGCAAGTGGCGATCGTCGACGGCGGCACCACCTCGGCGCTGCTCGTCAGCCAGTTACCGTCCGACCTGCGCGCGACGATCGTCACGCACAGTCCGAGTGTCGCGGTGGCGCTCGCCGCGCATCCGTCGATCGACGTGATCCTGATCGGCGGGCGGCTCTACAAGCATTCGATCGTGGCCGTCGGCGCGGCGGCGATGGAGGGCATCGCGCGCATCCATGCGGACCTGTACTTCATGGGCGTCACGGGCGTGCATCCGGTCGCGGGGCTCAGCACCGGCGATTTCGAGGAAGCGGCGATCAAGCGCGCGCTCGCCGAACGCGCGGCCGAGACGGTCGTGCTCGCGTCGCAGTCGAAGCTGCGCGCGGCGTCGCAGTTCGTGATCGGCGAGCTCACGCTGGCGCATACCGTCGTGGTCGAAAAGGAAACCGACGCCGCACTGACGAAGCCGATCGAGGCGGCGGGGGTGACGGTCGTGCGCGCGTAGCGGCGACGGGATGCACCCGCGAGGGGAGTTGCGGATCACGCTGACGCATATCGTGGCGATCGAAAAGGAAACCGACGCCACGTTGACGAAGCAGATCAAGGCGGCAGGGGTGACGACAGTACGCGCGTAGCGGCGACGGGGTGCGGATGTACGGCGGTGCCGGAAGTGCTGAAGGAATGCATCGGATGTGCCGGATGTCCCGGATGCGCGAATGTGGTGGATATGTGGCTGTGCCGGAACGCCGGAGCGCATCGGATGCGCGGGTACATCGATCGTGCCGGAACACCTCCGTCGACTCGGCCTCGAGCGCGGATCGTGTCACCACCGAGCCCCTGTCAGCGTGCTGACAGGGTCCGCTTGCTAACATGAGCGACCGCCCAACCGTCACGCGCCGCCCGCCCGATGCCCCCGCCCTCCGCCGCCCCCTCGCCGGCACCGCCTGCAGGCGCCGCGCCGCCGCCCGGCGTCCTCGCGCTGTTCATCGCGTTCTCGCAGATCGGCCTGACCAGCTTCGGCGGCGGGCTCAGCGGGCGAATGATGCGCGACTTCGTCTACGAGCGGCGCTGGCTCGACGAGGAAGCCTTCCTCAACGGCCTCGCGCTGTCGCAGGCACTGCCGGGCGTCAACGTGAAGAACCTCGCGATCTGGATCGGCTACCGGCTCGCCGGATGGCGCGGCGCGGTGGCCGGCTTCACCGGCATCATCGCGCCGCCGGCCGTGCTGATCGTGCTGTTCGGCATCGCGTTCTCGACCCTCACGCGCTTTCCGCTCACGCATGTCGCGCTCGCCGGCGCGGCAGCCGCGGCGATCGGGCTGTCGATCTCGATGGCGATCACGGCCGTGCGCCGGCTGCCGCGTCGCGCGCTGCCGTTCGCGGTGATGGCGCTCACGTTCATATCGGTCGCCGTGCTGCACTGGCCGCTCGTGTGGACCGTGCTGGTCGGCGGCACGCTGAGCGTCGCGCTCGAATACCGCCGCGCGGCCGCGACGCCGGCCGGGAGCGACACGCGATGACCGCATCGCAACGCTACGCCGCGCTGTTCGGCGTGTTCGCGCCGCTGTCGATCGCGACGATCGGCGGCGGACAGGCGATCATCGCCGACATCCAGCGCCAGGTCGTCGACGTGCATCACTGGATGACCGCCACGCAATTCTTGAACGACTTCGCGATCGCGCGGATGGCGCCGGGCCCCGGCTCGCTGCTTGCAACATTGATCGGCTGGCAGGTGGCCGGCTTCTGGGGCGCGGTGATCGCGACGCTCGCGCTGTTCGGCCCGACCGCGTTCCTGATCTACGGCGTCGCGCATCTGTGGCGGCGGCACCAGAGCGCACGCTGGCAGATCGCGCTCGAGGCCGGCCTGCGCCCGGTCGCGGCGGGCATGATCCTCGCGTCGGTGTGGGTGCTGTTGCAGGCGCTCGACGGCGGCTGGGCCGCGCGCGCGATCGCGGTTGCGTCGACGCTGTGCGTGATTTACACGCGCATTCACGCGCTGCTGCTGATCGCGATCGGCGCGCTGTTGCTCGTCGGCGTGCACGCGCTCGGCATGTGATGCGCGGCAACGCGGCACGCGACGGCGGCCGCGCATGACGCAACCGCTACCTGCACAACGACACGAGCGCGTCCGTACGCTTTTTACCGCTTGCGCGCCCGCTCGCACACCCCATCGCCTAGACGCCGCGGAACACCGGCGCGCGCCGCTCCGAAAACGCACGCAGCCCCTCGTCGAAATCCGCGCCTTCGCACGCTTGCCGGCGAAGCTCGGCAATCCGTTCGAACGCATCGGCCGGCAACGGCCGCGCGTCCTGCAGCACGCGCAATTGCTCCTTCACCGCGTACACCGCGAGCGGCGCCTTCGCGGCGATCGTGCGCGCGACGTCGAGCGCCGTATCGTCGACGCCGCCCGCGTCGGCCAGCCGGTTCACGAGCCCGTGATGCGCGGCGCGCTCCGCATCGAGCGGCTGCGCGCAGAAGAACATCTCCTTCAGCACGTGGATCGGCAAGTTGTCGTAGAAGCGCAGCAGGCCGCTCGTCGAATACGGCAGGCCGATGTTCGCGGGCGTCATCGCGAAACGCGCGTCGCGCGCCGCGACCACCAGGTCGCAGCTCATCACGAGATCGACCGCCCCGCCCCACGTCGAACCCGACACCGCCGCGATCACCGCACCCGGATAGGTCCGCACGCGCCGCAGCGCCCGTTCGAGCGGCTTGCCGTAGGCGAGCGGATCGCGATCGTCGGCCAGCTCGCGCAGGTCATGCCCCGCGCTCCAGACATCGCCGCTGCCGTCGTTCGACAGGATCACCACGGGTGGCGGACGGTGTTCGGCCAGTGCATCGAGGTGCGCCACAAGTGCATCGAGCAACGGTGCGTCGAGCGCATGCCGTCGCGCCGGATTCGCGAACCGCACGCGCGCGATCCGCTCGCCGATCATGTCGACCGACACGTTCGACGCCCCTTCGTGTTTCGTCGTGTCGCTCATTGCACGGCCTCCGCCAGCGCTTCCGCCTGGAAGATCGCGCGCTCGGCCAGCAGCGCGTCGATTGCGTCGTCGCCGTAGCCCGCTTCGCGCAGCACGTCGACCGTATGCTCGCCGAGCAGCGGCGGCGCATGGCGCGTGCGCGGCGCCGGCACCTCGTCGCCCATCCCGCCGAGCGGCGTGACGACCTGGCGCAGCGTGCCGAGCGTCGGATGCGCGACCGGCTCGACCAGCCCGCAATGCGCGAGCTGCGGGTCTTCGAACACTTCGTCGAGCGTGTTGATCGGCCCGGCCGGCAGCCCGGCGTCGACGAAACGCTCCGTCCATTCACGCTTGCCGCGCGCGCGCAGCCGGCTTTCGAGCAACGCCTTCAGTGCGTCGCGGTGCGCGACGCGCGCATCGTTGGTCGCGAAGCGCGGATCATTCGGCAGCTCCGGAAGATCCAGCAACTGGCACAGCCGCAGCCACATGTCGGTCGTGATCGGCGCGAGGTTGAGCGGCCCGTCGGCCGTCTCGAACACGCCGTACGGCGCGATCACCGCATGCGCGTTGCCGGTGCGCCGCGGCACGTCGCCGAGGCTCAGGTAGCGTTGCCCGTGCACGCTCAGCAGCGAAACGAGGCTTTCGAGCAGCGACGTGCCGACATGCTGCCCGCGCCCGGTGCGCTCACGCTCGTACAGCGCGGCCATCACGCCGGTCGCGACCCACATCCCCGAGCTGAGATCGCCGATCGCGGTGCCCGTGCGGATCGGCTCGCCGTCGGGAAAACCGGTGAGGCTCATCAGCCCCGCATAGCCCTGCGCGATCTGGTCGAAGCCCGGCCAGTCGCGCAACGGGCCGCGCGGGCCGAACGCGGTGACGCTGCCCATCACGAGCCGCGGATCGCGCGCACTCAGCGCGGCATAGCCGAGCCCCATCGCGTCCATCGTCCCCGCCTTGAAATTCTCGATCACGACGTCGGCCTGCGCGATCAGCCGGCGCACGACGTCGAGGCCGGCCGGCTGCCGAAAATCCACGCAGATGCCGCGCTTGTTGCGGTTGCAGGACAGGTAGTACGTGCTCACACCGCGGTCGAACGGCCCCCATGCGCGGCTCATGTCGCCGTGCGGCCCCGACTCGACCTTGATCACGTCGGCGCCGAGATCGGCGAGCACCATCGAGCAGAACGGCCCCGACAGCGCGCGGCTCAGATCGACGACCCTGATTCCTTGTAATGCCTGCATTCCGGACTCCTGATATTGATGACTGGGTGTGGCTGGATGGCGAGCGTTCGCGGCGCGCCGCTCATTCGGGCAGCGTCTGGTGGCGCGTTTCGACCGCGAACGGCAGGATCAGGATGCCGAGCCCGAACACGGCCGCGGTCCATGCGACCGGCACGCCGAGCGATCCGTAGCCGTGTATCGCGGCGCCGAGCAGGAAGTTCACGCCCGCGCCGATGAAGCGGCCGACCGACGCGTTGAACGCGAACGCGGTGGCACGCACGCGCGTCGGGTACTGCTCGGGCAGCCACAGCGAGAAAATCGCGAAATTGCCGCCGAAGAAACCGAGGAACGCCAGCGACACCATGAACGCCGCGAGCCCGTTCGGCTGGTAGAACGCCCAGCCGAACGCGAACACGATCGATGCGGCCATGCCCGCGAAATACACGCCGAGCGCGGTGCGCCGGCCGAGCCGCTCGGACAGCCACGGCGCCACCAGGCAGCCGCCGATCGTCGCGCACGACAGGATCGCCGCGCCGATCGATGCAAGCCGCATCGCGCCGATGTGGTCGATGCCCGCACGCGCCGCCAGCGTGCTGACCGCACTCGCCTCGTAGACGGAGCCGGCCCACAGCCCGACGATCGCGACGCCGACGAGGCTTGCGCTTGTCAGCGTGCGGCGCAGAAAGGCCGGCGCGAAGATCTCGCGCAGCGGATGCGCGCGCCGCGCGTCGGCCACGTCGCCGTCGCGGGCGTCATGCCGGCGCCACTGGCCGGGCTCCTTCACGCGCATCACGGTGAACACCGCGAGCAACGCGGGCGCGAGGCCGCACAGGAACATCGCGCGCCAGCCGTAGGTCGCACCGATCGTGTAGTTCAGGCACGCCGCGATGAAGAAGCCGAAGTAGTAGCCCGTCTGCAGGTAGCCGGCGCCCATCTTGCGGCGGTCTTCCGGCCAGCTCTCCGCGACGTAGGTACCCGCCAGCGCCCATTCGCCACCGACGCCGATCCCGGCGATCAGCCGGCACGCGGCCAGCGCCCACACGTCGTGCACGAACGCGGCCGCGCCGGTGAACACCGAGTAGATCAGGATGCTCGCGGCAAGCGTACGAACGCGGCCGAAGCGGTCGGCGAGCGGCCCCCAGATGAACGACAGCCCCCAGCCGATCAGGAACAACGCGAACAGGATCGAGCCGTACATCCCGAGATTCGCGGGCGTCGCCGCGATGCCGGATGCCGGCAGCAACTCGGTCAACGCGGGAATCAGCACCAGTGCATAGATCACCGAATCCACGCCGTCGAGCACCCAGCCTGCATACACGGCCCAGAAGCCCTTGACCTGCTCGCGCGTGAGCGGCGTACGCCGCGGCTTCGCGCCGGCCGCCGGCGCGTCGATCGCCTTGAACATCTTCGTCTCCTTGCCGGCGGGGCCGGCGCTTTTGCCGCGTCCGGTCCGGGATGGCCGGGAGGCTGGCTCTTTTGTGAGACGAGTATAGAAACACCATCGATCGGGGAAAAATATGATATTCATCTTGCTCGATCGGATTGGCTTATGGCTCGAATCGGGAGACGGCGATGGACTTGAGGCAGTTGCGCTATTTCGTGAAGGTCGTCGAATGCGGCAACGTCACGCATGCGAGCGAGGCGCTGCATGTCGCGCAGCCGGCGGTCAGCCAGCAGATGCGCAATCTCGAACAGGATCTCGGGATGCAGCTGCTCGAACGCAGCGTGCGCGGCGTTGCGCCCACCGCCGCCGGCCGCACGCTGTACCAGCACGCGCTCGAGCTGCTGCGCCAGGCCGACGGCACGCGCGAGCTGCTGCGCCGCGATGCCGATACGCCGCAGGGCCGCGTGACGGTCGGCATGCCGTCGAGCACCGCGCGCGTGCTGGCCATCCCGCTCGCCCGCGCGGTGCGCGACCGCTTTCCCGGCATCATGCTGGAGCTGATCGAAGCGCCGAGCGCCGATCTCGACACGCTGCTCGAACGCTCGCGGCTCGATCTCGCGATCGTCGTCGACGCGGTCGACACGCGCGGCATCGCGGTTCACCGGCTGCTGACGGAAACGCTGTACCTGATCACGTGGCCCGGGTTCCCGGTACCGGACGGTCCCGTGCCGCTCGACGCGATCGCGCGGATGCCGCTCGTGCTGCCGAGCGCGCCGAACACGATCCGCAACCGCGTCGGCTGGGCGATGCGCGAGGCCGGGCTGTCGTACGAGATCAGCTTCGAGGCGAGCTCGACCGGGCTGCTGTTCGCGGCCGTGATGGCGCAGCTCGGCGTAACGATCCTGCCGTGGACGGCCGCGCACGTCGAGATCGAGGAGCGCAAGCTCAAGCTGTCGACGGTCGCGCACCGGCTGTTCGCGCGCGACCTGTCGCTGTGCTGGCACGATACGGCGCTCGTCAGCAACGCGGTGCAGAAGGTGAAAGCGGAGATCGTCCGGCTGTTCGACACGCTCGGGCAGCGGCCCGAGTGGGCATTGACAACGCCCCCGGGCGCCCCTTAACGTTTCGTTCATCGTAACCATCACCGGTTCAGCTTAAGAGGTTGTCGGCCCGCTCGTGCTCGACACCTCTGCCTTCACCGAAGGCCTGCTGCTTGGCGCCGGACTGTTCACGTCCGTCGGCCCCAAGGACGCTTTCGTCATCAAGCGCTCGATCTCGAGCCCCTATCTGCTTTCCATCGCCCTCGTCTGTGCAGGCAGCGACGCGCTGCTGATCGCGCTCGGCCCGCACGGGTTGTCGTCGTTGCTGTCGCGACATCCTGGCGTGGTGTCGGCCGCGCTGTGGACGGGCATCGCGTATCTCGCCGGCTATGGCCTGCTCGCGCTGCGCTCGGCGATCCGGCGACGACGGCCCGAGCACGTCGACGGTCCGCGCACGGGCAGCGAACCCACGCGCTCGCGCACGGTGCTCGCGACCGCCGCCGTCTCGCTGCTCAATCCGTATGCGTGGATCGATACCGTACTGCTGCTCGGCACCGTGATCGTGAGCCACACGCCCGCCGCGCGCGCGCCGTTTGCGATCGGCGCGATGACGGCTTCGCTCGCCTGGTTCCTGATGCTTGCGTATGGCGCCCGCGCATGCCGCGCGTGGTTCGCCCGCACGCTCGCATGGCGCATGCTCGATTGCTTCGTCGCGGTGATGATGCTGGGCTTCGCGGTGCGTTTTGCGATCGATGCACTGCGGGCGTCAGCGGCTCGATAACGTGCGAAACACGTCGTGCGCGCCGGCGTGCAGCTCGAAGCCGATGCCCGGCGCCTGCGGCACGCGCGCGTATCCGGCGTCGACGCTTGCGCCATCCGCCAGTCCGCTGAACGGATGAAACGCGAACGGACTGACTTCCGCGCCGCCGAGCCCGAGCGCCGCGACGACATGCAGCGAGAACAGGTGGCCGCCATGCGGCCAGAACGCATCGCGCCGCCAGCCGCGCGATGCGAAGTGGTCGACGATCTGCAGATAGCCCGGCAGCCCGTAGCCATGCACCGGATCGAATACGAGCACGTCGCGCTCGGGGCGCAAGCCGCCGTAGCGGTCGAGCAGCTTCGCTTCCGCGAGCGAGAACAGCGCCTCGCCAGCCGCGATCGGCGGTGCGTAGCGCGCGGCGATGTCCGCCTGGAGCGGCAGGTCGAGCGGATCGCAGATGTCCTCGAACCACCAGAGATCGAACGGCGCGAGCATCGCGGCGGCGGCTTCTACGGTCGTCGCGTCGTACGTGTTCATCGCGTCGACCGCGAGGTGCGAACTGTCCGCCAGTTGCGTGGCGGCCGCTTCGATGCGCCTGCGGTCCTGATCGAGATCCGCGCCACCGATCTTGATCTTCGCGTGCGTGTAGCCGAGATCGGCGATGCGGCGCATTTCGTCCGACAGACGCGCGAGATCGTCGTGCGGATAGCGGTAGCCGCCGCCGGCGTACACATGCACGCGTGGGGCGGCCGTGCGTTCAAGTCGGTCGGCGAGAAAGCGGGCGAGCGGCAGGTCGGCGATCTTCGCGGCGGCATCCCAGATCGCCATGTCGAGCGTGCCGACTGCGACGCATCGTTCTCCGTGCCCACCGGGCTTTTCGCCGGCCATCATCGCGCGCCACGCGCGGAACGGGTCGAGGTTCGTGCCGACCTCGTCGGCGAGTGAGTCGGCGGCGGCCAGCAGGCGCGGCGCGAACCGTTCGCGAATCAGGCCGCCCTGCGCGAAACGGCCGATCGACGCGTAGCCGTAGCCCGTCACCGGGCGGCCATCGCGCACGACGTCGGTGGTAACTGCGACAACGCTCGTCGTCAGGCCGCCGGACGGGATCGCCGGATCGGCATAGCGGGACACGGGAATCGCTTGTTCGTGGATCGCGGTGATGCGCATGGTCGGCGTTCCGATGGTGGCAGCCGAGGCGCTGGCAAACGACGTACGCGATGCGGCCGTAACAGTGGGCGGACCGCTGCATCATAGGCGCTGTCGCCGCAGGCTGCAGGCGTGCGCTACCGGGGCGGACGATCGTGCTGCAGCCGCTGCGTGATCGCCGAGAAGTCGGCCTGGATCACGGCAAAGATGAATGCAGTGGACATCCCGAACAGCAGAACGCCGCACGACGATTCGATCGCGCCGAGCATTCGCCAGTTCGCGGCGGGCACGATGCCTGACGCGCCCCGCGTCGACATCGTGTCGATCGAGAAGAACAGCGCATCGCTGAATGAACCGATCGCACCGACCTGCACGAACGTCGCGCCCCACGCGATCGCCTCCAGCGTATGCAGCAGCCCGAGCGCGATACAGATTAGCGCGATGATGCCCGTCACCTGGCGCAGTTGTTGGTGGATGTCGTCGCGGCGCACGTCGAGCGCTTCGCGAAGCCGGCGCGCGACGACCGCCAGGCCGACCATCGCCGCGGTGTGCACGAGGATCGTGGTCATGCCGAGCAGGATGCCGATCGTCCAGCTTTCCATGGGAGGCCTTTGGGGTCGGGGGCGGCAGCGGCGATGGGCGAAAGATTAACACCGGCGCCGCGCAATGGCGCGGGCGGGTGGCAATGGGTTTCCGGTGGCGGCACCAAGCGCGACGTCAGGCCATGCAATCGGCACGCTCGGCACTTCCGACCCTTTCGGGAGCGAACCTTGATATGTGCGCGTGCTCAGCCTCGCTGAAAGAAACGCGATCACGCTCGGCGAGCTGTTTCCGAACCGGAACGCGTTCTATTGAGCCGAAATCCTCCGCCTGCCCTCCCGGCTCCGGGAACCGGGAAGGGATCCGGCGACGCAGGGATGCGTCGCTCGAATCGACCGGCCCGCTCAGGCAAAGACGAAGTACTTGCGCACCGTTTCCACCACTTCCCACGTGCCTTTCATGCCGGGTTCGATCACGAACACGTCGCCGGCCTTCAGGTGCACCGCCTCCTCGCCTTCCGGCGTGATGATGCAGTAGCCGTCGAGGAAGTGGCAGTACTCCCATTTTTCGTAGTTCACCTCGAACTTGCCCGGCGTGCAGATCCAGGTGCCCATGATCTTGCTGCCGTCCTTCGAGAGGTAGGCGTTCAGGTTCACGGTGTGCGGATCGCCGCCGATGCGCTTCCACTTGGTCGCATCGAGGACGGGGGTCGGGCAGGTTTCGCGCAGAACGGTGATGAAATCGGACATGTCGGCTCCAGACTAACGATCGTGTAAGAGGCCTGTCACGTTAGTTCGAAAGCGTCGTGGGGACTTGCATGCTTCCGACGCGGACTCGTCTATTTTCGACACGGGCCTGCGGGCGGGCACGCCGTCGTTCGGTTCCGCGTTGCGCCGACGAACCGCTTCCAGCCGATCCCTTTCTGACGACCATTTTCAGCGGTGCCACCGCACCTCCGTCGAGCGTTACCGGCATCGAAGCCACCACCCAAAACACGCACACTTGCCACATCTCGGCCAAACCCTGTAGAATTGCGCGTTCTGCGGGCGTCGTATAATGGCCATTACCTCAGCTTCCCAAGCTGATGACGTGGGTTCGATTCCCATCGCCCGCTCCACTTTCCGGCTGCATCGCAGCCTGCGCATGAGCCGCCTCGTCGAAGGCGGCTTTTTTGTACCATGTGCCGGTTCCCCCGGCGCACTGCTGCGCGCAACGGGCCCTCGCCCGCAACCGAGCCTTTCTCTGTCACCGATGATGCACGACGATCCGAACGAAGCCGGCCTGCCGCCGCACGACGACGCCATTCCCGATGAAGCCGCCGAAGGCGCCGACGCAGTCAATCCGCTGCACCACCGCCGCATCCGCAGCTTCGTGACGCGCGCCGGCCGCGTGTCGACCGGCCAGCGCCGCGCGATGGACGAACTCGGCCCGCGCTTCGTGGTGCCGTATGCGCCGGAACTGCCCGACTGGAACGCCGTGTTCGGCCGCAGCGCACCGCGCATCCTCGAGATCGGCTTCGGCATGGGCGCATCGACCGCGGAAATCGCCGCGAACCGCCCCGGCGACGACTTCCTCGGCGTCGAGGTGCACGAGCCGGGCGTCGGCGCGCTGCTGAAGCTGATCGGCGAGCAGGATCTGACGAACATCCGCATCATCCAGCACGACGCGGTCGAAGTGCTCGAGCACATGCTCGCGCCGGAAAGCCTCGACGGCGTGCACATCTTCTTCCCCGACCCGTGGCACAAGGCGCGCCACCACAAGCGCCGGCTGATCCAGCCGCCGCTCGTCGCGCATCTCGCGTCGCGCCTGAAGCCCGGCGCGTACATTCATTGCGCGACCGACTGGCAGAACTACGCGGAACAGATGCTCGACGTGCTCGGCGCGGAGCCGACGCTCGAAAACACGGCCGCCGACTACGCGCCGCGCCCCGACTACCGCCCGGTGACGAAGTTCGAACGGCGCGGGCTGCGGCTCGGCCACGGCGTGTGGGATCTGGTGTTCCGCAAGCGCGCTGGCTGAGCCCTCCCGCTGGGTCGGGCGCACGCCGCCCTGCTCCGGACAAGCAAAAGCCCGACCGGCCTACGCCGATCGGGCTTTTGCTTTTCATGCGAGGCGCGCCCGCCTTCGTGTTCGCGTCACGCCCAGTTCAGCCAGCCGCTGTACCCGACCAGCAGCACGAACAGCCCGAACGCGATCCGGTACCACGCGAACACGGTGAAATCGTGCGACGCGACATAGCGCAGCAGCCAGCGCACGCACACGAACGCGCTGACGAATGCCGCGACGGCGCCCAGCACGAACAGGCCGAGCGAGTCGACGGTGAACGCCTGCCAGTCCTTGACGGTTTCATAGAGCGTCGCGCCGAAGATGATCGGGATCGCGAGGAAGAACGAGAATTCGGTGGCGACGCGCCGGTCGAGGCCGAACAGCATCCCGCCGATGATCGTCGAGCCCGAGCGCGACATGCCGGGAATCAGCGCAAAACACTGCGCGATGCCGACCTTGAGCGCGTCGAGCGGCGTCAGCGCATCGACCGACACCACGCGCGGCGGTTCGCTCCGCTCACGCTGCCGCGCCTCGGCCCACAGGATGATCGCGCCGCCCACGACGAGCGCAAACGCAACGGGGACCGGCGAGAACAGCACGGCCTTGATCTTCTTCTCGAACAGGAGGCCGAGCGCAATGGCGGGAATCGTCGCGATCACGACGTTCAGCGTGAAGCGCCGCGCGTCGGGCCGGCTGGGCAGTCCGGACACGATGGACGCGATCCGTTGCCGGTATTCCCAGCAGACCGCGAGGATCGCGCCGAACTGGATCACGACGTCGAACGTCTTCGCGTGTGAATCGTTGAAATTCAGGAAGCTGCCCGCGACGATCAGGTGACCGGTGCTCGACACCGGCAGGAATTCCGTCAGCCCCTCGACGACGCCGAGGATCAAAGCCTTGCAGATCAGGATCCAGTCCATCCGTGGCCCAACTCCGAAATGGTCGAATGAATGAGCCACTCTTCCACGCGCGGCCCCCCTCCGGCCGAGCGCGGTGCGTCGTCACTTTTCGACGATCGCCACGCGTATGCCGTTTGTAAGAATCGTAATTGTACCGGGTTCGTAGTTCACCCCGGCAAATTGCAGCTGTTCGGGCTTGAACGTGTAGATCGGATAGTTGGTCAGCAACTGCGTCGCGAGCAGGCCGGCGGCCGCGCCGACCTGCTGCGCGTACATCTGCGCGTCGCCGTCGAGCGCGAGGCTGTCGACGGCCGGCGACTTCAGCACGACCGAGCGGCTCGGCGCGTCGTAAGCCAGTTGGCCCGACACGGTGAACTTGCCGCTGACGGGCGCACGCAGGAACGGGCTCACGAAGTGCGCGTCGAGCTGCACGGCCACGCGGTTCTGGTCAGGCAGCAGGTTGACGGCCGGGTTCGCGAGCGACACGTCGACGACCTGCGCGACCGTCTTCTGGTACGGGAACTTGCGCGCGACGGCTTTCTGCACGTCACCGCGCGAGAACGTGTAGTGATCGGGGATGAACGGGAACGTCGACGCGCACGCGGCGAGCGACAGCGTCACGCCGATGGCGCCGACGGTTGCGGCGAGAAAACGGCGCCGGCCGGGCGCGCAAGGTGCGGTCATGCTGAACACTCTCCTGGTTGCGACGGCCGCGTCGCGGCCTCGAGACGCGTGAGCCACGCGAGCGCGTCGTCGCGCGACGCGCCGCACATGTCCGCGGCCGGCTGCAGCCCGGAGCAGCACGCGGGCCGCTCGGGTCGGCCGAAGATCCGGCAGCGCAGATCGTTGCCGAGCTGCACGCAGCGCACGCCGGCCGGCTTGCCGCCGGGCATGCCCGGAATCGGGCTGGAAATCGACGGCGCGATGCAGCACGCGCCGCAGCCCTCGCGGCACGCATGCGGCGGCGGGACGGCTGACGCCGGGCGGACAGGCAATTCGACGGACACTCGGCTCTCTCGAACGAACAACAAAAAACGGTGCGGCAACCGGACGCGGTGCCGGCAGCCCTACCCCGCATTGTGCCATCGCCTGCTGCGACGTTATTACACAATGCAGCCGAATCACGCGTTTATATACTCGAAAGCATCTAAAAAGCGCGAGACCGTCATGCATTCTGGTTCTGCCGACACACTGTTCCGTCCCGATTTGCTCGCGAAATACGGCGCGAACGGGCCGCGCTATACGTCGTACCCCACCGCGCTGCAGTTCCGCGACGATTTCGACCCGGCCGACTACGTGCGCGCGGCAAGCGACCCCGGCGCGTCGTCGAGCGAGCTGTCGCTGTACTTCCACATCCCGTTCTGCAACACCGCATGCTTCTACTGCGGCTGCAACAAGATCGCGACCAACAACCACCGGCGCGCGCGCCCGTATCTCGACCAGCTCAAGCGCGAGATGGCGCTGCAGGCCGCATTGTTCGATCCCGCGCGCCCGGTCACGCAGCTGCACTGGGGCGGCGGCACGCCCACCTTCCTGTCCGACGACGAAACGGCCGAGCTGATGGCGGCCACCCGCGAGCACTTCGCGCTCGCGCCGGATGCCGACGCCGAATTCTCGATCGAGATCGACCCGCGCACGGTCACGCCCGCGACGCTCGTCCACCTGCGCAACATCGGCTTCAACCGGCTGAGCCTCGGCGTACAGGATTTGGATCCAGTCGTGCAGCAGGCGATCAACCGCATCCAGCCGCTGGCGATGACGGCCGACCTGCTCTCCGCCGCGCGCACGACGGGCTTTCATTCGGTGAGCGTCGACCTGATCTACGGGCTGCCGCACCAGACCGTGTCCGTGTTCGCGCGCACGCTGGAAACGATCATCGAACTCGCACCCGACCGGCTGTCGGTGTTCGGCTACGCGCACATGCCGCATCTGTTCAAGATGCAGCGGCAGATCGACGACGCGACGCTGCCGCCGCCGGAAACGCGCATCGCGCTGCTCGGCCTCGCGATCGACATGCTGACGTCGGCCGGCTACGTGTACATCGGGATGGACCACTTCGCGCGGCCGTCCGACGAACTCGTGCGGGCGCAGAAGAACGGCACGCTGCAGCGCAATTTCCAGGGCTACAGCACGCGCGCGGATACCGATCTCGTCGGGTTCGGCGTGTCGTCGATCGGCAAGGTCGGCGACGTCTACGCGCAGAACGCGAAGGACCTGCCCGCGTACGGCACCGCGCTCCACGCGGGCCGGCTGCCGATCGCGCGCGGCGTGCGGCTCACACCCGACGACCGGCTGCGCCGCGACGTGATCACGCAGCTGATGTGCAACCTCGACCTGCCGTTCTCGCACGTCGAGGCCGCGCACGGCATCCGCTTCGCCGATCATTTCGCGCGCGAACTCGACGCGCTGCGCCCGTTCGAGCGCGACGGGCTGCTGACGGTCGCGGCCGACCGCCTGACGATCCATCCGGCCGGCCGGATGGTCGTGCGCAACATCGCGATGGCATTCGACGCGTATCTCGGCCAGACGCCGCAGCAACGCTACTCGCGCACGGTCTGAGCCTGACGGGCCCGGCCGGCCGCACGCGGGCGGCCGGTTTGATACAGTGTGGGGCTTACCGCCCCGCCAGAATCCGCACGATGCGCACCACCAAAGCGACCCACGCGGTCGAACGCCTGAAGACCCGCTCCGGCAACCCGCAATTCGCGGCCGTCGCGATGGCGGGCGGCCTGTTTTATCTCGTCGACCGCTCCGGCGGCACCGCCGAGAAGCGCTGCGAGCCGCTGCCGCTCGACGAGTTCGTCAAGTTCGTCGACGAATTCGGCCCCAAAAAACCGCGCAAGGCGAGCAAGCTCGACCTCGCGTTCGAGGCGCAGATCAAGAAGAGCAAGGGGTAAAGGTCTGTTGCAGGCCGCCTGAAGGCTTCGCGGCCGCCCCGTTTGGTACAATCACGAAGTTTCTCTATCCCCGCTGATAGCCGATCAGGCTGCGTGACCACACCATGAATATCGAAAACGCGCGTTTCAACATGATCGAACAACAGATCCGGCCGTGGGACGTGCTGGATCTCGACGTCCTGGGCCTGCTGTCGATCGTCAAGCGTGAAAACTACGTTCAGGCCGAATACCGCGATCTCGCATTCGCCGATCTCGAACTGCCGCTGCCGGGTGGCGGCAAGATGCTGTTCCCGCGCGTCGAGGCACGCGTGCTGCAGGAGCTGACGGTCAAGAAGCACGAGAACGTACTCATCATCGGCGCCGGCTCGGGCTACCTGGCTGCGCTGTTCGCGCACCGCGCGCAGCACGTGACGGCCGTCGAAATCGACCCGACCAACGCGAAGTTCGCGGAAGACAACCTGCGCAACGACGGCGTGACCAACGCGGAAGTCGTCCTCGGCGACGGTTCGCGCGGCTGGGCCGGCAAGGCGCCGTATGACGTGATCTGCGTCGCGGGCGGCCTGCCCGTCGTGCCGCAGGAAATGCTCGAGCAGCTGAAGGTCGGCGGCCGCCTCGCGGCATTCGTCGGCGGCCGTCCGGTGATGAAGGCGCAGATCATCACGCGCATCGACGACAAGCAGTACCGCGTCGCCGACGTGTTCGAAACGTACATCGACCACCTCGTCAACGCGATCGAGCCGTCGCGCTTCAAGTTCTGAGCGGCGGAGCCACCATGCAGATCCTGACGGCCGCGATGCTCGCGGAATGGCTCGGCGACAAGGCGCGCCCGGCGCCGGTCGTGCTCGACGTGCGCGAACCGTGGGAAATCGCGACCGCGCACATCGCCGGCAGCGTATCGATCCCGATGCAGCAGATTCCCGCGCGCAGCGAAGAGCTCGACGACGAAGCGGAAATCGTCTGCGTGTGCCATCACGGGATGCGCAGCGCGCAGGTCGCGATGTTCCTCGAATCGCGCGGCTTCACGAAGCTGTACAACCTGCAAGGCGGGATCGACGCGTGGTCGCGCGACGTCGATCCGGCCGTGCCGCGCTACTGATCCTGCCCGCGGCGCATCACGCGCCGCCGCGCCGATCGGCACCCTGCCGCCGGCCGCACTGATCCCCCGAACGGGCACGCATCGCGTGCCCGTTGCTCTTTTCCGCTCCGGTCAGCCACCTCAACAGCGCTGCGCCCGCGCCCTGCCTGCGTGGTGCGAAGTCATGGTGCACGACGGCTCCCACACCGCGTGCAGGTGCAGGCACCGGAACGGGGAACCCTGACCGTGCACCATTTGCGCCCGTGAACCTGCACCGCGACGGACCGCGGATGCTGCACGACGCGTCATGCGCACCGTCCCGACGCCCCGCACCGCCCCGCGCAGGCACGCCGGACGTGCATCCGCACGACTGGCACATGCCTTGCGTTACTCGTTGGCCGACGCCTTCACGGCGCGCATATCCAACACGACAAGGGGATCCCGATGAAACGTCGCAGTCTGTTGAAGTTCGGTTCGATGGCCGGCGCACTCGCGCTCGCGGGCAAGAGCCCGTTCGCTCACGCGGCGGACGCGGGCACCGGCCCGATCAAGGTCGGCATCCTGCACTCGCTGTCGGGCACGATGGCGATCTCGGAGACGTCGCTGAAGGACACCGCGTTGATGACGATCGCCGACATCAACAAGAGCGGCGGCGTGATGGGCCGCAAACTCGAACCCGTGGTGGTCGATCCCGCGTCGAACTGGCCGCTGTTCGCGGAGAAGGCGCGCCAGCTGCTCACGCAGGACAAGGTTGCCTGCGTGTTCGGCTGCTGGACGTCGGTGTCGCGCAAGTCGGTGCTACCGGTGTTCGAGGAACTGAACGGCCTCCTCTACTACCCGGTGCAGTACGAAGGCGAGGAAATGTCGCGCAACGTGTTCTATACGGGCGCCGCGCCGAACCAGCAGGCGATCCCGGCCGTCGAGTACCTGATGGGCGCGGAAGGCGGCGGCGCGAAGCGCTTCTTCCTGCTCGGCACCGACTACGTGTATCCGCGCACGACCAACAAGATCCTGCGCGCGTTCCTGAAATCGAAGGGCGTGAAGGATGCGGATATTCAGGAGGTCTACACGCCGTTCGGCCATAGCGACTATCAGACCATCGTCGCGAACATCAAGAACTTCTCGCAAGGCGGCAAGACGACCGTGATCTCGACGATCAACGGCGACTCCAACGTGCCGTTCTACAAGGAGCTCGGCAACCAGGGGATCAAGGCGACCGACGTGCCGGTCGTCGCATTCTCGGTCGGCGAGGAAGAGCTGCGCGGGATCGACACGAAGCCGCTCGTCGGCCACCTCGCCGCGTGGAACTACTTCATGTCGGTGAAGAACCCGACCAACACGAAGTTCAAGGACCAGTTCGCCGCGTGGGTGAAGGCGAACAACCTGCCGGGCGGCGCGAAGCGCGTGACCAACGACCCGATGGAAGCGACCTACGTCGGCATCCATATGTGGAAGCAGGCCGTCGAGAAGGCGAAGAGCACCGACGTCGACAAGGTGCGCGTCGCGATGATCGGCCAGACCGTCGCCGCGCCGTCGGGCTTCACGCTCGCGATGGACGGCAACCATCACCTGCACAAGCCGGTGATGATCGGCGAAATTCGCGGCGACGGGCAGTTCAACGTGGTGTGGAAGACCAAGACCGCGGTGCGCGCGCAACCGTGGAGCCCGTTCATCGCGGGCAACCAGGGCAAGCCGGACATCGTCACGTCGATCCCGGCCTTCCTGCGCCGGCAGCGCGCGGCGCTCGCCTGATGCAGCGCAGTACGTCGCGTGTCACGCGCGACGTACTGCTCGCACGCCGATGCCGACCCCGCTGCACGGGCCGCGCTTGCCGTGACGAACCGCACGCGCCCGCGCATCGCCGCACGCATCCGCTTTCCCACGCCCGACAGGATTTCCCGATGCCTACACGCTTTCGCCGAGCCGCCGCCGCGATCGTCGCGTGCGCTGCCCTCGCGGGCGGGTTGCCGCACACCGCGTTTGCGCTGACGGCCACCGATACCGCCGCGCTCGCCGGCGACGACTTCGATGCGAAGACGGCCGCGATCGAACGGCTCGCCGCCGACGCCGATCCGCGCGCCGTCGCACTGCTCAACGCGCTGTCGACCGACGACGCGCTCGCGACCGGCGACGGCCGCCTGCTGATCCAGACCGGCGACACCGCACACGACGCGCTCACGCAAGCCGCGACGCCGGCCGGCGACGCGCAGCCCGTGATGCTGAACAACCTGCTGCGCACGAAGATTACGGGCGCGCTGTCGGGGCTCGCGCTCGCGTCGCCCGACGTCGCCGCACGCCGCGACGCGATCGATGCGTTGCTGAAATCGCCCGACCCGGCGCTCAAGCCGATGATCGACCGCGCCCGTGCAAAGGAAACCGATCCCGCACTGAAACGCCGCCTCGATGCGTTGTGGGCGATCGCCGCGCTGCACGACGCCGATCCGGCGAAGCGCCTCGAAGCCGCGCAGGTGGTGGCCGCGCGCCAGGACCTCGACATGATCGAGCAGTTGCGCCCGCTCGTCGCGAAGAACGCCGACGGCAGCTATGCGGAGCCCGACGCGCGCGTGCGCGACGCCGCGCAGCAGGGTCTCGACACGCTGCACGCGTTGCAGCGCCGCGGCGAGATCGTCGGCACGCTGTTCGCCGGACTGTCGCTCGGCAGCGTGCTGCTGCTCGCCGCGCTCGGCCTCGCGATCACGTACGGATTGATCGGCGTGATCAACATGGCGCACGGCGAATTCCTGATGATCGGTGCGTACGCAACCTATGTCGTGCAGACGCTGATCCAGCGCTATGCGCCCGGTGCATTCGACTGGTATCCGCTGGTCGCGGTGCCGGTGTCATTCGTGACGGCCGCGCTCGTCGGCATCGTGCTCGAACGGCTCGTGCTGCGACACCTGTACGGGCGCCCGCTCGAGACGCTGCTTGCCACCTTCGGCGTGAGCCTGATCCTGATCCAGGCGACGCGGATGCTGTTCGGCGCGCAGAACGTGCAGGTCGTGAACCCGTCGTGGATGAGCGGCGGCGTGACCGTGATGCAGAACCTGATCCTGCCGTACAACCGGCTCGCGATCCTCGCGTTCGCGCTCGCCGTCGTATTCGTCGCGTGGGCCGTGCTGACGAAGACGCGGCTCGGCCTGTTCGTGCGCGCCGTCACGCAGAATCGCCGGATGGCCGCGTGCGTCGGCGTGAAGACCGCGCGCGTCGACGCGTATGCCTTCGCGTTCGGCGCGGGCATCGCGGGCCTCGGCGGCTGCGCGCTGTCGCAGATCGGCAACGTGGGCCCCGACCTCGGCCAGAACTACATCATCGATTCGTTCATGGCGGTCGTGCTCGGCGGCGTCGGGCAGATCGCCGGCACCGTGCTCGGCGGCTTCGGGCTCGGCCTCGCGAGCAAGGCGATCGAGCCGTTCTGGGGCGCCGTGCTCGCGAAGATCGCGGTACTCGTGATGATCGTGCTGTTCATCCAGAAACGTCCGCAGGGCATGTTCGCCCCGAAGGGCCGCAGTGCGGAGGCTTGACGTGACTTCATTCACCCACTCCCTGTCGAACCCGGCTGCCGACTCGCCGCAGCCGGCTGCCGCCGCACGCACGGCAGACGGTTTCGCGCTCGGCCTGCCGCCCCGCCCCGCGCTGCTGTCGCGGCGCGCGTGGCTCGCGCTGATCGCGCTGTGCCTCGCGATCGGCATCGGCGTGCCGCTCGCCGCGCTCGTCGCGCCCGAGTCGAGCGCGTTCCATCTGTCCGCGTACGCGATGACGCTCACCGGCAAGCTGATGTGCTACGCGATCGCCGCACTCGCGCTCGATCTCGTGTGGGGCTACTGCGGGATCCTGAGCCTCGGCCACGGGTTGTTCTTCGCGCTCGGCGGCTATGCGATCGGCATGTACCTGATGCGCGAGATCGGCCGCGACGGCAAGTACGGCAGCGACCTCCCCGACTTCATGGTGTTCCTCGACTGGCACCGGTTGCCGTGGTACTGGAGCGGCACACAGCATCTCGCGTGGGCGCTCGCGCTCGTCGTGCTCGTGCCGGCCGTGCTCGCGTGGGTGTTCGGCTTCTTCACGTTCCGCTCGCGCGTGAAGGGCGTGTACCTGTCGATCATCACGCAGGCCATGACGTTCGCCGCGATGCTGCTGTTCTATCGCAACGAGACCGGCTTCGGCGGCAACAACGGCTTCACCGACTTCAAGCGCATCGCGGGCTTCGCGATCACGTCGCCCGGCACGCGCACGGTGCTGTTGCTGCTGACGTTCGCGACGCTCGTGCTCGCGTTCATCGCCGCGCGCGCGATCGTCACCAGCAAGCTCGGGCGTGTCGTCACCGCGGTGCGCGACGGCGAGACGCGGCTGATGTTCCTCGGCTACAGCCCGCTCGCGTACAAGCTGTTCGTGTGGACCGTGTCGGCCGTGCTGTGCGGCATCGCGGGCGCGCTGTACGTGCCGCAGGTCGGCATCATCAACCCCGGCGAGATGTCGCCCGGCAACTCGATCGAGATGGCGATCTGGGTCGCGGTGGGCGGACGCGGCACGCTGATCGGGCCGATCGTCGGCGCGTTCGCGGTGAACGGCGCGAAGAGCCTGTTCACCGCCTACTTCGCCGAATACTGGCTGTTCTTCCTCGGCCTGATCTTCGTGCTGGTGCCGCTGCTGCTGCCGCGCGGGATCATGGGCCTCGTCGAAACCGTGCTCGCGAAGGGGAAACGCGCATGAACGGAACGGCCCTCTATCAATTCACGCCGCCGCCCGAGGACGAAGGGCGGGCCGTCAGCGGCACCGCGTCGATGGGGCGCGTGGTGCCGGCCGGCATCGACACGTCGCACGGCACGATCCTCTACCTCGAGGATATCGAGGTGAGCTTCGACGGCTTCCGCGCGCTGAAGAAGCTGTCGCTCGCGATCGACGCGGGCGAGCTGCGCTGCGTGATCGGCCCGAACGGCGCGGGCAAGACGACGATGATGGACGTGATCACCGGCAAGACGCGCCCCGATGCGGGCAAGGTGTTTCTCGGCCAGACGATCGACCTCGCGCGGATGAACGAGCCCGAGATCGCGCGCGCGGGCATCGGCCGCAAGTTCCAGAAGCCGACCGTGTTCGAACAGCATCCGGTGTGGGAGAACCTCGAGCTCGCGATGCAGACCGACAAAGGCTGGCTCGCGTCGCTGCGTGCAAAGCTCGATCGCACCGCGCAGGCGAAGATCGAGGAGACGCTCGCGCTGATCGGCCTCGAAAGCCAGGCCTTTCGCGCGGCCGGCGAGCTGTCGCACGGGCAGAAGCAGCGGCTCGAGATCGGCATGCTGCTGATGCAGCGCCCCGCGCTGCTGCTGCTCGACGAGCCGGCGGCCGGGATGACCGACCACGAGACGATGGAGCTCGCCGAGCTGCTGAACACGCTGCGCGGCACCTGCTCGATGATGGTCGTCGAGCACGACATGGAATTCGTCGCGGCGCTCGCGGGCGACACGGGCCGCGTGACGGTGATGGCCGAAGGCGCGGTGCTCGCGCAAGGCACGCTCGACCAGGTCAAGCGCGACGACGCGGTGATCGAGTCTTACCTTGGACGATGATGCGATGCTGAAGATCGATGCACTGAACCAGTACTACGGCGGCAGCCACATCCTGCGCAACGTGAGCCTTGCCGCCGACGACGGCAAGCTCACCGTGCTGCTCGGCCGCAACGGCGTCGGCAAGAGCACGCTGCTGCGCTGCCTGATGGGCGTCGTCGCCGCGAAGAGCGGCAGCGTGTCGTGGCGCGGCACGGCGCTCGGCGCGATGCCGCCGTATGCGCGCGTCGCGGCCGGGCTCGCCTACGTGCCGCAGGGCCGCGACATCTTTCCGCGGCTGACCGTCGAGGAAAACCTGCTCGTCGGCGCGGCGAGCCGGAAGGCGCCATCCAAGGTGCCCGATCGTATCTACGACCTGTTCCCGGTGTTGAAGGACATGCGCGCGCGACGCGGCGGCGACCTGTCGGGCGGCCAGCAGCAACAGCTCGCGATCGGCCGCGCACTGATGAGCGAGCCGCAGTTGCTGATCCTCGACGAGCCGACCGAAGGCATCCAGCCGTCGATCATCCAGGACATCGGTCGCACGCTGCGCCAGCTCGTCGACGAATCGAAGATGACCGTGCTGCTCGTCGAGCAGTATTACGACTTCGCCCGATCGATCGCCGACCGCTACTGGGTGATGAGCCGCGGCG
This sequence comes from Burkholderia sp. AU31624, assembly GCF_020420065.1. Lineage (NCBI taxonomy): Bacteria > Pseudomonadati > Pseudomonadota > Betaproteobacteria > Burkholderiales > Burkholderiaceae > Burkholderia > Burkholderia sp. AU31624. Next base: position 744,201 of record NZ_JAIZRT010000004.1, read on the forward strand.
AGATCATCGCGGGCGGCGACGCGCACGAGATGGAAGCGAACGGCGTGCGCGAGCTGATCGCGGTGTGACGGGAAACGCGGCCCGGAACGGCATCGCTTCCGGCCGTCGATTCCGGCCATCGCTTCGGCACCTCGTCGAACGGCGCATGTCGGGCGCACGCCGGCGAAGCGGCTCGGCGCGAGATCGCGCGTTACCCCGCGCTGCAGCGCGGGTACCGCAGCGTATATTGTTGCGGTAGCATCCTCGTTCTCCGCGCCCGTCCCCTGCTTCCCGCCGATGTCCGCCCCCGATTCCCACGCCCCGCTGTCCCGCCCCGCCGTCGCCAAGTCGTGGCGCGGCCGCCTCGAACTCGGCTTCGAGCGGCACGGCGCGCGCACGACGCTCGCGCACCGGCTGCACGACGGCCCGCTGCGCGTGCAGCGGCCGCTGTACCCGGAAGGCGATGCGATCTGCCACGCGGTGATCGTCCACCCGCCGGGCGGCGTCGCGGGCGGCGACCGGCTCGACATCGACATCGCGCTCGGCGACGGCACGCACGCGGTGCTGACCACGCCCGGCGCGACCAAGTGGTACAAGTCGAACGGGCTGGACGCGACGCAGCGCATCGGCATCACGGTCGGCGAACACGCGAAGCTCGACTGGCTGCCGCAGAACAACCTGTTCTTCGACGCGGCGCATGCGTCGCTCGCTTTCACGGTCAAGCTCGGCGCGGGCGCCAGCGCGATCGGCTGGGACGCAACGCAGCTCGGGCGGCAGGCGGCCGGCGAAACCTGGTCGGCGGGCCGCATCGCATCGACTTCGGCGCTCGTCGATGCCGACGGCCGGCCGCTGTGGACCGAACGCGCGCTGCTCGATGCGCACGACCCGCTGCGCGGCGCGCTGCAGGGTCTCGCCGGCTTTCCCGCGTACGGCACGCTGTGGGCCGCCGGCGCCGCGTGCGACGCCGCGCTCGCCGAATCGCTCGCCGCGCGGATGCCGTTCGACGGCACGCTGCGCGCGGGCGCAACCTGCGTGACGCCGGGCGTCGTGCTGATCCGCGCGCTGTCGACGTCGATGGAAGCGTTGCAACGGCACTTCACCGAGTGCTGGCTGCACCTGCGGCCGATCGTGCACGGCGTCGACGCGCGGCCGCTGCGTCTCTGGCAAACCTGAGCGCGGTCATTCCACGCACCGTTTCGGCGCAGCGTCGCGGCTGGCGCTGCACGTTGCCCATGCATCGCGCACCACAAGCGCGCATCCGGCTGCGTTCCATGCACATGGCACGCGCCTTGCTCCTTACATAACCGATACACGACGCACGCAAAACAGCGCGGTGCTACGATGAACCGCGCGTTCGCCCCGTTGCGCACGCACCGATAACAATTACGTTTTCCTGAACGTTTGCCTTCATGAAACTGACTCCCCGCGAGAAGGACAAGCTGCTGATCTTCACGGCGGCGCTGCTGGCCGAGCGCCGTCGCGCACGCGGCCTGAAGCTCAACTATCCGGAGGCGGTCGCCTTCATCACCGCCGCGCTGATGGAAGCCGCGCGCGACGGCAAGACGGTCGCCGAAGTGATGCATTACGGCACGACGCTGCTCACGCGCGACGACGTAATGGACGGCGTGCCGGAGATGATTCCCGACATCCAGGTCGAGGCGACCTTCCCCGACGGCACGAAGCTCGTGACCGTTCATCACCCGATTCCGTGAGGCCCCGCATGATCCCCGGCGAAATCCTCACCGACGACGGCGAACACGAACTGAACGCGGGCCGCGCGACGCTGACGCTCGTCGTCGCGAACACCGGCGACCGCCCGGTGCAGGTCGGTTCGCACTACCACTTCTTCGAGGTCAACGACGCACTGTCGTTCGATCGCGCGGCCGCGCGCGGCTTTCGCCTGAACATCGCGGCCGGCACCGCGGTGCGCTTCGAGCCGGGCCAGACGCGCACCGTCGAACTGGTCGCGCTCGCGGGCAATCGCGCCGTCTACGGTTTTCAAGGCAAGGTGATGGGGCCGCTGTAAGCCGCGCCCCGCTCTTCAGGAACAACACATGACACTACGCTTGAGCCGCCGCGCGTACGCGGAAATGTTCGGGCCGACGACGGGCGACCGCGTCCGGCTCGCCGATACCGAGCTGCTGATCGAGATCGAACACGACTTCACGACCTATGGCGAGGAAGTGAAATTCGGCGGCGGGAAAGTGATCCGCGACGGGATGGGCCAGTCGCAGCGCGTGGCCGCCGACGTGCCCGACACGATCATCACGAACGCGGTGATCCTCGATCACTGGGGCATCGTGAAGGCCGACATCGCGATCAAGCACGGCCGCATCGCCGCGATCGGCAAGGCCGGCAACCCGGACATCCAGCCGGGCGTGACGATCGCGATCGGCGCCGCGACCGAAGTGATTGCCGGCGAAGGGCTGATCGTGACGGCCGGCGGCATCGACACGCACATCCACTTCATCAGCCCGCAGCAGATCGACGAGGCGCTCGCGTCGGGCGTCACGACGATGCTCGGCGGCGGCACGGGGCCGGCCACCGGCACCAACGCGACGACCTGCACGCCGGGCCCGTGGCACATGGAGCGGATGCTGCAGGCCGCCGACGGCTGGCCGATCAACCTCGGCTTTCTCGGCAAGGGCAATGCGAGCCTGCCGCAGCCGCTCGTCGAGCAGATCGCGGCCGGCGCGATCGGGTTGAAGCTGCACGAGGACTGGGGCACGACGCCCGCGGCGATCGACAACTGCCTGTCCGTCGCCGACGACACCGACACGCAGGTCGCGATCCACACCGACACGCTGAACGAAGGCGGCTTCGTCGAATCGACGGTCGCCGCGTTCAAGGGCCGCACGATCCACACGTACCACACCGAAGGCGCGGGCGGCGGCCATGCGCCCGACATCCTGAAGGTGTGCGGCGAGTCGAACGTGCTGCCGTCGTCGACCAACCCGACGCGCCCGTACACGATCAACACGCTCGACGAGCATCTCGACATGCTGATGGTGTGCCATCACCTCGATCCGTCGATCGCCGAGGATCTCGCGTTCGCCGAATCGCGGATCCGCCGCGAGACGATCGCGGCCGAGGACATCCTGCACGATCTCGGCGCGCTGTCGATGCTGTCGTCCGACTCGCAGGCGATGGGCCGCGTCGGCGAGGTGATCATCCGCACCTGGCAGACCGCGCACAAGATGAAGGTGCAGCGCGGCGCGCTGCCGGAAGACAGCACGCGCAACGACAATTTCCGCGCGAAGCGCTACGTCGCGAAGTACACGATCAACCCGGCGCTCACGCACGGCATCGCGCATGAAGTCGGCTCGATCGAGCCGGGCAAGTGGGCCGACCTCGTGCTGTGGGAACCGGCGTTCTTCGGGATCAAGCCGACGATGATCCTGAAGGGCGGGATGATCGCGATGGCGCAGATGGGCGACCCGAACGCGTCGATTCCCACGCCGCAGCCGGTCCACTATCGCGAGATGTTCGCCACCCGCGGCGGTGCGCTCGCGCGCACGTCGCTGACCTTCGTGTCGCAGATGGCCGCCGACGCGGGCATCGCGGAGCGCTACGGGCTCGCGAAGCAGATCGTGCCGGTGCGCAACTGCCGCAACGTGACGAAGGCCGACATGATCCACAACGCGTGGCGCCCGTCGATCAGCGTCGACCCCGAAACCTACGACGTGATCGCCGACGGCCAGTTGCTCACCTGCGAGCCGGCCACCGTGCTGCCGATGGCGCAGCGCTATTTCCTGTTCTGACCTGATTGCCGGCTTTCGATTCATGCGCACCCTCGACAAACGCATTGCCCCGAACGTGAAACTCGCCGCGTCGCTCGTCGCGCGCGCGCCGACGCTCACGCTCGCCTATGACGCCCGCTGCAAGAGCCGCCTCGCGGCGACGCTCGACACCGGCGAGGACGTCGCGGTCGTGCTGCCGCGTGGCACGATCCTGCGCGACGGCGACGTGCTCGTCGCCGACGACGGCGCGCTCGTGCGCGTCGCCGCGGCGCCCGAGACCGTGCTGCGCGTGCGCGCGGCCGACCCGCTCACGCTGATGCGCGCCGCGTACCACCTCGGCAACCGCCACACGCCGGTCGAGATCGGCGACGGCTACCTGAAGCTCGAAGCCGACCCGGTGCTCGCGGACATGCTGCGCCGGCTCGGCACGCAGGTCGAGGAGACCGTTGCGCCGTTCCAGCCGGAAGCCGGTGCGTACGGCGGCGGCCACAAGCACGGGCACGACGCGACCTTCGCCGAGGACTACGCGCTCGCGCAGCAGGTGTTCGGCGAGCATCACGGCCACGCGCATTCCCATTCGCACGACCACGACCACGACCACGACCATCAGCATGGTCCCGGTTGCGCGCACGGCCACGGCCATGACCACCACTGAACTCGTCGCGCTGCTGCACCTTGCATCGCCGGCGCTGCCGATCGGCGCGTTCAGCTATTCGCAGGGGCTCGAAGCGGCGCTCGACGCGAACCTGATCCACGACGCCGATACCGCGCGCGACTGGATCGCGAGCGGCCTGACCGACGTGCTCGCGCACGGCGAGCTGCCGTTCCTCGCGCATCAACTCGCGCGCTGGCACGCGCACGACGCGCCGGCGCTCGTCGCCGAGAATGCGTGGTTCATCGCGAGCCGCGAATCGGCGGAACTGCGCCGTGAAACCGAACAGATGGGCTGGTCGCTCGCGCAGCTCTGCGCGTCGCTCGAATGGGGCGATGGCGCGCGCCGCGCGACGCTCGCGGCGATTGCGCCGATCGCGCTGCCCACCGCATTCGCGTACGCGGCCGCCGCGCACGACGCGAGCGCCGATGCGGTGCTCGCTGCTTATGCATTCGGCTGGGTCGAGAACCAGACGGCCGCCGCGCTGAAGGCCGTGCCGCTCGGCCAGCTCGCCGGGCAACGCATCATCGTCGCGCTGCGCGGCGCGATCGACGCGGCCGTGCGCCGCGCGCTCGCGACGCCGCCCGACGCCGTCAACACGTTCGCGCCGCAGCTCGGCATCCTGTCCGCGCGGCACGAAACCCAGTATTCGCGGTTGTTCCGCTCCTGAACCCGACGCTACCCGCCATGAACGCACCTGCTCCCTCCTCCGCCCGCCGCACGAAGAAACTGCCGCCGCTGCGCGTCGGCATCGGCGGCCCCGTCGGCTCCGGCAAGACCACGCTGCTCGAAATGCTGTGCAAGGCGATGCGCGACAAGTACGACCTCGTCGCGATCACCAACGACATCTATACGAAGGAGGATCAGCGGCTGCTGACGGTCGCGGGCGCGCTGCCCGAGGAGCGCATCATGGGCGTCGAGACGGGCGGCTGCCCGCATACGGCGATCCGCGAGGACGCATCGATCAACCTCGAGGCCGTCGACCGGATGCTGTCGCGCTTTCCCGACGCCGATATCGTGTTCATCGAATCGGGCGGCGACAATCTCGCGGCGACCTTCAGCCCCGAGCTGTCGGACCTGACGATCTACGTGATCGACGTCGCGGGCGGCGAGAAGATTCCGCGCAAGGGCGGCCCCGGCATCACGAAGTCCGACCTGCTCGTGATCAACAAGACGGATCTCGCGCCGCTGGTCGGCGCGAACCTCGACGTGATGGCGTCCGACACGAAGAAGATGCGCGGCGAACGGCCTTACGTGATGACGAACCTGAAGGCGCTCGAAGGCGTCGCGGACGTGATCGCGTTCATCGAGAAGAAGGGTTTGCTGACGGTCTGAGCAACGCGGCGGCGCCTCCCGGTGCCGCCACGCGGGCTTCCGGCGGCATCGCGCCGCCTTCGTCTAGTCGTCGGACGGGTCCTGCACGTCCTGCAGCGCGCGCGCGCCGCGTTCGGCGGGCGGCAACAGTGCCGCGAGCACGTCGATCGTGCGCGCGGTCGCGCCGCGGTGCCGCGATGCGAACGCCGCGCCGGCCGCGCCCATCGCGATGCGCCGCGCCTTGTCGGCGAACAGCGCGTCGAGCACGTGCGCGAGATCGAGCGGATCCTCGACCTGCAGCGCCGCGCCGGCCGCGACCGCGTCGGCGGTCGCCTGCGTGAAGTTGAACACGTGCTTGCCGATCAGCACCGGCACGCCGACCGCGCATGCTTCGATCAGGTTCTGACCGCCGAGCGGCAGCAGGCTGCCGCCGATGAACGCGATGTCGGCCGCCGCGTAATATGCGCCGAGCTCGCCCATCGAATCGCCGAGCAGCACCGTCACGTCATCCGGCAGCGGCTCGGCCGCCGGCCGGCCGGACGCGAGCGCGGCCTTGTCTGCCGCCCATGCCGAGCGTCGCACGCACTTGAGGCCGCTGCGCTCGACGAGCGCCTCGACCTCGGCGAAACGCTGCGGATGACGCGGCACGAGCACCAGCAACGCGCCGGGCGTGCGCATCGCCGCGAATGCGTCGAGCACCAGCGCCTCCTCGTTCTCGCGCGTGCTCGCGGCCACCCACACGGGCCGCGTGCCGATCGCCTCGCGCCACGCATGGCCGCGCGCCGCGAGCTCCGGGGGCGTCGTCATGTCGAACTTCAGGTTGCCGAGCACGCTCACGTTGCGCGCGCCGAGCGACGTCAGCCGCTCCGCATCGGCCGGGCTCTGCGCGAGCACGCGCGAGAAGCCGCCGAACACGTCGTGGGTCGCCGCGCCGAACTTCGATGCCCGCCGGAACGAACGCGCGGACATGCGCGCATTGGTCAGCACCAGCGGCACGTCCGCACGGCGGCACTCGTCGATCAGCGTCGGCCACACCTCGGTTTCCATCACGAGGCCGAGCGTCGGCCGCCACGCGCGCAGGAAACGCCGCACCGCGCCGGGCATGTCGTACGGCAAGTAGCAGCGCAGCACGCGATCGCCGAAGATCTGTTCGCCGGTCGCGCGGCCGCTCGGCGTCATGTGCGTGAGCAGGATGCGCGCATCGGGACGCGCGTGCATCAGCGCGTCGATCAGCGGCTGCGCCGCGCGCGTCTCGCCGACCGATACCGCATGCACCCAGACCAGCGGCGCACGGTCGTCGCGCGAGCGGCCGGCCACGTGGCCGAAGCGTTCGCCGATATGTTCGCGATAGCCGCGCTCCTTGCGCGAACGCACGTATAGCCGGATGACGGCGATCGGGGCGACGAGCCACCACAGCGCGCGATAGATCACCCTCAGCATGCCGCGTCCCTTGTCTTGCTTCGACGAAAATGCGCGCTCAAACCAGCGCCCTGCCCGTCAGGCGTTCGAGAATGCCGAGCGGCGCGCATTCGCGGCGCACCATCGCGTCGACCGGCAGGAAGAAGGTCTGTTCGAGCATGAACTGGCCGGACATCACGGCGTGCGAAGTCTGATCGGAGAAACATATCCACACGCAGCCCGGCGGAAACGGCATCGTCTCCTGCGGGCTCGTCTTCTGGTAGTCGAGATCGGCCTTCATGCTGTCGTGCAGGTTCAGCATCAGGTGGTCGTACGCGCTGCGCGGCGACTTCGTCACGTGCAGCAGGTTCAGCAGCCACGCGGCGCCCGGCAACTGCGGCTTGATGTGCGGCAGGAAGCGCTTCGCGACGTCCTCGAACGGCTCGCCGACGCGCCACACGCGCGGCACGCCGGCCGGGTTCACGTTCGTGAACACGCGCAGGATGCGCTCGCCGTAGTTGGGCCGCGACGGGAACGCGTCGACGTGCAGGCGGCTGTCGTCCTTGCGCCACGACGTCTGGCGCGTCTCGACCTGCATCAGCCGCAGGCTCGTCGGCGCGACGCGCAGCTTGCCGCGGTATTCGGGAAAGAGGCCGTCGACGAGCGTGCCGGCCTGCTGCTGGAAGCGCGCGACGAGCGCGCGCACCGCCGACTGCGTGACGCTGTCGCCGAGCACGCCGGCGAGCGCGCCGCCGTTCGGCGCGAGGCTGATGTTCTTGCGTTTCGGGTCGGCGAGCGCCGGATCGAGCAGCGCTTCCTCGCCGCCCTCGATCGCGAAGCGCAGGTGCGGAAAATACAGCACCTTGCCTTCCTCGACGGCGGCCAGCAGCTGCTCGCGCGGCGCCGACAGGTTGTGTCCGCTCCAGTCGGCGGACGGGACTTCGATGATCTGGGATTCGCTCATGTTCGGTTCGCGTGGGTTCGCGCGTGTGACTGCGTTACAGGAGACCGAAGCCCGCGAGCGCCGACTTCACCTGCGCGATCGACGGGGGCTGCCCCGCCGTGCCGAGATTGACGACGTTCGGCGACCAGTAGCCGCCGGTCCGCCAGGCCGTCGCGAAATTGTACAGTTCGACCGTCGGACGCTTCAGCGCGGCCGCGATGTGAACCAGACCTGTATCAACCCCGACGGTGGCGGCCGCGCCGTCGATCAGCCCGACCACGGCCGGCAGCGACAGCCGCGGCGGTACGATCGCCGCCGCGCCGAACTCTTTCGCGAGGCGCTCGCTGGTCGCGCGCTCCGCATCGTTGCCCCACGGCAGCACGAGCGACGCGCCGCGCCGCACGAGCGCCTGGCCGAGTTCGATCCACGCGGCGTCCGGCCACTGTTTGTCGGCACGCGACGTCGCATGGACGAACACCACGTACGGCACCGGCAGGTTCAGCCCGAGCGCGGCCACCGCGAGCGCCGCCGCGCGCGTATCGAGGCCGAACTCGACCGGATCGGCCGGCGTCGGCACCGGGTCGCCCAGCGCGGCCGCGACGAGTTGCCGCGAGCGCTCGACGACGTGCGTGCGCGGCGCGATCGGCACGCGCTTGCGATAGAAGAAGCGCACGGGCCACTCGTAGCCGGCGCCGTCGGTGCGGTTGCCGAGCCCGACGAGCGGGCCACGCGCCCAGCTGGCGACCCACGCCGTCTTGATGAGGCCCTGGCAGTCGATCACGAGGTCGTACTGCTCGGCCGCGAGGCGCTGGCGGAACGCGCGGATCTCGCGCCACGTGGCGCCCGAGAACGGCTTCTTGCGCCAGCGGCGCAGCGAGAACGGCAGCACGTTGCGCACGCCGTCGACGAGCTTGACCAGGTCGACGAAGCTTTCCTCGACGAGCCAGTCGATCTGCGCATCGGGATGGCGCCGCCGGATATCGGCGATCACCGGCATGTTGTGCACGACGTCGCCCAGCGACGACACGCGTACGATCAGGATCTTTTGCACGCTGAAAAAACGCCGGCAGGCAGCCGGCGACAAGCATAAAGACGGGATTTTATCTCGCCCGGGGGGCCAGACAGACAAAAAGCGGCCGCACGCCGGTAGCGTGCGCCGCTTTTCGGGGATGGCGCGACGATCGGACTCACCGTCGCGCCGTGGGCGGCCGGCAGGCCGCCGACGCTCAGAACGGCAGCTTGACGTCCGGCTTCGCGGCCGTCAGCACGCGGCGGAAGTCCTCCTGGATGCGCTTGAGCCCTTCCTGCGTCTCCGACTCGAAACGCATCACGACGACCGGCGTCGTGTTCGACGAACGCGCGAGGCCGAAGCCGTCCGGGTACTCGACACGCAGGCCGTCGATCGTCACGACTTCCTCGGCGCCGTCGAACTTCGCCTCTTTCTGCAGCTTGTCGATCAGGCGGAAGTTCTCGCCCTCGTCGAGCCACAGCTGCAGTTCGGGCGTGCTCATCGCGTCAGGCAGCCCGTTCAGCAGCGCGCTCGGGTCGGCCGTCTTCGCGAGGATCTCGAGCAGGCGCGCGCCCGTGTAGAGACCGTCGTCGAAGCCGTACCAGCGGTCCTTGAAGAACACGTGGCCGCTCATTTCGCCGGCGAGCGGCGCACCCGTCTCGCGCAGCTTCGCCTTCACGAGCGAGTGGCCCGTCTTCCACATCAGCGGCTCGCCGCCCTTCGACTTCACCCATTGCGCGAGGTGGCGCGTGCACTTCACGTCATAGATGATCTGCGCGCCCGGGTTGCGCGACAGCACCTCTTCCGCGAACAGCATCAGCTGGCGGTCCGGATAGATGATCTTGCCGTCCTTCGTGACGACGCCGAGGCGGTCGCCGTCGCCGTCGAACGCGAAGCCGATCTCGGCGTCGGTGTCCTTCAGCGCCTGGATCACGTCCTGCAGGTTTTCCGGGTGGGCGGGATCGGGGTGGTGGTTCGGGAACGTGCCGTCGATGTCGGTGAAGCGCTCGACGAGCTCGCAGCCGAGCGCCTTGAACAGGCGCGTCGCGAGCGGGCCGGCCACGCCGTTGCCGGCGTCGACGACGAGCTTCATCGGGCGGGCCGGCTTGATGTCGCCGACGATGCGCGCGATGTATTGATCGGCCACGTCGAACTGTTCGTACGAGCCGCTGCCCGTCTCGAAACGCTCGTCGACGATGCGCTGGTACAGCGCCTGGATCTGCTCGCCGTAGATCGCGGCGCCGCGCAGCACCATCTTGAAGCCGTTGTAGTCGGGCGGGTTGTGGCTGCCCGTGACGACGATGCACGAATCGACGCGGCGCTCGCCGCCCTTCAGCGCGAGCGGGACGTTCGCCGCGAAATAGCCGACCGGCGTGGGCACCATGCCGACGTCGACGACGTCGACGCCCGCCGCACGCAGGCCGTCGGCCAGCGCGCCGACGAGGTCCGGCCCGGACAGGCGGCCGTCGCGCGCGACGACCACAGCATCGCCGCCCTGCGCACGCACTTCGCTGCCGAATGCCCGGCCGATCCCGCGTGCGGTGTCGGTGTCGAGCGTCTTGCCGACCACGCCACGAATGTCATATGCCTTGAAGATGGATTGGGAGATCATCGATTCTCTTCTCTCAGTTGCGTGCATGGAAAATTGTCTGGCTTGCCTGGCCGCCGCTCGCCGGTGCCGCGCATGATACAGGCTGGCCCGGCACGGCGTGAAACCGCTGGTGCGGAACGGCGGGAGCGACCCCGATCCCACTTATAATCGCGGGTTTTGATGACGCGCATGCCGCCCATTTTAATGCCTAGCCGCCCCGTCGCCGCCAACCTGCAGCCCCCGGGCGCCCTGCCGGCCGCCTCGCGCGCACGCCGCTGCCGCGCATGCTGAAGCGCTTCGGCAACCCGGACGTCGCGAAGGCCGTCGCGAATCTCGTCTGGCTGGGGCTCGAACGGCTCACGCAGATCGGTGTCGCGATCGCGATCAGCGGTCTGCTGGCCCGTTATTTCGGGCCAGATGTGTTCGGCAAATGGCAGTATGCGAATACGCTCCTCCTGGTACTGGCGCCGCTCACCTGGGTGTGCGGCGCGGAAATCCTCGTCCCGACCATCGTCCAGCGCCCGCCCGCCCAGCTCGGCGCGGTGCTCGGCAGCGCATTCGCGCTGCGCATCGCCGTCTCCGTCGCCGCGCTCGTCGCGACCTGGATCGCGATCGCCGCGGGCGCCTTCGATCCGCTGGTCGGCGCGATGCTCGCGGGCCTCGCGGTCACGATGGTGTTCCGCGAGCCGTTCGTCGGCGTCATCAACGCGTGGCTGCAGAGCATGACCTACAGCAAGCCGCAGCTCGTCACCAGCATGGTCACCGCGCTGGTGAAGGCGCTGCTCGTCTGGCTGCTGGTTCGTGCGGCCGCGGGCCCCGCCCGCTTCGCGTGGCTGTGGGCGCTCGAAGCCGCCGCCATCGGCTTCGCGCTGCTGCTGTACTACCGGCATCGTAACGGCGGCGCGCTCGGCTGGACGTTCGACAAACCGCTGTTCAGGCACTTTGCGACGGCCGGCACCGTGTTCTGGCTCGGCCTCATCTGCATGTACCTGTTCCTGAAGCTCGACCGCCTGATGCTCGAGCGTCACGTGTCGTTCGCCGATCTCGGCCGCTACTCGGCCGCGCAGCAGCTCAACGAGAACTGGATCACGCTCGCGCTGATGCTCGCGCAGACGATCGCGCCCGCCTTCGTCTACCGCGTGCAGGACGTCGTGCGGCTGCGCCGCAACATCGTCCGGCTGATCGCGATGACGGCCGGCCTGATGACGGCCGGCGCGCTCGTGCTCGACGCCGCCGCCCCGCTGATCGTCGGCAAGGTGTTCGGCCACGGCTACGAGGCCTCGGTCGACATCTTCCGCTGGGCGGTCTGGCTGTCGGTGCCCGCCGGCATCGAGGCGATAGGCAATCTTATCGTTCTCAAATATCAAGCAAAATTCGTGTTGCTGTCGAAATGGCTGCTCGCGCTCGCGATCGCGGCGCTCGTCAACCTGTTCGCGATCCCGCGGCTCGGCCTGTACGGCGCGCTCGTCGGGCTGGCGGCCGGCTACCTGGCCGCCGCCGCCGTCAATTTTTATTACATCCGTTTCAAGCTCCGACCATGACGTCCCCTGATTGCCCGACCCCGCTCGACGACGTGGCCGTGCTGATGCCGGCCTACAACGGGCACGACGACGTCGTTCGGACCCTCGCGTCGTTTCGCGAGGACACGCCCGTGCACGTGCTGATCGTCGATGACGGCAGCACGCCGCCGATCGTCGCGCCCGACCTGCCCGGCCTCACGATCGACGTGCTGCGCATGCCGCAGAACGGCGGCATCGAGCGTGCGCTCGCGGCCGGCATCGACGCGCTCGCCGCGCGCGGCTTCCGCTATGCGGCGCGCATCGACGCGGGCGATCTGGCCGCGCCGCAGCGCCTCGCGAAGGAGCGCGCGTATCTCGGCGCCCACCCGCGCGTGGCCTGCGTCGGCATGTGGACGCAAGTCGTGTCCCGCGCCGGCGAGCCGCGCTTCATGCTGACCCCGCCCGCCGATCCGCGCACGCTGCGCCGCACGCGCTTCCTGCGCTCGCCGCTCGTGCATCCGTCGGTGATGCTGCGCATCGACGCCGTGCGTGAAGTGGGGAACTATCGGGCGAAATACCGTGCGGCCGAGGATCTCGATCTTTTTTTACGGTTAATGCAACGCTACGATTGCGCGAACCTGCCGGAACTCGGTCTCTATTACGAACTGAACGAGGGCGGGATCAGTGCGACCAAGCGCCGGCGCCAGCTGGTGTCGACGCTCACGCTGCTGTTGAGCCACTTCAACGCGCTGAACCCGTACGACTGGGCCGGCCTCGCCAAGAACCTGCTGCATTTCGTGACGCCGTACCGAACGTTGCAGCGGATCAAGCAGACGCTGTTCGCCGGGCGGCCGTCCGCCTGACGCACATCCGGCCCTTTCGGCAATTTCGACGCTTTATTTATTCTTTTTTTCATGTCCGCCACCTCCCCGCTGCGCATCGCGCTCGTCTGCAACACGGCCTGGGCGATCTACACGTATCGCCACGGGCTGATCCGTGCGCTCGTCGCGCGCGGCGCCGAGGTCATCGTCATTGCGCCGCACGACCGCACGGTGCCCTTGCTCGAGCAGATGGGCTGCCGCTACGTGGCGCTCGCGGTTGCCTCGAAAGGCACGAGCCCGCGCGAGGATCTCGGCACGCTCGCGGCACTCGTGCGTCACTACCGTGCGCTGAAGCCCGATCTCGTGTTCCATTACACGATCAAGCCGAACATCTACGGCTCGGTCGCCGCGTGGCTCGCACGCGTGCCGTCGATCGCGGTGACGACCGGGCTCGGCTACGTCTTCATCCAGAAGAGCCGCGCGGCAAGCGTCGCGAAGCGCCTGTACCGGTTCGCGTTCCGCTTCCCGCGTGAAGTGTGGTTCCTGAACCGCGACGATCTCGCGACCTTCACCGACGAACAGTTGCTCGCGCATCCCGATCGCGCGCGGCTGCTGCACGGCGAAGGCGTCGATCTCGAACAGTTCGCGCCGGTGCCGCTACCGGCCGGCGACGCACCCGTCTTCATCCTGATCGGCCGGCTGTTGTGGGACAAGGGCGTGCGCGAATACGTGGAAGCCGCGCGCATCGTGCGCGCGCGCTTCCCGAATGCGCGCTTCCAGTTGCTCGGGCCGCTCGGCGTCGACAATCCAAGCGCGATCGGCCACGCGGATGTCGATGCGTGGGCCGCCGAAGGCGTGATCGAATATCTCGGCGAAGCGCACGACGTGCGCCCGCACATCGCGGCGGCCGACTGCGTCGTGCTGCCGTCGTACCGCGAAGGCGTGCCGCGCACGCTGATGGAAGCGTCGGCGATGGGCCGCCCGATCGTCGCGACCGACGTGCCGGGCTGCCGCGACGTCGTCGCCGAAGGCGAAACGGGGTTCCTGTGCCGCGTGCGCGACAGCGCGAGCCTCGCGGAGCAGTTGCTCCGCATGATCGAACTCGGAACGGCCGGACGCGACGCGATGGGCGCACGCGGCCGGCAAAAGGTCACGGCGGAATTCGACGAACAGCAGGTCGTCGAACGCTACCGGCGTACTATCCATTCGTTAACCGGTATCACCCTCTGAAGGAGCGCATCAGCAATGACCGCTAAAGGCACCATCCTCGTCACGGGCGGAGCGGGCTATATCGGCTCGCACACGACCGTCGAGTTGCTCGACAACGGCTACGACGTCGTGATCGTCGACAACCTCGTCAACAGCAACGCCGAATCCGTGCGGCGCATCACGCAGATCACGGGCAAGACGCCCGCGTTCCATCAGGTCGACGTGTGCGACGAAGCCGCGCTTGCAAAGGTGTTCGACGCGCACCCGATCACCGGCACGATCCATTTCGCGGCACTCAAGGCCGTCGGCGAATCGGTGGAGAAGCCGCTCGAGTACTACCAGAACAACATCGGCGGCCTGCTTGCCGTGCTCAAGGTGATGCGCGAGCGCAACGTCAGGCAGTTCGTGTTCAGCTCGTCCGCGACCGTATACGGCGTGCCAGAGCGCTCGCCGATCGACGAATCGTTCCCGCTGTCCGCGACGAACCCGTATGGCCAGTCGAAGCTGATCGCCGAGCAGATCCTGCGCGATCTCGAAGTCTCGGACCCGTCGTGGCGCATCGCCACGCTGCGCTACTTCAACCCGGTCGGCGCGCATTCGAGCGGGCTGATCGGCGAGGACCCGGCCGGCATCCCGAACAACCTGATGCCGTATGTCGCGCAGGTCGCGGTCGGCAAGCTGGAAAAGCTGCGCGTGTTCGGCTCCGACTACCCGACACCGGACGGCACGGGCGTGCGCGACTACATCCACGTCGTCGATCTCGCGAAGGGGCACATCGCCGCGCTCGACGCGCTCGCGAAGCGCGACGCGAGCTTCGTCGTGAACCTCGGCACGGGCCAGGGCTACAGCGTGCTGGAAGTCGTGCGTGCGTTCGAGAAGGCGTCGGGCCGCCCGGTGCCGTACGAGCTCGTCGCGCGCCGCCCGGGCGACATCGGCGAGTGCTACGCGAACCCGCAGGCCGCGGCCGACATCATCGGCTGGCGCGCGACGCTCGGCATCGAAGAAATGTGTGCCGATCACTGGCGATGGCAGGAGGGGAACCCGCGCGGTTTTGTATAATCCGCTGTCCATTTTTCGAGCGATCCCATGCTCAGCTTCGCGTCCGGCTTCATCGTCTCCCTGCTCGTCACGCTGTTCATCGTGCGCTATGCGCACCTTCACGAGAAATTCTCGATCGACAGCGACCTGGCCGGCGTGCAGAAATTCCACGTGCGGCCCGTGCCGCGGGTCGGGGGCATCGGGATCCTCGCGGGCGTCGTCGTTGCCGCGCTGGTGCTGTCCCGGCGCTATCCGACGATCTCCGGCAGCATTCTCGGGATCGCTGCCTGCGGGCTGCCGGCCTTCCTGTCCGGCCTCGTCGAGGACCTGACCAAGCGCGTGTCACCGCGCGCGCGGCTGCTCTGCACGATGGGCGCGGCCGCGCTGGCATTCTGGCTGCTGGGCATCGCGGTCAAGCGCATCAGCGTGCCGCCGCTCGATTTCCTGCTCGGCTACGTGGCCATCTCGGCGTTCATCACGGTGCTCGCGGTCGCGGCGCTTGCGAACGCGATCAACATCATCGACGGCTTCAACGGGCTCGCGTCGATGGTCAGCTTCATGATGTTCGCGTCGCTCGCGTATGTCGCGTTCCATGTGAACGACCCGGTCGTGATGTCCGCGTCGATCATCATGATGGGCGCCGTGCTCGGCTTCTTCCTGTGGAATTTCCCGGCCGGGCTGATCTTCCTCGGCGACGGCGGCGCGTATTTCATCGGCTTCATGCTCGCGGAGCTCGCGATCATGCTCGTGATGCGCAACCGCGAGGTGTCCGCGTGGTACCCGGTGCTGCTGTTCATGTACCCGATCTTCGAGACCTGCTTCTCGATCTACCGGAAGAAGTTCATTCGCGGGATGTCGCCCGGCATCCCGGACGGCGTGCACCTGCACATGCTCGTGTACAAGCGGCTGATGCGCTGGGCCGTCGGCACGAAGCACGCGCACGACCTGACGCGCCGCAATTCGCTGACGTCGCCGTACCTGTGGCTGCTGTGCCTCGTCGCGGTGATACCCGCGACGCTGTTCTGGCGGCACACGGTGCACCTGTTCGTGTTCGTCGTGCTGTTCGCGCTGACTTATGTGTGGCTGTATCTCAGCATCGTGCGGTTCCGCGTGCCGCGGTGGATGGTGGTGCGCAAACACCGGCCCAGTCGCTGAGCCGTTCTCGGCCCGGCATGAAAAAAGCGCCCTGCGGGGCGCTTTTCTTTTTGGCCGGCCGGCTGGTCGCTGCGTGGCGCAACCACACGGTTCTCAGCGTTCAGCGGTTCGACGCGACCCGTACGCTCTTCAGCGCCGGAACGGCAGCCGTTTGATACTCGGGCACCCAGCGGCGCAAGTCGCGCCGCACTTCGTCGTCGGGCAGGACACGATGCTGCATCAGCCACGGCAGCAGTTCGTCGAGGAAATTGTCCGGCACTTCCCGCGCCCGCGCGATCCGCAGCTTCGGATGCGGCGTGCGCGTCGTCGCCTCGTCGTCCGCCAGCAACTCCTCGTAGAGCTTCTCGCCGGGCCGCAGCCCGGTGAACTCGATCCGGATCTGCTCTTCCGAGAAACCGTACAGGCGGATCAGGTCGCACGCCAGATCGACGATCTTCACCGGCTCGCCCATGTCGAGAATGAAGATCTCGCCGCCATGCCCCATGCTCGACGCCTGTAGCACCAGTTGCGACGCTTCCGGGATCGTCATGAAGAAACGCGTGATCTCGGGGTGCGTGACCGTGACCGGGCCGCCCTTCGCGATCTGCTGCTGGAACTTCGGGATCACGCTGCCCGCGCTGCCGAGCACGTTGCCGAATCGCACGGTCTCGAACTGCGTACGCCCGCTCGTCTGCTGCAGCGCCTGACAGGCCATTTCGGCGAGACGCTTGCTCGCGCCCATCACGTTGGTCGGATTGACGGCCTTGTCGGTCGAGATCAGAACGAAGTGACGCACATCGTGGCGAATCGCCGCGCGGGCCACGCGATAGGTGCCGAGCACATTGTTGCGCAGCGCCTGCCACGCGTTGTGTTCCTCCATCAGCGGCACGTGCTTGTAGGCGGCCGCATGGAACACGATGTGCGGCGCATGACGCGACATCACCTGGTCGAGCAGCAGCGAATCCTTTGCATCTCCGATGATCGGCACGACCGGTAGGTCCGGGAAGCGCTCGTGCAACTCCTCGGTCAGCCGGTACATCGCATACTCGGACAGGTCGAACGCAACGAGTTGCGCGGGCGCGAAGCGCAGGATCTGCCGGCAAAGCTCAGAGCCGATCGAGCCGCCCGCGCCGGTCACCATCACGACGCGGCCGCGCAGCAGCGCCTCGACGTGCGGCGTGTCGATCGTCACGGCATCCCGGCCGAGCAGATCCTCGAGATCGATGTTCCGCACCTGCGACAGGAAGCCCTGCCCCGGCATCAGCGCGGTCAGCGACGGCAGCACCATCGCCTTCACGCCGGCCCGCACGCACAGCGTCGCGACGCGACGCTGCGTCTCGACCGACGCCGATGGAATCGCGATGATCGCGTATTCGACCTTCATTGCATCGGTCCAGTGCTTGAGGTCGTTGAACGAGCCCAGTACCTTGTAGCCGTAGACCTCGCGCCCCTGCTTGGTCACATCGTCATCGAGCAGACCGACGAGGCGCCATTCGCCCGAGCGGGACAGTTCGCGCGCGAGGCTTGCACCGGCCGTGCCGGCGCCGAGCACCAGCACCGGTTTGCCCTTCCCGACGAGCCCGCCGTACAGGTAATACTCCTTCGTCGCGCGATACAGCGCGCGCGCGCCGCCCATCGCGAGGAACAGCATCAGGGGCGACACGAGCAGCACCGAGCGCGGAATGATCGGCACCGGCTGGAACATCACGGCGCCGATCATCACGATCACGCCACCGCCGCCGACTGCCTTCGCGATACGCATCAGGTCTGGCAGGCTAGCGAACACCCACAGCCCGCGATACAGGCCGAACACGTGGAACATTAGCGCGTACACGGGCAGCACCCACGTCAGCGCCATCAGCGCGCCGCTCAGGAAATCGGTCGGGACACTACCGTTGAAGCGGACGAGATAGGCGAACAACCACGCTGCAAGCACCGCCAGCAGGTCGAACAGGAAAGCACTCAATGACAGCCAAGATGCTTTGGATCGCAACATCGGCGGGAGACCTCAAGATTTGTTTTCGGTGGCCATGCCGACACGGCGCCAGCGGGCGTCGATCACACAACCGATGCACGCAAGAACGCCATACCAGGCGACAAACAACCCCCACTGCTGCAGTATGGGACGGCCCAATGCCCACAAGGCTACAATTATGCCCACGAGCATCACGAGGTACCAGTAGATGGCAGTGCGCCGATGGCCTGTGCCGGAGCGCACCATGCGCTGATAATAATGCTCCCGGTGCGCCTGCCAGAACTTTTCCCCGCGTAACAAACGTCTCGCAAGTGTTACAGATGCATCCGCAATAAAGGGCGAGAACACCATCGCCGGAAACCAGATCGGCCAAACCCCGCCTCGCCAGCCCCAGTAGCCGAGCGCGCCCGCCATGAACCCGAGCGGAATCGAGCCCGCGTCGCCGAGAAACAGCTTCGCTGGATGAAAATTCAGCAGCAGAAAGCCGAACGCGGCACCTGCGATCGCCGCGCCGCCCGCCACGAGATCCGGCTCCGGCTGCCCGCCCGCCAGTGCGGCGGCCGCATACGCGCCGAAGCCGAACAGCGCCATGCCGCCGGCAAGGCCGTCCGCGCCGTCCATGAAGTTGTACAGGTTGGTCAGCCAAACCATTCCGAAACCGATGCCGACGAGAAGCCACCACGGCGCGGCGGCCGGATAGACGGCGATCAGCGCGACGACCGCGGCAAGGTGTGCCGCGAACCGGATCCGCGCCGGCAGCCCGCGCCGATCGTCGAACTGCGACAGCGCGGCGAGGCCCGCAGCGGCAACAGCGACCAGCCACATCGACGGCGCGAGCCACAGCATCGCGATCACGGATACCGGCACGATGCCCCAGCCGCCGACACGCGGCGTCGGCAGTGTGTGCAGCGAACGGTCGTTCGGAATATCGGTCGCGAGGCGCCAGGCCAGCCCCGTCGCGAGCAGCGTCCGCAGGATAAGGATCGAGGCGAAGGCAGCGGCTATGGCTACGCCGGCCACCGTGAGCCACGTGGTAATCGCGGGATGCATATTGTCTATTTCTGTTTGTCGCGCGAACGATACCACGCGGCGGTCGCCTCGAGGCCCTGTCTCGTCGTATAGGGTGGTCGCCAGTCGAGCATGCGCTTCATGCGGCCGGCGTCGAGCTGCAGGCTGCCCGTCAGGCGGTCGACGGCGGCACTGCGGCCTGTCAGCCTGCCGAGCGCGCGCAGCATCGCGGCCGGTACCGGGAACAGCCGTGCCGGCCTGCCAAGCGCGTCGCCGACCAGCCTCAGCAACCCGGCCACCGACGGCGCGTCGTCGTCGGCGACATGAAAGCACTCGCCCGCTGCCCGTGGATCGGTTGCGCACCGCAGCAGCGCGTCAGCGAGATTGTCGACATAGACGAGGCTGCGGCGCGCCTCGATCGCGCCGAGCGGCAGCGGCAATCCTCGCGCGACGGCGTCCATCATTCGCAGGAAGTTGGCCCGCACGCCGGGGCCGTATACCAGCGGCGGACGGAGGGTGACCACATCGATGCCCACCTGCCGCCCGAATTGCGCAAGTGCCTGCTCCGCACGCAGTTTCGAACGCCCGTATGGATCCTGCGGCGCGGGTGCAACGTCCTCCGCGAGCGGCACGCCGCGGTCGCCCTCACCGATCGCCTTGATACTGCTGGCAAACACGAAGCGCCGCGCGCCGTGCGCGTGCGCCGCTTCGGCAACGCGCAGCGTCCCTGCAACGTTGGTCGCCTCGAACGCGGTGTCCGGATCGGGCGACTCGTCGCGCATCACGTGGACTCGCGCGGCCAGATGGATCACGCAATCGGCCTCCAGATCATCGGGCCACGCGTGTGCGAGCCCGGCGAAATCCGGCGCGTCATGCATCCACTCGCGAACGCCGTCGACGCATCCGCCGGGACGGCGTACCACCGCCGTGACCGTATGTCCTGCCGCGAGCGCCAGTCGGCAGACCGCGCGGCCGACGAAGCCGTTTGCGCCTGTCACGACGATGCGGGTCACCACAGCCTCCAGCCGAAGCGGTTATAGAACTTGAATGCCGACGCCGCGAACATGCGGATGTGCGCGGCACCCTTGCGGGATGCGCCGCCGCCGTGATGAATCACGCGCGCCAGCGGCAGGTAGACCGTGCGTGCGCACTCGCCGGTCCGCAAGCTGAGGTCGTAGTCCTCGAAGTAGAGGAAATAGCGTGGATCGAAGCCCCGCAGACGCGCGAGCAGGTCGGTGCGGAACAGCATGAAACAGCCGCTGACGATAGGCGGATCCCACACGACGTCGGTTTCGTTGATACGGTCGCGCATCTCGTAACTTGCCAGCCGGCGCTCGAACGGCGGCCGCAAGGCCGCGGGCAGGAATCCTCTGACCAGAAGATCCACCAGCGCCGGATAGCGGCGGCACAGATACTGGATCCGGCCCGATTCGTCACCGATGCGAGGCGACAGCAAACCTGCTTCAGGATGTGCGTCGAGAAAGTCGAGCGCGCGCAGGAGCGCGTCCGGTTCGAGGTCGATATCGGGATTCAGGATCAGGTGATAGCGGCTGCGTGCCGCTTCGATCGCAAGGTTGTGGCCGCGTCCGTAGCCGACGTTGCCGTGACCGGACAGCACGCTGCAAGAGATGCCAGCCTGCTCGAATGCGGCAAGGTCGGCTGCCAAATCAGGCAAGCCGCCGTTGTCGACAAGGCAAACGCTGATGACACCGCCGCCGCGCACGGCCCGGAGACGCGCGCACGCCGCACGGAGGCTGGAGAACGTACGAGCGAGAAGTGCCTCGTCCGGATGGTACGTCACGATGGAAATCGACAGTATTTCGTCGACGGGGTGCGGTGAGCGAGTGGATGCTTGCGGATGAGAAGTCACGAGCTGACTATTGTTTACATTTGGCGCGTTAGGCGCATTACTAGTGTGCGCAGGCAGGCCAGCCCGTGCAACCGAGCTTGCCATTTGTAGCAATTATGACGTGGCGGCGCATGCCACGGGCGCCATGAATGGAAAAAGGGGCACAAGGTAGGGACTCATGTGCATGGTGCGGGCAGCCATCGCGTGCGCTGCTCGCCGCCCCAGCGGGCGCCGAAGCGCCAAATGCTTCTGTATATAATGCGTGACCTCGATACGCATCCGGCCAGCTGCACCCTATGTTTGATATTTCGGTGATTCTCAACGCCCACAATGAGGGCGGCATCATCAACCGGACGTTGCGGTCCCTGACTGAAGCGGCAGACTTCGCAAGAGCCCGCGGTATCACCCTGGAAATTGTCGTCGTCCTCGACAACCCGAACGAAGCAACCCGTTCCGTCATCGCGTCGGCGGACTTCTCCAGTTTTGATGGAGTCCAGACGATCGAGGTATCGAACCGGTCTCTGGGCTTGAGCCGAAACTCCGGTTGCGCAATTGCACGAGGCGAATATTTCGCCACGGCCGATGCCGACGATCTCGTGTCGTTCAATTTCTTCGTCGAAGCGCTGGCAGCTGCGCAGCAGTACGGCAATGATGCACTGCTGTTCCCGCAGTATCTGATCGCATTCGGTTCGATGTATTTCATTACCGAGTACGGCGAAGCGGACCTGATGCCGTTCCTGCTTGCGGATATCCATCCGTACGTGTCGCGCGTATTCTTCCATCGCTCGACATTCGATCGTCTCAAGTACGTTCACTGCGACACGCAACGCGGCCACGCATTCGAAGACTGGCACTTCAATTCGTGTGCGATTGCGCTCGGGATGAAGGCGCACTACATCCCCGATACGGTTCTTTACTATCGCCAGCGCCAGCAAAGCATCATGGCGGCCGCGCGCAACCAAAGCGTCGAGCTCGAAACGCCGGACACCAACCTGTTCGCCCCGGACGTCTACCTGCGCGTATTCGCCGACGATTATCGCGCGTATCGCGCCGGCGAACGTGCGCTGCCGCCGTGGTACGACGTCAAGCAGAAGTTCCTCGGCAGCCGGATGCTGTCGGATATGACCGAAGCCGCCAACCGGATCGATCCTGCCGTCGATACACTATCGCTGCGGCACGGCAGCCAGACGAGCGCGATGTGGTCGACGCCCGAGCCCTCCGCTGTCTACTACGAAATGTGCGAAGCCATTCGCGACGCCGGACCGATCACGGACGTGTTCCTGATTCCGTTCCTGCCCGCCGGCGGCGCGGAGCGCTATGTTCTCGACGTAATGAACGGCCTGCTGGCAAGCGGTGCGTCAAAACGCATCCTCGTGCTATCCGGCGAACCAATGGAAAAGCATGCGTGGCTGTCGCGGCTGCCCGACGCTGCGATCTTCGTCGACGTCGCGCTGCTCGGCAAGGATCTCGACGATCGTCAACGCGACCGCATCACCGCACGCCTGATTCGCGCAGCGGCGCCCGACGCCCGGCTGCACATTCGCGCATGCGTGTTTTCGCATCGCATGCTGAGCCGCCATTTCGCGCAATTCAGCGGACGTGATGTCACGTACTACCGTTTCTGCGACACGCGCGTCTACGAAGACGACGTCTCGATCATTTCGGGCGGCGCGGTCGAGTTTCTGACGAACAACATCCAGCACATCACACGGATCGTCACCGACAACGAACAGACGGTCGTCGACGACAAGTTCATCTTCGGTGCCAGCGCATCCCGTTGGATCAATCTTCCCGCGCTGCTGCACGGCATCAAGGAGCCGACGATTCATGCGACGCCGCGACGACGCCTGCTGTGGGCGTCGCGGCTGGACGGCCAGAAGCGGCCGCAACTGGCCGTCGCGCTGTCGAAGCACTTCGCGCAGAGCGACACCGGCATCACGCTCGACCTGTATGGCGGCATCACGCCAGGATTCGAAATCGACCTGTCCGGTGCAAATTACAAAGGGCCGTTTTCAGCATTCGCGGATCTTCCGCTGCACGAGTACGACGCCCTCGTCTATACGTCGTGGTTCGACGGATTGCCGAACGTGATTCTCGAAGCCATGGGCTCGGGACTCCCGGTCATCGCACCGAACATCGGCGGCATCGGCGAAGCCGTGCTCGACGGTCAGACCGGCATGCTCATCGAGGCATCCAACGACATCGACGAAGCCGTCGACGCGTATCGAGAGGCCATCGAGCGCTTGTACGCACAACCCGATCTGCTCGGAGCGCTGTCGAACCGCGCTTCCGACTACGTTCACGACAAGCACGGCGACGCACAGTACGTCGCGAACATTCAGCGGATATTCGGTATGAATGCCCCCCATCAAGAATCCCATCAGCCTGCCCAGGTGCCCGCCAATCAAGCCGCTTCGTCCGCGGAAAACCAGGAAGAACTGCGTCGACTGAGACGAGAACTCGCAGACGCGCGCGCAAAGCTGCTCGTTCATGCGCGCGAAGCCGATATCCTCAGGAACGAGTCGGTCGAACTGCGGCAGTACGCGAACCAGTGGGTCGCGTTTCAGCGCGCACGGATTTTCATCATCTATCGCGCGTATCTGCGCCTTCACCGGATTCCAGTACTCGGACCGCTGCTGCGGGCGATCATGCGGCCGTTCACAGGCAAGTGATCGCCGGTCCGTCCCGCCGCCATACCGAGCAAACCGGACGCGCGCACCCCGCATAATGAGGTTGCCCGCCAGGTATCGCTACCGTTAGACTGCCCCCCATTCAGACCGGAGTGAATGATGGAGCGAATCGCTATTTACGGGTGCGGCGGGTTCGGGCGCGAGATCCTGCCGCTGGCACGACAACATCAAGCCCGGACCGGCACCGGTTCGGCATCCGGAATCGTCTTCGTCTCCGACACGCCGTCGGAAATCGGCACCGTCCAGAATGGCGTCGAAGTCATTTCCTTCGATACGCTCATCACGCACGCACACCGCGACCGCGCGGTCGTCGTGTCGCTCGGCTCGTCCGCGGCCCGCCGCACGCTGGTCCAGCGCTGCGAACGCGAAGGCCTCGCGTTCGGCTCGCTGACTGCCGGTTCGCATGTGTCGCTCGACAACGTCGAGGTCGGCGAGGGCGCGGTGTTCTGCGATTTCTCGATGTGTACATCGGATATCAGGATCGGCCGCCATTTCCAGTGCAACATCTACAGTTACGTCGCTCACGACTGCGTGATCGGTGATTTTGTGACGTTCGCTCCGCGCGTCGCCTGCAACGGCCGGATCGTGATCGAAGACGATGCCTATATCGGCACAGGCGCGGTGCTGAAGCAGGGCACGCCCGACAAACCCCTGACGATCGGCAAGGGCGCGGTGATCGGTATGGGGGCCGTCGTGACCAAGGACGTACCACCGGGCGTGACCGTAGTCGGCAACCCAGCCGCACCGATGGTGAAACGACCGGCCTGAGCCGGACGGAGCGGTACGCCGCGGCGTACCGCTCCGGTCAGTCGGGCCGTTCCTGTCCGCGAGCGACCATTACGCCGGGCTGCACATATCCGAGCAAGCCTGCGTAGGTTTCGGCACTCGTCCACGTGATGCGGTCGAAGTACGAGTTGAATTCCCGCAGGAAATTGAGCACGGGGGGCGGCGCGTCCGCCGCGACGAACATCTCGCATCGCCGCCCCTGCCGCCACGCTTCCTTCAGTTGAGCTATCGACGGCATCGATCTCGCATCGCTCGAAAACTGCATGGCCGGCCCGGTTCGATCGCGCCCGCCACAGAGCCATCTGGTGGCGAACTGCCGGCGCACGATATTGGTCTTCCTGAACTGGCCGACGCTGTCCGACGATGTGACGGATCGCGTATGGATCCGATGCCGATAGAGCGGCTCATGCAGGTAATGGAAGCTGCCGAATTCCGCGATCTTCAGCGCCAGTTCCCAATCCTGGATCCCGGAATACGCGTCGATCGAACCACCTGACTGCAAATATGCATCGCGTCGAATGACCTTCAGATGCGACGCGACCATGCCGTCGAGCAGATCTTCCTTGATGCCCTCGTCGTTCCTGAACGCAATAGCCGGATACCCGCCGTAGTCGGCCCGCCGGATTTCGTTGCCACTTTCGTCGATGTCGAATCGGTCCGTGAACACGTAATCGTACGGCTGCCCCTGCGTCACGACCTGCGCGACACGGGACAGCGCGCCGGGCGCCAAAGCGTCGTCACAATCGACAAACGCAATGTATTGTCCGGCCGCCTGCGCGACAGCCTCATTCTGCGTGCGCGAAATGCCCTTATTCTCGCTGTTGAGGACAATCCGCACGTTCGGGTGACTTCCCTGCAGCGCACGCAACAGCGCCGTCGTACGCGCATCGGGAGAACAATCGTCGACGCAAATGATCTCGAATGCGACGTCCTGCTGCTCGATAACGGACAGCAGGCAACCATCGATATAGTCGAAATGGTTGTATGCGGGGATCACGACACTGATGAGCGGCGTCTCCGACACGGGCATCTTCGCAATGGCCGCCTGCAGGCGCGCGAGCTTCTGCGCGTGCAGATCGACGGGAACGACCGGCGACGCGGCAGCGCCCGATCCGGCTGCACGCGGGTGGCCGCGCAACTGCGCGATTTCCTCTGCGTACGCAGGGTGCTTCCGATAGAAATTCTCGAACCAGTCGACCGCAGACTCGAAAAACGCCGGTTCGCGTGCGGATACCATCGCGTCGATCTTGGCAGCCGCGTGCAGCCAGCTCTTGCCCATCTTCACATAGGACCGTCGCATGCTTTGCGCGTGCTGCCGGTAGATCGCGTTGTGCGCGTTGATATAGGCCATCCGTGCGCCGCGCGCACTCAGGCCGCACCAGAACAGCCAGTCTTCCTTGGCGCGCGCGGATGTATCGAACGGCGCATCCAACAGCACGGCGCGGCGGAACAGTGCACAATGAATCGGGATCGCGAAGCCGCGCTCCCATTTGTACAGAAAATCGGACAGCACGAGCGCCGAATGTGCGATTGCCTCGTCATGTTTCGAAAAGACCGAGCGGGAATCGTCACACAACAGAAAGTTGGACACCGATACGTCGAGCGCATTCGCCACCTGGAAATGCGCAACCTGCAAGTCTAGCTTCGGCGGAACGATGAGGTCGTCCGCGTCCAGCAATTGCACGAATTCGCCGTTCGCAGCGGCAATACCCGTGTTGCGCGCACCCGAAAGCCCTGCGTTCTGCTGCGAAATCACACGTACTGCGGGCGACAGCGCTTCCGCCGCGCGCAAGTGAATATCGGTCCGGGATGCCGTGCTGCCGTCGTCGACGACGATGATCTCCAACGGCCCGCGGTATGCGTCGAGCACCGACGAGATCGACTCATTCAGATACTGCGCCTGATTGAAACAGGGGATTACCACCGATACGAGCGGCAACGACAAATCACGCGAGTCGTCCGTGCCCGATTCCTTCCGGTCAGGTCCCATAACCTTCCAACTCCTTGACATGCTCGACGAACCGCTGCCACGTGTGTCGCCCGTCGATCAGCTCGACGAGCGCGCGTGCGCGCGCTTCGACTTCCTGCGAATTCGAAATGACTGATTCCATCGCCGCGCGATAATCGGCGACATCCGGCTTCTCCGTCAGCAGATATCCGGTCGAATCCGATATCAGCTCGCCCACGCCGCCAACCGACGGCGCGATGATCGGTACGCCCAACGTCCCGATTTCAAGCAGGATGTTCGGCATGCCCTCCCATTTCGACGTGAAGATGAAGCCGGTGTACGCGCGATCACGCATCAGCTCCTCCGGGGACGTGAACGGCCCCATCAGATGCAGGTTCGCGAGATCGGGAAGCTGCTCGCTGACATTCACGACGGCCTGGCCGTAGACGTAGAAATCGATGTGCTGGCACGCCTGCACAAGTGCCAGCAGTAGGTCGACGCGCTTCTCCTTGTCGAGTCGCCCGGCCCACAGAAACGCCGGGCGACGCCCCGCCAGATCCTGCCCGCGGCTCGCGATGCGCGCGAGCGCCCGGGCCTTCCACCCGGCGGTCGCCATGCGGCTGGGGTTGTACACGGCGCGCAGCTTGTCGCCCTGCTGCCCGAGGCTGTACTCGGCGCGTGCATCGGTCACGAAACGCTGGTTGTCGGACAGCAGCGCAGTCAGCGCCGGCAACCCCGGTTGCAGGAAATAGGCCGCATAGCCGATCTTGCTCTTTCCGTCCTCGGCGAACTGGAACGCGAAAATGCTGGCGAACAGGCGCGTGATTTCCTTGAGCTGCCGCCCTTGCGCGATGACCGCGTTCCACGCGACCTCGCTGTTGATGTTGTGGAATACGGCGGGCCGGATCGCCAGCAGCATGTCGTACAGCAGCGCCTGCTTCAGCGCGTACGAATCGTCGCGCGTGAAATCGCGCAAGACGACCACATGCACACCGTCGATCCGCGTAACACGCTCGTCGACCAGATCGCGATCGGCAACGACGAGCAGAACCTGACGGTCGGGATGGATCTCGCGGAGCGCTTTCGAGAAATTGAGCGCGACATTCTCCGCGCCTCCCGTTCCAAGGAACGGCACGGCAATGACATGGCTGACATTTTTCACGCCACGCTGCGCGAGGTCGAGCATCAGGTGTTGCAGGCGCGACTCACGCGCGTGGTCGAGCAACACCTCACGCGTGACGGCAGACCGCAGCGCCTGACGAATCGACTTGCCGTGGCGCAACGACGTGATGACCGGCGAAATGGCCTTGCGGACGCGCCACTTCGCCTCCTGGCTCAACGGCAGGCGATGATAGACGCGTTGTGCAAAGTACAGAAGATGCTGGTATCGCGGCATGGTTAGATATCTTGAATCATTCGCGGGGGCACGGGCTATCGGCTCAGGCGCCGGTACAGATTATCCGCCTTGCCCCAGATGGTGCCCCTGACACGATCGAGTTCCGTCTGCGCGTCAGCCAGGCTGGCAGTGAGCCGCCCTTCCCGGTCGGCTGCGGCACGCAGCTCCGCTTTCGCGTGCTCGAGTTCCGTGGCGACACGTTCGTGCTCGGCACGCACCTGATCCAGTTCGGCGAGCGCACGGTCGCGCTCGCCTCGAATCAGCAGTTGAAACGTCGCGGCGCCTGCGGCCGCCTGCGCGTTCGCCGCCGGTGCCGGCGCCGAACCATCGTACTCGCCCTCCGGCTTCGACAAGCGCTCGCGAACGGCGGCAAAAGCCTGCGGTGACCACCCGGACGCGAGTCTCGTGACGAACGCGGTCAGTTCGCCATTGAAGAACAGATGCGGCGGAATCCTGAACGTGTCCTCGTGACGGTCGTACACGCGCAGCATCTCGATCAGCTCCAGGAACCGCCGCCAGTCGCCGTCAATCTCGAAGAAGCGCCCGACGAACGACTCCATGCTCTTGCGGAGCAGGTCGAAGCGCTCGATCCGCTCAAGGTACGGATGCACGACGCCGCCGGAGATATCCGCATACTCCCACATCAGCGCATCGCGATTGCGATGCGTCACGTTGCCGCCGTGCGCACGGTAAAGGAGGAGCGCGTCCTTCATCACATGAAACCGGGCGCCGCCGGCGAGCGAACGCAGCCAGAAATCCCAGTCCGGCGAGTAGGTCAGGTCCTCCCGGAAAAAGCCGATCCGGTCATGCGTGGACTTCCTGACCAGCACGGTCGAATGGCACAGATGGTTCTCCCACACCCAGCTGTCGGGCGCGTTCAGGTCGAGATCCTGATTGAACCACGGCGCATAGAAGCATTTGTCGGGGTCGACCGGCTGGCTCGATGCATCGATCTCCGCCATGAAGCTGCCGCAGATATCGACATCCGGATGGGCGTCCATGAACGCAACCTGCGCCGCAAGCTTCTCTGGCACGAACACGTCGTCGGAATCCAGGCTCGCGATGAATTCACCGGACGCGAGACGCAGCGCCGTGTTGTACGCCGCGCACGCGCCCTGGTTGCGCTCCTGGCGCACCGCGCGAATCCGCGGATCATCGAACTGCTGGATGACCTCCCATGAATCGTCTGTCGAACAGTCGTCGACAATGATCAGCTCCCACGACGCGTACGTCTGGGACAGCACCGACCGGATCGTCTCCCCGATGAATCTGCCGTAGTTGTAAGACGTCGTGAGAACGCTGACACGCGGCCGCGAATCCCCGATCGAATAATTATTGTTTGCCATTGCAGATGTATTGAATGATGTCGACGATGCGATTCGCCCCGTCTTCCCCAAGCTCGCCGTACAGCGGCAACGCGAGTACTTCGCGCGACACGCGCGTCGCAACCGGCAAGCGCCCGGGATCGGCGCTCGGCAGCGCACGATAGCAATTGTGCTCACTACAAAGCGGGTAGAAATAGCGCCGCGAAAATACGTTGAACTGCTTCAGCGTGTCGTACAACCGGTCGCGCGACACGCCGCATGCCTGTGCGTTCACGCGCACGATGAAATACTGCATGCTGTGGCCAACGTTCGGAGGCAGCCGGAAGCATGTGATGCCGGGAATCTCGTCCAGGCGACTCAGGTAAACCTGTGCAACGCGCTGCCGCGCGGCATGCTCCGCGTCGTAATGGGCAAGATTGACGAGACCCAGGGCCGCCTGTACTTCGTTCATCTTGCCATTAGTACCCGGCATGATGACTTCGGTCTCGTTCAAGATTCCGAAATTCTTCAGCAGATCGACGCGCCGCTTCATCGCCTCGTCAGCCATTGCCAGCCCGCCGCCCTCGGCTGAGTGAAACAGCTTCGTCGCGTGGAAGCTGTACATCGTCGCATCGCCGAACTCGGCGACCGGCTTGCCGTCGATTTCCGTGCCGAACGCGTGCGCGCCGTCGTAGAGCACCTTGACGCCATACTGCTCACGAATGCGCTCGAACGCCTTCACGTCGCACGGCATCCCATACACGTGCACGCCGAGCACGCCCGTCGTGCGTGGCGTGATCAGCGCTTCGGCCACGGCCGGATCAATGGTCAGCGTTTCCTCGTCGATGTCGCAAAACACCGGCGTCACGTTGTTCCAGTGCAGCACATGCGGCGTCGCGGGAAACGTGAACGGCGTCGTAATGACTTCACCGGCGAGCCGCAGTGCCTGGCAGGCGACGAGCAACGCGCTCGTCCCGTTGTTGAAAAGCGAGAAGTGCCGTGCACCGAGCCGCTTCGCGAGCGCCGCCTCCAGCTCAACGTGCTTCGCACCGCCGTTCGTCAGCCAGGCGCTGTCCCAGATGTCTTCCAACTGCGACATGAACTCGCCAAGCGGCGGCAACATCGGTTTCGTCACATAGATCGGACTGGCGAAACCATCCGGCTTTTGTCTCATAGGGCGCTCCTGATTGATTCCTCGTGCGGATCCGCACGCGCCGGCCCCGGCGCCGGATCCACTGCCGGCCAACGCTGCGTCAGGCCACCGTCTTCGACAACAGCCGCGTCTGGACCTTGTTGTCGAAATGTACGGCGCCATAAAGCGGCAGATAGGTGCCGCGCGAGACGTTGAATTGCACGGCGATCGGCACATGATCACACGTGTCGACCTGACCTATGCTCAGGTCGGTCGGCACTGACGTGGCCGCGCTGATGCTGTAATCGCCGCCGCGCAGCGATACTTTGAACGTCCAGTCGACCACGTGGACTTCACCCGCGTGCACGTCGTACAAATGCGCGTGCTCGAGGCCGGTGTCCGAGTACGCGATATCGAACCCGTTCTTGTCGCGCAGGTGATAGCCGAATGCCAGCAGCGGCAGATCTTCCTCGACGCTCACGATCATTCTCAGCGTCACGGTGTCGCCGTAGGTAACCTGGCGTGTCGCGCGCCCCTGTTCGTTCAACAACTGCACGTTGACGAAGCTTGCGCGGCCGTTGCGGATCCGCTGGAACGCCGCCTGCTTCTGGAATTCGTCCGCGCCGTCGTTGAGATCGGCATCGAGCTCGGCGATCTGCGTCGACGGCGCCTCGTCGTCGGCAATCACGTGCTGCTTCTTGCGGACATAGGACGAGTAATACGACTCGATCACATGGTCCGTCGATCCGACAGCAAGCATGTTGCCGTGATCGAGCAGGATCGCGCGGTTGCAGAGCGCCTTCACCGAACCGGGGTCGTGGCTGACGAACAGCAGCGTCGTGCCTCGATCCATCAGCTTCTTCATCACGGCCATGCACTTCGCCTGGAACAGCGCGTCACCGACCGACAGCGCCTCGTCGACGATCAGGATGTCCGGATTGACGTGGATCGCGACCGAGAATGCGAGGCGCACGTACATGCCCGACGAGTACGTCTTCAGCGGCTGGTTGACGAAATCGCCGATCTCGGAGAAATCGACGATGGCCGGATACTTCTCTTCCAGCTCTTCCTCGCTCATCCCGAGAATCTGGCCGTACAGCATCACGTTTTCGCGACCGGTGAACTCGGGATTGAAGCCCGACCCGAGCTCGAGCAGCGCGGCAACCTTGCCGTTCGTTTCGACTGTGCCGGCGCTCGGCGCGAGCGTCCCGGAGATCACCTGGAGCAGCGTGGACTTTCCGGAGCCGTTGTGACCGACAATCCCCACCGTCTCGCCGCGCGCGATATCAAACGAGACATCGCGCAACGCCCAGAACTCCCGGAAATACTGCTTGCGGGAGCCGAACAGCATCTGCATCAGGCGTGCACGCGGGTTATCGTAAATATGAAAGACCTTGCTCAGATCCTTCACGCTGACTGCAAGATCAGAGGACATCTGCGAATCCTTTCCGCGTGCGATTAAACCATTGGTAGCCCAGTGCCGCGACGCCGACACTAACGATCATCATCACCAACACACCGGTCCAACTCGGCACGGTTCCAAAGATCACGACGTTGCGGCTT
Source organism: Burkholderia sp. AU31624 (assembly GCF_020420065.1). Classification (NCBI taxonomy): domain Bacteria; kingdom Pseudomonadati; phylum Pseudomonadota; class Betaproteobacteria; order Burkholderiales; family Burkholderiaceae; genus Burkholderia; species Burkholderia sp. AU31624. The sequence continues at coordinate 776,179 of NZ_JAIZRT010000004.1, forward strand.
TGCTCGATGACAAACGCGATCGGATTCATTCCGACGATACGCTGGTAACTGGCCGGCAGCGAACTCACCGGATAAAACACCGGCGTCAGGAACATCAGCACCGTCGTCACGAGCCCGATCGACTGGCCGATGTCCTGGATGAATACGCCCAGCGACGCCAGGAACCAGCAGACACCGAGGGTGAACAGGACGAACGGCAAGACGATCAGCGGGAAATACAGGATCGTGAGATGCACCTGGAAACCCAGCACGAGCATCGCGAGCACCAGCACGCAGAAGCTGATCGCGGCATGGAACAGCGCGACGAGCAGCGCGACGACAGGCAGCACCTCGAGCGGGAACACGACCTTCTTCACGTAGTTCGCGTTACTGATGATCAGTGATGGCGCACGGTTCACGGCTTCCGAGAACACCTGGAACATGATCATCCCGACGAACAGCACGACTGCAAATTCCGTCTTCGAATCAGATCCGGTATTCCAGCGTGCCTTGAAAATCACGCTGAACACGAACGTGTAGACGGTCAGCAGCAGCAGCGGGTTGAAGAACGACCACAGCAGGCCGAGCACCGAGCCGCGATATCGGCCAACCACTTCGCGGCGCGCCATTTGGAGGATCAGGCGGCGATGCCGCCAGATAGGAAGTGATGGTTGAATGATTTCCCGCATGACAATCTCTAGCTAAACCATGCCGCACGAACGACTCGGCATGTAGTGTGATGTGCACCGCCCGGATCGGGCAGCATCAGGCATCGAACAGTTCCGCGAGGACGAGCGCAAGCCCGTCCGACCACTGCGGTCGGTGCAATCCGAAACGCTCGTCGAACCGCGTGTTGTCGAGCACCGAGAAGGTCGGACGCGGCGTCTTCGCCGGATACTCGGCTGCGGGGATCGGCTTCACTTCGCGGACAGACAGGCCTGTCTGTGGGGACAGGCTTCTGGCACCGGCAAAAATGGCTTCCGCGAACGCGTGCCAGGTCGTCGAGCCTTGCGCCGTCATGTGATAAAGGCCGCTCACGAACGATTCCGCCCGCCGCTCGACGAGCGCTTTCGCCGCCGCGTGCGCGGTCAGGTCCGCAATCGTGCGCGCGCTCGTCGGCGCGCCGAACTGATCGCTGACGACCGACAGCGTCTCGCGACTCGCACCCAGCCGAAGCATCGTGCGCAGGAAATTCTGGCCGCGCGACGCGTAGACCCACGACGTGCGGAACACGAGCCAGTCGCCGCCAGCGTCGGCGATCGCCTGTTCGCCGGCCAGCTTGCTCGCACCGTAAGCGTTCAGCGGGCGCACTGCGTCGCTCTCGGCATACGGCGTTCGCTTGCTCCCGTCGAACACATAGTCGGTCGAGAAGTGGATCAGCAACGCGCCACGCTTCCGGGTGGCACGCGCGAGCGCGCCCGCCGCATCGCGATTGATTGCAAATGCAGTGTCGGGCTCGTCCTCGGCGCGATCCACCGCGGTATACGCAGCCGCATTGACCACGAGATCGGGCGCAAGCGCGTCGACATATGCAGCGACGGCCGCCGCATCGCCGAGATCAACGACTTGACGTGTCGCGGCTACCACCTCGCCCAGCGGTTGCAGCGCACGCACGAGCTCCCATCCGACCTGCCCGTTCGCCCCCGTCACGAGAATCTTCATGCGTAGGTCTCCAGATCCGCCAGCACGGTACCGGCGAGATCCTTCGGTGCAATCACCGGAGCGCCGTCGAGCGGCCAGTCGATGCCAACGTGTGTGTCGTTCCACAGCAGCACGCGCTCGAATTCGGGATACCAGAAATCGGTCGTCTTGTATTGAAACGTCGCCGCCTCGGACATCACCAGAAAGCCGTGCGCAAATCCGGCAGGCACCCACATCTGCAGGTGATTTTCCGCGGACAGAACGCTGCCAACCCATTTGCCGAACGTCGGCGAAGAACGACGCAGATCGACGGCGACGTCGAACACTTTGCCTTCGACGACGCGGACCAGCTTACCCTGCGCGTGGCGCACCTGATAATGCATCCCGCGCAGCACGGACTTGACCGAGCGCGACTCGTTGTCCTGAACGAACTCGACATCCGCAACCTGCTCACGGAATTCCCGCTGATTGAAGCTCTCGAAGAAATACCCGCGAGCGTCGCCGAAGACCTTGGGCTCGATCAGCTTGACGTCTGGAATTGCCGTGGAAGTTACCGTGATTGCCATAGAATCTTGTCCGTCAGTAGGTTCTTCAGATATTGCCCGTACGCGTTCTTGGCGAGAGGCGCGGCGAGCGTCAGCAGGCGCTCGGCGTCGATCCAGCCCATTCGGTAAGCAATCTCCTCGGGGCACGCCACCACGAGGCCCTGGCGCTTCTGCAGGGTCGCGATGAAAGCCGCAGCCTCCATCAGCGAATCGTGCGTGCCCGTGTCAAGCCATGCGTAGCCGCGCCCCATGATCTCCACCTGCAGCTTGCCTGCCGCGAGATAACGGGAATTGACGTCGGTGATTTCGAGCTCGCCGCGCGCTGACGGCTTGATGTCGGCCGCAATGTCGCACACGTCGTTGTCGTAGAAATAGAGTCCAGTCACGGCGTAGCGGGAGCGCGGCTGGGCCGGCTTCTCCTCGATCGACATCGCGCGCATCTGGTCGTCGAATTCGACGATGCCGTAGCGCTCCGGATCCTGCACGTGATAGGCAAAGACGGTCGCGCTTTCGGTACGCCCATTCGCCGCGTGAAGCTGCTTCGCGAGATCGTGACCGTGGAAGATGTTGTCGCCGAGCACCAGTGCGCTCGGATCGTTGCCGATGAAGTCCCGCCCGATGATGAACGCTTGCGCGAGTCCGTCGGGCGACGGCTGGATCGCGTACTGCAGGTTCATCCCCCACTTCGAGCCGTCGCCCAGCAACGCCTCGAAGCGCGGCGTGTCCGCCGGCGTCGAAATGACCAGCACATCGCGAATGCCCGCGAGCATCAACGTCGAAAGCGGGTAGTAAATCATTGGCTTGTCGTACACCGGCAGTAGCTGCTTCGACACCGAGTGGGTAATCGGATACAGCCGCGTGCCCGAGCCGCCGGCGAGAATAATGCCTTTACGTGCCATCGATCAGATCCTCACGTGCGTTGCGCATAGTTCGTTTCGACCCACTTGCGGTAATCGCCTGACGCGACTTCGTCCACCCAGACCTGATTGTCGAGATACCAGCGCACGGTCTTCGCGAGCCCCGTCTCGAACGTCTCGGCCGGCTTCCAGCCGAGCTCGCGCTCGAGCTTGCGCGCATCGATCGCGTAGCGCCGGTCATGGCCGGGACGATCCTTAACATAGGTGATCTGGTCGCGATACGATCCCGTCGCCTTCGGCCGCGCCGCGTCGAGCAGATCGCAGAGCGTGTGCACGACGTCGAGGTTCTTCTTCTCGTTCCAGCCGCCGATGTTGTACGTCTCGCCCGGCACGCCGCGCGCAAGCACTTCGCGGATCGCACTGCAGTGATCGCCGACGTACAGCCAGTCGCGCACGTTCTGGCCATCGCCGTAGACCGGCAGCGGCTTGCCGGCGAGCGCATTTGCGATCATCAGCGGGATCAGTTTCTCCGGGAACTGGTACGGACCGTAGTTGTTCGAGCAGTTCGTCGTGAGCGTCGGCAGACCGTACGTGTGGTGATACGCACGCACCAGGTGGTCGGAGCCGGCCTTTGTCGCCGAATAGGGGCTGTTCGGGGCGTAAGGCGTCGTTTCCGAGAACTGGGGATCGGTCGCGGACAGCGACCCGAACACCTCGTCGGTCGACACGTGCAGGAAGCGGAACGCCTCCTTGTCCGCATCGTTTAGGCCGTTCCACTGCGAGCGTGCCGCTTCGAGCAGCGTAAACGTACCGACGACATTGGTCTGCACGAAATCGGCCGGCCCGTGGATCGAACGATCGACGTGGCTCTCGGCCGCAAAGTGGATCACTGCGCGCGGCTTGTGCTCGGCAAACAGCGCGTCGAGTGCCGCACGATCGCAGATATCGACACGAGCGAACACATGATCCGGATTCCCGTCGAGCGGCGCCAGCGTACGCAGGTTGCCCGCATAGGTCAGCTTGTCGACGTTGAGCACGGCCTCGTCGGACACATCCATCCAGTCGAGTACAAAATTGGCACCGATAAAACCCGCGCCGCCGGTAACCAGGATCATGAAACACCCTCTAGTAATGTGTGCGGCGCGCCTGGCAGGCGCTCATCGCACTTCTTGTCATGTCACAGTGGCCAAGTCTCGGCCGATCAGGCCCGGCATTTTAACCGGTCGCCCTACCAGCAAAGTCACGAGATGTTAATTTCGGAGCGAAAATGACAATTATAGGAATCCAGCCGGCGCCAACTCCATGCTGCTAACAACTTGATACAGCGCGAGGCCCTTTGCGCCACGAAAAATAGCATGCCTGGCGGGCCGCCCGATGTGGAACTGCCGTCGCGCCATCGTATATTCATACGATATTCCCAAGTTCACCTCGTTTCGGTACGATCTGACCCTCATGCTTTCCGCCCCCATCGCCATCGGCGACATCCAAGGCTGTCATTCCGCTTTCCAGTCCCTACTCGACAAACTTTCAGCCCCCGCCGACACCCCGCTGTGGATCGCCGGCGACGTCGTCAACCGCGGCCCGGACTCCCTCGCCTCGCTGCGCGCACTCGTCGACCTCGGCCCGCGCGCGACCGTCGTACTCGGCAATCACGACCTGCACCTGCTCGCGGTCTCCGCCGGCCTGCGAACCGAACGCCCGGGCGACACCATCGGCGAGATCCTCGACGCGCCCGATGCCGATGCGCTGCTCGACTGGGTCCGCCACCGCCCGTTCGTGCATGCGGAGAACGGGATGCTGCTCGTCCATGCGGGCGTGCTGCCGCAGTGGGATGCGACGCTCGTGCTGGAGCTCGCCGACGAACTCCAGCGCGCGCTGCGCGCGCCCGACTGGCGCGACACGCTGCAGAAGCTGTACGGCAACGAGCCGAATCAATGGAGCCCGGATCTGAAGAAACGCGACCGGATGCGCGTCGCGTTCAATGCGTTCACGCGCGTGCGCTTCTGCACGCCCGACGGTGCGATGGAATTCAAGGCGAATGGCGGCCCCGACAGCGCGCCGCCCGGCTACCTGCCGTGGTTCGACGTACCGGGGCGCCGCACCGAGGACGTGACGGTCGTGTTCGGCCACTGGGCCGCGCTCGGCCTGATGGTGCGCGAGAACGTCGTCGCGCTCGATTCGGGGTGTGTGTGGGGTAACCAGCTGTCGGCCGTGCGGCTGACGGCCGACCCGGCGCAGCGCACGGTCACGCAGGTGCAGTGCGAAGCATGCCGCGCGCCGGGCGGCGAGTGATTAAAGGCTGAGTCGCGTCGCCGGGAAGCGCGTCAACCCTCACGCCCCGGCACCGGTGCGTCGGTCGCCTCATGCCCTGCCGCGCCGGCGCCAACCTCGGTCGCCGGATACGCATGTTTGGCCAGTTCCGCGAGCGACTCGGCCGCCGGTTTGCCAACCTTCGCCTGCAACTTCACGAGCGCAGCCCCGATCGCATCACGCGCCGCCGCGGACGTCGCCCGCCGGTCGCCACCCGGCGCGATCGGCTCGCACACGTACAGGTGCGCGACGAGCGGGCCGCCGCGCAACACCATGTCGAGCGACGTGCCCAACGCCAGTTCGCCCGTATAGGCCGGCGCAACCGACTGCCGCCCCTGCGCATCCTCGTACATCAGGCAGATCGGCTGCACCGCGCAGCCGGCCGATACCGCGGCCTGGAACAGGTTCGCGTGGAACGGCAGCAGTTCCTGCCCGTCGGTCGTCGTCCCTTCCGGGAACACGCACATCAGCCCGCCGTTGCGCAGGCGCTCGGCCATCTCGTGCATGACGCGCATCGCCTCGGTGCGCTTCTCGCGCTGCAGGAACACGGTGTCGAGCTTCTCGGCGAGCCAGCCGACCACCGGCCACTGCCGCACCTCGGCCTTCGACACGAACGGCGTCGGCCGCCACGCGTTGACCGTGTAGATGTCGAGCCACGACACGTGATTGCCGACCACGAGCGCGCTCGCGTCGAGCCGTGCGCTGTCGTTGTGGACGACGAGACGCATCCCGCAAATCCGCAGCAGCTTGAGCGACCAGCGGCGTATCAGCTCGGCGCGGCGCGCGGGCGTGACGTGCGAAAAACGCAGCGCGACGATCGCCATGCCGCGCAACAGGTGAAAGACGAGACGCAGCTTGCGAATGGCAATCATGGCGATAGTCCGGCGTGGTTCAGTGGCGCTCGAACGCGACCTGCCCGGCCACGAGCGTCGTGCGCACGGTGGCCGGCAGTTCGTAGCCGAGGAACGGCGAGTTGTGGCCCTGGCTCTTCAGCGCCCGCGGCTCGACCCGCCAGTGCGCGCGCGGGTCGAACACGCACAGGTCGGCCGCGCCGCCTTCGGTGAGGCGGCCGGCCGGCAGCTTCAGCACATCAGCCGGCGCGGACGTGATGCGGCGCAGCGCCTGCGCAAGCGGCGTACGCGTCTCGTCGGCCCACTTCAGCGTCAGCGACAGCAGCAGCTCGAGCCCGGTCGCGCCCGGCGTCGCTTCGCCGAACGGCAGCAGCTTCTCGTCGTCGTCGACCGGCGTATGGTCGGAACAGATCGCATCGATCGTACCGTCGGCGAGCGCCACGCGAATCGCTTCGCGATCGCGCTCGCTGCGCAGCGGCGGATCGAGCCGGAACTGCGAATCGAAGTAGCCGATGTCGACGTCGATCAGATGCAGGTGATTCACACCGACGTCGCAGGTCACGGGCAGCCCCTCGGCCTTCGCTTCGCGCACGAGCGCGAGGCCGGCCGCCGACGACAGCCGCGCGAGGTGCACGCGTGCGCCCGTCACGCGCATCAGTTCGAAAATCGTGTGCAGCGCGATCGTCTCGGCCGCGACCGGCACGCCGGACAGCCCGAGCCGCGACGCCAGCGCGCCGCTCGCGGCGACACCGCCGCGGCCGATGAAGGCGTCCTGCGGGCGCAGCCACGTGGTGTAGTCGTAGGTACTCGCGTACTGCAGCGCACGCAGCAGCACCTGCGTGTCGCGCACCGGCACGTTGGCGTGCGTAAAACCGACGCAGCCGGACTCGGTCAGCGCGACCATCTCGGTGATCACCTCGCCCTTGAGGCCGACCGTCAGCGCGCCGAGCGGATGCACGTTCGCCTGGTGCAGGTTGCGCGCGCGGAACTTGAGCATCTCGACGAGGCCCGGCTCGTCCAGCACGGGGTCGGTATCCGGCGGGCACACGAGGGTCGTGACACCGCCCGCGACGGCCGCGGCCATCTCGGACGCGAGCGTCGCCTTGTGCTCGTAGCCGGGCTCGCGCAGCCGCGCGCACAGGTCGACGAGGCCGGGCGCGACGATCATGCCCACGGCGTCGATCGAGTTGTCCGCGTTGAAACCGGCCGGCGCCGCCGTGCCGAGCGCGGCGATCTTGCCGTCCGCGACGAATACGTCGGCCTGCTGCTCGGTGCCGGCGACCGGATCGATCAGCGTGCCGCCTTTGATATGAATCTTCATGCGCTGTCAGTGAATGCGTTGATTGCGTGAATAAGGATGCGCGAAAGCGGGCTCAGTCGCTGTTGCCGGCGACGATGCCCATCACCGCCATCCGCACGGCGATGCCGAACGTGACCTGGTTGAGGATCACCGACTGCGGGCCATCGGCGACCTGCGAATCGATCTCGACGCCGCGGTTCATCGGGCCCGGGTGCATCACGATCGCGTCGGGCGCGGCGAGCGCGAGACGCTCGGGCGTCAGGCCCCAGGTCTTGAAGTATTCCTGCGCGGACGGCAGCAGCGCGCCGCTCATCCGCTCGTTCTGCAGGCGCAGCATGATGATCACGTCGACGCCCTTCAGCCCTTCGTCGAGGTTGTGGAACACCTTCACGCCCATCTGCTCGAGCCCGCCCGGCAGCAGCGTGCGCGGGCCGATCGCGCGCACTTCCGGCACGCCGAGCGTGGTGAGCGCGTGGATGTCGGAGCGCGCGACGCGCGAATGCAGGATGTCGCCGACGATCGCCACGCGCAGCTTCGTGAAGTCGCGCTTGTAGTGACGGATCGTGTACATGTCGAGCAGGCCCTGCGTCGGGTGCGCATGGCGGCCGTCGCCGGCGTTGATCACGTGCACGTGCGGTGCGCAGTGCTCGGCGATCAGGTACGGCGCGCCGCTCGACGCATGGCGCACGACGAACAGGTCGGCATGCATCGCCGACAGGTTGTTGATCGTGTCGAGCAGCGATTCGCCCTTGCTCGTCGACGACGCATTGATGTTCAGGTTCAGCACGTCGGCCGACAGGCGCGTCGCGGCGATCTCGAAGGTCGTGCGGGTGCGCGTCGAGTTCTCGAAGAACAGGTTGAACACGGACTTGCCGCGCAGCAGCGGTACCTTCTTCACTTCACGGTCCGTCACGCTGACGAACTGCTCGGCGGTATCGAGGATGTGGTTGACGATCGAGCGCGGCAGGCCCTCGATCGACAGCAGATGCTTCAGCTCGCCGTTTTTCGTGAGCTGCGGGTTGCCCTTCAGGAAGCCGTAGCGGAACCGGTCGGGGCTCGCGGCCGCGGCGGGATTGCCGGTGCGGCCAGTGGTGTCGGTGGTCATGGTGTGCGTGATTCCAACTATGCAAACGGGCCGCGGTGCAAACCAGCGGCCCGGGATACGGATCGCGTGTCGTTCAGGCGCCGTGTGCCTCGACGCGCAGCGTGAACTGCGCATCGTCGCGTGCGAGCACGAGCGTCGCGCCGGCCGGCACGTCGAGCGCGCCGCCCGCGAAGCGCGCGGCGACCGGCAGCTCGCGGCCGCCGCGATCGGCGAGCACCGCGAGCTCGACCGCGGCCGGACGGCCGTAGTCGAACAGCTCGTTGAGTGCCGCGCGCACGGTGCGCCCGGTAAACAGCACGTCGTCGACGAGCACGATGCGCGCGCCGTCGATCTCGAACGGCAGCGACGTCGGGCTGGCCTGGCTGTGCAGCCCCTTCTTCGCGTAATCGTCGCGGTGCAGCGCGACGTTCACGACGCCGAACGCCGGCGCGCCGAGATCGCGCGCGAGGCGCTCGGCAAGCCATGCGCCGCCGCTGTGAATGCCGGCGAGCCGCGGGCCGCCCGGTTCGGCGAAAGCCGTGCCGTACGCGGCGCGGATCTGGTCGAGCAGGACGCGGTAAAGCGCCTCGGCGTCAATGGTGCTCATGGTCGGACAATTGATCGAGATACTGTTGAAGGATGACGCGCGCGGCCTCGGCATCGAGCATCTCGGCCCGTGCGCGGCCGCGCACGTTGCGCTCGCGCAGCCCGGCCTCGGCCTCGACCGACGAATAGCGCTCGTCGACCCACGTGACGGGCAGCCCGAAGCGGCCGTTCAGCTGGTTGCCGAAGCGCTTCGCCTGCTGCGTCATGTCGTGCGGCGTGCCGTCCGGATGCATTGGCAGGCCGACGACGAGCGCGTCCGGCCGCCATTCGGCCAGCAGGTCGCCGACCGCCTTGAAGCGGTGTTCGCGATTCAGGTTCTGGATCACGACGAGCGCACGGGCCGAGCGCGTCAGCGCATTGCCGACCGCGACGCCGATACGTTTTTCGCCGTAGTCGAACGCGAGGAGCGTCGCATCGCGCGCGCTCGCGCCACTCATGCGTGCCCTGCTTCGCCGGACAGCATCGACGAGCTGACGCCGAGCAGGCCGAGTGCGGCTTCGAAGCGCTCTTCGGCCGGCGTGTCGAACACGATGCGCGGATCGGCGGCGACCGTCAGCCAGCCGTTGCGGGAGATTTCTTCCTCGAGCTGCCCTGCCCCCCAGCCCGCATGGCCGAGCGTCAGCAGGAAGCGCTTCGGGCCGGTGCCCGTCGCGACCGCCTCGAGCACGTCCTTCGACGTGGTCATCTCCAGCCCGCCCTCGACGGACATCGACGAGTTGTAGCTCGCGCCCTCTACCGGCTCGTGCAGCACGAAACCGCGCTCGGTCTGGACCGGGCCGCCGAAGTACACCGGAATGTGCAGCAGCGGCTCGATGTCGAGCTTCAGGTCGATGCGGTTGAACAACGATTCGAGGTCGATGTCGGTAGGACGATTGATGACGAGGCCGAGCGCACCGCGCTCGCTGTGATCGCAAAGATAGACCACCGTTCCCGAGAACGTCGGATCGGCCATGTTCGGCATGGCGATCAGGAACTGGTTGGTGAGATTGATGCGATCGGAAGGCTTTGACATGGTTTGAATTTTAGCAAAGACGCCGCGGCCTGACCGGGCCGCGATCAACAAGCAACGCCGCACCGCGCTGGCAACGGCGCGCACGGATCACACGGCACTCTAACACGCGCGCGGGCGCTGTCGGCAGCGTGTTGCAGGCCCGCGCGGCAAGGGCCGCCGGCGCGTGTTCGTCCCCTTCTTCGTCAGGCCCGGCCGAGCGCCGCGCCGAGCGCGCCGGACGCCGCCGTGAGATCCGGCGGCGCAACGCCGGCTGCAATCTTCAGCAGCGCCGCGCGCAGCATGTCGGACGCGTGGCCGTGCGCATCGAGGCCGCCGTCGGCGAGCGGCACACCGTGCGCCGCACGCCGCCACGCGAGGCCAAGCGTGTCGGCCAGCAGCGCCGCATGGCCGAGCCCCAGCGCGCACGCGGCCGTGCCGACCCGGTAGGCGGCGCCGGACGCATGCCATGCGGCACCCGCGCCGGCTCTCGCCGGATCGGCCGCGAGGTCGACCATCGACGCATCGGCCGTCTGCAGGAAATCCTCATAGGCATGCGCATTGACCGTCACGACGCCGAGTGCGCGGGTCGGCGCGGCGGCAACCGCGTCATGCTCGGCCCGGGCGGCATCGGCCTCCCACAGCGCTTCGGACGCGGGCGTGCCGGCGACGTGCCAGTCGACCGTCAATCCGTAGTCGTGCAGCACGTCGACGAGCGCGACATCCTCGGCCGCGGCGCCGAACAGCGCGAAATCGCGCCACAGCAGCGCCACCGTCTCCCGCACGAGTTCGGGCGGCGCACTGCGCCGGCCCTGCGCGTGCTCGCCGAGCAGGAGGTTCGTGCGCGCGAGAAAGCGCTTCAGCTCGGGTGCGCCGCTGGCGCGCAGCGCGCGCACGCATGCGGCCGCGAGCCGCCAGAAATCGTATGGATCATCGCTGGCGAGCGCGGCCAGCATCGCATCGAGTTCGTCGAGTGCCGCATCGGGCGCGCCGTGTTCCGCGCGCAGCACGCCAAGCAACGCCTGTTCGTAGCGGGCACGAATCCGGGTCGCGAACGCGTCGGGCAGCGCGCGCAGCGTGGCGGGCGGCACCGCACGGCCGACGAGCGCGAGCGCGTCGAGCGGCGCCTGCGCGCGCAGGTCGGCGGCGCTTTGCGCACGCAAGGCACGGAAGTGTTCGAAGAGAACCGGCGAGCAGGCGAGCTCGCGCAGGTTGTGGCGTGCGACGGCCGCGCGGAAATCGCGCAGCGCGGCACGCCAGCCGGCCGAGGTCGGCTCGGCGGCGACGAGCGGCACGGCGGCCGACAGCTGCCCCGCGAAACGCGCGGCCGGCAGCCAGCCGGCTTCCGCGAGCACGGCCGCAGCAGCGGAGAGCGGTGCGGCCGCGTCGTCGCGATGCTCGAAAGCGTCGGCGGCCGCCGCAAGCCATGCGTCGGCCGCGCGCACGGCCCCGCCGCGCGGGTTGGGCAGTGCGTCAGGGTGGGGAACGTTCGCCGGTTCTGGCCTCATGGACACGCGCGCCTGTCGTCGTCAAGTCGCTCGCGCGAGCCTCGACGCATGAGCGCCGGGTCGATGCGAGGCCTGAGCGGTGTGTCCGTGGGCCAAGGGTCCGGTCAGATCTGGACCATCTCGAAGTCTTCCTTGCGGGCGCCGCATTCAGGACACGTCCAGTTGATCGGGACGTCTTCCCAGCGCGTGCCCGGGGCAATGCCCTCTTCCGGCAGCCCGGCTTCTTCGTCGTAAATCCAGCCACAAATCAGGCACATCCAGCTCTTGTATTCCATCTTAAGCCGCGTCGGGAAAGTCGGTAAATTCGGGAGCCATGATGGTACCGTGTCGGGGCCGGACTGCCTAGCAATCGCGCTGGAGTAACGCGACTACGTTGCGCTGCGCTAAAAAATCCGTCGTGCGGGCCGGATTCCGCCGCATAATGGCTGAAAAGTGCGGCCTGCCGGGCAACACAGGGCCGAAAACGCCCATTTCGCCTCGCCGTCCGCATGCCCGTCGCTTTCCCGTTTTTCTCTTGCCCCATTTTTACATGTCCAGCAACGCCCCTCCGATCGTCCTCACCTTTGGCCTGTCCGACCCCACCGGCGGCTCTGGCATCCAAGCCGATCTGTTGACCCTGGCGAGCATGGGCTGTCACGGCGTGTCCGTCCTGACGGGCTACACCGTGCGCGACTCGGCCGCCTGCGACGAAGTGACCGGCCTCGATCCCGACGTGGTCGCCGCCCAGGCGCGCATGCTGCTCGAAGACATGCCGGTTGCGGCGTTCAAGATCGGCGCGGCGACGCGCGCGGAAGTCGTGAGCGCGATCGCCGAGGTCGTCGCCGACTACGACGGCGTGCCGCTCGTGCTCGCGCCCGACTTCACGCTCGACGACGAGCACGTGCTCGCAGCCGACGACCTGCGCGAATCGATCGCCGACCTGCTGGCGCCGCAAACCACGCTGCTCGTCGCCGACTACGCGACGCTGATCGCGCTCGCGCAGCCGGACGGCGACGCCGAGGCGCCGAATCTCGACGCGGCCGTCTCGCACCTGCTGTCGCAGGGCTGCGAGTACATCCTGTCGTCCGAGACGGGCTCGCACCGGCTCGTCAACACGCTGTACTGCGAGGAAGGCCAGCTCCGCGAGGACATGTGGGATCGCTCGCCGCACCGGCTGATGGGCATCACCGACACGCTGGGCGCGGCCATCGCAGCGTTGCTCGCGAACGGCCAGGAGCCGCCCGAAGCGGTTCGCGAGGCGCAGGAATACCTGTACCAGGCCACGCGCGACGCGTTCCGGCCCGGCATGGGGGCGTACCTGCCCGACCGGTTCTTCTGGGCGCGCAGCAATGAGGATTCGGATACGCCGCCGGCCGTGAAGGCCGACGCGGTGCCGAGGACGTCGCATCGGCATTGACGCACGTGCGGCGGGGCATGCCCCGCCGTCGCCCCCCAATGTCACGCCCTGTGGGCGCGACATCTCCGGCCGCCCCGCGCACGCATCGAAATCCGCGCGCCCATAAAAAAAGACCCGCATCGCTGCGGGTCTTTTCTTTTGGCTGGAACGCGCATCGCTGCGCGCTCCGGACACCATCGACCGAAGTCGATTACATGTCCATGCCCATGCCGCCCATGCCGCCGGGCATGCCGCCCGGCATCGGTGCGTCTTCCTTCGGCAGTTCAGCAACAGCTGCGTCCGTCGTCAGCAGCAGGCCTGCAACCGACGCTGCGTTCTGCAGTGCGGTACGCGTGACCTTGGTCGGATCAACCACACCGGCTTCGACCATGTCGACGTACTCGCCCGTCGCTGCGTTGTAGCCGTAGTTGCCCTGGCCTGCAGCAACTGCCGCCACCACGACGCTGGCTTCTTCGCCGCCGTTCGTGACGATCTGGCGCAGCGGCTCTTCCATTGCGCGCAGCACGATCTTGATGCCGGCGTTTTGATCGGCGTTAGCGCCGGTCAGGCCTGCGATCGCGGTGCGAGCGCGGATCAGCGCAACGCCGCCACCTGCCACGATGCCTTCTTCCACAGCCGCGCGCGTTGCGTGCAGTGCGTCTTCGACACGTGCCTTCTTTTCCTTCATTTCGACTTCGGTCGCGGCACCAACCTTGATCACTGCAACACCGCCAGCCAGCTTGGCCACGCGCTCTTGCAGCTTTTCACGGTCGTAGTCCGACGTCGCTTCTTCGATTTGCGCGCGCACTTGCTTCACGCGTGCTTCGATGTTCACGGCTTCGCCTGCGCCGTCGATGATCGTCGTGTTTTCCTTGCCCACTTCGATGCGCTTCGCCTGGCCCAGTTCTGCCAGCGTTGCCTTCTCGAGCGTCAGGCCGGTTTCTTCAGCGATCACCTGGCCGCCGGTCAGGATCGCGATGTCTTCCAGCATCGCCTTGCGACGATCGCCGAAGCCCGGCGCCTTGACCGCAACGGTCTTCAGGATGCCGCGGATGTTGTTGACGACCAGCGTGGCGAGCGCTTCGCCTTCGATGTCTTCAGCGATGATCAGCAGCGGACGGCCAGCCTTCGCGACTTGCTCGAGTACCGGCAGCAGATCACGGATGTTCGACACCTTCTTGTCGTGCAGCAGCACGAACGGGTTGTCGAGGACGGCGACTTGCTTTTCCGGGTTGTTGATGAAGTACGGCGACAGGTAGCCGCGGTCGAATTGCATCCCTTCGACGACGTCGAGTTCGTCAGCCAGCGACTTGCCGTCTTCGACGGTGATGACGCCTTCCTTGCCGACCTTGTCCATCGCTTCAGCGATGCGATCGCCGATCGACGTGTCGCTGTTCGCCGAGATCGAGCCGACCTGTGCGATTTCCTTGTTCGTCGTGCACGGCTTGCTGATCTTCTTCAGCTCTTCGACAGCCGCTGCGACTGCCTTGTCGATGCCGCGCTTCAGGTCCATCGGGTTCATGCCCGATGCGACGTACTTCATGCCTTCGCGAACGATCGATTGCGCGAGGACGGTTGCCGTCGTCGTGCCGTCGCCTGCGTTGTCGCTGGTCTTGGAAGCGACTTCCTTGACCATTTGCGCGCCCATGTTCTGGAGCTTGTCCTTCAGCTCGATTTCCTTCGCGACCGACACACCGTCCTTGGTGACCGTCGGGCCGCCGAAGCTGCGCTCGAGCACCACGTTGCGGCCCTTCGGACCCAGCGTGACCTTGACTGCGTTGGCGAGAATGTTCACGCCTTCGACCATCTTCGAACGGGCGGAATCGCCGAATACGACGTCTTTAGCTGCCATCTTCTAACTCCTTGAATTCTTGGGAATATGTACCGTCGGTGGACGCTTACTTCGCGTTGACCACGGCCATGATGTCTTCTTCGCGCATGACCAGCAGTTCGCTGCCGTCGACCTTCACGGTCTGGCCTGCGTACTTGCCGAACAGGACGCGATCGCCGACCTTCACGTCGAGCGCGATCGGGGCGCCCTTGTCGTCGCGCTTGCCCGGGCCGACGGCCAGGACTTCGCCCTGGTCCGGCTTTTCAGCAGCGGCGTCGGGGATCACGATGCCCGAGGCGGTCTTGGTTTCCTGATCCAGGCGTTTGACGATCACGCGATCGTGCAAAGGACGAAGGTTCATATTCACTCCTCTCTTGACTGAGATTGAAGAACGCTTAGGGAATCTGCCCGGCTTGTCGCCTGGCAGAGAATTGTTAGCACTCTCGTGCAGCGAGTGCTAATTATATGGACGGGTTTTGACAAATTCAAGAAGGGGAACCGGACGAATTTTCGGGGCGGGGACGGGGCGGAAAAAGCACGTGGATCCGACAAAAAACCCTTTGAAAACAAACCCCGACAAGCGCCACCCCGCCTTGCAGGCGGGGCCGCGCGGCCCCGGAATCCCATCCAGCCCCGTTTGGACACCGGGAAAGCACGGAGTTCCTTCGATCGGCGGCATCACTCGATAAATGCCGCAGCGGCGTCGATTCCGTCCGCCGGCATGCGCCCTCCCGCACCCGCCGGTTGCCGCCTGCGCCTCGCGCCGCGGATCCATCGACCCGCATAGAAGCATTCATTTTCATTACAACGATATTTACGGTTTACCTCGTCAGTAAACCCGTGTCGGGCCCCACCCGTAAGGAGGCGGATTACATTCAGTAATTTAGATGCGAATCATTCTCGTTTACATTGACATTCCCATTCGACACTCCTACGATGCGCCGCGTTGCGTTCATCTTCATGCCCTGGCCGATCGGTGCCGAGCGTCCGGACAGCGACCGACAAGCAGGACTCCACACTAATTAGAACCAGGGATTTGATATGAAGTTTGCATCGTTCCAGGGAGACAGCGCCCGTGCCCGGATGCGCCCCGCCGCCTGCGCGGCCATCCTCGCGTGTGCATCGTTCGCGAGCGGCGCAGCTTTCGCCGACGTGCCGGTCGACGCACAGCCGGAAGCCCCCGAGGCCGACCTGGCGATCCAGGCGAAGCCGACCAACATGTGGACCGGCATCTGGACGCGCCAGAGCCTGCTCGGCGACATGGGCGGCATCCGCCCGTGGCTCGGCAAGTACGGCGCGACGCTGCAGATCACCGAAACCAGCGAATACCTCGCGAACCTGCGCGGCGGCCTGAACCGCGGCGGCGCGTACGACGGCTTGACGACGGCCACCCTGACGGTCGACACGCAGAAGGCAATCGGCCTGCCGGGCGGGACATTCAACGTCAGCGCGCTGCAGATCCACGGCACCAACCTGAGTGCGCGCAACCTCGGCACGCTCAACACCGCGAGCGGCATCGAGGCGCAGGGCACGACGCGCCTGTGGGAGCTGTGGTACCAGCAGTCGTTCCTCGACAAGCGCGTCGACGTGAAGATCGGCCAGCAGAGCCTGGACCAGGAATTCATGGTCAGCACGTATGCGAACACGTTCGTCAACACGATGTTCGGCTGGCCCGCGCTGCCGTCCTACGACCTGCCGAACGGCGGCCCCGCGTATCCGCTCGCGGGCCTCGGCGTGCGCGTACGCGCGCAGATCACGCCGAAACTCACCGCGCTCGCGGGCGTGTTCGACGGCGATCCGCTCGGCAACAACCCGAACAACCTCAGCGGCACCAACTTCAACCTGCACAACGGCGCGCTCTATATCGGCGAACTGCAGTACGCGCTGAACCAGCCGTCAGACGGCGAAATGGATACCGGCCGCTCGAACGGGCTGCCGGGCACCTACAAGATCGGCGTCTGGTATCACAACGGCCGCTTCGCGGACCAGAACGTCGGCAGCGACGGGCTGTCGCTCGCAGATCCCGCGTCGAACGGCGACGCGCAGCAGCGTCACGGGAACTACAGCTTCTACGCGGTGGCCGACCAGATGATCTGGCGCCCCGACCCGACCGGCCCGCGCAGCCTCGGCGTGTTTGCGCGCGTGATGGGCGCGCCGGGCGACCGCAACCTGGTGAGCTTCTCCGCCAACGCGGGGATCGTGCTGAAGGCGCCGTTCGCCGGCCGCGACAACGACAGCGTCGGCCTCGGCGTCACGTACATCCAGGTCGGCAACCACGTGACCGACCTCGACCAGACCGCGCGAACGTTCGCGACCGGCCCGTACGGCGTGCGCACCCGCGAGACGACGCTCGAGGCGACCTACCAGTACCAGGTCAACCCGTGGTGGATCGTCCAGGCCGACGCGCAGTACACGTTCAATGCCGGCGCCGGCCAGAACCCGAGCGACGCGACCCAGCCGCTGCGCAACACGTTCGTGCTCGGCGCGCGGACGACGATCACGTTCTGAGCGGACGCGCCCACGCCGACCATTTTCGCGCGCCGCCCGGACGGCGCGCTCCCCAGGAGATTCACATGATTCAATCCGCCCCGCTTCGCCGCCTCGCGACGGGCGCACTGGCCGCCGCCGCGCTGACGGCCGCCGCCGGCGCACTCGCCGAGCCGCAAGGTTTCCTCGAGACCGTGCATCGCCACACCACGCTCGTCAACACGGTGCCGGACAACGGCGACCAGAACCCGTACGCGATCGCGGTCGCGCCGGTGTCGGCCGGGACGATCCAGGCGGGCGACGTGCTCGTCGACAACTTCAACAACGCGGCGAACCTGCAGGGCACCGGCAGCACGATCGTCAACTACCGCCCGTCGACCAAGCAGCTGAGCCTGTTCGCGTCGATTCCGCGCGACCTGAAGGCCTGCCCCGGCGGCGTCGGCCTGTCGACGGCGATGACGATGCTGAAATCCGGCTGGGTGATCGTCGGCAGCACGCCGAGCAACGACGGCACGACCAACACCAAGGGCGCCGGCTGCCTGATCGTGCTCGATCCGCAAGGCAAGATCGCGTCGACGTGGTCGACCCCGAACATCAACGACCCGTGGGGCAACATGGCCGTGGTCGACCGCGGCGACAGCGCGACGCTGTTCGTCAGCATGGCCGGCTTCGGCGTCGGCGGCGCGGACGGCAACCCGCCCGTCTACAAGCAGGCGACCGTGCTGCGTCTCGACCTCGACGTGCCGGCCGGCAAGCCGCCGGTGATCAAGCAGGAAACGGTCGTCGCGAGCGGCCTCGGCGCGCAGGCCGACAAGGGCGTGTTCCTGGTCGGCCCGACCGGCCTCGCGCTGTCGGGCGACCAGAAGAAGCTGTACGTGTCGGACGCGATCGGCAACCGCATCGTCGAAATCGACGATCCGCTCACACGCGACACCAGCGCGGGCGTCGGCCGCCAGGTCACCGCCGACGGCTTCCTGCGCCGCCCGCTCGCGCTTGCCACCGCACCGAACGGCCACCTGCTCGCGACCAACGCGCAGAACGGCCAGGTCGTCGAGATCGACCCGATTGCCGGCAAGCAGATCTACGCGCGCTGGATCAATACCGACAAGGCGCAGACGCCCCCCGGCAACGGCAACCTGTTCGGCATCGCGATGACGCCCGAAGGCGACGGCTTCTACTACGTCGCCGACGACGTCAACACGCTGTTGCTCGCGAAGTAACGGAACCCATCATGGCAGACGATTCCAACCAGCCACCGCGCCCCGCACGGCGCGGCTTCCTGAAGGCGGGCGGCGCCGCAGTGGCTGCCGGCCTCGCGGCGGCGTCGATCCCGGCCGCACAGGCCGCGGATGCGCCGGCCGCCGCGCCCGCACCCACGCCCGCTTCCGCGCATGACGGCGTCGAGCCGTTCTATGGCAAGCACCAGAGCGGCATTACGACGCCGCAGCAGCGCCACGCGTATTTCGCGGCGCTCGACCTGACGACCGCCCAGCGCTCGGATGTCATCGCGCTGCTGAAAACCTGGACCGACGCCGCCGCGCGCATGACGCGCGGCGATACCGCGCAACCCCTCGCCACGACGGGCAGCGACGAAGTCGCGCCGGCGGACGGGGGCGACGCGCTCGGCCTCGGCCCCGCGCGCCTGACGATCACGTTCGGCTTCGGCCCCGGCATGTTCGCGCTCGCCGGCAAGGACCGCTATGGCCTCGCGAAGCATCGCCCCGCCGCGCTGGTCGACCTGCCGCGTTTCAACGGCGACCAGTTGCTGCCGGAAAAGACCGGCGGCGACCTGTTCATCCAGGCGTGCGCGGACGACGCGCAGGTCGCGTTCCACGCGGTGCGCCAGCTCGTGCGCCTCGGCGCGAAGGCAACGCAGATGCGCTGGGGCCAGGCCGGCTTCACGTCGGGCAAGCCCGGCGAAACGCCGCGCAACCTGATGGGCTTCAAGGACGGCACGATGAACCCGCCGATGTCCGACCCGGCCGCGATGAACGAATTCGTGTGGGCCGGCAGCGAAGGCCCGGCATGGATGAACGGCGGCACCTACACGGTCGTGCGCCGGATCCGCATCACGCTCGAGCACTGGGACAACACGGAGCTCGGCTTCCAGGAGCAGGTGGTCGGCCGTCACAAGTACAGCGGCGCGCCGCTCGGCCAGAAGCACGAGTTCGAGGCACTCGATCTCGATGCGGCCGACAAGGACGGCAACCCGGTGATTCCCGACAATTCTCACGCGCGTCTCGCGTCGCCGCAGTTGAACAACGGCGCGCAGATCCTGCGCCGTGCGTACTCGTACAACGACAGCACGAACTTCTACATCGAGCGCTGGCCGCCGTGGCGCCAGCAGACCGAGTACGACGCGGGGCTGATGTTCGTCGCGCACCAGCGCGACCCGCGCAAGGGCTTCATTCCGATCAACGAGAAGCTCGCGAAGCTGGACATCATGAACCAGTTCACCACGCACGTCGGCAGCGCGATCTTCGCGTGCCCGCCGGGCGCGCAACCGGGTTCGTACATCGGCGCCGCGCTGTTCGAGGCATGACGACGCACAACGCAAGGCAACGCACACCTTCCCGGCCCGGCCGGGTGCAACCTGCTGAAAATCACATGAACACTTCACCCGTTAGCCGCCCGCTGCGGCACCTGATTTCCGCGGCGGCCGCCGCGCTGATGCTGACCGGCGCGCTGCACGCCGCGCGCGCGCATGCCGCGACGCTCACGCTGTACAACGCGCAGCACGAGCAGGTCGTCAACCAGCTCGTCAAGGACTTCGAAGCGCAGAGCGGCATCACCGTGAAGGTGCGCTCGGGCGAAGGCCCGGCGCTCGCCGCGCAGCTCGTCGCGGAAGGCGACCGCACGCCGGCCGACGTGTACTTCACCGAGAACTCGCCGGAGCTCGTGCTGCTCGACCGCAAGGGCCTGTTCGCGAAGACCGACGCCGCCACGCTGCAGTCGGTGCCCGCGCGCTTCAACCCGGCGGACGGCAACTGGGTCGGCGTGCTCGCGCGCGAGAACGTGCTCATCTACAACACCGCGAAAATCCAGCCGCAGCAGCTGCCCGCTTCGCTGCTCGATCTCGCGAAGCCGGAATGGAAGGGCAAGGTCGGCGTCGCGCCGAGCGACGCGGACTTCCTGCCGCTCGTGAGCGCGGTGCTCGCGCTGCACGGCGAAGCCGCGACGCTGCAATGGCTGAAGGGCCTGAAGGCCAACGCGCAGATCTTCGACGACGACGAAGGCGTGACGGCGGCCGTCAACCGCGGCGGCGTGCTGACCGGCATCGTCAACAACTACTACTGGGACCGCCTGCACGCCGAACTCGGCGACAAGTCGACCCGCAGCGCGATCTACCACTTCGGCAAGGGTGACGTCGGCGGGGCCGTCAACGTGTCCGGCGCCGCGGTGCTGAAGGCGTCGAAGCACCAGCCGGAAGCGCAGAAGTTCGTCGCGTATCTCGTCAGCGAGCGCGCGCAGAAACTGATGGCCGGCGGCCACATCAGCTTCGAGTATCCGCTGCATCCGGGCGTCGCGCCCGATCCGATCCTGAAGCCGTTCAACGAACTGAGCCCGCCGGCACTGTCGTTCGAACAGCTCGGCGACGACAGCCAGGCCGGCAAGCTGCTGCGCCAGGCCGGTCTGCTCTGACCATGAGCGACGCCGTGTCCCGCACGGCACGCAGCGCACGCGACGGCGCGCCCACCGCGACACGGCGCCGCCCGCCACGCGCGCTCGTCGCCGCTGCCGCGTGCGGGCCGCTTGCGATCCTGCTGCCGCTCGGCTTCACGCTGTACCGCGCGGCCACCTTCGGCGTCGACGATGCGATCGAGCTGCTGTGGCGCCCGCTCGTCGGCGAACTGCTGGTCAACACGCTGTCGATCACGCTCGCTGCGACCCTCGCGTGCACGCTGCTCGGCACGGCGCTCGCATGGTTCATCGAGCGCACCGACCTGCCCGCCCGGCCGCTGTGGACCGCGCTCGCGGCCGCGCCGCTCGCGGTGCCGCCGTTCATCACGAGCTATGCGTGGGTGTCGCTGAGCCTCGACCTGCAGGATTTCCTCGGCGCGCTGATCGTGCTGACTTCCGCATACTTCCCGCTCGTCTACCTGCCGGTGGCCGCCGCGCTGCGCGAGCTCGACCCCGCGCTGGAGGAAAGCGCGCGCACGCTCGGCTGCTCGCCGTGGCATACCTTCTTGCGCGTCGTGCTGCCGCAGCTGCGCCCCGCGCTGTGCGGCGGGATGCTGCTCGTCGCGCTCGGCGTGCTGTCCGAGTTCGGCGCATTCCAGTTGCTGCGCTTTCGCACCTTCACGACCGAGATCTATGCGGAATACCGCACCGCGTTCGACGGCGGCGGCGCCTCGCTGCTCGGCTGCGTGCTGATCGCGCTGTGCCTGCTGTGCCTCGCGATCGAGGCACGCGCTCGCGGCCATGCGCGCTATGGCCATACGCACCGTGCCGCGCGCCGCGTCGCGATGCGTTATCCGCTCGGCCGTCTGCGCGGCCCCGTCACCGTCGCGTTCGCCGCGCTCGCCGCGGCGACGCTCGGCGTCCCGCTCGCGATGATCGGCTACTGGCTCACGCAACAGAGCGCGGCCGCCGTCACGCCGGCCGACGTGTCGCCCGAACTGCTGTGGCAGGCCACGCTCGCGTCGTCCGGCTACGGCCTGATGGCGGCAGCCGTCACGACGCTGCTCGCGCTGCCGCTCGCGTTCCTGCTGGTTCGCTATCCCGGCCGCGTCGCGACGCTCCTCGAGCGCACCGCGATGACCGTGCAGGGCGTGCCGGGCATCGTCGTCGCGCTGGCGATCGTGTCGATCACGGTGCGAATGCTGCAGCCGCTCTACCAGAGCGCACCGGCGCTCGTCGGCGCATACGCGATCCTGTTCCTGCCGCTCGCGGTCGTCAGCGTGCGCGCCGCGCTGTCGCACGTGCAGGTCCGGCTCGAGGAAACCGCCCGCTCGCTCGGCCTCGGCTGGCGCGCGACGCTCACGCGCGTGGTGCTGCCGCTCGCGGCGCCCGGCCTCGGCGCGGCCGCGACGATGGTGTTCATCTCGGTCGTGACGGAACTCAACGCGACGCTGCTGCTGTCGCCGATCGGCACCCGCACGCTCGCGACGCAGGTGTGGAGCGATACGGCGACGCTTGCGTTCGCCGCCGCGGCGCCCTACGCGGCGCTGCTCGTCGCGCTGTCGCTCGGCGCGTCGGGACTGCTGTTCCTGCTGCTCGGCCGCGCGTCGGTGCGTGACTGAGCGCCGCCCTTTTTCCCCGGAACCGCCCATGAGCGAACTACGCATCCACGGCCTGTCGAAATCGTTCGGAGCGCATACCGTCCTGCACGACATCGACCTCACGGTGCGGCGCGGCTCGCGCCTCGCGCTGCTCGGCCCGTCCGGCAGCGGCAAGACCACCCTGCTGCGCGTGCTGTGCGGCTTCGAGCGCGCCGAGCGCGGCACCGTCGAAATCGACGGGCGCCGCGTGGCCGCGCCCGACGTGCACGTGCCGCCCGAACAGCGCCGGATCGGCTACGTGCCGCAGGAAGGCGCGCTGTTTCCGCATCTGTCGGTGGCCGACAACATCGCGTTCGGGCTGCCGCGCGCGGCGCGGCGGCGCCATCATCGCGTCGACGAACTGCTCGAGATGGTCGGGCTGCCCGCGTCGTATGCGAGCCGTGCGCCGCAGCAACTGTCCGGCGGACAGCAGCAGCGCGTCGCGCTCGCTCGTGCGCTCGCGCCCGAGCCGTCGCTCGTGATCCTCGACGAACCGTTCTCCGCGCTCGACACGTCGCTGCGCCACGAAACGCGCAGCGCGGTCGCCGATGCGCTCGCCGCGGCAGGCGCGACCTCGGTGCTCGTCACGCACGACCAGCCCGAGGCGATGACGCTCGGCGACGAAGTGGCAGTGATGTGGCACGGCCGGCTCGTGCAGACGGCCGCTCCGCAGACGCTGTACCGGCAGCCCGTCACGCGCGACGTCGCGTCGTTCGTCGGGCAGGCGGTGCTGCTCGCCGGCCGTGTGCACAACATGCGCATCGCCTGCGCGCTCGGCGACCTGCCGCTCGTCGCGCCGCTGCCCGACGGGCCGGCCGATGCGATGCTGCGTCCCGAGCAGATCGGCATCGTGCCGGTCACGCACGGCGACGCGGCGCGCGGCCATACGGCGCGTGTCGAAGCCGTGCAATTCGCGGGCCAGGACGCCGACGTGCTCGTGCGCCTCGATGCCGATGGCGACGTGCGCGTGCGCGCACGCGTGCCGGGACACCGGTGTCCGGCCGTCGGCGAACGTGTCGCATTGGTGGTGGATGGCGCGGTGATGGCGTACGCGCGCTGAGCGGCGCGGGCCGTCGCGGCGCGCGCTTACTCGCACTTACTCGCGTTCAGTCGCGTTCAGTCGCGTTCACCCGCGTTCAGGCATCGGCGCAGCCCGCCTCCGACAACGGGCGGAAGATCCGGCCCTCCGTCTCGACCGTCGCGCCCAGCAGCCGCGCGAGCCCCTTTGCGCCTTCGCGCATCACGACGTCGTGGTTCCAGCGGAACAGCGGGCGACCGAGCGGCTCCAGCCGGTTCATCCAGCGCACGTGCGTGCGGATGTGCCAGTCGTAGCGCACGATCGTACGTGCGCCGTCGGCGACGAACGACCAGCATCCGTCGCCTTCGATCGCGCCGCTCGCGCGGCCTTCGAGCACATGCGGCGGCTCGACGCGCCGCACGCGCATGTCGAAGGTCAGCCGGTACGGCAGCGCTCCCTTCCATGTGTAACGGTGCAGCGCACCGACGCCGCGCGCGTCGCCCGGTTCGATCTCGACGGTGCGCACGGCACCCTTCCACCAGACGGGCCAGCGGTCGACCTGGTAGATCGCGTCCCACACCGCCGCGAGCGGCGCGTCCACGCGCCAGGTCGTCGAGAACCGGTATTCCGCCATGCAGCCTCCGGCATGCCCGTCACGGGCATGAGTCAGCGCACCGCTCAGGGCGCGAAGAAGCGTTCGGGAAACGCGACATCGATTTCGATATCGTCGAGCGTCACGGTTTCGAGCGGCACGTCGCCATCGTCCGCGAAGCTGACGACCTTCAGCGGAAAGCCGTCCTCGGTATCGAGCCACAGCCGGTAGCGATGCACGCCGTCGACCACATGCGCGGGCGCGCCCGTGACCGACACGCGCAGCGCGGTCCGGCCGCCGACGGCCTCCTCGCCTTCGGTCACCGTCGCACCGCCTTCCTGCAGCGCATGGACGTTGCGCAGCAGTTCGCCGACGTCCGACCGGTCGACCCGGTGGCCGCTGCGGTCGCGCACGAGCGGATTGGACGGCGACAGCGTCAGCGCGGGCGGCGCATGCACGCCGAACGGACGCAGCCGCACCTTGCCGTCGCCGGGATCGTACGCGAGCACCGCGCCGTGATGCGGCGACACGAAATCCATCCGGACGAAGCCCGGTTTCAGGTACGCGTAATGGATTTCGGTGCGCTCGCCGCTGCGTGCGGACGAGCGGATCGTCGCGCGGTACGAGCGGACGTGGTCGAAATGCGCCTGCGCGACGGTCACGGGATCGGCGGTCATGCTCGCTCCTATCAGGCTCGCGGCCAGCAACGCGGCGATCACGGCGCCGCCTCGACATCGAGCACGCCTTCCATCCCGCGCTCGCGATGGCTCCTGAAAAACAGCAGCCGATGCGTGCAATAGTAGGCGAACCGGCCCGGCTGCGCCGGCGTGAAGCGAAACGTCTTCGGCGTCGTGCCGAGCTCGGCGCGCACCGCGATGCCGGCCTGCGGCGCATCGATTTCGAAGCTGTGCGGCACCGGGCCGGGCTCGGCCGACACGGTCAGCTCGACCGGCACATGCGCCCGCACGATCACGTGGTTCGGTCGGAAGAAATAGCTGCCGCCGACGATCGCCACCCGTTGCACGCCGTCGGCGTCGACCGGCACGCGCAGCGGCGTATCACCGTCCGCCTGCGCAAGCGCCGTGCCCGCGGCGAGCGCCGCCAGCACCAGCGCCAGCATCGGCACGCGCCGCTTCGTCATCGTCGTCTTCATCACCTGCTCCCTGCCGGCGGCGCCACGCGTGTCACCCCTTCCACGCGTCGGTCGGGCCGCCTAGCGCGCCGCACGCGTCGATCGCGAGTTCGCGCAGGCGCCGTTCGTCGCCCTGGCCGGACAATGCGTAGCCCATCCCGCGATCCGACCAGAAATACGTGTAGCGGCCACCGGCCGACATCGCCTGCGGCGCGAGGCGCCGTGTGTCGTAGGCCGTCATGTACAGCGTCACGCGCGCGCCGTCCGCGCGCTGGTACATGAGTTGCGCGGCCGGCCCCGCTTCGCCGGGGAGCAGCCGGCCGCCGAGCAACCGGTAACCGTATTCGTCGAGCGACGGCGCACGCACGGGACGCCCGAGACGCGCGGACAGCCACGCGACGAGATGGTCAGGATCGCCCGCACCGACCTCGACCGGATGGTCGTGGTCGGCCACGTACGTCGCATAGGCGGCATCCGCGCGTGCGGCGAACGCCGGCTCACCGCCGAATGCCACCCAGCCCGCATGCAGCGCGACACCGATCAGCAGCCCGGCCGCGAGCGCAGCGAATGCATAGGCGATCCCGCGCCGGCGCGGCGCACGGCGTTGCACGAACAGCGCGGGCGCGGCGGCCGGCAGCGGGAACAGCGCCTGCAGCGCGTCGCGCTGCGCCCGGTAATGCGCGAATCGTTCGGCCTCCTGCGGATCGGCCAGCACGCGCTCGAGCACCTCGCGACGCTCGTGCCCGGACAGCTCGCCGTCCAGCAACGCGGACAGCAGTTGCGCCGACGCATCGTCGTCCCGCTCGTTCGAAGGCTTGTGCGGATCGTCCATCATGTCTTCCCGATCACCCGTAATGCCGCCGTGCCGTGCGCCGGCGGCTCGTCGGACAACAGCGCGCGCATCTGCCCGCGCGCCCGTGCAAGCCGCGACATCACCGTGCCCACCGGGACGCCGAGCACCGCCGCGGCATCGCGATAGCTCAATTCCTCGAGCGCGACCAGCAGCAGCACCTCGCGCTGTTCGACCGGCAGCCGGTACAGCGCGCGCTGCACGTCGCGCAGCACCAGCCCGCCGATTTCGCCGGCCGGTGCGGCCATCGTCTGCCACGGCGCCGTCGCATCGTCGACCGCGATCTCGTGCCGTGCGCGCAACTGGTCGATGAAGCGGTGCCGCAGCAACGTCAGCAGCCACGCGCGCAGGTTGCCGCCGTCGCGCGGCGGGCGGTTCAGCGCCCGCTCGAGCGTGTCCTGCACGAGATCGTCCGCCCAGGCCCGGTCACCCGTCAGCGCGCGCGCATAACGCGTGAGATGCGGCAACCACACCAGCAGATCCGATTCGTAGCTCATCAGGATGCCTCGCGCACCGCCCCACCGCCCGTCGTCACGGACGCGCGACGTGCCACATGCCGCCGACCCCGTCGCCGCCCGTGTCGCCGGGCTTGTGATCGAGCTTCCAGCGATACAGCGGGCGCCCGCGGTACGCCCATTGCTTGCTGCCGTCGTCACGCGCGACGAGACTCAGCGCACCCACTGGCTTGTCGTACGCGTCGGCGCGCGCAGGCGGCCAGTTGGCCGCGCACGCGCTGTCGCACGCGCTCTTGCCGGGCGCATCGCGATCGAACACGTACAGCGTCATGCGATCTTCGTCGACGAGCTTTCCATCGCCGGCTCGTGGTGGTTCCGCGGCGGCCGGCCGCACGATTGACGCCGTCAGCGCGGCGGCGACGAGTATCCGTTTCATGCCCTTTCTCCTTGACACGGCATCGCGACACGGCGGCACCGGCCGGGACGATCGGCTTCGTCACGACCATTATCCCGCCGGCCGGCGCTGCCGGGATTCGGTAGGTAAACGGATGGAGGCGACCGGTTATTCCACGCCGGCCGGCGAGCGTCGTTGGCGGCGGCGGCGGCCAGTCGTGCGACGCAGGAAAAAAGGGACACCAAAAGACAACGCGGCATGACATCGCTGCCATGCCGCGTTGTGCGGCCCGTTGCGCACGGCGGCCGATCCGGCTCCGCCGTGCGTGCGCGGCCGGTTACTTCGGCAGTGCACCCGTCAGCGACTGGAGCAGCGACGACACCGGCGCGAGCGGGTTGCCCGGCGCGCTGTTGCCCGAATGCGGCGTGACCGACAGGCCCGGCGCGGAGCCGAGCGCCGTGCCCACCGTCGTACCGACTGCGTTGACGACCGTCGCCGTCGCGTTGGCGCCCGTCGTCAGCAGCGAGCCGACTGCGCCCGCCGTGCCGCCGGCCGCGTTCGCGCCCGAGCCGAGCAGGCTGCCGCCCGCCGCCGCCGTCGAACCGGCCGCGCCCGACAGCGCGCCGGCCGCCTGCCCGAGGGCCGCCGGACCGTTCGCGAGTGCGCCCGTCACCGAACCGAGCGCACCGGTCAGTGCGCCGGCCGGGTTGCTGCCGCCCGTCAGGCCGCTCACGAGGTTCGTGATCGGGGCGATCGGGTTGCTGCCCGCCGCGCCCGACAGCGTGCCGACGACCTGGTTCACGACGCCTTGCACCGGCGCCAGCGGGTTCGAGCCGCCGAGGTTGCCGAGCGTGCCGACCACCTGATTCACGACGCCCTGTACCGGGGCCAGCGGGTTGGAGCCGCCGAGGTTGCCGAGCGCGCCCACGACGGAGCCGACCGCATTACCCAGTGCGTTCGTGGCCGTGCCGACCGCGTTGCTGCTGCCGAGCGTGCCGACCACCTGGTTCACGACGCCCTGCACCGGCGCCAGCGGGTTCGAGCCGCCGAGGTTGCCGAGTGCGCCCGTCACCGAGCCCAGTGCGCCGGTCAGCGCGCCGGCTGCGTTGCCGCCCGTCGGCAGCGCGTTCTGCAGGCCGTTGACGAGGTTCGTGATCGGCGTGATCGGGCTACCGCCACCGGCGCCGGACAGCGTGCCGACGACCTGGTTCACGACGCCTTGCACCGGCGCCAGCGGGCTCCCCGCGCCGCCAAGCGTGCCGGCGAGCTGCGTGACGACGCCCTGCACCGGCGCCAGCGGGCTTCCCGTGCCACCGACGTTGCCGAGCGTGCCCGTGATCGTGTTGACCGCGTTGCTCAGTGCGCCGGCCGGGTTGCCGCTGCCGAGCGTACCCGTGACCTGGTCGACGACGCTCTGGATCGGCGCCAGCGGGTTCGAGCCGCCACCGATACCGCCCAGTGCGCCCGTCACCGTGCCGAGTGCGCCGGTCAGTGCGCCTGCCGGATTGCCGCTGCCGAGTGCGCCCGTGACTTGATTGACGACACCTTGCACCGGCGCCAGCGGGTTCGAGCCGCCGCCGATGCCGCCTAGTGCGCCGGTCACCGTGCCGAGGGCACCGGTCAGTGCACCGGCCGGGTTGCCGCTGCCGAGTGCACCCGTGACTTGATTGACGACACCTTGCACCGGCGCCAGCGGGTTCGAGCCGCCACCGATGCCGCCCAGTGCGCCGGTCACCGTGCCGAGGGCACCGGTCAGTGCGCCGGCCGGATTGCCGCCACCGAGCGCGCCCGTCACTTGATTGACGACACCTTGCACCGGCGCCAGCGGGTTCGAACCACCGCCGATACCGCCCAGTGCACCCGTCACCGTACCAAGTGCCCCGGTCAACGCGCCAGCCGGGTTGCCGCCACCGAGCGCACCCGTTACTTGATTGACGACGCCTTGCACCGGCGCCAGCGGGTCCGCGCCACCGCCGATGCCACCCAGTGCGCCCGTCACCGTACCGAGTGCGCCAGTCAATGCACCTGCCGGGTTGCCGCCACCGAGCGCACCCGTCACTTGATTGACGACACCTTGAACCGGCGCCAGCGGGTTCGAGCCGCCACCGATACCGCCTAGTGCACCCGTCACCGTGCCGAGGGCACCGGTCAATGCACCTGCCGGGTTGCCGCTGCCGAGTGCGCCCGTGACTTGATTGACGACGCCTTGTACCGGCGCCAGCGGGTTCGAGCCGCCGCCGATACCGCCGAGCGCCCCCGTTGCCGTACCGAGTGCGTTGCTCAGTGCCCCGGTCGCCGTGTTCAGCGCACCGGTCAACGCACCTGCCGGGTTGCCGCTACCGAGCGCACCCGTCACTTGATTGACGACACCTTGAACCGGCGCCAGCGGGTCCGCGCCGCCGCCGATACCGCCCAGCGCGCCCGTCACCGTGCCAAGGGCACCGGTTAGTGCGCCTGCCGGGTTGCCGCCACCGAGCGCACCCGTCACTTGATTGACGACGCCTTGAACCGGCGCCAGCGGATCCGCGCCACCGCCGATGCCACCCAGTGCGCCCGTCACCGTGCCGAGGGCACCGGTCAGTGCGCCGGCCGGATTGCCGCTGCCGAGTGCACCCGTGACTTGATTGACGACACCTTGCACCGGCGCCAGCGGGTTCGAGCCGCCACCGATGCCACCCAGTGCGCCCGTCACCGTACCGAGCGCGCCAGTCAATGCACCTGCCGGGTTGCCGCCACCGAGCGCACCCGTCACTTGATTCACGACACCCTGAACCGGCGCCAGCGGATTTGAACCACCGCCGATACCACCCAGTGCGCCCGTGACCGTGCCGAGCGCGCCAGTCAATGCACCTGCCGGATTGCCGCCACCGAGCGCGCCCGTCACTTGATTGACAACACCTTGAACCGGCGCCAGCGGGTTCGCCCCACCGCCGACATTACCCAGTGCCCCCGTTACCGTGCCAACCGCATTGCTCAGCGTCCCCGTCGCCGTATTCAGCGCACCGGTCAACGCACCTGCCGGGTTGCCGCCGCTCAGCGCACCCGTCACCTGATTCAGCACACCCTGGACCGGCGCGAGCGGCTGCACCGTGCCGCCGCCACCGCCGAGTGCGCCCGTCACCGCCCCCACGGCGCCCGACAGTACCTGGCCGGGATCGCCCAGCGACGTCTGGATCGCGCCTGCCCCGCCTGCCGCCACGGTGACCGAGCCCAGCGGCGACGTCCCCGTCGCGACCAACCCGACCGACACGCTGTTCGTCGGCGGGTTGACGATCACTTGCGGAATCGGCAGCGCATCAAGGGCCCCCGCCATCGCGGAACCCGAAGCCAGTACCCCGAACACCGTCGCGACCGACAGCGCTACACCCGTCAATTTCAAATTGTGTCCCATCTTTATTTTCCCCATCTCGGTTGGCACAACGTTGATAAAGCATGGGGACCGATTGCACGAAGTGTGCCAATTCGAAAAACAGGATTGATTCGTCTGTCTATTGACGGGCAATAACGCTTTTTTAATCGATTTCAGACGAAATACACGGCCCTGGCGCCGCAATCATCTGACGAAAAAGGCCGGCGGAACGCGGATGTAACGTAACGTTTGCGAGCCCCGTGGTAACGTGTTCCGGTACATTCCACGTAACACCGGAACGTCCGCCGCAACGACGTGCCACATCGTCACGAGCAGTTGGCCGTTACGCATTTCATCAATATGAAAATGCATTGATAAATCGCCGATTTGCTGATTTTCTTTATTTCGCGATTATCTTTCTTGCCGATTACGCAGATCATTTCCGATTGCGTGATTTCCGATAATTCGGATAGCAGACTGAAACATTGTGAAGACCGGCGCGCGCGACGCAGCGCGCGCCGCCGGATCAGCCGAAGCGCGCGGGCCGGTACGGATGGGGATCGATATAGGTCGGCGCGCCCGTCATCATTTCGGCGAGCAGGCGTCCGCTTGCGGGACCCAGCGTGAGCCCGTGATGGCAATGGCCGAATGCGAACCACAGATGGCGATGGCGCGGCGCGGGCCCGATCACCGGGCGCATGTCGGGCGTGCACGGCCGCATCCCGAGCCACGGCTCGGGATCGAGCCGCTCGCCGATGCCGAACGCGTCGCGCGCCAGCGGCTCGGCGCGCGCGAGCTGCACGCCGGTCGGCGGTGCGCCGCGCAGCGCGATCTCGACGCCGGTGGTGAGCCGCAGGCGGCCGCCTTCCATCGGCGCGACGACGAAACCTGCCTCGGTATCGCACACGGGCACGTTCAGCGGCGCGCGCGTCGGCCGGTAGTGCATGTGATAGCCGCGCTTCGCGCGCAGCGGAATCCGGTAGCCGAGCGGCTCGAAGACGTGATCGGACCACGGCCCGAGCGCCACCACGGCCGAGCGCGCCGAAATCGGCCCGTGCTCGGTACCGACCTGCCAGCCGTCATCCACCTGCACGAGCGTCCTGGCATCGCCGAGCGCGAACGTGCCGCCGTCGCGCT
This sequence comes from Burkholderia sp. AU31624, assembly GCF_020420065.1. Classification (NCBI taxonomy): domain Bacteria; kingdom Pseudomonadati; phylum Pseudomonadota; class Betaproteobacteria; order Burkholderiales; family Burkholderiaceae; genus Burkholderia; species Burkholderia sp. AU31624. The sequence continues at coordinate 807,729 of NZ_JAIZRT010000004.1, forward strand.
CGAACAGCCGCGCGTAGGCCTTGGTCAGCCCGCCCGGGCTCGACACGGTCTTCGGGTCCTGCCAGTGGAACGCGCCGCAGAACGCGTCGCCGATACCGGGCTCGCGCGCCCGCAACGCACCCGCGTCGAGCACGGTCATCCGCAGCCCGTGCGCGTCGGCCACGCGCTGCTGCGCGCGCGTTTCCGCATCGAACAGCGCGGGCGAACGGAACGCCTCGATCCACCCGCCGTCGTGCACGAGCGGCTGCGCATCGGTGCGCGCGAGCAGCGCGTCGTGCTCCACGACGCTCGCCGCGACGAGCGGCAACAGGTCGCGCGCGGCGGCCGCGAGCCGCTGCGGCGACGATTCGCGCCAGAAGCGCGCGAGCCAGCCCGCATATGCGGGCAGCGCGCGGTAGTCCCAGTAGAGATCGACCGAGCGGTTGCGCGCATAGCGCAGCAGCGTGCCGAGCCGGCGCGGAAACGCATACGGCACGACCGACGAGCGCTCGATCAGCCCCGCATTGCCGTGGCTCGTTTCCTCGCCGGGCGCGCGCCGGTCGACGAGCGCGACGCGCAGCCCGCGATCCTGCAGATGCAGCGCCGACGACACGCCGACGATGCCGGCCCCCAGAACGATGACGTCGAAATCCATGGTTCCCCGTACTGCGTCGAGATTTAGTACGACACGCGCCGGCGCGGCGGCCGGCGCGCGACGGTCATGACGATTACTTCGAGACGATGTCGCGCTTGAAGTACTTCTGCGACAGCGCGCTGAGCGTGCCGTCCTTCTTCAGCGCCTCGAGCGCGCCGACGATCTTCGCCTGCAGCGCCTTGTCGTTCTTGCGCATCCCGAAGCCCGTGCCTTCACCGAGCGTCGCCGGATCCTTCAGCGGCTCGCCGACGATCTGGTAGTCGCGGCCGGCCGGCTTGTCGAGGAAACCGTCCTGCGCGGTCTGCGCTTCCTGCACGGCCGCGTCGAGACGCCCCGCGACGAGGTCGGCATAAATCTGGTCCTGATCCTGGTACGACACGACGGCCACGCCCGCGTTGGCCCAGTGCGCCTTCAGGAAATCCTCCTGCGACGAGCCCTGCAGCACGCCGACGTGCTTGCCGCGCAGGCTCGCGACGTCGGGCCGCAGCGGCGAGCCGTGCTTGGCGATCATCACGATCGGCACCACGTAGATCGCCGGCGTGAAGTCGATGCTCTGCCGGCGCTTCGACGTGATGTTCATCGCCGAGTTGATCGCGTCGAACTTGCGCGCCTGCAGCGCCGGGATCAGGCCGTCGAACGCATTCTCGACCCACACGCATTTCATGTTCAGCTTCGCGCACACCGCGTTGCCGATGTCGACGTCGAAGCCCTGCAGCTGACCGGCCGGCGTCTTGCTCTCGAACGGCGGATAGGCGGCTTCGATGCCGAAGCGCAACGTGGTCTGTTCCGCATGGGCCGTGACGGCCGCGCAGGCAAGCGCCGCAGCGGCGCAAAGGGAGAGCTTCCAGTTCATGACGGTCCTTCCGTTCCGGATTGAGGCGATGAAGATCGGTGCACGACGCCCCGGGCCGGGCGCCGGGTCGGCATTCGAAGCAGGCAGCCGCCACGCGGCGACGTGTCGAGTCCTGCACGCGAAATATAGACTCAAAGTCTACTATAGACTATAGGGGATACGAGAATCGTGCCCCGATACGCGACATCGAAAATTCGACACCCATCGCTAACCCCCTTGATTTACCTGAAATTTTTCCTAACCACGCGACGGCACGGCGTCTCGAAAAGAAAAATTCTCCCGACTTCTTTTGTCTATATTAGACTTTTCGTCCATCACGAACATTGCCGGACACCGTCGATCGAGACTGTCCTGTCCGGCCCCGACCGGAGATGTCCCCATGACGCAAACCGCCCCGACCCTGCCGCTGACCGTCGACGAAGCCGCGGTGCGCGCGGCCCTGCCGTCGCTCGACGTGCTCGGCACGCTGCGCAGCATGTTCGCGTCGCTCGCCGCGGCGCGCGCGGTGCAGCCGCCGCAAACGCTGACGCTGTTTCCCGACCAGGCCGGCGACTTCATCACGTATCTCGGCGCGCTCGCCGACGCGCAGGTATTCGGCGCGAAGCTGTCGCCGTATGTCGTGACGGGCGGCAAGCCCGACGGGAAACCGATCGTCACCGCCTGGACCGCGCTGATGTCGATGCGCACGGGCCAGCCGCTGATGTGGTGCGACGCCGGCCTGCTGACCGTCGAGCGCACGGCCGGCACGACCGCGCTCGCGGTCGACTGCCTCGCGCCGCGCGCCGCACGCCATCTCGCGATCGTCGGCGCAGGCGCGGTCGGCCTCGCGCACCTGCGGCACACGGCGGGCTTGCGCGACTGGGAGACGATCCGCGTGTACTCGCCGTCGCTCGCCGGCGACGCGGCGCAGCAGGCGGCACTCGCGCAGCTCGATCCGCGTGCGCGCGCCGCGGCGAGCGTCGAAGCCTGCGTGCGCGACGCGGACGTCGTGATGCTGTGCACGTCGTCCGGCACGCCCGTGCTCGGCGACGGGATGCTCACGCGCCCCGCGCTCGTCACGTCGATCAGCACGAACGTCGCGCGCGCCCACGAGATCCCGCCCGCCTGGCTGCCCGACATGGACGTGTACTGCGACTACCGGCACACGACGCCCGCGAGCGCCGGCGAGATGCAGATCGCGGCGGCCGAACACGGCTGGGACACCACGCGGATCGCCGGCGACCTGCCCGCGCTCGTCGCCGGCACCTGCCCGGCACCGTCGTATGCCCGTCACGCGTTCTTCCGCTCGATCGGCCTCGGGCTCGAGGACATCGCGATCGCGCACGCGCTGTACACGCATCTGGCACGCGCATGAGCGGCACGGGCGCGCGGGGCCGATACAATGGCGCAACCGCCGCGGCGGCCGCGCGCGGGCGCACGGGCATGCCGGCCAACGGTGCGCCGGCACGCCGGCCCGATGCGCTGCCCGGCCCCCGCCCACCCGAGATGGCGAACCCGATGCGCAAGAAGAAATCCCCCGTCAAAGACCTGCTGCTCACCCGCTATGCGCCGATCGCCGACGGTATCGCCGCACTGTTCTTCCCGTACGCGGAAGTCGTGATCCATGACCTGCACGACCAGACCGTGCTGTATCTCGCGAACAACCTGTCGAAGCGCGAGGTCGGCGACGATTCCGCGCTCGAGGAAATCGATCATTCCGCGCGCGAGCGCGTGATCGGCCCGTACGAGAAGCTGAACTGGGACGGCCGGCGGATGCGCTGCGTGAGCAACGTGCTGTTCGACGACGAAGGCCGCCCGGCCGGGATGATGTGCATCAACTTCAACATCGCGGTGTTCGACGAGGTGCGCGCGACGCTCGACCTGTTCATCAAGGGCGCGGGCGTCGTCGCGCAGCCGGACGAGCTGTTCCGCGACGACTGGCAGGAGCGCATCAACACGTTCCTGCACGGCTGGCTGCGCGAGCGGCAGGTCGGGCTGAACGGGCTCACGCGCGAGCACCGGCGCGAGCTCGTCGAAGCGCTTTACGCGGAGGGCGCGTTCCGCGGCAAGAGCGCGGCGAACTACGTCGCGAACGTGCTCGGGATGGGCCGCGCGACGGTCTACAAGCACCTCAAGCACCTGAAGGAAACGCAGGGCGACGCGTAAGCGCCTCCCCTTCGGGCCGGTTCGCCGCCGCACGCGGCGACGGCCGGGCATCGGCATTCGCTATCGGGACGCCGCTTCCGTGTCTATGCTTCGTGATACGCCGGGCGCCCGTTTCATATGACCGCATGGCCGCCCGGCCAGGACGAAACGTCGAAGTACAAAATGATATAGTCCCGGTTACATTTTTTTGCTGCCCGGAATTGCCCATGACGACCGCTCCCGCCCCGACTGCCCGCCCGACCCTGACCGTCGAAATCTGGTCCGACCTGATCTGCCCGTGGTGCTGGATCGGCAAGCGCCGCTTCGACGAGGCGCTCGCCGCGTTCGCGCACGCCGACCGCGTCGACGTCGCGCTGCGCGCGTACCGGCTGATGCCCGGCCAGCCCGTCGAGCCGGTCGAGGCGATGCTCGCCGGCAAGTACCGGATGTCGCCCGCGCAGGTCGACCAGATGCTGCGCCAGGTGACCGATGCGGCCGCGAGCGTCGGGCTGCGCTACGACCTGCCCGGCACGCTCGTCGGCGATACGCTCGACGGCCACCGGCTCGTGAAGCTCGCGGAAGCGACGGGCCGCGCGCACGCGCTGACCGAGCGGCTGTACCGCGCGTATTTCTGCGAGCACGGCTCGCTGTTCGATCACGCCGAGCTGACCGAATTCGCGGTCGAAGCGGGGCTCGAGCGCTCGGCCGTCGAAGCCGTGCTGCGCAGCGACCTGTACCGCGCCGACGTCGAGGCCGATGCCGCCCGCGCCGCGCAGATCGGCGGCCGCGGCGTGCCGCTGTTCGTGTTCGGCGGCCGCTATGCGGTGTCGGGCGCGCAACCGGCCGACGCGTTCGCGCAGGCGCTCGACCAGGCATGGCGCGACGGCATCGTCGAACTCGACGGCGGCGACGCAGCCGCGTGCGGCCCCGATGGCTGCGAACTGCCGGCGCGCTCGTAACGCCCGTCGCATCCATCGCGCGCGTCCCGCGCGGACGCGCGACTACGCATCGCTGCTGCCACAAACCGGCAGGAAGCCCGCGCCGAGGGGGTCTACAATGCAGCCTTTCAAATAACTATCAGAAGGCGGCAAGCCCATGACCCACGGGATTCACGGCGAGAAGCGCTGGTACGCGCTGATCGTCCTCTGCCTCGGCGTGCTGATGATCGTGCTCGACAGCACGATCGTGAATGTTGCACTGCCGTCGATCAGCACCGACCTCCATTTCACCGAGACGGCCCTCGTGTGGGTCGTCAACGCGTACCTGCTGACGTTCGGCGGCTGCCTGCTGCTCGGCGGACGGCTCGGCGACCTGTACGGCCAGCGGCGCATGTTCCTCGCCGGCCTCGTCGTCTTCACGCTCGCATCGCTCGCGTGCGGCCTCGCGCAATCGCAGGCGATGCTGATCGCCGCGCGCGCGGTGCAGGGGATCGGCGGCGCGGTCGTATCGGCCGTCGCGCTGTCGCTGATCATGAATCTCTTCACCGAGCCCGGCGAACGCGCCCGCGCGATGGGCGTGTACGGCTTCGTCTGCGCGGGCGGCGGCAGCATCGGCGTGCTGCTCGGCGGGCTGCTGACGAGCTCGCTGTCGTGGCACTGGATCTTCCTCGTCAACCTGCCGATCGGCATCGCGGTCTATGCGATGTGCGCCGCGCTGCTGCCGCGCCTGCGCGCGCCGGCCGGCAACGCGCGGCTCGACGTCGCGGGCGCGATCACCGTCACTGCATCGCTGATGCTGGCCGTCTACGGGATCGTCGGCGGCAACGAAGCCGGCTGGCTGTCGACGCAGACCGTCGCGCTGATCGGCGCGGCCGCCGCGCTGCTCGCGCTGTTCATCGCGATCGAGGCGCGCGCCGCACATCCGCTGATGCCGCTCTCGCTGTTTGCGTCGCGCAACGTCGCGCTCGCGAACGTGATCGCCGTGCTGTGGGCGGCCGCGATGTTCGCGTGGTTCTTCCTGTCCGCGCTGTACATGCAGCGCGTGCTCGGCTACGGCCCGCTGCAGGTCGGCCTCGCGTTTCTGCCGGCGAACCTGATCATGGCCGCGTTCTCGCTTGGGCTGTCCGCGCGGATCGTGATGCGCTTCGGCATCCGCGGCCCGATTGCGGCCGGCCTGCTGATCGCGGCCTGCGGCCTCGCACTGTTCTCGCGTGCGCCGGTGGACGGCGGCTTCATCTGGCACGTGCTGCCCGGCATGACGCTGCTCGGCATCGGCGCGGGCGTCGCGTTCAACCCGGTGCTGCTCGCCGCGATGAGCGACGTCGATCCGGCCGATTCCGGGCTCGCGTCGGGGATCGTCAACACCGCGTTCATGATGGGCGGCGCGCTCGGCCTCGCCGTGCTCGCGAGCCTCGCGGCCGCCCGCACCAACGCGCTCGCGGCGGCGAATGCCCCGCTCGACGCGCTGAACGGCGGCTACCATGCGGCCTTCGCGTTCGGCGCGGCATTCGCTGCCGTCGCCGCGCTGATCGGCCTCGCGCTGCGCATCCGGCAGCAGGGTGCGGTCGAAGGCGTCGGCTCCGCAATGCACTGACCGCTAGCCGGCGGCGGGTGGCATCGACCGCTGCCCTCGAACCAGGGCGCGTACTGTCGCGCCCTTTTTTATGCGTGCCGGGCCTGGCACCCGCTCTTGCTTCACCGGGCGTTTCGGGCGGATCAGTCGCGAGGAGAACAGCCATCACGCCCCTCGCTCCCCTCAAACGCCTGTTTTACTTCGGGCCAGATGCCCGCCCCACGGGCTTCCCCCGCCGATTTTTAACGCAGTCGTACATCGACGCGCCACATTTGCGACAATGGCGGACTTTGACGCGCGCGCCGCGGCCACGTGCCGCCGCCGAACATCGCATAACCGTCGCCGCATAACCGTCCGCTTCCGATGTCGCTTCCCCATATCGATTTGCTGTACTCGTTGTCCGGCCTGTTCGTCGGCATCCTCGTCGGCCTGACGGGCGTTGGCGGTGGTTCGTTGATGACGCCGATCCTCGTGCTGCTGTTCGGCGTCCACCCGGCAACGGCGGTCGGCACCGACCTGCTGTACGCGGCCGCGACCAAGGCTACCGGCACGCTCGTCCACGGCCTGAAAGGCTCGATCGACTGGCGCATCACGGGCCGGCTCGCGGCGGGCAGCGTCCCGGCCGCGGCCGTCACGCTGTGGTGGCTGCACACGCACGGGATGAACGCGCCGGGCACCGCGCGGATGATCCAGCTCGTGCTCGGCATCGCGCTGCTGCTCACGTCGCTCGCGCTGATCTTCCGGCCGCAGCTCACCGCGTTCGCCGCACGCAACCCGCTCGCGCCGAGCCCCGCGCGCACGCTGTGGTCGACCGTGCTGACAGGCGCCGTGCTCGGCGTGCTCGTGTCGATGACGTCGGTCGGCGCCGGCGCGATCGGCGTGACTGTGCTCCTGCTGCTGTATCCGATGCTCGCGACCACCCGCATCGTCGGCTCCGACATCGCGCACGCGGTGCCGCTCACGCTCGTCGCGGGCATGGGCCACTGGCTGCTCGGCTCGGTCGACTGGTCGATGCTGCTGTCGCTGCTGCTCGGCTCGCTGCCCGGCATCGTGATCGGCAGCCTGCTGTCGGCGCGCGCGCCTGAACGGCTGCTGCGCAACCTGCTCGCCTCGACGCTCGTCGCGGTCGGCGTGCGGCTCGTGCTGGCGTAAGCGGCGCGGAAGCCGCCGCGCATCGATACCATTCCTCTTCCTGACGAAACACACCGTCCCGTCACCCGACCGTCACTTTACGGAGATGTTCTGGCGAATCCTCAATAGAGGGCCACTCATCCCCCTTTTGAGGATTCAGCAACACCTCGCGGGCGGCTTCCGCGGTGACTCGCCTAGTTCCCACAAGACGATGCCCCGGAAGTCCATGACTCACGGGGCATCTTGGAGCACGCCAGCACTGCCTTCAACACACGCCACGTGAAGTGCTGGAGCACGTAGCAAGGCAGTGCCTCGATCTCACGTCAGGCGGCGCAAGCCGCCCGCGGCGCTTACTGCCCCTGCTGCTGCAACTTCTGCTGCTTGAGCTGCTGCGTGCGCATCTGCAGCTTCAGCACGCGCTGCAGCGCAGTGCGGTTGGCGAGGATGCCGTCGTAGAAGTTGGCGAGATCGCCCTTCAGCGCGGTCCGCGACGCATCGTTCAGGTAGATCATGTGGCCCGACGGGTAGTTCTTGATCGTCAGGTTCTGCGCCTTGAGCGTCGGGTCGAGCGGCATCTGCGCGAGCGTCAGCTCCGTCTGGTGGAACGGCGTGACGGCGTCGAAATAGCCGTTGGCCGACAACACCTTCAGGTCCGGGTTCACGCTCATCGTCGACGCCAGGTCGCCGGCCGTGTACAGCGTATTGCCGCCGCCCTTGTTCGCGCCGGTCGGATCCGTGTGGCTGAAGTCCCAGTTGTTGAAGACCTGGTCGTTCAGGTCCACGAACGACGACGTCGACGTGTACTTGAGGTCGGTGTTGATGTAGCTGTTCCACAGCACCGTGTACGCGCCGCCGACGTTCGTGATCGACGGATCGTTGCTGCCCGAGTTCGGCAGGATGTACGGCGCGATGCCCTTGCCCGTGAAGTTCGCGCGACCGTCGTACTGGCCGATCTGCGTGCCCGGCACGAGCGTCAGGAAGAACGTGTACGGCGGGTTGTCGTTCGACGACGGCACGTTGCCGAGCGCGGCCGGATTGCCGAACGTCTGGATCAGCGACGTCGGATCCGTGCCGATGTACGCGCCCATCTGCTGCGCGGTCTGCAGGTTCAGGTTCAGGCGCACGTTCACGAAGCCGCCGTCCTGCGGGTTCGGCTTCTGCGCGAGCGGCGCGAGCGTGTTGTCCGCGTAGTTGCGGGCCTGGACCATGTACGCGTCGAGGTCGGTCGGCGTCGGGTTGAGCGTCGTCTTCTTCCAGTAGAACGCATCGGCCGCGAGCGTCGGGAACGTGCCCGGCGCGGACAGCGCGTTCGCGTAGTCGAGGATCGACGACTGCAGCGTGATCCCGTTCAGGTCGATGCCGTCCTCATGCAGCACCCACGACACGACCGCGCTGCGCGCGGTGCCGTACGACTCGCCGTACAGGAACTTCGGCGAATTCCAGCGCGAGTACTTGGTCAGGTAGCGCTGGATGAAGCGGTCGATCGAGCGGGCGTCCTGGTCGGTGCCCCAGAAGTCCTTGTTCTTCGCCGGGGCGATCGCCGCCGAGTAACCGGTGCCGACCGGGTTGATGAACACGAGGTCGGTACGGTCGAGCAGGCTGTCCGGGTTGTCGAGCAGCTTGTACGGCGCGGGCGGCGTGAAGTTCGGGAACGACGACTGCAGGCGCTTCGGCCCGTACGAGCCGAGCAGCAGATAGACCGACGACGAGCCGGGGCCGCCGTTGTAGAAGAACGTGACCGGGCGCGGCTTCGACGGGTCCGGATTGTCCTGTGTGTACGCGACGTAGAACATCTTCGCGTTCGGCGCCGACGTGACCGGATCGATCGTCGTCAGGTGGCCCGTGGTGGCCGTGTACTTGACGGTCTTGCCGCCGATCGTGACCGTGCGGTGCACGACGGCCGCCCCTTCCGTGGAATCCGTGACCGCGTCGTTCGGCCCGGTGCCGTACACGTCGTTGTCGACGTACGGCTGGTCGGCCGCGGCGGCCGTTGCGGTGGTGTTGGCCGACGTGCTGGCGCCGGCCGACGTCGCGGCGGCGGCGGCCGCCGATGCGGCCGGGCTCGACCCGTCGTCGCCGCCGCACCCCGTGACGAGCAGCGCCGCGGCCGCGGCCGCGGCGAGCGGCACGCTCAGTGTCGTTCCGAATAGCGCGAAACCGTCTTTCAAGGACTTCCGTGTCGTCATTATTGCCTCTCGAACAGAACGATAAATACCGCCGGTCGCAAAGGATCATTTGCGCCGGCGCTCCGCACCGGGAATGCATTCGTTATGCGACGCACTCCGAGTTTTTTACCGGCTCGGCGAATACCGACCGGCATGATTTACCCCACCCATATTTTTTTGCGACCGCACAATGAAATCAATTCCATTGCGAACGACAATTCGATAATCCGCAGCAATACAGATTCATTCGGCGCATTTGCACACGCACAAAATCGACAGCAAAAACGCGCCCTTGCCAGGCCAGCCCTGGCAAGGGCGCCTCGCTTCGAATAGACGAACAATCCCCCTCGGCGAGATGCCGATTAATCGCAAAACGACGATCAATCGCGACTCGAGCCGATTTAATAAAATCGAAAGGATCGATTAACTAAACGGAAAGGAATATCTCGTATCTGGAATTTATTAAATTAAGTGAAAATACCGGCGCATATTAGGGTCCCGATTTATCGCCGTAAAGTAATAATTTGTTACGGCGCTCGCCAATCCGATAAAAGGCAGTGCGGGACCGATTCCAGAGCACCCAAAAAGAAAAAGCCGGACGACTGTCCGGCTTCGTGAGGGCGGCGCGGCGCGCGCCGTCAGAGCGGCACGTCGATCGCGCCGGCGCCGGTCGCGATCGCATTCGCGCCCGGCGCGGCCGAGATCGGCGGCAGGTTCGCGCCCGTCAGCGCGGGCGCGGCGCCCGGCGTGCCGCCGCGCGGCACCGTGCGGATCACCTGTGACGGCGGCAACGGCGCGCCGTTCTTCAGGTGCTTCCACATCAGGTTCAGCGCCTGCAGGTTGTAGTAATGAACCGGCACGAAGCGCGTGTCGAAGCCCGGCACCGGCAGGAACGCGTCGAAGTGCTGGCCGTTCGTCACCTCGTAGAACACGAGCTGGCTGCGCCCGCCTTCGCTGATGGCGTTCTGCGCGACGTACGCGCGCGACGCGTGATTCACGGGCACGAGCGCATCGCTGCGGCCCTGCACGATGATCGCCGGCTTGCCCTGCAGGTTCGCGTTCACGCGCACCGCGTCGACGTTCGCGGGCATCCCGAGCATCCCGTTCGTCCAGAGCTGGCGCAGGCACAGCGCGCCCGCGAAGCTCCCGTCGGGCGTCGCGAGCCGGTGGTCGACGCCCGCGCCCGTGTTGAACACGAGGTTGATGCCGGCCGTCGGCGGCACGCCGTTGCCGACGCCGAACACCGCCGGCATCGGCGACGTGGCGGGCGCGGCGACGGCGCCCGTCGCCGGGTTCGTCGTCGCGAAGCTGAAATTGCACAGGTTGTCAGTGACGCGCGAGCGCGTGTACGCGTTCGCATACGTGACCGCGATCGCCGGAATCGCCTGCGAATCCCACATCGGCGCCTGCAGCAGGTCGGAATCGGCGAGGTAGCCGGCCGCGTGGAGCTGCGCGAGCGCGTCGGCGGCCTGACTTTGCGTATCGGCGCCCGACACGAGCCCGGCCGCGGCGAGCGTCGCGCAGCGCTGGGTGCGGATCGACTGCGTGGTCGCCGCCGGCAGCGCGCTCAGGGACGGCGCGTCGGCAAGCGACGCCGACGCGGCCGCGCACGGCTCCAGCAGGTTCGCGAGCGTCGCGTAGTCGGCCAGCGGCCGGCCGAACGACGGCACGGGCTGGCCGCCCGAGCGCACGACCGCGTTCGGCGCCATCCGCACGTTGATCTGCGGCTCGCCGACCACGACCGCGGTGATCCAGCCGCGGTTGTCCTGTTCGGCCGCCGCGAGCGACGCACCGCCGCCGTTGCTGACCGACGCGGCGATCGTCGTGATGTCGCCCGCGCGATAGCGCACGCCGTGATGCGAGCCGTCGACCAGCGGTCCGAACTGCTCGTTGAGCGCCCAGTACGCGAACTCGACCGACTGCAGCGTCACGCGCCCCCAGTCCTGCTCGGGATTCTGCTGCGAATGCGCGTGCTTGAACGCATAGCGGTTGGGGAAGCGGGAATTGAACGTGGCGAGATCGCCGCTGGTGACGTTCGCGGTGAACAGGCTCGCGGCGCCGGCCAGCACCGCGTTGGCGAGCGTGCCGTCGATCAGCGTGATGGTGTCCGACATCAGCTCGTGCGCGCCGTTGCCGCCGCCCTTGTCGTTGTAGGCGACCGCGCAGCCGCGCTTGAGCGCCCATTCGCCGGCCGCGGAAATCGCGCCGTACACGCCGCGCGAGCCCGACGACGTCGCGGTGACGATGCACGGCTGCGCGGGATTGAAGCTGGCGGGCACCTGCACGAGCAGCGTGACGTTCTTGCTGCCGCTGCCGTCGTCGGCGTACGCGAGATATTCGGTGCCGGGAATCTTGCCTTCGCCGAGCGTGTCGTTGCCGTCGAGGTCGACGTTCGGCCCCCAGAAGCGGCCGTAGCCGCCGTTTGCGCTCATGTCGACGAGCGCGCGGTAGTTCGACCAGATCGCGAGACGGCGCAGCTCGGCGCCCGTCGGCCGGGCGGCATTCGCAAAGCCGGGGGCGCTCGCCGAGCCGAGGCCCGTCTTGCCGAGGCCGGCCGTCAGCAGGTCGTCGCTCGCGCCGTCATAGGCCGTCGTGCGCACGCTGCCGGACACGAAACCGGGCAACCGGTTGCGCTCGGCCGACTCGTCGCCGTTACAGGCGCCGAGTATCGCGACCGCGGCCAGCGCCGCGCCGAAAACCATCCGCCTGCCCCACCCGAGTCTCGTCATCGCCGCCCTCTCGATATCGTTATCGGTCCGCCGCCGCTTCGTGCGGCTTGCGGCCTCTCAAGCGCAAACGGGCCCCGGCATGCCGGGGCCCGCCTGAAAACGGGCGCACGCGGCGCTCGCGCGCCGCCGCCCGGCGTTACTGCTGCTGAACCGTCAGCTTGTTCGACACCGACGTCACGCCGCTCACACCCTTCGCCGCCTCTTCCGCCTTGTCGATCTGGGCCTGGTCGGGCACCGTGCCCTCCAGCGTGATCGCGCCGCCCTTCGAGCGCACGACGATGTTCGCCACGTCGATGCCGCCCGCCTTCGTAATGGCCTTGCGCACCGCATAGCCAAGCTTGCGGTTCGCCTTCTTCGCGGTCTTCGCGGCGGCCTTCGGCGCGCTGGTCGCGGCCGCGGGCGCTTCCGTTGCCGCGGCATCGCTCGACTGCGCATACACGCTGCCCGACAGACAGGCCGCCACGGCGGCAACGCCCAACGCTCTCAACACGATCGACTTCATGCTATCTCCTTATCACTCCGGAACGGCCGTGCACAGTACGGCCGATTACCCCCAAAAACAGCCGGCCCGCGCGCGAACGGGCGGGACAGCCGGTGTTTTCCACGGCGATACGAGAGAGGCGAGACGGGCTGGCGGCCGGCGCACGCGAAAGCGGGCCGGCCGGGCCGGACAGCCGCCGGCCGAACGCGCCCGGTCTCATTGCGTGCCGGGTCGCGCGCAAATCGGGCGCGGCTGCGTCGCACAATGTAATCCAGCGCCCGCGGAAGCGCAAAGCTTTTGACGCGGGGGCGCCCGCCACTGTCGCCGCGGGGCCGCGCCAGGCCGCCCCACTCGCGCACGTCCGGTGAAACCGGGTACCATCGCCGCGAGCATCGGCGTCGTCCATGACCACCGTCCGATCGTCACCGATACGTCACGCCAGCGTCATCCGCCGCCCCCATGAAGCCAGCCCGCCCTCGCCCGCCTCGCCGCATCCTCGCCCGCTTCGTCGCGGTGTCGTGGCGCGACCTCGCGCTGTCGATCGGCCCGACCGTGCTGCTCGCCGGCGCGGCCGTCTGGCTCGCGGTCAAGCTGATCCAGCCGGCCCCGCCGTCCACGCTCGTGATCTCGTCCGGGCCGCCCGGCAGCACGTACTGGAACGCCGCGCAGAAATACAAGACGATTCTCGCGAAGAACGGCGTCACGCTCGACGTCCAGTCGTCCGAAGGGTCCGCCCAGAACCTCGCGCGGCTGTCGAACCCGAACGCGCCGGTCGACGTCGGTTTCGTGCAGAGCGGCATCGGCCCGAAGGAGCGCGACGAACACCTCGTGTCGCTCGGCAGCATCGGCTACGTGCCGCTCGCGATCATGTATCGCGGCCCGGTCGTCGCGCGCCTGTCCGACTTCAAGGGCAAGCGGCTCGCGCTCGGCGCGGAAGGCAGCGGCGCGCGCGAGCTGAGCCTCGCGCTGCTGAAGATGAACGGCATCGTGCCGGGCGGCTCGACCGAGCTGCTGCCGACCGCCGGCGAGGACGCGGCCACCGCGCTGCTCGACGGCAAGATCGACGCGGCGTTCCTGTCCGGCGACTCGACGCAGATCCCGGTGATGGCGAAACTGTTCCGCGCGCCGGGCGTGCACGTGTATTCGTTCACGCAGGCCGAGGCGTACGCGCGGCGCTTTCCGTACCTGACCGCGATCACGCTTCCGATGGGGGTCTACGATCTCGGCCGGAACCTGCCGCCGGCCGACATCCACACGGTTGCGCCGACCATCGAACTCGTCGCGCGCGACTCGCTGCATCCCGCGTTGTCCGACCTGCTGATCGAGGCCGCGCGCGAGGTGCACGGCCACGCGACGATCCTGCAGCACGCGGGCGAATTCCCGTCGCCCGTCACGCGCGGGTTCCCGCTCTCCGACGACGCCACGCGCTACTACAAATCAGGCAAGACCTTCCTGTACCGGCGGCTGCCGTTCTGGGTCGCGAGCCTCGTCGACCGGCTGCTCGTCGTGGTCGTGCCGCTGATCGTCGTGCTGATCCCCGGGCTGCGGCTCGTGCCGTCGCTGTACGGCTGGCGCGTGCGCTCGCGCATCTACCGCTGGTACGGCGCGCTGATCGCGCTCGAGCGCAGCGCGCTCGGCGAACACACGGCCGAGGAGCGCGTGCAGTTGCTCGACGAGCTCGACGACATCGAGGAAGCCGTGAACCGGATGAAGATGCCGCTGGCCTATGCCGGGCAGTTCTACGTGCTGCGCGAGCACATCGGTTTCGTGCGCGAACGGCTCACCGCGCACGACCAGGACACGCCGGCCAGCCCGCCGGGCGCCGGCGGCCCGCCGCAGGCACGGGCCGAAGCCGCGCCGCCGGCCGGCACGCCCCCTCGGGCGACTCCCGGTTCCGCGTAAGCGGACGATCCGCGATCATTGCCGCATGCGCGCGCCGCCGCGTAACATGGAGGCCGCCGCCAGGCGCCGCTCGCCCCACCCTCTGGAGATCGCCATGACAACCGGCCTCGACACCGCCCAACCCGCCTGGTTCTACGACTTCGTGTCGCCGTTCTCCTACCTGCTCCTCGAACAGCTCGACAAATGGCCGGACGTGCCGTTCGAGCCCGTCGCGGTGTCGCTGCCCGACCTGCAGCGCCACTGGGGGCAGCGCTCGAGCGCGGACGTGCCCGCCAAGCGCGTGTTCACGTACCGTCACGCGCTGTTTCGCGCCGAGCAGCTCGGCATCCGCTTCAAGATGCCGCCCGCCCATCCGTTCGATTCCGACAAGGTGTTGCGCCTCGCGATCGCGCTGCGCGCCGACATCGCGACCGTGCTGGAAATGTTCCGCTTCATCTGGCACGACGGCAACGACCCGTCGACGCCGCAAGGCTTCGCGGCACTGTGCGAGCGTGTCGGCGTCGGCCACGGCGACGAGCTGATCGAATTCGAGGAGACGAGCGCGCAGTTGCGCCGCAACACCGACGACGCGATCGCGCTCGGCGTGTTCGGCGTGCCGACCTTCTGGATGAACCAGCAGCTGTTCTGGGGCGAGGACGCGCTGCCGATGGTGCTGTACTGCGCGCGCACGCCGAACTGGCTGGAATCGCGCGAGGTCAAGCGGATCAGCGTGCTGCCGAAGGGCCGTGTGTGATGGCCGGTATCACGCACGCCAATGCGCGGCTGCGGTAAGGTTACGCTTCCCCGCAATCCCCGCCTACGATGGAAGAAGACGACCGTACCGCCTCGCTCGATATCTGGCTCGTGCGCGTGTTGCGCACGCTGCTGCTCGAGCGCAGCGTCACGCAGGCCGCGCTGCGGCTGAACCAGACCCAGCCGGCGATCAGCACCGCGCTGCGCAAGCTGCGCGAGACGCTGAACGACCCGATCCTCGTGCGCGGCAAATCCGGCATGGTGCCGACCGAATACGGCGCGTCGCTGCTCGAGGCCGCGCAGCGCGCGCTGCGCGAGGTCGACTTCATCGCGACACCGCACGGCGATTTCGATCCTTCGTCCGCGCGGCGCACGTTCCGCGTCGCCGCCCCCGATTACCTGAACGATTTCTTCATGCCGACGCTGATCGAGCGCTTTCGCGACGCGGCGCCGCATGCGCATCTGGAAATCGATTCGCTGAATCCCGCGCTCGATCACGCGGGCGCGCTCGAATCGGGCGCGCTCGATCTCGTGATCGGCAACTGGCCGAAGCCCGACCCGCAGTTCGCACGCCAGGACCTGTTCTCCGACACGATCGTGTGCCTGATGCGCGATGCGCACCCGCTCGCACGCGTGCCGCTCACGCGCGAAGCGTACGCATCGGCCGCGCACGTCGCGCCGACGCCGTACACCGGCGACAAGCGCAACGCGATCGAGATCGGCCTGGCACGCGCGCGTCTCACGCGGCGCATCGTGACGACGCTGCCCTACTTCGGCATCGTGCCGCAGGTGCTGCTGCAGTCGGACCTGATCTTCACGACGACGCGCCGCTTCGCGACGCACTATGCGCAGTTGCTGCCGCTCGTGGTCGTCACGCCGCCCGTGCCGTTCCCGCGCATCAAGAGCTACCTGCTCACGCATCCGCAGCCCGACCGCCCGACCGACATCGCGTGGCTGTGCGCGCTGATGCAGAGCGTGTCCGACGAGCTGACGGTTCCTCGCAGCCGCAAGCGCTGAGCCGCGGCACAAAACGGGGCGCGGCCGCTCGGGTTCAGCCCGTGCAGAAGGTTTCCTGCAGATGGGTCCAGCGCACGACGCCCGCCGCGTCGCGCTCGAACACGGCGGTTGCACGCCGCGCGGGCAGCTCGCCCGACGCCGCGTGCTGCGCTTCGAGATAGGTGACGGTCGCATGCGACGCATCGGCCGCGAGCACCCGGGTGTCCGACAGCGTGATGCGCAGCCCCGGCTTCGCGCCGGCGAGCTTGTCGAACAGCGCGCGCGTACCGTCGTGATCGACCTCGCGGCCGTCGGTCAGGACCATCGTGAATTCGGTGGAAAACGCGGCGAGCAGCGCGTCGAGCGCCTCGGGCGCGGTATCGAAGCCGGACAGCCAGCGCTCGATGGCGACGAGGCTCGCATCGAGCGTGTCGAGATAAACCTGATGATCGGACATGGCACGTGCACGGTAAGGCGCGGCCCGATGCCGCGCGTCGTCGTGCAGTGTATGCAAAATCGCGCGGCCCTGCGCCGGCCGCGCGTGACTACCGCGCGCAGGACACGTCGTCGCGCGCACGCCCCGAAGCGGCGGCCTTCGCGTCGGCCACCGGCATGCCCGAGCGCGCCTGCAGCAGCTCCGCGCACACGGCCACCGCGATCGCGCCCGGCGCCTTGTCGACGATGCCCGCGACACCGATCGGGCACACCATCTCCACGAGCCGCGCCGGATCGACGCCGCGCGCCGCAAGCCGGCGCTCGAACTTCACGCGCTTGGTGCGCGAGCCGATCATCCCGAAGTACGCGTAGTCGCGCCGCCGCATGATCTGCGCGGCGAGCGAGAAGTCGAGCGCGTGGTTGTGCGTCATCACGAGGAAGTACGCGCCGGGCGGCGCGGCGTCGACGACGGCCTCCGGCGTGTCGGTCGGCTCCGGCTGCACGTTCGGCGGACATTCGTCCGGGAACAGCTCGTCGCGCGTGTCGACCCACTGCACGACGCACGGCAGCGCGCCGAGCAGCGTAACCAGCGCGTGACCAACGTGCCCGGCGCCGAACAGCACGATGTGCATCGGCGCCGGCGTGCCGGTCGCGCGGTTGCGCTGGCCGGTGCCCGGCGCGAATGCCGGGTCCGACGCGGTGCGGAGCGAGCGGGCGGGGCCGTTCATGTCAGCCTCCGCCGGGCCGCCCCAAGGGGGCTGACCACTCCCTCGGGGGGCAGCAAACGAAGTGAGCGTGGGGGCCGTTTCATCTCAGCCTCCGCCGAGCCGTCCCAATGGGGCTGACCACCCCCCTCGGGGGCCAGCGAACGAGGAGAACGTGGGGGCTGTTTCATCTCACGCTGCCTGACCGGCGCGTGCCGCACGCACCGCGCTGACCGCACGCAGGATCGACTCGCCGGTCGCCGGCGCATCGAGCGGCGGGTTCACCTGGTAATCGCCGACCGCGGCCACCGCATCGCGCACCGCGAAGAACACCGAGAACGGCAGCAGCAGCGGCGGCTCGCCGACGGCCTTCGACCGGTGAATGCTGTCCTCGACGTTGCGGTTCTTGAAGAGCTTCACGTTGAATTCCGGCGGCGTGTCGTTCACCGTCGGGATCTTGTACGTGGACGGCGCATGCGTCATCAGCTTGCCGCCCTTGTTCCACCACAACTCCTCGGTCGTGAGCCAGCCCATCCCCTGGATGAACGCGCCTTCGACCTGACCGATGTCGAGCGCCGGGTTCAGCGACGCACCCACGTCGTGCAGCGCATCGACGCGCAGCGTGCGCATCTCGCCCGTCAGCGTGTCGATCACGACTTCCGACACGGCCGCGCCGTACGAGTAGTAGTAGAACGGCCGGCCCTGCAGCTTCGACTGATCCCAGTACAGCTTCGGTGTCGCGTAGAAACCGTCGGACCACAGCTGCACGCGCGCGAGGTACGCCTTCGCGATCACTTCGCCGAACGGCACGCCGTTGCCGCCCACCCACACGATGTCGTTGGCGAACTTCACGTCGGCCGCATCGACCTTGCCGTCGCCGAACTGCTTCGCCGCGAACACCGCGAGCCGCTCGCGCAACTGGCGCGCCGCATCCTGCGCGGCCTTGCCGTTCAGGTCCGAGCCCGTCGACGCAGCGGTCGCGGACGTGTTCGCGACCTTGCTGGTGTCGGTCGCCGTCACGCGGATCCGGCCGAAGCGGATGCCGAGCTCGTGCGCGACGACCTGCGCGACCTTCGTGTTGAGCCCCTGCCCCATCTCCGTGCCGCCGTGATTCACGAGCACCGAGCCGTCGGTATAGATGTGCACCAGCGCGCCGGCCTGGTTGAAATGCGTGACGTTGAACGCGATGCCGAACTTCACCGGCGTGATCGCGATGCCCTTCTTCAGCACCGTGTTGCGTGCGTTGAATTCGCGCACGCCCGCACGCCGCGCGCGGTAGTCGCTCGTCGCTTCGAGTTCGCCGAGCAGCTCCTGCAGCACGTTGTCCTCGACCGTCTGCCCGTACGGCGTGACGTTGCGTTCGGTCTTGCCGTACAGGTTCGCATAGCGGACGTCGAGCGGATCGCGATCGAGCGCGCGCGCGATGTCGTCGAGGATGTACTCGATCGCGAACGCGCCCTGCGGGCCGCCGAACCCGCGGAATGCGGTATTCGACTGCGTGTTGGTCTTGCCGCAGTAGCCGGCGATGTTCACGTCGCCCAGCCAGTACGCGTTGTCGAAGTGGCACACCGCGCGCGTCATCACCGGGCCCGACAGGTCGGCCGAGAAACCGCAGCGCGACGTCATGTCGAGCGCGACGCCGTCGATGCGGCCGTCGTCGTCGTAGCCGACGTCGAAGCGGTAATGGAAGTCGTGCCGCTTGCCGGTGATCATCATGTCGTCGTCGCGGTCCGGACGCAGCTTCACCGGGCACAGCAGCTTCCATGCGGCGAGCGCCGCGCAGCACGCGAACAGGCCCGACTGCGATTCCTTGCCGCCGAACCCGCCGCCCATCCGGCGGCATTCGACCAGCACGTTGTGCGACGCGACGCCGAGCACATGCGCGACGAGGTGCTGCATCTCGCTCGGGTGCTGCGTCGAGCAGTACACGTGCATCCCGTCGTCGTCCTTCGGCACCGCGTAAGCGATCTGCCCTTCCAGGTAGAACTGCTCCTGGCCGCCGAGCAGCATTTCGCCCGACTCGCGGTGCGGCGCGACGGCGAGCCGCGCGGCCGCATCGCCGCGCGCGAGCTTCAGCGGCGGGATCACGTAGGTTTCGGCCGCGCGCGCTTCCTGCGCGGTGAGGATCGCCGGCAGCTCCTCGTAGTCGACCTGGGCGCGGCGCGCGGCGAGCCGCGCGGTTTCATGCGACGTCGCGACGACGATGAACATCGGCTGGCCGACGAACTGCACGATGCCCTTCGCGAGCACCGGGTCGTCGTGGATGATCGGGCCGCAATCGTTGACGCCCGGGATGTCGTCGGCCGTGAACACGGCGACCACGCCCGGCGTCGCGCGCACCGCGTCGAAGTTCATCGACACGATCTTCGCGTGCGGCTTCGCCGACAGGCCGAGCGCAGCGTGCAGCGTGCCCGCGACGACCGGGATGTCGTCGGTGTAGGTGGCACGCCCGCTGACGTGCAGGTGCGCGGATTCGTGCGCGCGCGATACGTGGACCTGCGCGGCGTCGGCTTGCGGGTCGAGGGTGCTCAGGAACGGTTCTGCTTGCTGGTTCATGTTCGGTGTTCTCCGTCTTCAGACGCGCGCCGCGTCGGTGCCGGGTTCGGCGGCCACTTCACGCACATTCAGGGCTTGCGGCGACAGCGGGTCGTGCGGGCGCGTCTCCAGCCAGAATCGGTACATCAGGTTCTTCGCGGTATCGAGGCGGTACGTGCTCGTCGCGCGCATGTCGGACAGCGGCTGGTAGTCGCGCTCGAGCGCCTGCATCGCGGCCTGCGCGGTGGCTTCGTGCCACTGCGCGCCGTCGAGCACGGCTTCCGTCTGGGTCGCGCGCTTCGGCGTCGCGGCCATCCCGCCGAACGCGATGCGCGGCTCGAGGATCGTGTCACCGTCCGCGATGAACGCGAACGCTGCGCACACGGCCGAGATGTCGGAGTCGAACCGCTTCGACAGCTTGTACGTGCGGAACTGCAGCTTCTCGCGCGCGCCGGAGCGGGTCGGCACCTTCAGGCCGACGACGAATTCGTGCGGCGCCATGTCCTTCTGCTGATAGCCCGTGTACAGCGCCTCGAGCGGCAGCTCGCGCACCGTGTCGCCGCCGCGCAGCACCACGCGCGCGCCGAGCGCGATCAGGCCCGGCATCGAATCGCCGATCGGCGAGCCGTTCGCGACGTTGCCGCCGATCGTGCCCGCGTTGCGGATCGGCAGCGACGCGAAGCGCTTCCACATCTCGGTCAGTTCCGGATACTGGCCAGCCAGCGCCGCATACCCTTTCTCGACCGTCACGCCCGCACCGATTTCGATCCAGTCGTCGCCGTGCACGATGTTCTGCAGTTCGGCGATCTGGCCGACATAGATCAGGTCGTCGAGCCGGCGCATCTGCTTGGTGACCCACAGGCCGATGTCGGTGCTGCCTGCCAGGATGCGTGCGTCGGGCCGCTCGGCCTTCAGCGCGGCCAGCGCGTCGAGCGTGCGCGGCGCCGCGAAGCGCGCGCCGTTGATCGTCGTGTAGTCGAACGTCTCGTCGCGCTTGAGCGACGCGAGCGTGCGGGCCAGCGCGGCCGTGTCGATCGGCGCAGACGGTGCCGGCGCGTCGAACATCTGCACGGCCGCATCGACGATCGGACGATAGCCGGTGCAGCGGCACAGGTTGCCTGTCAGCGCATCGGCGATCTCGGTGCGCGTCGGCACGTCCTTCGCCTTCGCGCACGTGCCGGCACGGCCGCAGCCCTCGTGGCCGTGCTTCTCGTACAGCGCCCACATCGACATCACGAAGCCGGGCGTGCAGAACCCGCATTGCGAACCGTGGCAGTCGACCATCGCCTGCTGCACCGGATGCAGCGCACCGTCCGGCTGACGCAGGTCCTCGACCGTCAGCAGCGCCTTGCCGTCCAGCGTCGGCAGGAACTGGATGCATGCGTTGACGGCCTTGAACTCGACCGCGCCGGCGTCGGTCAGCTCGCCGACGACGACCGTGCACGCGCCGCAGTCGCCTTCCGCGCAGCCTTCCTTGGTGCCGGTGCAATGCGCGTCCTCGCGCAGGTATTGCAGCACGGTGCGGGTCACTTCCGCGCCGCTGACTTCGCGGATCGCGTGACGATGGTAGAAGCGGATCGGCTCACTCATGTCTCGATGGTTCTTCAAATGGGGGGCAAGGCGGCCCGCGCTGTGCGCTCGACCGACGTTTTTCTGACAGTTTGCACGCTATCACCATCAAATTTCGCAACCCATAGCCCATCACGCATGGGGCCCATATAACTGCCGCGATATGAGCGCCGGGCCGGCCCGACGGCCTTTCCACACGGCGCTCCCAGCCCCTTCCCTGCTTCCCCGCAACCGCCCGGGATCCTGGAAAACAGGTCGCGATTAACTAAATGGTACCTGCGTGAAAACCGGTTCCATGGGAAAATCCCGATTCCCTTTTTCGCCGTCCTCTGCCCGTTTCGTTCATTCGTTCCGACCCCATGTCAACCGATTCCGCCACACCGCCGCGCAGCGGGTTCGCGGTCACGCTGCAAATCGTGTCCGTCGTCTGCTTCACGTTCATCTGCTACCTGACTATCGGGCTGCCGCTCGCGGTGCTGCCGGGCTTCGTCCATGACGACCTCGGCTTTTCCGCGATCGTCGCGGGCGGCGCGATCAGCGTCCAGTATTTCGCGACGCTCGCGTCGCGGCCGCTCGCCGGGCGCCTGGCCGATACGCTCGGCCCGAAGCAGACGGTGTTGCGCGGGCTGGTCGGTTGCGGCGTGTCGGGGGTGCTGCTGCTCGTCGCGCTGCTGCTCGCGCACTGGCCGGTCGCGAGCCTCGTGCTACTGGTCGCGAGCCGGCTCGTACTCGGCATCGGCGAAAGCCTGTGCGGCACCGGCGCGATCCTGTGGGGCATCGGCCGGGTCGGCGTCACGCACAACGCGAAGGTGATCTCGTGGAACGGCATCGCGACCTACGGTGCGCTCGCGCTCGGCGCGCCGGTCGGCGTCGCGATCGCGAATACGCTGAATCCGGCGCTGATCGGCGTGCTCGTGATCGCGCTGGCCGCAATCGGCTTCTACCTCGCGCGCCTGATCGCTTCGGTGCCGCTCGTGCACGGCGAACGGATGTCGTATGCGAGCGTGTTTACGCGCGTACTGCCGCACGGCCTCGGCCTCGCGCTCGGCTCGGCCGGCTTTGGCTCGATCGCGACCTTCGTCACGCTGTACTACGCGGCGCGCCACTGGCCGAACGCCGCCCTGTCGCTGACCGTGTTCGGCACGCTGTTCATCGGCGCGCGCCTGCTGTTCGCGAACACGATCAAGACGTACGGCGGCTTCCGCGTCGCGATCGTGTCGTTCGCATTCGAATGTTCGGGCCTGCTGCTGCTGTGGCTCGCGCCGGTGCCGCACATCGCCCTCGTCGGCGCCGCGCTGACCGGCTTCGGCTTCGCGCTGATCTTCCCGGCGCTCGGCGTCGAGGCCGTCGCGCTCGTGCCGCCCGCGAGCCGCGGCGCGGCGCTGTCCGCGTACTCGGTGTTCCTCGACCTGTCGCTCGGCATCACGGGCCCGCTCGCCGGCTATGTCGCGGGCGCGTTCGGCTATCCGCAGGTGTTCCTGTTCGCGGCGGTGGCGGCTGCCGCGGGCGTCGCGCTGTCGATGGTGCTGTACCAGCGGCAGGCGCGGGTCGAAGGTAGCGGCGCGACGGCATAAGGACAGAAGAGGGTAATGATCGGCGAACGCTGTGCGGAACGCGTTCGCGAACCATCGCCCGCGAGTCAATGACGCCCGCTCTTTGCGGGCGTCATTGGCCTCACTGGATCGCCCGGCTTCGGGGCGTTACACGAGGGTCGTCACAAAGCTTTTGACATCCGCCCCGACACAGGGGAACCAGTTCGATATCAATCTGATACAAGTCTAGCGTTCCGTCGCTCTTTCGCACCATCTCATCGGTGAATGTCTTTTTTTCGACGACGATGTTTTCACTCTTGATTCCCAGTTGTTTTAGATATGTGCCAATTCCCATGGCGCGCTCATCTTTAAGCCGTTCACCGCTCCGTTCTTTCGTATAAGCGCCGGATATTATGACGGCTTGAATTTCGACGCCTGGCCAATTTTTTGCCTCGATTACTGCGTCGGCGATTCTTAGCCTGTCGGCATTGGAAACGGCAATGCCGTTTAGCGGCAACGAGATTCGAACCGACTCGCCTATGGTGCATGCGTGTGCAGGCGTGATGCCAAGGTATGCGAATAATGCCAGCATCGCTGATGCGCTCCGGATGGCATCTTGGATGTGAGTCTTCATTTCATGACCGTCCTGTCGAAGGTAGCAATGTATCCCGTAATGCTATCCGCGTTTCGGATCGCGCCATCGGGATTGCTCATTGCAAAAATTCTCAATCCGGATTCCGTATCGGAATACGCAATGTCATCCGAATCGAAAGTGTCGATATAGTGCGTGCATTCGTGAATGAGTGTCTTGACCTTCGCCGCCGTCCACAAGTCGCCGTTTGAAATCGTACAGAACTTCGAATAGATAGCAATAATTCGTTTTTCGGAGTCTGGCTTGCATACTCCAGCCGTGTTGCTGCCATTGTCGGGTATCACACCGCAGGTGAGTTGCTTGTTCATCGCGTCATCCCATCGAACAATTCTCTCCGGAACAAGCTCTTGCATCGCGTTGAGCAGCTTCGGAAGCCCGATCGCCAGGGCTGTTCGGATGTCGTCGTCGGCACGGCCGAAGTAGAGGCGGGCACGCGCCTGTTCCGCTACGTTCCACGTAGTCACACCCGCGATACGCTGTTGTATCAACGAAATCGCCGCATCGCGGGCCTTCATGACTAATTCCCTGAACGCCTTGTTGGTCATGTTCGCGCATATGGGTGTCGTGTTGATGGACACATAGACCATCGACCCCGGATTGGTATTGGTGACGGCCCCCGAATGGACGAGGACCCATTCTTCGTTTTCCTGAACTTCGAAGTCGTATTTATTTCCCGAAAAACCGCTCATTGCGTCAATGCCTCTTCGTATGGATTTTCAAAGATGCTGCGGCATCGGTGGCAATTCGCTCTGTTTGCCCGGCCGCGTCCGTGGTGCCTGCGAAGATCTGCCCGGTGTCGGTGACGATTCGATAGCGAACGTTGGCGAGCGGGCGGTGTGCATCATCGAGCAAGGTAAATTGCTCGTCATGTACGGCATCCGACGAGGCAAACGGCAGATGGGCTGCACCAGGTTTGCGCCCATTCAGCGTCGCAATTTCGCCCGCAGTAAAAGTCATCCGCATGCCGCGCTCAGCGTAGAAGATCGGCGGTGGGTTGCATCCGCAGACATTGATATCCCCGCTCAATGCCCACTGTTTGCCGTTCGGGCCGGTGCCTGGCCAGCGCGGCC